>JBEIOV010000018.1:0-65189 GCA_040377375.1 Hylemonella sp.
AGGATGGCGTCAGGCTTTTCCTTGGCGATGATCTTCTCGACCGTCTGCCAGGTGATGGGCTCGATGTAGGTGACGTCGGCCGTGGCCGGGTCGGTCATGATCGTGGCCGGGTTGCTGTTGATCAGGATGACCTTGTAGCCCTCCTCACGCAGGGCCTTGCAGGCCTGCACGCCGGAATAGTCGAACTCGCAGGCCTGGCCGATGATGATCGGGCCGGCGCCGATGATGAGGATGCTCTTGATGTCTGTGCGCTTTGGCATTTACTTTTTCTCCCCCAGCGTCGCGCGCTGGTTTTCCATCAATGCCGTGAAGCGGTCAAACAGGTAGGCGATGTCGTGCGGGCCGGGCGAGGCTTCCGGGTGGCCCTGAAAGCAGAACGCCGGCTTGTCGGTGCGGACCAGCCCCTGCAGCGTGCCGTCGAACAGGCTGACGTGCGTGGGGCGCAGCTTGACTGGCAGGGTGTTGGCGTCCACGGCAAAGCCGTGGTTCTGGCTGGTGATGGAGACGCGCCCGGTATCGAGGTCCTTCACCGGATGGTTGGCGCCGTGGTGGCCGAACTTCATCTTGAAGGTCTTGGCGCCCGACGCCAGCGCCATGATCTGGTGGCCCAGGCAGATGCCGAAGGTCGGGATGCCGGTCTCGATCAGTTCACGCACGGCGTCGATCGCGTAGTCGCAGGGCTCCGGGTCGCCCGGGCCGTTGGAGAGGAAGATACCGTCGGGCTTGTGCTTGAGCACTGAAGCGGCGGGCGTTTGCGCCGGCACCACCGTGACCTTGCAGCCCCGGCTGCTGAGCATGCGCAGGATGTTCTTCTTGACGCCGAAGTCGTAGGCCACGACGTGGAATTTCGGCGCGGTCTGGGTGCCGTAACCCGCGCCGAGCCGCCATTCGGTCTGGGCCCAGTCGTATGCGGACTTGACCGACACCACCTTGGCCAGGTCCAGCCCGGCCATGTGGGGAGCGCCCCTGGCTGCGGCCAGCGCCCGGTCCAGCGCGGCTGGCGTCACTTCCTGCCCCGCAGCCAGCGCGAGAATGCAGCCATTCTGCGCGCCCTGGGTGCGCAACTGGCGCGTCAGCTTGCGGGTGTCGATATTGGCAATGGCCACCGTGCCTTCGCGCACCAGGTATTCGCTCAGGGACAGGGTCTGGCGAAAGTTCGATGCCAGCAGGGGCAGATCCTTGATGATGAGGCCGGCGGCATGGACTTTATCGGCTTCGATGTCTTCCTCGTTGACGCCATAGTTGCCGATGTGCGGGTACGTGAGCGTCACGATCTGCTGGCAGTAGCTCGGGTCGGTGAGGATTTCCTGGTAGCCGGTGATGGCGGTGTTGAACACCACCTCGCCGACCGTGGAGCCGGCGGCTCCAATCGAATTGCCAATATAGACCGTGCCGTCTGCGAGCGCCAGAATGGCGTGGGGCGTGGTTCCCTTGAGAGACAAAAGCACTGGGTACTCCGGATTGGTTACGGGCGCGCCCACGCATCCACAAGAAACGAGTCCTGGCTGCTGCTTTTGAGAGGGGTTCGGCTTGAAATGCGCTGGGGCGGCTGGATTTCTGAACAGCTTGCGATTATAGCCGAGGGGAGATGGCCCCCACGCTTGCCACTGCGTGTGCTGCGCTGCCCCCCCGAGGGGGTCCTCGCGCCTGGGGGCGGCCCGGCGGCGCTCATCTTGCCCCCACGCTTGCCACTGCGTGTGCTGCGCTGCCCCCCGAGGGGGCCCTCGCGCCTTGGGACGGCCCGGCGGCGCTCAAGATTTCACTTCGACTGCAGCGACCGCGCTGGCGTGCAGGCAAATGGCGGCGGCGGCGGCCACGTTGAGCGACTCCTCGCCGCCCGGCTGGCCGATGCGCACCGACAAAACAGCGCGCGCGAGCAGTGCGTCGCAGACGCCCTGCCCCTCGTGCCCGAGCGCCCAGGCACAGGGCATGGGCAGACGCTGATGCTGGATCAGCCCGCCCTGGTGCGAGCTGGTCACGACGATGGGCACCGTCAGGGCCTGCAGCGCCGCCATGTCAACACCCTCCAGCAGGTGCAGGCCAAAATGCGCCCCCATGCCGGCGCGCAGCACCTTCGGACTCCACAGCGCCGCGGTGCCCTTGATCGCAATCACCTGATGAAAACCGAATGCGGCGGCGCTGCGCAGGATGGACCCCACATTGCCGGCATCCTGCACACGGTCCAGAATGACCGTGGCCGCGCCGGGCAGCAGGTCGGCGGCGGCAGGCAACTCAAACACAAAACCCATGTGCGCCGGCGACTCCAGCGTGCTGATGTCACGGAACAGCGCATCCGAAATCACTATCGTTTTGATAGCGGCCTGCGCAAGTTTCTCGGGGGCTGAGGGCCAAAATGACTCTGAAAACACAGCGATGGCCGGCTGGCGGCCGCGCTCCAGCGCCGCGCGGCACAGATGGTCGCCCTCGACCCAGAAGCGGCCTCCTCTGCGGTAGGCCGTGCTGTCCTGCGAGAGCCGGCGCAGCTCCTTGAGCAGCGCGTTGTCACGCGAAGTAACGTGCTGCACCCCCAGGCTGCGCGCACTACGTGTCGCTTCGCCCCGCCCCTCCAGGGGGCCATGCCGATGGCCCGGCAAAGCCGGTTCCATGGCATGCTTCGAAGGGGCCTCGCTGAGCTCGCCTTTGTCCTTGTGTTTCATCGGACAGTCCCAGCGCAAGCCAATACTTCGGTCACCGGCGCGAAGGACTTGCGGTGCTGCGGGCAGGCGCCATGCTCGCGCAGGGCCGTCATGTGCTCGGCCGTGCCATAACCCTTGTGCGCGGCAAAGCCGTATTGCGGGTATTGCTCGTGCAGCTCTTTGCACCAGCGGTCGCGATGCACCTTGGCCAGGATCGAGGCGGCCGAAATCGCGGGCACCAGTGAATCGCCCCTGATGATGGCCTCGGCCAGCACATCCAGCACGGGAATGCGGTTGCCATCGACCAGCACCTTGGCGGGTTTCAAGCGCAGGCCCTCGACCGCGCGCCGCATGGCCAGCATCGTGGCCTGCAGGATGTTGAGCTGGTCGATTTCCTCCACGCTGGCCTCGGCAATCGAGCAGCACAGGGCCTTGGCGCGGATCTCGTCATAAAGCTTCTCGCGCCGCAGCGCGGTCAGCGTCTTGGAGTCGGCCAGCCCACGGATGGGGTGCAGGTCATCCAGGATGACGGCCGCCGCCACCACCGGCCCGGCCAGCGGGCCGCGTCCGGCCTCGTCCACGCCGGCGATCAGACCCGGGGTATCCCACATGAATGCGGCCTGTTCAGCCTTGAAGAATTTTCTCGATCGCATCGGCCGCCAGTCGGGAAGTGTCGCGCTGGAGCTCGGCATGCAGCGCGCTGAACCGTTGTTGCAAAGCCGCTATTTTCTCAGGTGCGTCGAACCATTGCAGCACGGCATCGGCCAGGGCCTGCGGCGTCGCCGCATCCTGCAGCAGCTCAGGCACCACGAACTCACGGCACAGGATGTTGGGCAGCCCCACCCAGGGCTGCAATTTTTTGCGGCGCATGATTTGCCACGACAGCCAGTTCATGTTGTAGGCGATCACCATGGGGCGCTTGAACAGCGCGGCCTCCAGCGTGGCCGTGCCGCTGGCAATGAGCGTGACATCGCAGGCCGCCAGCACCGCGTGGGACTGGCCGGTGACGATCTGCAGCGCGTTGCCGATGCCGGCGGCACGCGCCGCCTGCATGATCCGCTCCTGCAGGGCGGGCACCGCAGGCACTATGAATTTGATAGCTGGCTGCGCCCGTTTCATCAGGGCCGCGGCCGCAAAAAACCTGGGAGCCAGGTATTGGATTTCGGATCTGCGGCTGCCAGGAAGCAGGGCCACCACCCGATCGTCGGCCCTCAGGCCCAGCGCCTGGCGGGCAGCGGCGCGGTCCGGCGCCATCGGAATCACATTGGCCAGGGGATGGCCGACATAGGTGGCCGCAATGCCATGCTGCCGGAGCAGCGCGACCTCGAACGGAAAGATGCACAACACATGGTCGACGCTACGCCGGATTTTCTCGATCCGCTCGGGCCGCCAGGCCCAGACCGAGGGGCTGACGAAATGAACCGTCTTGACACCTGCCTGCTTGAGGGCCAGTTCCAGATCCAGGTTGAAATCGGGCGCATCCACGCCGATGAAGACGTCGGGGGGCCGGCTCAGCAAGCGCGACTGCAACTGCCGGCGAATGCCGACAATCTCGCGGTAATGCCGCAGCACCTCGACATAACCGCGCACGGCCAGCTTGTCGCTCGTCCACCAAGCGTCAAAACCGCGTCGGGCCATCTGGGCGCCGCCAATGCCCACAGCCTGCAAGGACGACCAACGTTCTTTCAGTCCATCCAGCAGCAAGCCCGCCAGCAAGTCGCCGGAGGTTTCGCCGGCGACCATGGCAACGACGGGCCCGGCAGTGGTTGGCCGGGCCGCTGAATCAGGCGGCACAGCAGCCATGAATTCAGCGAACGATGCCGCGTTGCGGCGAGGTTTCAGACAGGAAGGACGACATCATCTGAACGTCCTCGACAGCCTCGGGGTAACGCTGCGTCAGCTCGGCAATTTGCGCCCGGGACTGCTCCAGCGTCAGGCCATCACGGTACAGCGCCTTGTGCATGGCCTTGACGGCGGCGATGCGGTCGGCGGAAAAGCCGCGCCGGCGCAAGCCCTCATAGTTCATGGATCGCGCCTGGGCCGGCTGCCCCTGGCACATGACAAAGGGCGGCAGATCGGCGAACAGCAGCGAGCACATGGCCGTCATGCTGTGCGCGCCGAGCTTGACGAATTGGTGCACCACCGTGAAGCCGCCCAGAATCACCCAGTCATCCACATGCACATGCCCGGCCAGCTGGGCGTTGTTGGCAAAGATGGTGTTGTTGCCCACCTGGCAGTCGTGCGCCAGATGCACATAGGCCATGATCCAGTTGTCGTCGCCAACCCGCGTGACACCCGCATCGCCGGGCGAGCCGATGTTCAAGGTGCAGAACTCGCGAATGGTGTTGCGCTCGCCGATGACCAGCTCGCAGGGCTCGCCCGCGTACTTCTTGTCCTGGGGAATGGCGCCCAGCGAGTTGAACTGGAAGATGCTGTTGTCGCGCCCGATGGTCGTGTGCCCCTCGATCACGCAATGCGGGCCGATGGTCGTTCCCGCCCCCACCTTCACATGGGGACCGATCACGGTGTAGGGGCCGACACTCACCGAGCTGTCGAGTTCGGCTTTGGGGTCGACGATCGCGGTGGAATGAATCGCTGTCACCCGGGAATCCTCAGCTGATGGTGCGCATGGCGCAGGTCAACTCGGCTTCCACGGCGACTTCATCACCCACCATCGCACGCGTCTTGAACTTGAAAATACCAGCCTTCATGCGCAGGAGCTCAACCTCAAGAATCAGTTGATCCCCGGGCTCCACCGGACGCTTGAAACGCGCGCCATCGATGCCTGCGAAATAGTACACGGACTCGTCATTGGGCGACGTGTTCAGGGCATCGAAAGCCAGCAAGGCCGCCGCCTGCGCCAGGGCCTCGAGCATCAGCACACCCGGCATCACGGGACGATGCGGAAAATGGCCGGTGAAGAAGGGCTCGTTGATCGTGACATTTTTCAGCGCCTTGATGCGCTTGCCTTTTTCCAGCTCCAGCACCCGGTCCACCAGCAGGAAGGGATAACGGTGCGGCAGTTGCTTGAGGATTTGGTGAATGTCCATCATGATTTGTTCGCTTCTTTGATCTTGTTTTCCAGCACCCTGACGCGCTCGCGCAAGCCATGCAGCTGCTTGAGGGTGGCGGCATTTTTTTCCCAGGACGCATTGTCGTCGATGGGAAACATGCCGGTGTAGTGCCCCGGCTTGAGGAGGGAGCGCGTGACCACCGAGGCCGCTGAAACATGCACGCCATCGGCCAGGGTGAGATGTCCGAGCACCACAGCCCCGCCGCCGATGGTGCAACCGGCGCCGATGACGGCACTGCCCGCCACGCCGACGCAGCCGGCCATGGCGGTGTTCCGGCCCACGCGCACGTTGTGCCCGATCTGTATCAGGTTGTCGAGCTTGACGCCATCCTCGATCACCGTGTCCTGCAAGGCGCCGCGGTCGATACAGGTATTGGCCCCGATCTCCACATCGTTGCCAATGCGCACGGCGCCGAGCTGCTCGATCTTTTCCCAGGCATCCCCGTTCGGCGCGAAACCGAAACCGTCCGCTCCGATCACCACCCCGGGATGCAGAATGCAGCGCTCGCCCACGACGCAATCCTCGCCGACCATCACGCGCGCCTTGAGCACGGTCGCCGCGCCAATGCGCGCGCCGCGCTCGATCACGCACAAGGGACCGATCGAAGCCTGCGGATGGACAAATGCCTGCGCATCCACCACCGCACTGGGATGAATGCGTGCGGCGGCGGCAGCAGCGGGGCGCTGCTGCTTCCAGAGTTGCGTCACCCGGGCAAAATAAAGATAGGGCTGCTCAGCCACAATGCAGGCTCCGCGCGCGACAGCCGCGGGCTGCATCTGGGGACTCACAATGACACACCCGGCCTTGGAAGCGGCCAGCTGCTGCTGGTATTTGGGGTGGCTGAGAAAACTGAGGTCTTGCGAAGCCGCTGATTCCAGCGGCGCCAGACCCAGGATCAGCAGGTCGGGGTCACCATGAAGCTCACCCCCGAGAGACTGAACGATCGAACCTAGACGGAGTGCCACACGTCGCTTGCCTTGGGCACCGACTACCTGCTGGCACCCGCATTCAAGGCCCGGATCACCTTGTCGGTAATGTCATGCTTGGGGTTGATGTAAACCGCCTCTTGCAGGACAAGATCATATTTTTCCGACTCGGCCACCTGCTTGACCACCCTGTTGGCCCGCTCGAGAACCTGCTGCAGCTCCTCATTCTTGCGGGAGTTGAGGTCTTCCTGGAATTCGCGCCGCTTGCGCTGGAAATCCCGATCCTGGTCGACCAGTTGCTTCTGGCGCGCGGCGCGCTGTCCTTCCGACAGGGTCGGCGCCTCGCGCTCGAACTTCTCGCCCAGACCCTTCAGGGTGGCACCCAGTTCCACCAGCTCTTTTTCCCGCTTGCCGAACTCCTGCTCCAGCTTGGCTTGTGCCGCCTTGGCGGTGCTGGCCTCTTTGAAAATCCGGTCGGTGTTGACAAAGCCCACGCGGAACTCCTGCGCCTGCGCCTGGATGGCAAAGGCGAAGCAGCCCAGCAGGACAGCCAAACAGCATTGACGTGAAAAATATTTCATTAGAAAGAGGTTCCAATCTGAAATTGTATTCTTTGGATTCTATCGCCTTCGACGGTCCGGAGCGGTTTGGCAAACGCCAGGCGAAGCGGCCCCATCGGTGAAATCCAGCTGATGCCAACCCCCACCGACGAGCGCAGTTCGCTGAGGCGGATGCCTTCGTCGGCACTGAAAGCATTACCCATGTCGAAAAACCCATACATCCGCAAGGTCCGGTCATTGCCGGCGCCCGGGAACGGTGCGAGCAGCTCGGCATTCAAGATGAGTTTCTTGGCGCCACCGATCGCAGCGCCAATCGTTTCGCCCGCCAGCGGCGTGCTGCGCGGCCCCAGGCTATTTTGCTCAAATCCGCGCACCGAGCCAAGTCCCCCGGCATAGAAATTCTTGAACAGCGGATAAGGACGATCCCCCAGACCCTTGCCCCATCCGATTTCTCCGTTAAAGGCGGCGGTGAACTGCTTGTTCAGGGGAATGTATTCCTGGTATTGATAGCTGCCCCGGATATAGCGCACATCCGCCGCGACACCCCATTCGGCGGTCGCCCGTTGATAACGCCCCCTGTTGGGCGCAAGCGCGCTATCGCGGTTGTCACGCGCCCATCCCACCGTCAACGGAACACCCGTGCTCGTATAACCGAACTGAGTGGCGTAATCAAGATAGGCGGTCGGCAAATAGGTGCCCACATCGATCGTTGTCCGTTCAACACCGGCGCCGAAATAAACCGTATCGATTTCCGTAAATGGCACGCCAAAACGCATGCTGGCACCGGTGGTCACCAGCTGGTAACTGTCCGTGTCCTGATAGGGGTTGTTGACGCGATGATAGAGATCGAAAGTGCGGGAGACTCCATCGGGGGTGAAATAGGGGTCGGTCGTGCTAACCACCACGGTGCGATTGATCTTGCTGGTATTGAGCTGAAGACCCAGCGAATTGCCGGAGCCAAAGGCATTTTCCTGCCGCACGCCAAATGAAAGCCCCAGGCCTTCGCTGCTTGAGACGCCCAGCCCCAGGCTCACGCTGCCCGTCGGCTTTTCGGTCACATTGACAACGAGGTCCACCTGATCGGGTGTACCCGGGACATCCTGTGTCTCGATGTTGACGTCCCTGAAATAACCCAGGCGGTCCACCCGGTCGCGCGAGCGCTTGATCTTGTCGCCGTCGTACCAGGAAGCCTCGAACTGCCTGAACTCACGACGCACCACCTCATCGCGGGTCCGATTGTTCCCGGCAATGTTGATGCGCCGCACATAGGCCCGGCGGGAGGGCTCCGCATACAAAACCAGTGCAACGCGGTTGGTGCCGCGGTCAATATCGGGACGGGCCTCGACACGGGCAAAGGCAAACCCGAAATTTCCAAAGTACTCCGTGAAGGCCTTGGTCGTCTGGGCCACCTGATCGGCGTTGTAGGGTTGTCCTGGCCGGATGCTGACAAGCGACTTGAACTCGTCTTCCTTGCCGAGGTAATTGCCTTCCAGCTTGATGCCCGACACCACATAACGCTCGCCCTCGGAGACGTTGATCGTGATGGCGATATCCTGCTTGTTGGGCGCCATGGCAACCTGCGTCGAGTCGACCTTGAATTCCAGATACCCCCTTGTCAGGTAGTAGGAGCGCAAGGTCTCGATGTCCGCATTGAGCTTGGCCCGCGAATAGCGGTCGGCCTTGGTGTACCAGCTCAGCCATCCACCGGTATCCAAGTCAAACAGGCCGCGCAAGGTTGCTTCGCTGAACACCGTGTTGCCGACAATGTGGATTTCGCTGATTTTGGCCGGCTCGCCCTCGGTGACGGTGAACGTCAGGTTCACCCGGTTGCGCTCAATCGGCGTGACCGTCGTCACCACTTCTGCCGCGTACAGGCTGCGGTTGATGTACTGGCGCTTGAGCTCCTGCTCGGCGCGGTCGACCAGCGCCTTGTCAAACGGACGGCCATCGGTCAGGCCGACATCGCGCAAGGACTTCTTGAGTATTTCCTTGTCAAACTCCTTGGTGCCCACGAATTCCACATCGGCCACCGTGGGGCGCTCTTCGACGATGACCACCAGGACATCGCCGCTGACTTCGAGCCGCACGTCCTTGAACAGGCCCAATCCAAACAGGGCACGGATCGCGGAAGACCCCTTTTCATCGTTGTAGGTGTCCCCCACGCGCACCGGCAAGGACGCAAATATGGTTCCGGGCTCGACCCGCTGCAGACCCTCGATGCGTATGTCACGCACGGTGAACGGATCGACCGCCCACGCAGAATGGGCCACAAAGACCAGGGCCGCCACTGTCGAGACAAGCCGCAAGCGAAAACGATTGAGTTGCATTTTTATTTATGAAAGTCAGTCCGATACCGTCTACCGGCATCGTGAAAATTAACCCAGGAGCCGGTGCAGATCATTGAAGAGCGCGATCGACATCATGGCCAACAGCACAGCGATGCCACCCCGCTGCAAACGGTCCATCCATGCCTCTGGCACGCTTTTTCCCGTCAGCCCCTCCCAAAGATAATACATCAGGTGCCCGCCATCGAGGACGGGCAAGGGTAGCAAATTCAACACCCCCAGGCTCACGCTGATCAAGGCCAGGAAGACCAGGTACTGGCTCAGCCCCAGGTTGGCAGACCTGCCGGCATAGTCTGCAATGGTCAATGGACCACTGAGATTCTTCAAGGAAGCCTCGCCCACCACCATCTTGCCCATCATGCGCAAGGTAAGGGCCGACATCTCCCAGGTTCGCACCACTCCGAGCCACAGGCCGTCAAGCAGCCCGTACCGCACCGTCACGAACTCGGGCGGCGCGCCGACATAGGCGTCGATTTTCCCGACCCAGACAGACCCCTCCTGTCTTGTAGCGGGTGTCACGAGAAGCTCGATATCCGCGCCGGAACGCACAATTCTCCAGGGATGCGTCACGGCGCTGCCGTTCTGAACCGAGGCACGAACCAGCTCGCGCAACTGCTGGCCATCCACCACGGCCACGGGACCTATGCCCAGAACAACATCGCCCTCGCGCAAACCGGCTTTTTCCGCGGCACCACCCGCCATAACCGGACCCATCACCGGGCGCGTGAAGGGCGCCGTGATGCCTATCTTGCGAAAAAGCTCGGCATCGGCATCCTTCGCCTCCAGGCGACTGAGCCTGAGCAAGGCATCGCCAGATGCGTCGGCGGAAGTGAAGACAAGCCGCACATCCTGGCCATCCAGCGCGCCCCGGGTCAGCAGCCAGCGCAAATCCTCAAACGACTTGATGGCCTGCAGCTCGGCGCCGTCAAATCCGGCGCGCTTCACCAGCTCCCCGCCCCTCAATCCAGCCTGCTGCGCAATGGAGCCTGCCTGCGGGCTCGCCAGAACGGCCCTGGGATGCGTCACGCCCGTCCAGTTGACAAGGGCATACAGCACGATGGCAAGCAGCAGATTCGCCACCGGACCTGCCGCCACAATCGCAGCCCGCGCCCCCAAGGGCTGGGTATTGAATGCCAGATGCCGCTCCTGCGAGGCGACAGGCGCCTCGCGCTCATCGAGCATCTTCACATAGCCCCCCACGGGGAAAGCGCAGATCACAAACTCGGTCGGGGAATTCTTGGGCTGCCAGCGTGCCAGAACCCGGCCAAATCCCACCGAAAAGCGCAGGACCTTCACGCCACAAGCCACCGCCATCCGATAGTGACCGTACTCATGCACGGCAATCAGCAAACCCAGCGCAACAACAAAGGCCAGCACCGTCAGCATGTTTCACCTCTGTTCATGTCAGTTGCCCAGGCGCTTGACCACCCGCCGGGCAGCATCGCGCGATTGGGCATCCAGGCTCAGCAAATCCTCGAGTGTCTGCGGGCTGTTCGTGCCGACCGCTCCCAGCGTTTCGACATTGACCGCATGAATCTGGTCAAACCGAATCTGCTTTTCCAAAAAGGCTGCAACCGCCACCTCATTTGCAGCGTTGAGCACCGCCGTCGTACCCGAAGGCGCCTGCAGGGCGGACCAGGCCAGCTTCAAGCCGGGAAAACGTTCCTGGTGGTCATGCGTGTCCAGCGATTCGAACGTCATGTCAGCCAGCGTGCGGAAATCCAGCGCCTCGGCACCCGAGACCATGCGATCAGGCCAGGACAGCCCATAGGCGATGGGCCCTTTCATGTCGGGCGTTCCAAGCTGGGCGAGCACCGAGTTGTCCTTGTACTGCACCATCGAGTGGATCACGCTTTGGGGATGAATCACCACCTCCAGCCGCTCAGGCGGCAGCCCGAAGAGAAAGCGCGCCTCGATCACTTCAAGCGCCTTGTTCATCATCGTGGCCGAATCAACGGAAATTTTCCGGCCCATCACCCAATTGGGATGGGCACAGGCCTGCTCCGGCGTCACATCACGCAGCGTGCGGGGATCCCGGGTCCGGAATGGCCCGCCGGAAGCCGTCAGAATGATTTTGTCAACCCGCCGGCTCCATGCCGCGGGATCTTCCGGCAGGGACTGGAAAATGGCGGAATGCTCGCTGTCAATGGGCAACAGGGTGGCACCGCCTTGCGCCACGGCCTGCAGGAACACCTCGCCGCCCACCACCAAGGCCTCCTTGTTCGCGAGCAGCAATCGCTTGCCCGCGCGGGCTGCCCCCAGGCAGGGCGCCAATCCGGCCGCCCCCACGATGGCGGCCATGACGATATCCACCTGCGCGTGAGACGCCACGGTGGTGAGGGCCTGCGCCCCCCGCAGGACCCGCGTTGACGAACCGAGTTCCCGCAGCTTGCGCTCCAGTTCCTGCCCATGGAAATCGCTGACCATGACGGCGTAAGTCGGATTGAACTGCACGCATTGTTGCAGCATCAATTCAATCTGCGTGGAAGCCGTGAGGGCAAAAACCTCGAAACGCTCCGGGTGCCGGGCAATGACATCCAAGGTGCTGGTTCCAATGGAGCCGGTGGAGCCAAGAACCGCGATGCGTTGCTTCATGTCAGTCACAAGGAATACAGCATCATGGCCAAAGGCAGCGTTGGCAACAGGGCATCCAGCCGGTCGAGCACGCCGCCATGACCGGGCAGCAGTCCGCTGCTGTCCTTGACTCCGGCACTTCGCTTGATAAGCGACTCAATGAGGTCGCCCACCACGCTCATGGCACTCATGAACAACACCGCGATCAGCAAGAACCACCATCCTTTTTCGACCAGGTGGCTGTACAGACTGGGGACGCTGGCTTGGGCCGCGACATCGGCCCAACGCCAGGCCGCGGCCAGCACCAGCACGCCCACCATGCCGCCCCAGACGCCTTCCCAGCTTTTGCCGGGACTGATGGCAGGCGCCAGCTTGCCCTGGCTCCAGCGTCCGCCAAAACGTCTGCCCGCAAAATAGGCAAAGATATCGGCCACCCAGACCAGCAGCAAAACAGAAAGCAAAAAGTTGACGCCTATGATTTTTGCCTGCGCGACGGCCAGCCATGCAAGCCACAGCACGAGCAGCCCGGCCAGCATGCGGGCCATTCTGGGCAGGGTGGCCCAGACCGGAACTCCAGCGCGCAGCAGCCAGCCTCCCGCCAGCACCCAGAACCCTCCAGCCAGGCTCCAGAGCAGAGGCAGGCGCTGCTGCAGCAGCCCGAACCACCAGGTGGCAACGCACATCGCCACGCACACCACAGCAGCGAGAACCGACCTGGCCGGCCCGACCCCATTGAGCCGCCCCCACTCCCAGGCGCCCGCCGCGATCAAAACGAGTGCAATGGCGCAAAATGGCTGCGGTGCTGGATGGAACAGCGCGGGCAACAAAACCAGCAGCAGGATCAAGGCCGTGATGATGCGCTGCTTGAGCATCTGAAGTTCTCAGGCCACTTTCTGGCCGGAGGTCTCGCCCGAAATCTGCTCGGATGTCTTGCCAAAGCGCCGCTCGCGCTGGCTGAAGTCGGCGATCGCCTGGTCCAGCGCGGCCTCATCGAATTCGGGCCACAGCTTGTCGCTGAAATACAGTTCCGAGTAGGCGGCCTGCCACAGCAGGAAATTGCTCAGCCGATGCTCGCCGCCGGTGCGGATGATCAGATCGGGGTCGGGCACATGCGCCAGTGCCATGGCCGAGCTCAGATCCGCCTCGCTCACCGGCTTGCCCTGCTGGGCCAATCTTGATACCGCCTGGGCGATGTCCCAGCGGCCGCCGTAATTGAAGCAGACATTGAGGATCAGGCGCGAGTTGGACGCCGTCGCCGCCTCTGCCTGGGCCAGGCCCGAACATATCTTTTCAGACAAGCCGGCACGCTCGCCCACGAAATAAAGCCGTACGCCGTCGCGCTTGAGTTGTGGCACTTCCCGGGACAGCGCGAACGCCAGCAACTCCATCAGGCCGGAGACCTCCTCCGCCGGACGGTTCCAGTTTTCCGAGGAGAAGGCAAAAACAGTGAGCACGGCCACCCCACGCTGAACGCAGGCCTGAACGCAACGGCGCAGCGCATCGACACCTTGTTTATGCCCCGCCACACGAGGCAGGAAACGCCTGGATGCCCAACGGCCATTCCCGTCCATGACGATGGCGATATGGTGCGGAATCTGGGTCATGGTGTTACCGAGGGAAGTCATGAGCGCCGCCGGGCCACCCCGCGGCATGAAGGCCCCCGGCTCAAGCGAGGCGCGGGGCAAATCTGCGCCAGGGAGCAGCACAGCACACGAAGTGGCAGGCGTGAGGGCACTTTAAACCGCCATGATGTCCTGCTCTTTGGCCGCCACCAGCTGGTCGATTTCTGCGATGTGCTTGTCGGTGACCTTCTGGATGTCGGTTTCGGTTCGCTTCTGATCATCTTCGGAAGCCAGCTTGTCCTTGACCAGTTTCTTCACGGCTTCATTCGCATCCCTGCGCAGATTGCGCACGGCAATCTTGGCATTTTCGCCCTCCGCCCTGACCACCTTGGTCAGCTCCTTGCGGCGCTCTTCCGTCATGGCCGGCATCGGAACGCGGATCAGGTCTCCCATGGCCGAGGGGTTGAGTCCGAGGTCGCTGTCCCGAATCGCCTTTTCGATCTTGGCTCCCATGCCCTTTTCCCAAGGCTGGATGCTGATGGTGCGCGCATCCAGCAGGGCCACATTGGCAACCTGGCTGATCGGCATCAATGAGCCATAGTAGTCCACCTGCACCGAGTCCAACAAGGCCGGATTGGCACGGCCAGTGCGGATTTTCGTGAGATTGCTTTTGAATGCACCGATGGATTGATCCATCTTGACTTCAACCGTTTTTTTCACTTCGGCAATCGCCATGCTTCCCTCCTCGGACGCTTGTTCAAAATGGGGTGCGAGCCCCATGCAATTCTGACATGGTCAGGCATATACCAGCGTGCCTTCGTCTTCCCCCATCACCACCCGCTTGAGTGCGCCATGCTTGAAAATGGAAAAGACCTTGATGGGCAGTTTTTGATCCCGACACAATGCAAATGCCGTGGCATCCATGATGCCGAGGTTCTGCGACATCGCGTCATCGAACGAAATTTTGGCGTAGCGGGTCGCTTTCGGATCCTTCTTCGGGTCCGCGGTGTACACCCCATCCACCTTGGTGGCCTTGAGCACCACCTCCGCGCCGATTTCCGCTCCGCGCAGTGCCGCCGCCGTGTCCGTCGTGAAGAAGGGGTTGCCGGTGCCGGCAGCAAAGATCACGACCTTGCCCTCTTCCAGATACTGCAGGGCCTTGGGCCTGACATACGGCTCCACCACCTGCTCGATGGCAATGGCCGACATGACGCGCGCCGTCAGGCCCGCCTTGTTCATGGTATCGGCCAGGGCCAGGGCATTCATGACCGTGGCCAGCATGCCCATGTAGTCAGCCGTCGCCCGGTCCATGCCGACCGAACCGCCAGCCACGCCACGAAAAATATTGCCCCCGCCGATCACAACCGCCACCTCCACGCCAAGGCGAGTCACTTCGGCCACCTCCTCCACCATGCGCACAATGGTGGCGTGATTGATGCCGAACTGGTCATCCCCCATCAAGGCTTCGCCAGACAGCTTGAGCAGGATGCGCTTGTGGGCTGGCTTGGCGTTGGACATGGGGATCTCCTTGAAATGGCGCGTGCTGGACAAAATTCGGGGTGCGGGCAATACCGATTTTCCGTCAGCTGGACTGCTTGGCCGCGGCGACCTGGGCCGCGACTTCAGCCGCAAAATCATCCACCTTCTTCTCGATCCCTTCGCCGACCACATACAGCGTGAAGGCCTTCACCGTCGTTCCGGCAGCCTTGAGCATTTGCTCCACGGTCTGCTTGTCATTCTTGACGAAGGACTGATTGAGCAAGGACACCTCCTTGAGGAATTTCTGCACACCACCATCAATCCGCTTGGCGACAATCTCCGCCGACTGGACCGGCTTGCCTGCTGCCGTCGCCGTTGCGGCATCCTCGGCCGCCTTGGCTGCGGCGACCGAGCGCTCCCTGGCCACCAATTCGGCAGGCACATCGGCGCTGGACAAGGCAACCGGCTTCATCGCAGCCACATGCATGGCGACATCCTTGGCCGCCACTTCATCGCCTTCAAACTCGACCACCACGCCGATGCGCGTGCCATGCAGGTAAGCGGCCAGCTTGGCTCCGGAGCCAAAGCGCTTGAAACGGCGAAAACTCATGTTTTCACCGATCTTGCCGATCAGGCCCTTGCGCACATCTTCCAGCGTGGGGCCGAAGCCATCCTGCGCGTAAGCCAGCGCGCCCAGCGCGGCCACGTCGGCCGGATTGTGCTTGGCAATCAGTTCAGCCGCGGCCTTGGCCAGCGCCAGGAAGCTGTCGTTCTTCGTCACGAAGTCGGTTTCGCAGTTGATTTCAATCAGCGAGCCCACCGTGCCGTCAATATGGCTGGCCACCACGCCCTCCGCCGTCACGCGCGACGCCGCCTTGCCAGCCTTGCTCCCCAGCTTGACGCGCAGCAGCTCCTCGGCCTTGGCCATGTCGCCATCGGCCTCCGTCAAGGCCTTCTTGCACTCCATCATCGGAGCGTCGGTTTTCCCGCGCAGTTCAGCCACCATGCTTGCGGTAATTGCAGCCATCTTGATTCTCCGTACTCAGTTCAATTCAATTCTAAAAGGGACTAAAAAAAAGGGGCACATGAGCCCCTTTCTTCGGGTCATGAGGAACTCAGGCAGATGCCTCTTCCACTTCCACAAATTCATCGCCGCTCTCGGTAGACACCGCCTTGACGACATCGTCAACGGCATTGGCACGTCCTTCGAGGATCGCATCGGCGATTCCGCGGGCATACAGCGTGACCGCCTTGGACGAATCATCGTTACCGGGAATGACGTAGTCGATGCCTTCGGGCGAGTGGTTGGAGTCCACCACGCCAATCAGCGGAATACCCAGCTTCTTGGCTTCTGCCACGGCAATCTTGTGGTAACCCACGTCGATCACGAAAATCGCATCCGGCAAGGCAGCCATATCCTGAATGCCGCCGATGTCTTTTTCCAGCTTCGCCAGTTCCCGGGCAAACATCAGTTGCTCTTTCTTGCTCATGCTCTCCAGGCCGCCTTCTTGCTGGGCCTTCATGTCCTTGAGGCGCTTGATCGAGGTCTTGACCGTCTTGAAATTGGTCAGCATGCCGCCCAGCCAGCGCTGGTCAACATAGGGCACGCCTGCGCGCTGCGCCTCGGCAGCCACGATGTCACGCGCCTGGCGCTTCGTGCCGACCATCAGGATGCTGCCACGCCGGGCAGTCAGCTGACGCACGAACTTGGCCGCCTCCTGGAACATCGGCAGCGATTTTTCCAGGTTGATGATATGGATCTTGTTGCGATGGCCGAAGATATACGGGGCCATCTTGGGATTCCAGAAGCGGGTCTGGTGTCCGAAATGGACACCGGCTTCCAGCATTTCGCGCATGGTTACAGACATGGTTAACTCCAAAGGTTGCGTCTAAAATCCAGTTCGTTTTGCAACTTCACCGACGTCTCTCGATTCGTCCGCCAAAGCCGCAACACCTTGATTGAACTGGTTTGCGATTTGTCCGCCAAGACAGTCTTTTGACCACTCAGCAAAACCCAAAAAGTATAGCACAGGCACTCCCCAAAATCATGCGCCCAGACCTCCACACGATCCGAGACAGCCTGAAAACGGATCAAACCAGTGCCGGGGCGGAAATGGACAAGTCCATCGCCATGGCGCAGTCCCCCCGCTGCCGCCAGGTTTTTCTCAAAACCCTGTTCGACGAGGCCCGCGCGACGGCGGCAGATCCGGACAACAGGCACCGGCCGCTGGCCGGCCTTGCGGCATCGGTCAAGGACCTCTTTGACATGGCCGGACAAGTCAGCACCGCCGGCTCCGTCGTGCTGTCCGACGCCCCCGCTGCTGCGCAAGATGGCCCCGCAGTGGCGCGCCTGAAAGCGGCTGGCGCCGCCATCCTGGGCCGCACCAACATGTCTGAATTCGCCTTCTCCGGGGTGGGCACCAATCCGCATTACGGAACGCCGGCCAACGCCGGCGCCACCGATTTGCCCCGCATCCCCGGGGGCTCAAGCTCCGGCGGGGCGGTCTCGGTTGCCACCGGCGCGGCCTTCATCGGCCTGGGCTCGGACACGGGTGGCTCGATCCGGATTCCCGCCGCGCTGAACGGCATTGTCGGCTTCAAAAGCACGGCTCGACTGGTCCCAACCGCGGGCACCATTCCCCTGTCCACGACCCTGGACCCGGTCTGCGCCATGACCCGTTCCGTGCGCGACGCCATCCTGGCCCATCAAATACTGGCGGCCCGCATCGTCACGCGCAGCGATGCACCGCTGAGCGCGTATCGCCTGGCCATCACCCCCACTGTCATGCACGACGGACTCGATCCATTCGTCGCGCGCGCCTATGAGCACGCGCTGCAGACTCTGCGCCAGGCCGGCGCACGCATAGAGGAAATCAAGCTACCCGAGATCAGCGAACTGGGTGCCATCCAGTCCACGGGCGGTTTTGCAGCCGCCGAAAGCCATGCCTGGCACCGCGCCCTGCTGCTGCGCAAATCCGCCCGCTACGATCCTCGCGTGGCAGTCCGCATTGAGCGCGGCGCCACCATGACGGCCAACGACTACATTGACCTCACGCATGCCCGGCACGAGTGGATCGCGCGAACAGAAAAAGCCCTCCGGGGCTTTGACGCCATCCTGTCCCCGACCGTCCCCATCGTGGCCCCGCCGCTGGCCGAGCTCGCCCCCGGCAAGGAACGGGACGAGGCGTTTTTCCGGGTCAACGCCCTGCTGCTGCGCAACACCAGCGTAATCAACATGCTCGACGGCTGCGCCATTTCGATACCATGCCATGCCCCGGACGCATTGCCGGTCGGCCTGATGATCTGGCATGCCGCCATGCATGATGATCCGGTATTGAACATTGCGCTCCAGATTGAACATCTACTGCAAAAACAATAGCAATCCGCAAGGAAACGACGGGCAACAGTCGTTTAATCAAGTAAAAGGGACTCATGAAAATAGCAGTCATTGGCGCCGGGATCATTGGCGTCACAACGGCTTACGAGCTGGCAGTCGACGGACACGAAGTCACCGTATTCGAGCGCCGCGGCGCCGCGGCCGAGGAAGGCAGCTTTGCCAATGCGGGCATCGTGGCACCGGGTTATGTCACGCCGTGGGCCGCACCCGGCATGCCGGCCAAGGTCATGCGCCATCTGTTCAGCCGCTACGCGCCGGTCAGGCTCGGTCTGCCACTGTCCGGCAGCGAGCTGGCCTGGATGTGGCGCTGGTACCGCGCCTGCAAACTCGACACCTACCTCGCCAACCGGGCAAGCCTGCAACGCCTGGCCTTCTACAGCCGCGAGCGTTTGCACCAGATCACGTCCGGTTTGCAGCTGGAGTACGACCGCAGCACCGGCTACATGGCGCTTTTGCGCACCGAGGGGGAGCGCAGGCTGATGCAGCCCGGCCTGCAGATTTTGCGCGAGGCGGGCGTGCCGTTTCGGGAAATCAGCGCGGACGAGGCGCGGCAAATCGAACCCGCCCTCAATCCGGACACCTCATTCCTGGGCGCCATCCATCTGCCTGGTGATGAAGTGGGCAACTGCCGCCAGTTTGCCCTGTTGCTCAAGAATGAAGCCCAGCGCAGGGGGGTGAAGTTTTCATTCGACACGACGGTCACCCAGGTGGAAAAGTCGCCAGCCGTGTCTCTGCTCATCGCGGGTGAAGGCGCGCCGCGCCGGTTCGATGCGGCGGTGATGTGCGCCGGACTGGCCTCAGCCCAGTTGCTCAAACCCTTGGGCATCAAAATTCCGATGGCCGCGGTTTATGGCTACTCATTGAGCGCCTCCATCCGGGAACCGCTCAATGCCCCACGCAGCGCCGTGATGGACGAGCGCTACAAGGTCGCGATCTCCCGCCTGGGCAACCGCATCCGCGTGGCCGGCAGCGCCGAGATCGGCGGCTCGCCCGACAAGAAGCGCGCAAGCTCGGTCCAGACCCTGTACAAGGTTCTGCACGACTGGTTTCCGGGTGCGGCGAACCATTCCAACAGCATCCAGCTATGGAAGGGCGCCCGTCCGATGCTGGCGGATGGTCCGCCGCTCATCGGCGCCAGCGGCATTGACGGCCTCTGGCTCAATCTGGGGCACGGCTCCAGCGGGTGGGCCCTGAGTTGCGGCTCGGCACGCGCCGTCACCGACCTGATTGGCGGCAGACAGCCGGAGCTCGATCTGGAAGGATTGGGAGTCGCCCGGCTGGGCGGGTAAGCCTGGCACGACTCCATTCGTCGCGCCCCGCCAGCCAGCTGTCGGCCCCGTACGCACATCGGGCCATCACGGAACACAATGAACGATTCGCAGACAATCCACCCATGAGCCCCGAACTCTCCCAGAAACTGACCGCCGCTGTTGACGGCATGCCGGCCTTTCCCAAGAGCGTGCAGAAAATTCTGGAATTAACGCGGGACGTGGACTGCACGCCCAAAGATCTGGTCCAGGTGATCGACAAGGATCCCGTGGTGACCGTCAAGATTCTGAAAGTGGTGAACTCGGCCTACTACAGCATGCCCAAACAGGTCACGTCCATCAGCCATGCAGTGGTCTACCTGGGCTTCAATACGATCAAAAACCTGGCCTTGAGCATTGCCGCCATCGGAATGCTGCCCAAAAACAATGCCGCCGGATTCGACGTGCAGCAATATCTGCTGCATTCCCTGGCAACGGCAGGCATCGCCCGGCAACTGGCCGCCCGGGTCGATGATGCCGATCCGATGGACTGTTTCATTGCCGGCTTGCTGCACGATTTCGGCAAGGTCGTCTTCGCCCAGTTCATGCCCGAGGAATTCCGCAAGGCACTCGAAACCAGCCAGCACAGCGGCACCTCGCTGCACATGGCCTTGCGCCAGGAAATCGGGGCTGACCATGCGGTCGTCGGCGCCATGCTGGTGGAGAAATGGCGTTTCCCGGCCAGCCTGATAGAAACCATTCGCTACCAGTACGGCCCCGAGTTGAAAGACACCGACATGATCGCCTGCGTGTTCGCCGCCAACCAGATCAGCAAAAAGCTGAATTTCGGTTTCGGCGGCAACGCCTGCATCGAGGAACTGCCCCTCTCTGTCGCCACACGCCTGGGCGGCTCGCTGGACGCAGTCACGCTGTCTCTGGGCGATCTGGCACCGATGTTCGAGGAAGCCAAGATTTTCTCCAGACTTGAAGGCGACGCATGAAGATCCGATTTTGGGGCGTCCGGGGTTCCATCCCTTCACCAGGACCAAAGACTGTCAGATACGGCGGGAACACGACCTGCATCGAAATCCGCACCGACTCCGATGAGCTGATCATCCTTGACGCGGGTACCGGCATCTTTCCGCTGTCCCAGACACTGCTGGCGGAGCTGCCCGTGACCGCCAATGTGTTCATCACCCATTCGCATTGGGACCATATCCAGGGCCTGCCCTTTTTCATCCCGAATTTCATTCCCGGCAATGTCCTGCGCCTGCATGGCGCCTTTGATCCGGTCTCGGGCAAAGGCGTGGAGCAGGTCATGTCGGTGCAGTTGCAGTACAGCTATTTCCCGGTACGCGAGGCCGAGATGAAGACCCGGGTCGAGTACGTCACACTGTCCCCCGAGCAAAGCATTCAGGTCGGCTCGGCAAGCATCACCCCGTATCTGTTCAACCATCCCGTCATCAACTTCGGCTACCGCATTGAAAGTGGCGGGAAATCCGTCTTTTTCACCGGCGATCATGAACCGCCGTACAACATCTACGATCCCTCCGATGAGGAATATGCCGAGTATCAGACCTTTGTGGATGAAAAGAATGCATCCATCCTGGACGCCATCCGCGGCGTCGATGTCCTGATCGCCGACTGCTCCTACACGGCACAGGAGTACCCCGCCAAAAAAGGCTGGGGCCATGGCACTTTTGCCTCCAGCATTCAATCGGCCCGGGAGGCCAAGGCCCGCGTTCTGTACTGCACGCACCACGAGCCGACCCGCAGCGACGATGCCCTGGAAGAAGCCTTCGCACAGGCCCTGGCCGCCGATCCCCCGCAAGCTGGCGGCCCCGAGATTCGCCTGGCCCGCGAAGGCGACACCTACGAGTTCTGAGCCGGCGGGCCGTGCCCGCCCGGCGCGTGAGCATGTGACGCCAGCCATGCGGCGGCCCCATCCTGGTGTTAAGCTTTCCCGATGTTCAAAGTCGATCCCGGTTCGAACCACCCTTTGCACGGCATTGACGCAACGCGGCAGATGGAACGGGCTGCGACGGCCAGCCTGCCGCCCCACACGCTGATGCAGCGCGCCGGGCTCGTCGTGGCCCGGCTGGCGCTTGCCATGGCCCCCCACGCGCGTACCGTCTGGATCGCCTGCGGCCCCGGCAACAACGGCGGCGATGGACTCGAGGCCGCCATGCACCTGCGCCTGTGGGGCAAGGAAGCCGTGGTGACCTGGCTGGGCAGCCCCGCCAGCGTGCCGGATGATGCTGCCCAGTCGTATCAGAGAGCCTTGCAGGCCGGCGTCACGTTCGCCAACACGCCACCGCAAGACTACGATCTGTGCATTGATGCCCTGCTCGGCATCGGTTCGGCCCGCAGCCCGGAGAACCGCATGGCCGAGTGGATCACGCAGATCAACTCGGGCAGCGCGCCGGTGCTGGCCGTGGATGTGCCCTCCGGCCTGGACGCCGGCACTGGCCATGCCCCCGGACTGGTCGTACGGGCACAGCTGACCCTGAGTCTGCTCACGCTCAAGCCTGGCCTGTTCACCGCCTCGGGACGTGATGCCGCGGGGGACGTATGGCTGGACACGCTGGACGTCACACTGGATCCCGACGATCCCGCATCAACCGGACCGGATGCTCAGCTGTGCGGTCCACCGGCAAGCGCCGCACGCCCGCATGCCTCCCACAAAGGCAGCTACGGAGACGTGGCCGTCATTGGCGGCGCACCGGGCATGACGGGCGCCGCCCTGCTGGCCGCCAGCGCCGCGCTGCACGGGCATGCAGGCCGGGTGTTTGTCGGACTGCTCGATGGTGGCGCCATGGCCGTTGACGTCCAGCAACCGGAACTCATGTTCCGCACCCTCGACTCGCTGGACCTCAAAACCTTGACGGTGGTCTGTGGCTGTGGCGGGGGCGATGTCATCCGGCACCAGCTTCCAAGAATACTTTCAGCCTCGCCCCGTGCCGTGATTGATGCAGATGCCATTAATTCAATAGCAAATGATTCCCAGCTGAAGATCCTGCTGCGGGCGCGCAGCGCGCGGCAATGGGCCACCGTGCTCACGCCACACCCGCTGGAAGCGGCCCGGCTTCTAGGGGTAACAGCCACACAAGTGCAGCACAACCGTCTCGCGGCCGCCGGCGAACTGGCGCAACGCCATGGCTGCACCGTGGTGCTCAAGGGCTCGGGCACGGTGATCGCCGCGCCAGGCCAGATTCCCGCCATCAATCCCACCGGCAATGCCAGGCTGGCGACCGCGGGAACTGGCGACGTCCTCGCCGGCATGATTGGTGCGCGGCTTGCCGCAGGCACACCGGCGTTTCAGGCCGCCTGCGAGTCCGTCTATCGGCATGGGCTGGCTGCCGACCAATGGTCCGACAGCATGCCCTTGACGGCCGGCGCCCTCTGCAGAACATTCTGACGACGCCCTGCGCAGGCCACGGCCTCGGGCGCGCGCCCCTTCAGCCCCGTCCGGCAAAAGGCATCTTGGTCGCCATGACGGTGTGAAACATGACATTGGCCTCCAACGGGAGATTGGCCATGTACAGCACCGACTGCCCCACGATGTTCACATCCATCAGGGGTTCGACCGCAATCTCGCCGTTGGCCTGCATCACGCCCTTGGCCATGCGCGCCGCCATCTCGGTGGCGGCATTGCCGATATCGATCTGGCCGACCGCGATGTCATACTTTCGGCCGTCCAGCGAAGCGGTCTTGGTCAACCCCATCACGCCATGCTTGGTCGCCGTGTAGGCAATGGAGTTGGGCCGCGGCGCATGCGCCGAAATGGAGCCGTTGTTGATGATGCGTCCACCACGCGGGCTTTGCGCCTTCATCACCCGAAACGCCTGCTGGATGCACAGGAACATGCCGGTCAGGTTGATGTCCACCACGTTCTTCCACTGCGCCAATGTGAGGTCTTCCAGCGCAATGCCAGGCGCGTTGACCCCGGCGTTGTTGAACAGGACATCCACGCGCCCAAAAGCCTGCACCGTGCCGTCAAACAGCTGGCGAACAGCGTCCGGATCCGACACGTCGGTGGGCAACACCAGCGCCCGCGATGGCGCCCCGCACGCCGTGGCCACCTCTTCAAGCGGCTCCCTGCGCCGCCCAGCCAGCGCCACGCGATAGCCATCCTTGAGCAAGGCCAGCGCAGCCGCCTTGCCAACCCCCGTACCGGCGCCCGTCACAATGGCGACCTTGCTGGCTGCAACCATCTGAGTTCCTTTTTTGTTAGAAATTGAGCCGCGCAGTCCGCCTCAAGGCCGGCGCCGTGCGTTGCGGCCCTTGCTTTTGGCGGCGGCCTGCCGGACCGCCGACTTCAGTGCCTGGATCGGTGATTTGGGCGCACGTTCCGTTGAAGCAGCCGCCTTCTTCGCCGCCCGCTTGACCGAGGTCTTCACGGGAACACCGTCCGATGCAATCCGGCCCGATCCCTCGCGCATCACGCCTTTGTCTTTCATGGCACGCGCCACCAGCTCCTCGCCCTCGCGCACCAGGCGGAAATCAATCCGGCGGCCATCCAGGTCGACCCGGCTCACCTGCACCCGCACGCGGGTGCCGATGGCGTAGCGAATGCCCGTGCGCTCGCCGCGCAGTTCCTGGCGGGCCTCGTCAAAACGGAAATACTCGCCGCCGAGCTCGGTGATGTGCACCAGCCCTTCCACATACATGTCGTCCAGCGTCACGAAAATTCCAAAACTGGTCGCGGCCGTCACCACCCCGCCGTACTCCTCGCCAAGGTGCTCGCGCATGTACTTGCATTTGAGCCACGCCTCCACGTCGCGGCTGGCTTCGTCAGCGCGGCGCTCGTTGGCGCTGCAGTGCAGTCCGGCGGCCTGCCAGGCCAGGTTCTCGGCGCTGGGTTTTTTAGGTTTCTGTCCGGATGCCTTGAACTTCGCGGCCTCGCTCTTCTCCAGCCGGCGCGACAGCTTGGCATGCGCCTCGCCCGGCATGGGCAGGACCGGCAGGTGGTACCGGGTCTTGCCCAGAATGGCCTTGATGACCCGGTGCACCAGCAGGTCCGGATAACGCCGGATCGGGCTGGTGAAATGGGTGTAGGCATCGAAGGCCAGACCGAAGTGGCCGCTGTTGATCGGCGTGTAGATGGCCTGCTGCATCGAGCGCAACAGCATCGAATGGATCTGCTGCGCATCCGGGCGGTCCTTGGTCGCCGCCGCAACGGCCTGGAATTCGCCCGGCGAGGGGTTCTCGCTGATGGTCATGCCAATGCCCATCGCCTTGAGGTAATTGCGCAGCAACTCATTCTTCTCGGGCGTCGGCCCCTCGTGCACGCGAAACAGGCCGGCATGCTTGCTCTGTCCGATGAAGTCCGCGCTGCACACATTGGCCGCCAGCATGGCCTCTTCAATCAGCCGGTGCGCCTCGGTTCGAGTTCGCGGCACGATTTTTTCAATCCGGCCGCTCTCGTCGCAAATGATCTGCGTCTCGGTGGTCTCGAAATCCACCGCGCCGCGCTTTTGCCGCGCAGCCAGCAAGGCACGGTAGGCATCGTGGAGATTGAGCAGGTCGGGCACGCGCTCCTTGTGGCGCGCCGCTTGCGGCCCGTGCGTGTTGGCCAGAATGGCCGCCACCTCGGTGTAGGTAAAGCGCGCATGGCTCCACATCACGCCCGGATAGAACTGGTAGGCCGAGACCTCGCCTGCGCTGGTGACGAACATGTCGCAGACCATGCACAGGCGCTCCACCTCGGGGTTGAGCGAGCACAGGCCGTTGGAGAGCTTCTCCGGCAGCATGGGAATCACACGGCGCGGAAAGTAGACACTGGTGGCGCGGTCGTACGCATCCACGTCGATGGCCGAGCCCGTCTCCACGTAGTGGCTCACGTCGGCGATCGCCACCAGCAGGCGCCAGCCCTTGACGGCCGACTTGCCACGCCCCGTGGTGGCGGGTTCGCAGTACACGGCATCGTCAAAATCGCGCGCGTCCTCGCCGTCAATCGTCACCAGCGGCACATCGGTCAGGTCGACGCGATGTCGCTTGTCCTGCGGGCGAACCTTGTCGGGCAGCGTGCGCGCCAGGGCAATGCAGGCATCCGAGAACTCATGCGGCACGCTGTATTTGCGCACGGCAATCTCGATCTCCATGCCGGGATCGTCAATTTCGCCCAGCACCTCCTTCACGCGGCCGACCGGCTGGCCAAACAAGGCGGGCGGCTCGACCAGTTCCACCACCACGACCTGGCCGGGCTTGGCGGCGCCGGTCGCGCTTTTCGGAATCAGGACATCCTGCCCGTAGCGCTTGTCCTCGGGCGCGACCAGCCAGACGCCACTCTCCTGCAGCAGACGTCCGATGATGGGTTGGGGCGGGCGTTCGATGATTTCGAGCACCCGGCCTTCAGGCCGGCCCTTGCGGTCATGACGCGCGATGCGCACCTTGACACGGTCCTTGTGCAACACGGCGCGCATTTCATTGGGGGGCAGATAAACATCCGCTTCCCCATCATCACGAACCAGAAATCCATGGCCATCGCGATGGCCCTGAATCGTTCCTTCAATTTCATCCAGCAGACCGCTGGTTTGGCTAATATTTTTGATACAATAACTCTCTTTCCTGAAAGCCCAGGTGGCGGAATTGGTAGACGCACTAGTTTCAGGTACTAGCGAGTAACATCGTGGGGGTTCGAGTCCCTTCCTGGGCACCAATATAAATGAAAACCTTCATGGTTTTTAAACAGAAAGCCGCTGCACCCCAGCGGCTTTTTTCTTTTCTGCGCATGACTGACACGGCCTGATCCGCTCTCACACCGGCAAGGCCACCAGATCATGCCCCTGCGTGCCCACAACGCGGGCCCGCGTGAACTCTCCGACCTTGAGCGTCTTGCTGATTTTCTCGGGCGGCAAGAGCTTGACGGTTCCATCAATCTCCGGCGCATCGGCGTAGCTGCGGCCCACGCCGCCGCGCTTGCCCAGGGCCGGTGCCGAGTCCACCAGTACCTGCATGATGGCGCCGATGCGCTGCTGCAACTTGGCCGCGGAGACCTCCTCGGCCACGGCCATGAAACGCGCGCGCCGCTCCTCGCGCACCTCAAGCGGCAGCATGCCGGGAATGTCATTGGCGGCGGCACCCTTGACCGGGCTGTAGGCGAAGCAGCCCGCGCGGTCGATCCGCGCTTCACGCATGAAGTCCAGCAGGTGCGAAAACTCGGCCTCGGTCTCGCCGGGGAAACCGGCAATGAAGGTGCTTCGGATCACGATCTCGGGGCAGACCTCGCGCCAGCGCTGGATGCGCTCGAGATTTCTCTCGCCGCTGGCGGGGCGCTTCATGCGCCTGAGCACATCCGGATGGCTGTGCTGCAGGGGCACATCCAGGTAAGGCAGCACCTTGCCCGTGGCCATCAAGGGAATGATCTCATCCACGCTCGGGTACGGATACACATAATGCAAGCGCACCCAGGCGCCATAGGAATCGGCCATCTCGCCCAACGCCTGCACCAGCTCCAGCATGCGGGTCTTGACCGGCTTGCCGTCCCAGAAACCCGTGCGGTACTTGACGTCCACCCCGTAGGCCGAGGTGTCCTGGCTGATCACCAGCAACTCTTTCACGCCACCTTCAAACAGGGCACGCGCCTCATTGAGCACATCGCCAATCGGGCGCGACACCAGATCGCCCCGCATCGACGGAATGATGCAGAAGGTACAGCGGTGGTTGCAGCCTTCGCTGATCTTCAGGTACGCGTAATGCCGCGGCGTGAGCTTGATGCCGGCCACACCAAAGGTGTTCGGCACCAGATCGATAAAGGGATCATGTGGCTTCGGGCAATGGACATGGACTGCATCCATGACTTCCTGCGTGGCATGCGGTCCAGTGACCGCCAGCACGCTGGGATGCATCTGCCGCACCAGATTGCCGCCGCCCTCGCCAACCGTGGCGCCCAGGCAACCGGTGACAATGACCTTGCCGTTTTCCGCCAGCGCCTCGCCAATGGTGTCCAGGCTTTCCTTGACCGCATCATCGATGAAGCCGCAGGTGTTGACGATGACCAGGTCGGCGCCCTGGAAGGTCTTGGAGGTCTGATAGCCCTCGGCGCTGAGTTGCGTCAGGATCAGCTCTGAATCCGTCAGGGCCTTGGGGCAACCCAGGCTGACAAAACCGACTTTGGGGGGAGAGGCAGGGGATAAAACTTCGCTCATAGCCCCGTATTGTCCCCGCATTCGCCCCGCTTAGCGCTTGAGGCCAAACGCCTCGAAAATTTGCCCGGTCTGCTTTTGCATCTGCTCCTGCATTTGCACGAACGCGTTTTTGGACTGCTCGACGTAGTCGCCCATCATTCCCTGCATCATCGGCGACTGCATGCTCAAGAACTTCGTCCACATCTCGGGCGTCAGTCCCTGGGACTGCTCGCTCAGCTTGGTCTGGACGTCGATCAGGGTCTGGATGTTCTTTTCCAGATAGGGCCCCATGAAACTTTGCATGGCCTGCCCATAAAAACGGATGATGCTCGACAGCACGGCCGGGGTGAACATCGGGCTGCCGCCGGCCTCTTCTTCCAGAATGATTTGCAGCAGGATGCTGCGTGTCAGGTCCTCGCCTGTTTTCGCATCGCGCACCGCAAACGGCTCATTCTCCATCACCAGTTGCTTGACCTCGGCCAGCGTGATGTAGCTTGACGTGTCGGTGTCATAAAGCCGCCGGTTGGGGTACTTCTTGATGACGCGCGGCTCGGCTTTGGCATCAGCGGTTTTTTTGTTTGGCATTGCGGGTCTCCTCTGATTCAGGCTGGCGCTGAATGAACTGTATTGCGCCGCAACACATTCTAGGGAGTGCCCCTCGGCAAAACCCCAAGGTTTACCCTGAGGATGGGTGAAAACGAAAATTGTTGGTAGGCGCGATTGGACTCGAACCAACGACCCCCACCATGTCAAGGTGGTGCTCTAACCAGCTGAGCTACGCGCCTACAGTATTCGAGAGGGCAGAGTATAGCAGCAAACATCGCGCGCGCATGGCCGCGGCCCCAAAACCCGCGGCCACCAGCCCGGTCGCGACGGACGATGCGCCATAATTGACGTTTACGTAAACGTCAAACAAAACCCCTCTTCCTTCTGGAGATCAACATGGAAATTGCAGGCAAGGTATTCATCGTCACCGGTGGCGCGTCAGGTCTGGGCGAAGGCACGGCGCGCATGCTCGCGGCCAGCGGCGGCAAGGTCGTCATCGCCGACATGCAGGCCGAAAAAGGCGAGGCTGTCGCCAAGGAGATCGGCGGCGCTTTTGTCAAATGTGACGTGAGCCAGGAAGCCGATGCGCAGGCCGTGGTGGCCAAGGCGGTGTCCATGGGCAAGCTCATGGGCCTGGTCAACTGCGCGGGCATCGCCCCAGCGGAAAAAACCGTGGGCAAGAATGGCGCGCACGCCCTCTCCACCTTCAGCAAGACCATCATGGTCAACCTGGTGGGCAGCTTCAACATGATCCGCCTGGCCGCCGACGCCATGTGCAAGAACGAGCCCGAAGCCACCGGCGAGCGCGGCGTGATGATCTCCACTGCCAGTGTGGCGGCCTACGACGGCCAGATCGGCCAGGCCGCCTACAGCGCCTCCAAGGGCGGCGTGGTCGGCATGACGCTGCCGATCGCGCGCGACCTGGCGCGCAACGGCATCCGCAACATGACCATCGCCCCCGGCATCTTCGGCACGCCCATGCTGTTCGGCATGCCGCAAGAGGTGCAGGACGCGCTGGCCGCCAGCGTGCCCTTCCCCAGCCGCCTGGGCACGCCGCTGGACTACGCCAAGCTGGCCAAGCACATCTTCGAGAACGACATGCTCAACGGCGAAGTGATCCGCCTGGACGGCGCGATTCGCCTCGCACCGCGCTGATGCTATTGATTTAATAGCTGGTTGCGCACGAATGGCAAGGGCTGGAGGCCGATTTGACTGTTAAATGCAGGCTCATCGGCCTTTTTTCATGGTGCGCCCCATGAAGCTCGAACTGAGCGTGCTGGCACTTGCCTGGCTGCTGGCCGCCTGTGCCGCACCCAGCGCGCCGGCACTCCCTGAGGGCGCCTCGGCTTACACCGACAAGCCGGGCTGGACCCACACCCGCTTCGCCGTGGCCGCCGCCAACCCGCTGGCCACGGCCGCGGGCCACCGGATGCTCCAGGCCGGTGGCAGCGCGGTCGATGCGGCCATCGCCGTGCAGATGGTGCTGACCCTGGTGGAGCCTCAAAGCAGCGGCATTGGCGGCGGCGCTTTCCTGCTGCACTTCGACGGCAAGGAGGTGGAGGCTTTCGATGGCCGCGAGACCGCGCCCGCCGCGGCCGGCGAAAACCTGTTCATCGGCGCAAGCGGCCGACCCCTGCCGTTCGAGCAGGCCGTGGTGGGCGGCCGCGCGGTCGGCACCCCCGGCACCGTGCGCATGCTGGAACTGGCGCACCGGCAACACGGCAGGCTGCCCTGGGCCCGTTTGTTTGAACCCGCCATCACCCTGGCCAACCACGGCTTTGCGGTCAGCCCCCGGCTCCACGCCCTGCTCGGCACGGAACCGCGCCTCAAACAGGACCCTGTGGCTGCCGCCTATTTTTACGATCCGGCGGGCCAGCCCTGGCCCGTGGGCCATGTGCTGAAAAACCCGGAATTGGCCGCCGTGCTCCAGCGCATGGCGGACCAGGGCGCCCAGGCCCTGATGGAGGGCGAGCTGGCGCAGGCCATCGTCGCCAAGGTGCAGGGCCACGCCAGCAACCCGGGGCAGCTCAGCCTGGCCGATCTCGCCGGCTACAGCGCCAGGCGACGCGCACCCCTTTGTTTCGACTACCGTGCCGGCGCGGCAACCGACACCAGGGACGTCAACATGTCGAGGGACTACCGCATCTGCGGCATGCCACCACCCAGCTCCGGTGCGATCGCCGTGGGCCAGATCCTGGGCCTCTTGCACCACACCAACGCGGCCGCGCTTCGCCCCGACGTCCAGGTCAACCAACGGCGGGCTCCATGCGTGACGGCCCCCTGCCCCGGCAAGATTCCCGGCGCCGTGGCAGCTCCCTCCTCGGTTTACGTGCCAAACTCTGACTGGCTGCACCTGTACACCGAGGCCGCGCGCCTGGCCCATGCCGACCGCGCCCTGTACGTGGCCGATCCCGACTTTGTGGCCCCGCCCGCTGGCAGCTGGATGAGCCTGCTCGCCCCCGGCTATCTGGCCGCTCGCGCCCAGCTGATCGGCCCGCGCCGCATGAGCCACGCCCCCGCCGGCCAGCCCGGCGGCGTCGGCAGCGGCCATGCCCCCATGCCGCCGCAAGCCGAGTACGGCACCAGCCACATCTCGGTCATCGATGCGCAAGGGCGCGCTGTGGCCATGACCAGCACCATCGAAGACGGCTGGGGCGCACGCCTGATGGTGAACCGCGGCCTGGGGCTGGCCGGCGGCTTTTTGCTCAACAACGAACTCACCGACTTCAGCTTTGCCCCTCGTGACGCCAATGGCGCCCCTGTCGCCAACCGCGTGCAGCCCGGCAAGCGCCCGCGTTCGTCCATGGCGCCCACCCTGGTGTTCGACAAGACCACGGGCCAGCTGGTGATGAGTGCGGGCAGCCCCGGCGGGGCGCTCATCATCCACTACACCGCCAAGACGCTGTACGCCACGCTCAACTGGGGCCTGTCGCCGCAGCAGGCCATCAACCTGCCCAACTTCGGCGTGCTGGATGGCATGCCCCTGCTGCTGCTGGAGGAAAACCGCTTTGCCGCCCGCACCGTCGAGGCACTCCAGGCCAGGGGCCATGCCGTGCGAGAGATGCCCTTGACCAGTGGTCTGCAGGCGATCCAGCGGACCGCCAGCGGCCTGCTGGGCGGAGCCGACCCGCGGCGCGAAGGCATCGTCATGGGTGACTGAGCCTGGTGTTTCTACAATCAGGTGCAATGGCCATTCCCCAAACCTTTCTCCAGGAGCTGCTTTCCCGCGCCGACGTGGTGGAGATCGTCGGGCGCTACGTCCAGCTCAAGAAGGGCGGCGCCAACTTCATGGGGCTGTGTCCGTTTCACGCGGAGAAGTCGCCCTCTTTCACCGTCAGCCCGTCCAAGCAGTTCTATCACTGCTTCGGCTGCGGCAAGAACGGCAATGCCATCAGCTTCCTGATGGAGCACGCGGGCATGACCTTTGTCGAAGCGGTCAAGGACCTGGCCCAGCAATACGGCATGCAGGTCCCCGAGGACGATGCCAGCCCGCAGGACCGGGCGCGCGCCGCCGAGCAGCGGCAAAAACAGACCACGCTGACCGATGTGCTGGAAAAAGCCGGCGAGGCCTACCGCAAGCACCTCAAGAACACGCCCCGGGCCGTCGACTACCTCAAAAAGCGCGGCCTCTCGGGTGAAGTGGCCAGGCAGTTTGGCCTGGGCTACGCGCCCGAGGGCTGGCGCAGCCTGGCCAGCGTGTTCCCCGCCTACGACGACCCCCTGCTGGTGGAAAGCGGCCTCGTCATCACCAACGCCGATGAAGACGGCGGCGAGGAAAAGCGCTACGACCGCTTTCGCGACCGCATCATGTTCCCGATCCGCAACGTCAAGGGCGAGTGCATCGGTTTTGGCGGGCGCGTGCTGGGCGACGGCACCCCCAAATATTTGAACTCGCCGGAGACCCCGGTCTTCAGCAAGGGGCGCGAGCTCTACGGCCTGTTCGAGGCCCGCCATGCCCTGCGCGAGCAGGGCTATGTGCTGGTGACCGAGGGTTATATGGACGTGGTGGCGCTGGCGCAGCTGGGTTTTCCCAATGCGGTGGCCACGCTGGGCACGGCCTGCACCACCGAGCATGTGCAAAAGCTGTTCCGCTTCACCGATTCGGTGGTCTTCAGCTTTGATGGCGACGCCGCCGGCCGGCGCGCCGCGCGCAAGGCGCTGGACGGCGCCCTGCCCTATGCCACCGATGTGCGCAGCGTCAAATTCCTGTTCCTTCCGCCCGAGCACGACCCGGACAGCTACATCCGCGAATTCGGCCGCGAGGCGTTTTCGCGCCATGTGAGCGAGGCCGTGCCCCTGAGCCGTTTTCTGGTGGACGCGGCGCGCGAAGGCTGCGACCTCAACACCGCCGAAGGCCGTGCCCACCTGGCCAGCAACGCCAGGCCCCTGTGGATGCAGCTGCCCGACGGCGCGCTCAAGCGGCAACTGCTGACCGAAATTGCCGACCTGGTGCAGCTGGCCGGCCGGGAGCTCACCGATCTGTGGATCCCTCAGGCTGCGGAAACCGGCGCGGGAAACGCCGGGCGCTATAAAAACAGTAGCGGCTCACGCAATTACGCCGGGGGGAATGAAGCCAAACCCTACAGAAAATTCACGCCCCCAGCCCGCCTGTCCGGACGTGCGCTGCCCGCCAGCCGGGCCGATCATGCGGCCCGCCTGCTGCTTGGCAACATGGTCGCCTGGGACACCCTCTCCAGCGAGGATCACGCCATGTTGTGCGAACTGCCGCCCCCGCACGGCCCCTTGTTCACCTGGCTGGAGAGCCAGTTGCACGAGCACGGACCGCAGCCCTGGGGGGCGCTGCGCGAGGGCCTGCATGAGCACGATTCGCAAGCCCTGGCCCTGCGCCTCATGTCCGGGCCGGAACTGACCGCCCCGGAAGAAATCCATGAATCCAACGCGGAACTGAGAAACCTGCTCAACCGCATGCTGGTCGAACGCCTCAAAACGCTAGAAACCGAAGCCATCGAGGCCGCCAAGACCGATCCTTCGGCCCTGCAGCGCTACCGGGAGCTGCAAATGCGCCGCCGCGAACTCGAGGCCAACACGCCGCAGACAAATAGTTAGGGATGCGCCGCATCCCCAGATTGTTTTTCTGGATTCCTGGTATATAATTTAAGGTTGATTGTCGGCAAGAGCGACAGCAGCACCTCCGGGCCAGGCCTACCGTTGACACAAGTTTCACGACCGGCCACTTCACCGCAAGGACTGCACTCCAAATGTTCGCCCTCCCATCTTGCCCCTCGAGGATTTTTTCCTCTGTCACGCCAACTGCGCCGGTCGTTTTCGGTGCCTGTGTTTGTTTCTTTGTCCGTTTTTGATGTCCTGAGGTTGATCCATGCCTGCTCAAAAGTCCAAGAAGCCCGCAAAGTCCATTGCAAAACCCGTCGCGAAGACCGCTGCCAAGCCATCCGTCAAGACTGCCGCCGCCAAGGCCGCCGTCAAGCCGGCGGCGAAGGCAGCCGCCAAGCCCGCTACGAAAGTCAAATCAGTGCCCGCCTCCAAGACCCCCGCCAAAGCCGATAAAGCCGCTGCCGCCAAGGCCGCAGCCACCGAACTGAAGAAAACCGCCCACGCCGCTGCCGCCGGCGAGGTGGTTGCGAAGAAAAAACCCGGGCGCCCGCCCAAGGCCGCCGCCGCATCCGATGCAGCGCCCAAGACCGGCGCCAAGCGCGGCCGCAAGCCCAAGAATGCGGCGCCCTCCGCCGGTGCGGAAGACCTGGACATGGCCGACATCGAGGCCGATCTGGTTGGCGAGCCGGTGGCCCCTGGCGAAAAGGTCAAACCCCTGCGCATGAAGATCAGCAAGGCCAAGGAACGGGCCTTGATGAAGGAATTCGGGCTGGACGAGACCGTCCTGTCCGAGGAAGACATGGCCAAGCGCCGCCAGCGCCTCAAGCAGCTGATCAAGCTGGGCAAGACGCGCGGCTACCTGACCCACGGCGAAATCTCCGACCACCTGCCCGACAAGCTGATCGATGCCGAGACGCTGGAAGTCGTGATCTCCATGCTCAACGACATGGGCGTGGCCGTCTACGAGCAGACCCCCGATGCCGAGACCCTGTTGCTCAACAACACGGGCCCGACCGCCGCGACCGAAGAGGAAGCCGAGGAAGAAGCCGAAGCGGCGCTGTCCACCGTGGACAGCGAGTTCGGCCGCACCACCGACCCGGTGCGCATGTACATGCGCGAAATGGGCACGGTGGAGCTGCTCACGCGCGAAGGCGAGATCGAGATCGCCAAGCGCATCGAAGGCGGCCTGATGGCCATGATGGAGGCGATCTCGGCCTCCCCCGCCACCATCGCCGAAATCCTGCGCCTGGGTGAGGAAATCCGCGAAGGCAAGATCGTCATCACCACGGTGGTCGACGGTTTCTCCAACCCCAACGAAGCCGACGACTACGTGGCCGAGGAAGACTTCGACGAATTCGACGCGGCCGACGACGACGACGGCAACGGCGGCTCCAAGGCGCTGACGAAAAAACTCGAGGAACTCAAGCGCGAGGCCCTGGGCCGCTTTGACCAGATGCGCTCGCTGTTCGAGAAAGTCCACAAGGTCTACGACAAGGAAGGCTACGGCACTCCGGCCTACGTGAAGGCGCAGAAGGCCCTGAGCGAGGAGCTCATGACCATCCGCTTCACCGCCAAGACCATCGAGAAGCTGTGCGACATGGTGCGCGCCCAAGTGGACGACATCCGCAAGAAAGAACGCGAACTGCGCCGCATCATCGTGGACAAGTGCGGCTACCCGCAGGAGAACTTCATCGCCGACTTCAGCGGCCGCGACAAGCATGGCCACAAGGTGGCGTCCAACCTGCTCAACCTGAAGTGGATCGAGAAGCAGGCCACATCGGGCAAGCCCTGGAGCGCCATCATGGCGCGCAACGTGCCGCCGGTGCAGGATCTGCAGCAAAAGCTGGCCGACCTGCAAGCCCGGGTGGTGGTGCCGCTGGACCAGCTCAAGGACATCAACAAGCGCATGAACGAAGGCGAAGCATCGTCGCGCGATGCGAAGAAAGAGATGATCGAGGCCAATCTGCGCCTGGTGATCTCGATCGCCAAGAAGTACACCAACCGCGGCCTGCAGTTCCTGGACCTGATCCAGGAAGGCAACATCGGCCTGATGAAGGCCGTGGACAAGTTCGAATACCGCCGCGGCTACAAGTTCTCGACCTACGCCACCTGGTGGATCCGCCAGGCCATCACCCGCTCCATCGCGGACCAGGCGCGCACCATCCGCATCCCGGTGCACATGATCGAGACCATCAACAAGATGAACCGCATCAGCCGCCAGCACCTGCAGGAGTTCGGCTTCGAGCCCGACGCCAGCGTGCTGGCCGCCAAGATGGAGATCCCGGAGGACAAGATCCGCAAGATCATGAAGATCGCGAAGGAACCGATCTCGATGGAAACCCCCATCGGCGACGACGACGATTCGCATCTGGGCGACTTCATCGAGGACAGCGCCAACACCGCCCCCATGGAAGCCGCCATGCAGGCCGGCCTGCGCGACGTGGTCAAGGACATCCTGGACAGCCTGACGCCGCGCGAAGCCAAGGTGCTGCGCATGCGCTTCGGCATCGAGATGACCAGCGACCACACGCTGGAGGAAGTGGGCAAGCAGTTCGACGTGACGCGCGAGCGCATCCGCCAGATCGAGGCCAAGGCACTGCGCAAGCTCAAGCATCCGAGCCGTTCGGACAAGCTGCGCAGCTTTACCGACAGCCTCTGATCCGGCTGTCTTGCTCGGCAACGGAAAAGCCCGCTTTTGCGGGCTTTTTTGTTGCTTGAGGCTTATGGATATTGCGTGATTAGCTATTTAATTGATAGCAAATCGGTGTGTTGGCTTGCCGGGTCTTGCTCCGGCAAATAAAAAGCGCCCGACTCCTTGCGGAGCGGGCGCATCAAGCTATCAAGTCGATAGCGGTCGAGGTAACCGTCTCAGTCCACTTTCTCCAGCGCCAGCAATCCGGTGGCGGTATTGGAAATCGGAATGTGGTAGTTGCTATGCACCTTGCGCACGCCCGAGCCCGCGCCCGCCGTCAGGGCCGCGCGCATGGCCAGCCACATCAGCAGCTCGATGCCCTGCGTTCCGGTCTTCTCCACCAGCGCATGCACGCTGAACTGCGTGGCCCACTCGGGATTGGTCAGCAGGCTGTCCATGAACTTCAGATCAAAGTCCTTGTTGATAAAGCCGGCGCGCTCGCCGTCGAGCTGGTGCGACAGCCCGCCGGACGCGATCACCGCCACCTTCTTGTTGCTGTCCCAGGCGCTGATGGCCTCGCCCACCGCCTTGCCCAGGGCATAGACGCGCTTGGCCGAAGGCAGCGGAAACTGCACGGTGTTGATGCAGATCGGCACCACCGTCACCGGGCAATCGCCCTCGGGCCAGAGCAGCTTGAGCGGCAGGGTGCAGGCATGGTCCACCAGCATTTCCTGGCAGGTCGTGACATCAAACTCCTTCTCGACCAGCGTGTTGATGATGTGCCAGGACAGGTCCACCTCGCCCTTGAACGGCGGCAGGGTGGGAATGCCCCAGCCCTCGTCCGCGTTGTTGTATTGCGCGGCCGCGCCGACAGCGAAAGTGGGCATCTTGTCGAGGAAGAAGTTCAGGCCGTGGTCGTTGTAGAACATCACCACCACATCGGGCTTGACCTTGGACAGCCAGTCGCGCACGGGCGGATAACCGTCAAAAAATGGTTTCCAGTAGGGTTCCTGCTGCAGGCCCTTGTGAATCGCGCCGCCAATGGCGGGAATGTGGGACGTGCCGATGCCGCCAATGAGTTTTGCCATCTTTTTCTCCTTGTTATTACTTGCCAGCGGCCACCAGCTTGGCCTGGAATGCTTCCTTGCTCATGCCGGTCTGCTGGGCTCCGATGTCCTGCATGTCCAGGTGGAAGATCCCGGCGAACTTGGCCAGGTAGTAGGCGTTGCCGCCGGCGGCGATGAGCTGCAGCACGTTGCGCGCGCGGATGGCGGCGGCCTGCTGTTCATCCAGGCCGTATTGGCGCATGTAGGCCTCCTCGTCCTTCTGGAAGGCGGCGCGGTTCTCGGCCGAGTTGAAGGAAAAGCACATCTTGTTGAGCGCATAACCCTTGCGGGCCTGATCGCCGTCAAACAGGGTCGTGCCTGGAATCTTGGCTGAAGGGGACAGAGGTTTGCTGGATGCCACGGTTTATCTCCTGTTTTTGACCATCGTCAAGCGAAGTATTGCGTGACCATTGTCAAAAATAAACCAATGAATCATGATGCAACACATGAGCAAATTCGATTATTCAGACTTGGATGGCCGACTGCTGAAGCTGCTGGTGGCGGTGGTGGAAGCCGGCTCCATCACCGGGGCGGCGCAGCGCCTGGGCGTCACGCAGTCCGCGGTGAGCCACCTGCTGGACAAGCTGCGCGCCATCACCGGCGACCCCTTGTTCGTCAAGTCCGGGCGCGGCATCGTGGCCACGGCGCGGGCCGAAAGCCTGGCGGTGCAGGCGCGCGAACTGCTGTCCAGCATGGCGCGTTTTGCCATGTCGGGCGAGTTCGACCCGGCGCGCTGGCAGACCACCTTCACCGTGGCGGCCAACGATTTCCAGCGCGACGTGCTGCTGCCCCCGCTCATGGCGCGGCTGCGCACCCAGGCCCCGGGCGTGGCGCTGCGCGTCATCGCCTCGGGCATTCCCAGCCTGGAGATGCTGCGCAACGAGCACTGCCAGCTCGTCATCAGCCCGCGCCCGCCCGATGGAGCGGACATCCTGCAAAAACGCCTGTTCGAAGACGAATACCGCGTGTTCTATGACCCCGCCATGCGCAGCGCGCCGGCCAGCAAGGCCGCGTACCTGGCGGCCGAGCACGTCACCGTGGTGTACGAGCCCAGGCGCGCGATTGACCTGGACCAGTGGCTGGCCGCGCGTGGCATGCAGCGCAACTTTCGCGTCATGGTGCCCGGTTTTGCCGGCCTGCCTTCGTTCATCCGCGGCAGCGAGCTGCTGGCCTCCATGCCCGGGCTGCTGCAAACCAACCTGTTGCGCGGCCTGGCCAGCACCAGGATGCCCGTGCCCTGCCCCACGCTGCCGATGTACATGATCTGGCACATGCGCCATCAGCATGACCCGGCCCACCGCTGGCTGCGCGGCGAGCTCGAGGCCCTGGTGCCCTCCGTGCTGGCGCCGTCCTCGAACGGGCACGGCAAGCCATCAAAGCAATAGCCGTGCGCGCCGGCGAAATGTCGGTGATCGCGCCCTTTCGCTACACCGGCCTGCTGTATGCGCTGCTGTTTGGCTACACGGTGTGGGGCGACGTGCCCAACGCCCTGGCCTGGGCCGGCATTGCGTTGCTGGTAAGCGCCGGCCTGTACATGCTGCACAGCGAGCGCGCCCGCTCACGCGCGGCGCTGGAAGCCGCGACAGATTAAGGCCATCATGCGGCCCAATCCCTTTCATTCATTGCGTGTAAAGCTATATTTTTGATAGCAAATAACGAGGCGGCGCAGTTCAAGCCCCCGTGGCCGGCAGCGTGACGCTCACCTCCAGCCCGGGCTGCGCGTTGCGCACGCTGAAGCTGCCGCCATGCGCCTGGGCGACCAGCTTGCACAGGTACAGCCCCAGGCCCACGCCGCCGGTGGCGCGCTCGCGCGCGGCGTCGGGGCGGTAAAAGGGCTGGGCCAGGTGCGGCAGCTGGTCTTGCGGCACGCCGGGGCCGTGGTCGCGCACCGTGATGCGCACGCCCAAAGCCCCACCCGGCATGTCGTCCGCCCGCACGTCGATGGCGGGCGGCTGCGGTGCGCCCGTGCTGTGGCGCAAGGCGTTGTCCAGCAGGTTGCGCAGCAGCAGGCGCAGGCGCGCGCGATCCAGCGCCAGCACGGGCAGACCGGGGGCGATGCGCCGCCGCACCACCTCGGCGCCATGCAGGCTGGCCGCCACCTCCTCCACCAGGCTGGCCAGGTCGGTCGGCTCCCGGTGCAGCACCACGTGCGGGCTGGCCAGGCGCTCGCTCTCCAGCAGGTCGGTGATCATGTCGCGCATCAGGCCCAGATCGCGCAGCAGGGCCTCGCGGCTGGGCTGCACCTCGGCGCTTTCGGGCAGCAGCTCGGTGTTCAGGCGCGCACGCGTGAGCGGGCTGCGCAGCTCGTGGCTGATGGCCAGCAACAGGGTGCGCTTGGCCTCCAGCATCTGGTGAATGTCGCCGCCCATGGTGTTGATGGTGGCCGCCAGCTCGCCCAGCTCGTCGGGACGGCCCGCATGGCGCACCGGAATCGCCTTGGCGAAATCGCCCCGGCCAAAACGCAGGGCGCCGGCGCGGATCTCGTCCAGCGGGCGCAGCATGCGGCGCACGCGCGCATAGGCCAGTGCCGTCAGCGCCAGCAGCAGCGCCAGCGTGAACCAGCCCACCATGCGCGGCCGGTTGTGCCAGAGCTGCCGGTTCAGGCCAAACAGGATGCGGTGGCCGTCCGCGCTGCTGCGCTCCAGCAGTTGCGGCCGGTTGCGGCGCCAGTCGTCGTCCCACCAGCCGCCTTGCCACTGCTCCTCCTTCGGTCTGTCCGGCTCCTGGGCGTCGGGGTGACTGCGCCAGTTGACCAGCGGCCCGCTGATGCGCACGGTGATGGGCAGGCGCTGCACCAGCGCCTGGGCGCGCTCCACGCTGGGCGGGCTGCCCAGCTCGGCGGCCAGGCGGTCCACGTAGTCGGCCACCAGCGGACGGGCCGCGTCGCGCCAGCCCACCGAGAAGGCTTGCTGCATGCCAAACAAAAAAGTGCCGGCCATGGCCAGGGCCAGCAGCAAAAACAGCGCCACCAGCCGCACGCGCAGCGAGTGGGCCAGCGCATGGCGCGCGCGCCGGTGCCAGCGGGGGTGCCTGGGCGGTTGCACGGTGTTCATCATGGTGAGCCGCGCTCGTCAATGGGCTGGACACGGCCCAGGGCCAGCGAATAGCCGGCATTGCGCAGGGTCTTGATGCAGTCCAGCGGCTCGAGCTTCTTGCGCAGGCGGCTCACCACGATGTCCACCGCGCGGGTGTAGAGCTCGGCCTCGTGACCACGCAGGTGGTTGAGGATGTCGTCGCGGCTGAACACCTTGCCGGTCTCGCGCGCCAGCAGGTGCAGCAGGTCGAACTCGGTGCCGGTCAGCTCCAGGGTCTGGCCCAGGCGCCGCACGCTGCGGGTGGCGGGGTCGATCACCAGGCCGTCGAACACCAGCCGGGCGCCGGCGGGGGCGCTGACCGCGCGGCGGCGCAGCACGGTCTGCAGCCGGGCCACCAGCTCGCGCGGCTCGAAGGGCTTGGGCACGTAGTCGTCGGCCCCCAGCTCCAGGCCCACCACGCGGTCCATCACCTCGCCGCGGGCGGTGAGCATGATGATGGGGATGTCGCTTTCCTTGCGGATGGTGCGGCACAGCTCGAAGCCGTCCATCTCGGGCAGCATCACGTCCAGGATGGCGGCGTCAAAACCGCCCTGGCGCAATTTGGCCAGGCCCGAACTGGGACGCTCGGCGCAAACCAGTTCCATGTCAAAGCGCTGAAAATAGGCCGCCAGCGGCGGCCCCAGTTGCGCGTCGTCGTCGATCAGCAGGATGCGGTGCATGCAATATTGTCCCATCCGCCGCGGTGGCGCAGGATAAGCCGGCGCACCCGCTGCTGCTCGGCCTGGCCGAGACCGTCAAACCGGTCGGCCGCCCGCGCCAGCGTTTGCAGCAGTTGGGGCGCGACGCCGGGCTGGCGCGCCAGCAGGCCCTGGGCGTGCTGCCGGTCGAAGCGCGGCCCCCACACCAGGGCCAGCAGCTCGGCATGGGGGTCCTCGGCCGCGGCCAGCAAGACCGGGCCATGGGCGCGCAGCGGAATCACCAGCTCGCGCGGAATGCTCGCAGGCATGGTGCCTTACCCGCGGTGGAACCAGCGGCCGCGGTGCTCCATGAAGTCGCGCACCTTCTGCTGCTGCGCCGGGTTCAGGCTGTCGTAAAAGTCAGCCAGCGCGGCGATGACCTCCGGGCTCTTGTTCTGGATGGCCGTGGTTTTTTCCGCCACCAGGGCCTGCGCGCGGGTCTTGTCGAACTTGTCGCCGGACACCAGGGCCTTGATCTCGGCGCGCGGGTCGCTGGCGGGCCCCCGCAGGGCGGTGCGCTGCTCGTGCAGCTTGTCGGCCAACACGGTCAGGCGCTGCTTCTGCTCGGCATTGAGGTCGAGCTTGCCGCTCACGCGCTCGACCATCTTGCCGCGGAATTCGGCGCTTTCCTCGGCGCTCATGTTGGCGCCAAAGCCGTGGGGCCGGTGACTGCAGGCCGCCAGGCCGCCCACCAGAATGGAGGCGCCGAACAGGCCGAACAGGGTGCGTTTGATCCAGGGTTTCATGACAGTGTTTCCTTTTGAAAACGGGTTGAACAAGGCTGTCATGGTGCCGGGGGCGGGCCGCCGTGTCCTCTCGCGGCGGTATCGGTTTGTTTCGGTTTATTTCAGGCGCGGCAGCGGTATCGCCAGCGCAGCGCCCGCCGCCGGCGCAGCCACCAGCCCGGCGGCCTGCTCGCGCAGCGGCGGCAGCAGGCGCAGGGCCAGCACCAGCAGCGACTGCAGCACGCGCTGCGCATCGGACGCCACCGCATCGGCCGAGCGCGCCAGCGCGTCGAGCAGCTCCGCCTCCTGGGGTGTCTGCGGCGCGGGCAGGGTCTGGCCGGCCTCCAGCGCCAGGGCCAGCGCGTCCAGCGTGCCCAGCAAACTGGCCACGGCGCGCGCCGCGGCACTGTCGCCGGCCAGGGCCAGCCGCGTGTTGCGGTGCGCGCCCAGGGCCGACAGGTAGTTCAGCAGCGTGTGCGACAACACCAGGAACTGCGTGCCGGCCGCCGCATGGCGGCGCACGTAGATCGGCTCCTTGAACACGCCCGCCAGCGCGCTGGACAAGGCCGCATCGGCGTTGTGCGCGTTGCGCCGGGCCAGCCGGTACACCAGGTTGTCCTGCTTGCCGGCCTGGTATTGCGCCATGATCTCGCGCAGGTACTGGGCCTGCGTGCGCGCCACCTGGGCCGCCACCCGGTGCAGCCGGCGCGACTGCCAGCTCGGCAGCACCAGCCACACGGCCAGCCCCGCGATCAGGCTGCCGACCAGCGTGTCGAGCAGACGCGGCACGATCAGGCCAAAGCCGTCGCCCACCTGGTTGAACGACAGCAGCACCAGCGAGGTGACCGCCGCCGTGGCCAGCGTGTAGTGGCTATGGCGCGCGGCAAAGAACAGCGCGCCGGCCGCCACCGTGAAGGCCGACTGCATCAGCACGTCCGGAAACAGGCGCAGCAGCGCCCAGCCCACCACCAGGCCCAGCACCGTGCCCCAGACGCGCTGCGCCAGGCGCGTGAGCGTGGCGCCGTATTGCGGCTGGCAGACGAAGATGATCGTCAGCAGGATCCAGAAGCCGTAGCTGTCGCCCGTGAACAGCATGACGGCATAACCCGCCATCAGCGCCAAGCTCAGGCGCACGGCGTGGCGCATCAGCGGCGAGGCCAGGTTCAGCTGGGCGCGCACGCGCTGCCAGGCGTCGCCCATGGTGCTCGCATGCCGGTTCAGCAGGCTGGAGTCGGCCGGCAGGCGCCCGGGCCGGGGCGCGCCCAGCGCGCCGCCGAGCACCAGCGCCGTGCCTTCCAGGTTGCGCGCCAGGGCCCGCAGCGAGCGCAGCGGTCTTGAGGTCTGCGCCGCCTCCATCGCCGCGCGCGGCAGCGCCTCGACGTGGCGGATGGCGGCCTCCAGGTCTTCCATGGCGCGCACCGTGGCGCCGTCGCGCACCCAGCCGCCTTGCTGCTGGATGGCCTGCGCCAGCATCTGGCAGTCCTGCCCCAGCAGGGCCAGCACACGCTGGCAGCGGTAGAGCACGTCGCTGTGGAAAAAGGCCTCGGCCAGCACGTCGTAATGCTCGTGCGAGGACGTCACCCGCTCGTGCACATCCTGGGCCACGAAGTACAGGTGCAGCGCCTCGGGCAGCCAGGCCGGCGCGCGCCCCGGTCCCGTGCGGCTGAACAGGCTTTCCTTGACCACGTTCAAGGCCTCCACCACGCGGCCGTTGTGCAGCGCCAGCGCCAGGCGGCGGCGCTCCAGGTCGATGTCGCGCACGGGCGCGAGCAGGCGCGACTTCAATTGCAGGTACAGCCCCAGCACGTCATACAGGCGGGCCAGGTTCTGGCGCACCGGCAGCATGGGCAGGGCCGCCGCCCACAGCACGGAGATCAGGCCGTACCAGGCGGCGCCGGCCAGCAGCAGGGTCACCGGCCACGACGTCGCCTGCTGGCCCGAATGCGGCTGGGTTGCCAGTGCCGTGTAGATCGCCATGATCAGCGTGGCCACCGCCAGCGCCCGGTAGCGCTCGCCCAGCGCGCCCAGCAGGGTGAAGCCAAACGCCGCCAGCCCCAGCACCACCATCAGCCAGCCGGGGTAAGGCAGGCTGACGCGCACCGCCAGCGCCATCACGGCAAAACTCAGCAGCGCGGTGAGCTGGGCCCGGATCTGGCCGCGCCAGCTGTCATCGGTTTCGGCCAGGGCACCGGCGATCACGCCCAGCAGCAGCGGAATGAGCGCCTGCGTCTGGTCCAGCCACCAGCCGCCGAACATGACGCTGGCCAGCGCCAGGAAGACCCGCATGCCGCACGAAAACGCCTCCTGCTTCCAGACCTGCAACCAGAACTTGCGCCACCCTTCAGCCATCCGAGCACCTTTCTTTTCCGCCGCCGCCGGCCATGTCACCCAGCATGCAACTATTGAGCCAATCCTTTGTATAGCGGATGTTTGTGACAGCCTTCAATCCGCCTCGCGGTGTGCCTGCCGGTAGCGCTGCGGGCTCAGGCCGGTGCGGCGCTTGAAGAAGCGGGAGAAATAGGCCGGGTCGTCGAAACCCAGCTCGGCCGCCAGGTTGGCCGCCGGGGCCGCGATGTAGACCAGCCGGCGGCAAGCCTCGCGCGTCAGGCGCTCGTGCACCAGCGCCAGCGCGCTGCGCCCGCTCTCGGCACGCGCCAGCCGATTCAGCCGCTGGGTGGACAGCCCCAGACGCGAGGCATAACGCTCCAGCGGCCAGTGCTCCAGGAAATGCTGCTCCACCAGCAGCAAAAAACGCGTGAACAGCGCCTGGTGCCGGTGCGCCCGTTCGCCCTCGGCCTGCTGGCCCTGCGCGCGCGCCTGCGCCAGGCGCCACACCACGGCACGCGCCAGCCAGCCCGCCACCGGCGACTCGGCGGTGCCCGGCTGCATGAACTCGGCCGCCAGTTCGCGAAACAGCGCGTTGAGCCGCCCGGCCGCGCCATCGGCCGACGCAAAGTGCAACACTCCCGGCGCCGAAAACAGCGCGCGAAACGCCTCGCCGACCGACTGGAATTCGCCTTCCACCAGAAAGCGTGCGCTCAGGGTGAGCACCAGACCGTCGGTGCCCGGCGCGAAGCGAAAGCCGTGCACCACGCCCGGCGGCACCACGATGGCCGCCGGCCCCTGCACCGCCGCGCGCCATTCGTCCAGCACCACCTCGGCCGCGCCCTGTTGCACCCACAGCACCTGGTACAGGCCGTGGTGCACATGGGGCTCGATCTCCCAGTGGTAGAGCCGGCTGCGCGACTGCACTTCCTCGATGTGCAGCATCTCCTGCCCGGGCGTGGCGGTCTCGCCGTAAAGAGCAAAGCTGGGAATGGCCACGGCCGCCCGGCGTGCCCGTGACGACTGCCTGGCATCGGGCTTCGGAGGCGGGGCAGCGGTTTTCATGGTTCCGCTATTTTGATCGAAAAGTACAAGTTTTACCCCCACTTTGTGCAGTGTCTTTTGATCTTTCTCGCCCTAAAGTTCACCTCACGGCATCCACCACCGGAGACAAACCCATGTTTTCTTTCGATCCCTATTCCCCCGCCATCGACGCGGACCCGTTCCCCTACTACAAGACGCTGCGCGACGAGCAGCCCTGCTTCTGGAGCCCCGAGGCCCAGATGTGGATCCTCTCGCGTTATGCCGACATCGTGTCGGCCGGCCAGGACTGGCAGACCTATTCGTCCGCCAGCGGCAACCTGATGACCGAACTGCCGGGCCGCGCCGGCGCCACCCTGGGCAGCTCGGACCCACCGAAGCACGACCGCCTGCGCGGCCTGATCCAGCACGCCTTCATGAAGCGCAACCTGCTGGCGCTGGAAGAACCGATCCGCGCCGTGGCGCAGCAGGTCTTTGGCCAGTTGCAGGACGTCAAGACCTTCGACTTCAAGGACGTGTCCTCGCAGTTCACCGTCAAGGTGCTGATGGCCGCGCTCGGCCTGCCCATGGGCGACGAAGCCATCGTCGATGAAAACGAAGTGCGCGAAAACGCCGTGCTGATGGTGCAAAGCGACGCCCGTACCCGCGCCAAGGGCCCGGAGCACATTGCCGCCTACAACTGGATGCAGGACTACGCCAGCAAGGTCATCGCCATGCGCCGCGCCGAGCCGAAGAACGACCTCATCAGCCACTTCAGCCTGGCCGAGATCGACGGCGACCGCCTGGACGAGCGCGAGGTGCTGCTCACCACCACCACCCTCATCATGGCCGGCGTCGAGTCGCTCGGCGGCTTCATGATGATGTTTGGCTACAACCTGGCCACCTTTGACGACGCCCGCAAGGCCGTGGTGGCCAACCCCGAGCTGCTGCCGGATGCGATTGAAGAAAGCCTGCGCTTCAACACCTCGGCCCAGCGCTTCCGCCGCCGCTTGATGAAAGACGTCACGATCCACGGCCAGACCATGAAGGAAGGCGACTTCGTCTGCCTGGCCTACGGCTCCGGCAACCGCGACGAGCGCCAGTACCCCAACCCCGATGTGTACGACATCACGCGCAAGCCGCGCGGCCACCTGGGTTTTGGCGGCGGCCTGCATGCCTGCCTGGGCACGGCGATTGCGCGCCTGGCGGTGAAGATCGCCTTCGAGGAGTTCCACAAGGTGGTGCCCGACTACAAGCGCCTGGCCGACCAGCTGCCCTGGATGCCGTCGTCCACCTTCCGCAGCCCGCTGCGCCTGGACCTCACCGTTCAGTAATCGCTTAAGCTTGTTTCACCCCGCCGCCTGCTTCTTGCAGGCGGCCCTATTTTTCCAGGAGACATCTTCATGGCCAACATCACCTACATCGAGGCCTCCGGCCAGTCCACCACCATCAACCTGCCCGACGGCTGGAGCCTGATGCAGGGCGCCACCACCAACGGCATTGACGGCATCCTGGGCGAATGCGGCGGCTCCTGCGCCTGCGCCACCTGCCACTGCTATGTGGACGAATCGCGCCTGGGCGACATCGAGCCCGCCAGCGAAAACGAACTCGCCATGCTGGACAACGTGGCCGCCGAGCGCCGCCCCAACAGCCGCCTGGCCTGCCAGATCAAGGCATCCCCCAAACTCGAAGGGTTGATCATCAGTTTGCCCGCTGTGCAGGAATAAGATCGTCAGCATGACGCATCCCATCCTGATCATTGGTGCCGGCCAGGCCGGCGTGCAAACCGCCGAAGCCCTGCGCGCCGGCGGCTTCGAAGGCCCCATCACCCTGCTGGGCGACGAACCCCACGGCCCCTACCACCGCCCGCCGCTGTCCAAAGCCTGGCTGGCCGGCGAGATGGACGCCGCGCAACTCGTGATGCGCGCGCCCGAGATGCTGGCGCGTAAAAACATCGAGCTGCGCACCGATTGCCAAGTCACCGCCATCGACCGCGCTGCCAAAAGCGTGACGCTGGCTGACGGCAGCACCCTGCCCTACAGCGGCCTGGTACTGGCCACCGGCTCCACCCCGCGCATGCTGCCGCTACCCGGCGGCAACGCGCAAGGCGTGCTGGCCTTGCGCTCGCGCGACGACGCCAGCGCCATAACCGAACGCATGGCTACGTGCATCGAGCGGCAACTGCCGCTGGTGGTGATCGGCGGCGGTTTCATCGGCCTGGAAGTGGCCGCCACCGCGCGCAAGAAAGGCTTGACTGTGACGGTGCTGGAAGCCGCGCCGCGCCTGCTGGGCCGCGTGCTGGCGCCCATGCTGTCGGACTGGTATGCCGAGCTGCACCGCGGCCACGGCGTGCAACTGGTGCTGGGCGCGCAGATAACCGAGATCATCACCGACCATGAAGGCCACGCCACCGGTGTGCGCATGGCAGACGGCACGCTTTACCCCGCCGGCCTGGTGGTAGTGGGCATCGGCGTCAACGCCAATGACGAACTGGCCCGCGCTGCCGGCCTGACCTGTGAGCGCGGCATCGTGGTCGACGCCTGCGGCCGCACCAGCCATCCCGACATCGTGGCCGCTGGCGACTGCACCGCACGCCGTCTGGCTGACGGCAACTTGCTGCGCCTGGAGTCGGTGCAAAACGCCACCGAACAAGGCAAGAGCGCCGCCGCCGCGCTGCTGGGACAAGAGCGCCCCTTCACCGCCACACCCTGGTTCTGGAGCGACCAGTACGACAAGAAGCTGCAGATGGCCGGCTTGTCGATGGGCGCCGACCACTGGGCCGTGCGGGGCGACATGGCCAGCGGGTCTTTCAGCGTCTACCACTACAAGGGCGACCATTTTTTGGCCGCCGACAGCATCAACGCCAGCAAAGACCACCTGCAGGCGCGCAAGCTGCTGGACGCCGGCGTCTCGCCCACGCCGCAGCAGGCGGGCGATGCGGGGTTTGACCTGAACAGCTTGCTGGTGAAATAAGCGGGTTGCTCAAATGAAAATGGCTCTTGGCCCTCGCGAGTTAAGCGCCATTAGCTATTAAAGGAGTAGCAAACTTGAAGTCGCAATTTGCGACATCAAGACAAAAGGTCCACGCAATGCCGCTCACGGCGAGGTGTTAGCCACTCAGCTCTGACCAAACTGATGCGCCACCGCCTCCAGCGAGTTCTTGACGCGTTGCACCATGGCTGAAGTACCCGCGCTTGACAGCACCAGCTCATTCGTAGCGCGCGTCATGCCCACGTAGAGCAGGCGCACTTCCTCTTCCATGGGCTCGTTCATGAAAGGCATGGTGTCCAGCCCGGCGATGAATACCAGCGGGAACTCCAAGCCCTTGGCACTGTGCAGAGTGATGAACTTGACGCTGGGTGCGTCCCAGTCAAATGCAGTCGCACCATGACCCTGCATCGATTGAACTGCAATGCCTTTGCGTTTAAGCGCCTGCGCCACACCCTCCATAGGGCTACGGGTACGAAACAGCACGGCAATGTCATTCACGGCCCGCCCTTCCGCCACCGCCTTGGCGATACGCTCGGCAATCAGCTCCGCTTCTTCACGCGCATTGCCGGCCTCCAGCAGCAACGGCATGGGGCCACGCCGTCCGGCGGTGGCCGGCTGTACCGTCTGCATAGAATCCTCAGTCTCCGGCTTGTCGGCCAACAGACTCTGCGCGCAGTGCATGGCCAGCGCCAGCACTTCGGCCGTGTTGCGGTAATTCAATTTGAGGATGCTGGTACGTCCTTGCGCCTGGATGCCCACGCTGGCGAAGTTGAACTTGTGACGCTGCTTCTGGTAGATGGACTGCGCGTCGTCGTACAACACCAGCAATGAATTCGTCGCGGGGGTGACCATGCGCGCGGCCATCTGCAGCCAGGTGTCCTGAAAATCGTGCGCCTCGTCGATCATCAAGGCCATGTATTGCCCGCCGGGCACCAAGCCGGTTGCCACCGCCCGGTTGACCGAGGCAACCAAGGCCGCGTAGTAAGCATCCCCCTGAAGATTCTTGGGCACATCCAGCTGATACGCCCGCACCATGTCCTGGCACCAGCTATGGAAGGTTCGCACCACGACCAGGTTTTCATCCACACCGCGTTGGCGCAAGATGCTGGCGATGCGCTGCGACAAGGTGCGGTTGAAACATAGCACCAGAATCGGTTGCTCCGGCCGGGCGGCAGCGGCCAGCTGCTGGGCACGGAAGATCAGGATCATGGTCTTGCCCGAACCGGCCGAGCCATGGATGACGCGGTGCCCCTCGCCCAGCGTGCGGGCAATCTGCTCCTGCTGCAAGTCCATCACCTGCATCAGGTCCGGCAGCGCCAAGGTAGGCGAGGCTTCGCCCTCTTCCAGCAAGGAGGCCTGCTGCACCCGGATTTCCGGAAACAGGTGCCAGCGCACGCGGTCGCGCTGCGGCAGCGTCAGCGCTTGCGGCGTCCAGCCGGCATACATGCCCCACAGGCGTTTCTCAAACTCATAGGATTCAAGGGCCTCATCCAGATCCTCGCGGAACAAGGTCTTGAAATCTGGAAACACCTCACCAAAATCGGTGCCCTCCACCTGCTTGCGGCGGATATTGGACAACACACAGCCCCAGCCATACGGCACACGGGATTTGCCCTTGAACGGGTCTTCCTCCTGCAGCAGCGCCGGATCAGACTCCAGCACACTGTTCAGCTCCATCGCGTAACCGCGTGCCTGGGCGAGCGGATGCACCGTAGTTTTCGGGCCACCATCAAGCCGCAACTCCACACTGTCGCGATTGAAAGCACCCAGCGTGCCCCAGGCCCAATGCTTGACCTCCAAAATCAGCAAACCACGCCGCGGACTGAGAATGACAAAGTCCGGCTGCCGCGCCTTGGGGCCAATCGGCACGTTGTGCCAAACCATGTAGTCGTCAGACAGGCAGCGCTTGAGCTGGTGCAACACGGCGCGCTCGCCGGCGTTGTCACAGCGCTTGTCGATGTTGGTCAGGCCCTGCGGGAAGATCGCCATGGTTTATGCAGCCTCTTCCACCTCGGCCCCCAAGTCCCCGGCAATCAGCTTGAACTGCTCCAGCGCCGCCTGCAGGTCTTCCACGATCTCCTGCGCAATCACCTCCGGCTCCGGCAGGTTGTCGCTGTCGGCCAGGGCATCGTCCTTGAGCCAGAAGATGTCCAGGCTGGCCTTGTCGCGAGCCACCAGCTCGTCATAGCTGTACACGCGCCAGCGGCCTTCGGGGCCGGAGCCTGTGGCGGAGTCAGGCTCCGCGCTCCAGGTGGCGGCGCGCTTCTGGCGCTTTCCCACTTGGTACAGGCTCACAAACTCGTCCAGGTCTTCCCGCCTGAGCGGGTTGGTCTTGAGCGTGAAGTGCTTGTTGGTGCGCAGGTCGTAGATCCAGAGCTTCTTTGTCCACGGCGATTCCGAGGCCGGCTTCTTCTCGAAGAACAGCACATTGGCCTTGACGCCCTGCGCGTAGAACAGGCCAGTGGGCAGGCGTAAGAGCGTGTGCACGTCGCACTCGTGCAACAACTTGCGGCGAATGGTCTCGCCGGCGCCGCCTTCAAACAGCACGTTGTCGGGCAGCACCACGGCTGCGCGGCCGTGGGTAGCCAGCAGCGTCTTGATGTGCTGCACAAAATTGAGCTGTTTGTTGCTGGTGGTGGCCCAGAAGTCATCCCGCTCGATACTGTCTTTCTCGGTGCTGGTGCGGCCGTCTTCGCCCACGATCACCGTGCTGCTCTTCTTGCCAAAGGGCGGATTGGCCAGCACCACCTCGAAGCGCTCGCCCGGGTCGGAACCCAGCGCATCGCCCACCACCACCGGCACCGACTTCTCCGAGCCAATGCCGTGCAACAACAGGTTCATGGCGCACACGCGGGCCGTGGCATGCACCAGCTCGTAGCCGATGAAGGCTTTTTCCTTCAGGTGCTTGAGCTGATCACGCGTGAGGTTCTTGTTGTGCGCCACGATGTAGTTGTGGGCCGTGAACAAAAATCCGCCCGTGCCGCAAGACGGGTCGGCAATGCGCTCATCGGGCTGGGGCGCCATGCAGTCCACCATGGCGGCAATCAGCGCACGCGGTGTGAAGTACTGGCCGGCGCCGCTCTTGGTGTCTTGCGCGTTCTTTTCCAGCAGGCCTTCGTAGGCATCGCCCTTCACGTCGGCGCCCAGGATGGTCCAGGTCTCGGCATCGATCAGGTCCACAATCACGCGGCGCAGCTTGGCCGGGTCTTGAAACTTGTTTTGCGCCTTGCCGAAGATCAGGCCCAGCGTGCCCTTTTGCTGGCCCAGCGCCTCCAGCACATGGCGGTAGTGGTCAAACAATGCATCGCCGTCCTTGGCCAGCAGCGACGGCCAGGAGTAGGCGCCCGGCACGATGCTGGCCTGGTTGTAGGGCGGCTGCGCGCGCTCGTCGGCCATCTTGAGGAACAGCAGGTAGGTGAGCTGCTCCACATAGTCGCCATAACTCATGCCGTCGTCGCGCAGCACATTGCAGTAGTTCCAGAGTTTCTGGACGAGGGTGGATGTGTTCATAAAGTTCTAATGGGCCAAATCGGGCCGATGCTGCTTCAGCCAGCGCTGCGTGACTTTTAACAGGGCATCGGCTTGGGCGATGCAATCACGCACTGCGCCGGGCTCGATCAAGTCACCCGAGTAGTCGTTCAGATTGCGCTTCTTGCGCAACGCATCCAGCACGATCCAGACCTCCTTGCTCACACCAAGTGTCTGGTCCAGCGACTGGATCATCGTCTGGTGATGCCCTGGCGTGGTGGTGGATGGCCGGTAACCATTGGCCAGCAAACCTACCATGGCGCACTGCATGATGGCTTTGTACGCCGCATCAAAGCGGGTTTCGTCGCTGATGGTTTCGCTTCTGCTGTCGGCCAGATTACGCTGTGCAGCTGCCAACAAACGCTGCACTTCTTCCACATTAGTGACATGGTGCTTGAGTTGGTTGATCTTCACCAGGTTTTCTAAACTCATGCCTTGCTGCCCTCCTCATGGCCGATCACCCAGAGCTTCGGGCCGCGCCAGACCTGGGCCACGAAGCCATCTTTCTGGCGCAGTTTCTGAGCCAGCTCTTGCGGCGTCAAAACCGTTGGGTTGACCTCGCGACGCAGCGTCTTTTGCGCGTCTGAAAGCGCCAGCACAACATCAGCAAACCCCAGGTTCCCGATGATCATCAAGTCCACATCGCTGTGTGTATGTGCCTCACCACTGGCCATGGAGCCATAGACAAAGGCCTGTTCAATCTTTGCTGCCACTGGCGCCAGCGCCTCGCGCAGCACATCCACCAAGCCCGCCGTTTTACGCAGCAGGCCGGCCAACTCTTCAAACACCGGGCACGCCACATTGGCCCGGTAGTGGACCTGGCGCCCAACCTCCTGCCGCTCCAACAGCCCCAGGTCTGCCAGCGCCCGCAGTTCACGGTGCAGTGAGCCAGGGGATGCCCCGGTCAACCGAGCCAGCTCGCGCACATGCAGCGCCGCCTCGGGGCGCAGCAGCAGTGCACCCAGCACCGCTGAGCGGGTCTGACCAAACAGGAAATGGGCAATCGACGTCATGAAGCAATTTTAGCTACATTTGAAGCAATTATGAGAACACCCAAAATCACTTCCGCAACTCCGCCAACGGCACCCACTGCGTGCCTTTTTTGTAGTGCCAGAAGCGCCAGCCATTGGCGGCACGACCCACTACCGCGCGGGCAGCGGCCGAGGGGGATGCGTACAACTCGCCACCGTAGGACACATAACCATCCTTACGCAAGGAGCCGAGGTAACGCTGCCCCTTGTAATCAGCCCGCAGCCGGATAAGCCGGTCCACGGAACCGGCCAGCACCACCGAACCTTTGGCCGAGGCCGCCTTTTTGCGGCGGCGGTTGCGGGCCAGGGTGCCGCCCAGCAGGCGGGCGCGTTCGTCGGCCTGCTGTTCGGAAACCTTGCGGTTCAGCTCTTTCTTGAGGTCCTGCGCACCGGGCAGCCGGCCCTGCACCCGGTTGCCCTTGGGGTTGATGATGCGCAACAACAGCGACTCGATGGGCTTGATGTGCTCGCCCTTGCTGGTGAGGTAGACGCTGAAGCGGTTCCACTTGCCGGCGTGCCGGTCCTTCAGGTGGTGGTTGACGCGCCCCATGAGGTTGGAGGCCAAGCCCACGTAGTACAGGCTCTCGTTCTTGTAGAGCGCGTAGACCCCGGCATGGCCCTTGATCATGCCGCGCACGATGGCGCGGAAATGCTCGCTGGCGAGCACGTCGCCACCGACGCGTTCCAGGTATTCGCTGACTAGGGTGTCTTTAGCGTTCTTCATTCTGTTCCCTTAGAACTTCGAGGAGGACGGGGAGGTGTATTCGCTTGAATCTGCTGGGCCGCTGTTGGAAGAATGTACTGCCCGTGCAGCAAGCGCTCCAAAATATCAAGGAGAACTCCTAAATCATCAGAACTGGGCACATGACCTCGATGCGCGGAAGCACTACCAGCCTCGATCGCTGCGGCGAGGAATGGGCGCTCACGCTCCAACAGATGACCATCCCTTACAAGCTGACGAAGCTTTTCATCGAATGAACCAATATCCCCCACAAGCTCGACACAGACACTGTCAATAACTGCTCGCACACCCATCGCCGGAAGTGCGCGAAGATCAAGAGTCAGTGCGGAGTAGATTTCCGACAGAAGCTCCTTAACCGTTGGCGGCAGATCCTCAATCCAATCTGGTCGCTGCCGCACACGTTTGGTCTGCTGACCTGTCGATTCATCAACGCCCGGAAACGTTGACCGAAGTGCACTCGCAAGCGCTAGCTGTCGGTCACGTATCCGTGTTGACTGCCAGCTTCTTAGTTGTACGACCACATCGAAAAATGACGCGTATCCAAGCACCGCCTCACTGGGCGTAATCGACGGTTCAGGATCCGAAAAAAAGCTGGTGGAACGCCCGCCCCACCATGGCGCCTCCACCATGTAGCTGAGCGCTTCCTTTACTTTCAGTGAATCCAAGCCAACAGAGACTGCCAACTCATCGACCCTTAGCGATTGACGCTGCACACGCTTGTAGTGTTGCTTCAACGCCGCAAACAACACCTCCGAATCCCGCAGAATACCAACCGCCCGCTCGTCATGCATTTGCACCAAAGCGGTCAAACTGACGTGGTATCGCTCCTGGTCCTTGCGGATGTAGCCTACGGACTCCATCCAGTCAATGGCCGAAACGTGCTCGTAGTGCGCGGCTCGAAAGGACAAGGAATCAATGCCTGCGTCTGACTGCGGCGATTCAGCCAGCAAGACGCTCAATAGCGCCAAGCCACCTTGATCAAGTTCATGCATAGCGGGCATTTGAAAAGCGTGATCAATGCCCAGTGAAGGCTTTTGACAGAGTGGCCTGCCGCAACCCCTGCGCACGCTTAAGGTTGGCATCGACCTCGGCTTCGACTTCGCGAACGATGGAGAGACATCGATCAACTTCTGCAACGATGCGGACTTGCTCTGCTAGCGGCGGGAGCGGTACCGTGATCCAGACCATGCGCGTCAAACCTAAATCTTGGTTACCAACACCGTGTGTGTATTCCTGCGCCTGGTGATAACAGTGCTGGGAGTTCAGCGCGTGCTGTATGTAGAACCGATGTAATGGCTCTGCCAACTTCAGAACGGCAACATGCACCCAAACATTGAATTCCCGTGGGTCAGTGTTGACACGCGCGATTCCCGTAGTTCCCCCCTTTGTGTACAGAAGATCACCAACTTCCGGTTTGCACCGCTTACTCAACTCCTGATGTAGTTCCCGGGTGATGAATTTCGTGGATGCGAAGTCGATGCCCTCCGGGCGAATGTTGCCCCCAGAGATGAAGGGGATTCCTTCATCTGCGTATTTTGGGCTGTAATGAGGGCCATCCTTCACAGACAGTGTCAGGTGCCCGAGCGTTACCCAAGTCCAGCCATCAGGCAAATCGAACGTCCATTCAGCCCGAGGAGCTTCAGGTTCCCTGTACTTCCCACGCCCAACCCATTTCGTCCGGCGCTCTTCAAGAATCCTCTGCAAAAGCCGCTCTGCTGTTTCATAGCTGCGCCCTTCGCGGCGGGCGAGTTCGGCTTCGGTTTCGACGAGACGGCCTTCGACGGCGGCTTTGAGGACGGCGGCTTTGTAGCGTTTGAGGTTGGCTTTGACGCGCTGGAGGTTGGCGACGGCTTCGTCGAGGCGGGAGAACTGTTTTTCGAGTTCGGCGACGATTTCGCGCTGCTCCTCTAAGGGCGCTATCGGTATCGGAATCTTCTTGGCGTTGGTTCCAGAAACTTCTAGAAAAGTAGTACCACTAGCGAGACTCTCAGCAAGCTGCTTTGAACCCTTTAGCCACCAGTACACATATTCCGGCAGTACGTCGCCGCGCAGAACGAAATTCTTGAAGCCCTGATTGGTCGCAATAGGATTGGACGCGATTGCCACATATCCAATCGGTGCTCTAGAAGTAAACAGAACCGAGCCTGCGGGGATCAACTTGGCACTGCATGACTGTAGGCCTTTCGGGGTTAGATGACGGGCGCCATGGCTGACGAACTTGCCTGCATATCCTGACAGGTCTGCAGGTGTTAGCCATGGAATATCGCCGCCATCGAAATTTGAGAAGTCAGATGTTTTCGGTGTGCCACCGCTCACGACTTCCGCTATGTCACCCATCGTTTTCCAAGCCCAACCCGATGGCAGCGGCCTAGCCATCAACGAATCAACTGAAATCACGCCGCCAACTCCCGATTCAGTTCTTCAATCACCTTGGATAACTCAGCCCCAAAGAGCTGGTGCACCTTCCCCAGCCCACCCTCCTGGCTGAAGGGCGCGTATTCAAAGTCGTCAATTTCAATGCCAAGGTTGGCGGCGATGTGGTCGCGGATCATTTCTAGCCAATGTTGTTGTTCAATAGTGAAAGGCTGGCCGTGCTGCGCCAGCCAGGCCTTGAAGTTGGCCTGCACGCGCTCGGGGTAAGGCACCAGCTCGTTGTCTTGCTGCATGGCAAAGCGCACCAGGCTAACCAAGTCGGTCAGCAGCCGGCGCTGGCTGACACCTTTGACTCGGCCCTTCTTGATGGCGGCGTAGGCCTGCCAGAGTGCGGTTTCGTCCAGCAGGTGCGGCGGTGCGTGCAGGGCGTCGGCCAGGGCCTTGATGTCTTCAAACTTCAATGGCGCACGCGTGGGCCGGTTGTAGAGGATTTGCAGCGCGGTGATTTCGTCTTTGTGCTGCTGGATGAAACTCTCAAAGCTCTGCACCAGGTCTTTGGCGCGGTCGGAGCCTTCGGCAAAGCCGGCGGCAATCAAGCTGTCTTGCGTCACCGTGTCCACCACCAGGTCGGCCTTCTGCCGCAGTTGCAGAATCAGGTCGCGCAGCTTGGGGTTGCTGAATGGCTTGGCGGCTTGGCGCAGGCGCTCTTCGGCCTCGGCCGGTGGCATGTCCTGTGTGGGGTCGATGTTGAGCGCTTCCACAATGCCGCGCGCCAGGCTTTGCAGGGTGTGGCCGCCGCTGGCCTCCAAAATTTTGGCGTGGTCAGCCTCGCCCAGGTCTTTGTCCAGCCGGGCCAGGCGGGCGGCCACACTTGAGAGGACTTCGTCTTCCACATTGCCCAGCGCCACAGCCTGCAGCAGTTTGTCCAGCGGCACGCTCTTTTTCTGGTCCAGGGGGCGGCTGTCGGTCTTGTCGCGTTCGCACACGCCCACGGCGTCGACGATGACAAAGTGGTCTTTCACCACATGGGCGCCGGGGTTGACCTGGGCCAGATCGGTGGGGTTGCAGACGCGCACGCCCCGACCTTTCATCTGCTCAAAGAAGCTGCGGCTTTTCACGCTGCGCATGAAGACCACAATTTCCACCGGCTTGATGTCGGTGCCGGTGGCAATCATGTCTACCGTCACCGCCACGCGCGGGTAGTAGCTGGTGCGGAAGTCCTTGATGAGCTGCTCGGGCGTGGTGCCCGTGGTGCGGTAGGTGATCTTTTGCGCAAACTCGTTGCCACGGCCAAACTCTTCGCGCAGGATCTGCACGATAGCCTCGGCGTGGTTGTCGTCCTTGGCAAAGACCAGGGTCTTGGGCAGCTCTTCGCGCTGGGGGAACAGATCGGCCTGCCAGCGGTCGCGCAGGGTGCGCACCACGGTGCGGATCTGGTCCGGCGTTTGCACCGCGCGGTCCAGCTCGGTGGGGTCGTATTCAAAGTCTTCATCCAGCTGCCAGGCGGCGCGGCGGCGGGTGGCGCGGTCCATGGTTTCCAGCCAGTAGCCCTTCTCTACCCTGGCGCCGGCTTCCGTCACCTCGGTCTTGATGCGGTAGACGTCGTAGTTGACGTTCACGCCGTCGGCCACGGCCTGGGCGTGGTTGTATTCCATCACCAGATTCCGGTTGAAGAAGCCAAAGGTCTGTTTATTTGGAGTCGCGGTCAGGCCAATGAGGTAGGCGTCGAAGTACTCCAGCACCTGGCGCCACAGGTTGTAGATGCTGCGGTGGGCTTCGTCCGTGACCACGATGTCGAAGCTCTCGATGGGGATGGCGGGGTTGTAGGCGATGGGCTCGGCCTCTTTGAACAGACCTTCGAGACCGGCGGTGCTTTCTTCGTCCGCTTCATCAGGCAACGGGCGGCCCTTGAGCATGGAGAACATGCGCTGGATGGTGCAGATGACGACGCGGGCGCTGGTGTCCAACTGGTTGTTCTGCAGGTGCTGGACGATGTATTCCTCGCCGAACTTGAAGTTGTTGTAGGGCGAGGCGTAGGCGTCGAACTCCTTCTTGGTCTGGCGCGCCAGGTTGCCCCGGTCCACCAGAAACAGCACACGGCGCGCGCCGGCAAACTTGATGAGGCGGTAGATGAAGCTGATGCTGGTGAAGGTCTTTCCGCTGCCGGTGGCCATCTGGATCAGGGCCTTGGGTTTGTTGGCGGCCAGGCTTTTTTCCAGGTTGGTGATGGCCTTGATCTGCGCCGGCCACAGCTGGTAGCTGGCGCCGCCCACGCCCCACTGCGTGATGAGCTCGGGCATGTGCTGCAGGCGGGCCAAGAAAGTGCCGGGCTCTTCCTGCACACCTGACGAATCCGCCTGAACCTGCAAATAGGTCAACCACTGGGCCAGCAGCTCGGGCCGGAAGAAGGCAAACACATGGCGGGCGCGCGGCTGCGGGTCCAGGCCGTTGGTGAAGTGCGTTTCCACCCCGGTGGATTCAAAGAGGAATGGCAGCGGCCGGCGCCATGCGGGCAGGCTGGTGGGCAGGCCCTGCGCGTAGCGGGCGGACTGTACCTCCACGCCCGTGAGCGTGGCGCCTTCTTTCTTGGCCTCGATCACACCAGCGGCCTTGCCGTTGACGTAGAGCAAGTAGTCAGCAAAGCCAAAGCCGGTGTTGAGGGGGAATTCGCGGATGGCCACGCCAGTGCTGGCGTGGATATTGGCGTCGGCCATATTGCAGACATGCCAGCCAGCTTGCTGTAGCAGCGCATCAATGCTGAGTCTGGCTTTGGCTTCTGGCGTCATTGTTCCCTCTGATGCCCATTCTAGGCGGGCCACGGCCAGGTGCTATCCCCCATGGGAGGCAGAGGCGCATAAGGTGCGTCAGAACAGCGTCCGGCCGTTCTCAGCAAAAACCACAAGCCAAATCGGCATCCAGCCCTCATGAAATATGCGCAGGCAGCTATTATTTTCATAGCAACTCGTTCGCGCTGCGCCCTGCCCTCACCCCGCCGTCAGCGCCCCCAGCGCCTGCACACCCACCGGCGGCTCGGGCAGCCAGGGCAGCACGAAGGTGCGGCAGGCCGGAGATCATTCTCAGCACCCGCTCCAATTACCCGTTTTGCCTCCGTCAAGCGCCCCGCAGCCTGGGGGCATGGCCGTGGGAGACAGCGCCGAACCGATCGCCTCAGCGATTCGGCAGCATAAAACCGGCAAAGAAGGCCGCCAAGGCCTGGTGCGCGTCCAGCGGCAGCACGTGGGCGATGTACTGGTCCGGCCGCACCACCACCAGGGCGCCCTGCGCGCGGTCGATACCGCGCAGGTCAAAAATATCCGGGCCATTTTTCAGGTCCGGGCAGTACACCTTCTCGTAGTCGCGCAGGCCATAGCGCCCCTTTTGCGGCACAAGCAAAGCCGGCAGGGTGTCGATGGCCACCTCGCTGTGCCGCTGCTGGAAGATGGCGCGCAGATCGAACACGGCGTCCACGTCCTGCCCCGGGCGCGTGTACTTGCGCACCGGCGAGTCGGGCGACTCCTGCAGGAATTTGCACAGGCCCAGCAGGCCGCTGTTGGGTTGGCCCAGGTCTTGGGCGCCGGCAAAGGCGTAGAGGCGCCAGCGGCCGTCGGCCCGGTGCACATGGCCCAGGTGCACAGGCTTGGCGTCCGACACGCGCAGCACCGGTGCGGAATGGAAGCGCCGCCCCACCTCGAAGCCCTGGGCCAGCGCCTGGTGCGTGGCGTCGCCACAGATCACCGAGGGGCGGTACACCGTGCCCATGCCGGCCGTGAAGCGCAGGTGCTGTTCGAAATACTTCTGGAACTCTTTCGGGTCCACACCGCCGCTGCCATCGTCGGCGGGCTTGTCGCTGATCATCTTGGCCCATTCGCGGTCGAAGGTGATGAGCGCATGGCCCATGAACTGGCGTTCTTCCGTGTAGGTGTGCAGCAGCGCCGGCGGACACAAACCGCGCAGCACGGCGGCCAGCTTCCAGCCCAGGTTGAAGGTGTCCTGCATGGAGAAGTTCATGCCCTGGCCGGCCTTGGGGCTGTGGGTGTGGCAGGCGTCGCCGGCGATGAACACGCGCGGCAAGCGCGTGGGCACCTCGGCCACGGGCACGTCGTCGTACTTGTCGCAGATGCGGTGGCCGATCTCGTACACCGACCACCACGACACCTCTTTCACGTCCAGCGTGTAGGGGTGCAGGATGCGCTGCGCCGCGCCAATGAGCTTGTCCACCGTGATGTTGCGCTGGGCCACGCGCTCGTCTTCGCCCAGCTTGTCCATCTCCACGTACAGGCGCACCAGGTAGCCGCCCTCGCGCGGGATGATCAGCAGGTTGCCGCCGTTGGACTGGATGGCCACCTTGTGGCGGATGTCCGGAAAGTCCGTCACCGCCAGCACGTCCATCACGCCCCAGGCCTGGTTGGCGGCGTCGCCCACCAGCTCGCGGCCGATGGACTTGCGCACCGCGCTGCGGGCGCCGTCGCAGCCCACCACGTAGCGCGCGCGCACCGTCTCCACCTGGCCGGCGTGGGCCGCATCGGTGCGCTCCATGCGCACCGTGACGGGATAGTCCTTGGCCGCAGCGTCCACCGTCACGTCCAGCAGCTTGCGCGAGTAATGCGGCTCCAGCCGGCTGGGCGAGTTGCGCATGAAGTCCAGGTAGAAGTCATGCACGCGCGCCTGGTTCAGCACCACGTGCGGAAACTCGGACAAACCATCCTCCGTGTCCTGCACGCGGCCGTGGCGCACGATGTGGGCCGGCTGCTGCTCGTCCGGTTTCCAGAAGGTCACCTCGTTGATCCAGCAGGCCTCTTGCTGCACCTTGTCGGCGAAGCCGAAGGCCTCGAACATCTCCATGGTGCGGCAGGCAATGCCGTCGGCCTGGCCCAGGTGCAGCGGCACGTCCTTCTGCTCGACGATGGCCGTGCGGATGTCCGCAAACGCCGCCAGCTGCGCCGCCAGCGTCAGACCGGCGGGGCCGCAGCCGACGATGAGCACGTCCAGCTCCTGAGGCACGGCATCGGTGTGCGGGTAGGCCTGGGCGTACTCGGACGGCTCGGTTATGGAGGGGTCGCGTCCGCGGACGCCATCTAGGTAGAACTGCATGGATCTGCTCCTCGTCTTATTGGATCGGACGGCCTCTTGAGGCACGTCTGTGCTCTGGTTCCGGCAGCGACCGGGGCATGGGTCATGTGCCGGGATTGCAATTAGTAAGTATGCTTATTATTTCACAGAATGTCAACGGGGAGTGCCGCAGGGCTCAGTCCGAACAGAGGGACTTGTTCAACAAATTCTCAGCTGGCAGCAGCTTCAGAAACAGTCAACGCCCTCAGCGCCTGCACCCCCACCGGCGGCTCGGGCAGCCAGGGCAGCACGAAGGTGCGGCGGGCCAGGCCGTTGGCGATGCGCTCGGCCTGGCGGCGCTCGCCCGCCAGGCGGGCTTTGAGCAGCGGGTCGGTGGTGCCGGTGGCGGCCACGCTTTTGTTGATGACCCAGGCCCAGGGCTCGATGCGGGCGCGGCGCAGGTCGTCTTGCAGCGCGCTGGCCTGGCTCACGGGCGTGACCTCGGGCAGGGTGACGATGATGACGCGGGTCATGTCGGCGTCTTGCAGGCGCATCAGCGGGGTGATGATGCGCCCGGCCTGGGCGCTGCCCTCGTACTGTTGCGTCATCTGCCGGTGGTAGGCGCCGGTGGCGTCCATCAGCAGCAGGCTGTGGCCGGTGGGCGCGGTGTCCAGCACCACAAAGGCCGTGCGCGCCTCGGTCACCACGCGGCTGAAGGCGTGGAACACGGCCACCTCTTCGGTGCAGGGCGATTGCAGGTCTTCCAGCAGCAGCGCGCGGCCCTGCTCGTCCAGATCCCGCCCCTTGCTGGCCATGATCTTGGCGATGTAGGCCTCGGTTTCTGCCTTGGGGTCGATCCGGCCCACCTTGAGATTGGGCAGGCTGCCGTTCAAGGTGCCCGCCACGTGGGCGGCCGGGTCGGTGGTGGTGAGGTGCACGCTGTGGCCCCGCTGCACCAGGCCCACGGCCAGCGCGGCGGCAATGGTGGTCTTGCCCACGCCGCCCTTGCCCATCACCATGATGAGGCCGTGGCCCACGGCGGCTAGTTCATCGGCCATGCGGCTCAGCGGCTCGGCCGGCAACACGGCCTGGGCCACGGCGTTTTCTGGCGCCAGCGCCACGGGTGCGCCCCCGCCCAGCAGGGCGCGCAGCGCGGGCAGGCCCACGGTGTCAAAGGCGCGCAGCGGAATCTCGTCGCGCGGCAGTTGGGCCAGCGCGTCGGGCATGGAGGCCATGGCTTCGGTGCCCAGCGCCTCGATGGCGGTGGCGGTGGGGTCGCCCTTCTGGCTGGCGTGGAACACGCCGTTGATGGCCAGGCGCTGGTTGGCCAGGCCCAGGGTGCGCAGCTCTTCGGAGGTGCGCGCGGCCTCCTGCATGGGGCGCGGGTCGGGCCGCGTGACCAGCACCACGGTGGTGAGCGCGGGGTCGCTCAGGGCCTGCAAGGCGGCGTTGAAGCGCGCCTCTTGCATCTTCAGGCCCGAGTGCGGCCCCAGGCAGGAGGCGCCGCGGTCGTTGCCGGCCAGAAAGCCGGTCCAGGCCTTGGGCAGGCTTAAGAGGCGCAGGGTGTGGCCGGTGGGCGCGGTGTCGAAGATGACGTGGTCGTAGGCCTGATCCTCGTTGGCCAGCAGCGCGGCGAATTCGTCAAAGGCGGCGATCTCGGTGGTGCAGGCGCCCGAGAGCTGCTCGCGCACGGTGGCGCGCTCGTCGGCGCTGGCGTTGGCCTCCAGTTGCGCCAGCACGCGCAGGCGGTAGGCCTCGGCGGCGGCGTCGGGGTCGATGTTGAGCAGGCTCAGGCCCGGCACGCCGGGCACGGGCGTGGCGTGGTTGGAGAGCGGCACGCCCAGCATTTCGTCCAGGTTGGAGGCCGCGTCGGTGCTGACCAGCAGCACGCGCTGGCCCGCGTCGGCCAGGGCGATGGCGGCGGCGGTGGACAGCGAGGTCTTGCCCACCCCGCCCTTGCCGGTGAAAAACAGAAAGCGCGTGGGGACCCGCACAAAGCCGGGGGTGGTGGGGGTGGACGGGCTCATGTGGATAGCATCGCACATCCGTCAGCCGCCGGCTTGCCGCAGGTCAAGCTCGGCCCGAAGAAGGCGACTTATGCAAAGGCCTCCTAGCCGAAGCTGGTGCGCGCCAGCAGCCGGCCCTGGCTGTCGACGATGAAACCCTCGCCCGAGGCCGGGCCCTGGCCCGCCAGTGACGAAACATTGCCCTGGTGCGTGACCCAGACTTCAAACTGCCGGGCCGGAATGCGCGCCAGCGCCTCGCGCAGGCGGCCGGTCTGCTCGGGCTGTTGCAGCCGGTCGCCGAAGTTCGAGTTGAGTGCCGGCCACACCGCATGCCGGCCAAACGCCAGGTCGGCCGTGTCCTTGCAGCGGCACCACGCGCTGCTCAAAACAGCGCGGGGTTGCAGCGCGCGGCTGCTGAACCAGGCGCCGATGCGGCGGGCCTGCTGCCGGCCCTCTTCGCTGAGGTTGCGTTGCGTGGCGCAGGCATCAAGCCGAAAACCCGGCGGATCGCCCATCCCCGGCACCGTGACCGCGTGGCGTAGCAGCACGGCGCAGCCGCCGGCACGCAAGAGGCCCGCCTCGTCGCCGGCCCAGGGCCGCGCCGGCCACGCCCAGGCCGCCAGCAGGGCCAGCGCGGCGCGCCGGTCCGGTGCAAGAGGGGCCGGTTTCAGCAAGGGATGTTGAGCCGCTGACCACTGCCGGCCGGGCAACGAAGGACGAGTCTGCATGGGCCTCCCGCGGGCGTGACGCACAAGCCCCGCATCATGGACCGGGCTGCGCCGCCCCATGCCGGCAGGCCGGCCAAACCCGGCACGCAGCCGGGGTTATTGCCGCGCGGGGGCCGGCACCACGCCCAAGGTCCGCGCATGGTGCGCCAGGTGGTCATCCATGAAGGTCGAGACGAAGTAATAGCCGTGGTCGTAGCCGGCGTGGCGGCGCAGCGTCAGGGGCTGGCCCACGGCCTGGCAGGCCGCTTCCAGCGCCTGCGGGAACAGCTGGGTGGGCAAGAACGGGTCGGCCAGGCCCTGGTCGATCAGGATGCCGCCCGGGTAAGGCGCGGTGGCCTGGGCCGCCATCAGGGCGCTGCTGTCATGCGCGGCCCAGGTGCTGGTGTCGGCGCCCAGGTAGCCGCTGAAGGCCTTTTGCCCCCAGGGGCACAGCGTGGGCGCGCAGATGGGCGCAAAGGCCGACACCGACTTGAACCGGCCGGGGTGGCGCAAGGCCAGTGTCAGGGCGCCATGGCCGCCCATGGAGTGGCCGAAGATGCCGATGCGCTGGGTGTCGATCGGGAAATGGCTGGCCAGCAGCGGCAGCAGCTCGGTGGTGAGATAGCTCTCCATGCGGAAGTGCCGGCTCCACGGCGCCTGGGTGGCATCGAGGTAAAAGCCGGCGCCCACGCCAAAGTCCCAGCTGTCCGACGCCCCCAGCAGGTGGGCGGCGCGCGGGCTGGTGTCGGGCGCGATCAGGGCCAGGCCCAGGGCGGCGGCCTGGCGCTGGGCGCCGGCCTTGGTCATGAAGGTTTCCTCGTTGCAGGTCAGGCCCGCGAGGTAGAGCAAGGCCGGCAGGCCGCCGGGCGCCTGCTCCCGCCTTGCCTGCGGCGGCAGGTAGACCGAAAAGCGCATGGGCAGGCCCACCACCTCGGAGTCGTGCTGGCAAAAGTGCTGCACGCCGCCAAAGCAGGCGTGCTCGCTCAGGGGGTGCAGCGTCGCCATCAGTACAGCACCACGCCGCGGATGGACTCGCCGCTTTTCATCAAGTCAAAGCCTTTGTTGATGTCCTCCAGCGGCATGGTGTGGGTGATGAGGTCGTCGATGTTGATCTTGCCTTCCATGTACCAGTCCACGATCTTGGGCACGTCGGTGCGGCCGCGCGCGCCGCCGAAGGCCGAGCCCTCCCCCTTGCGCCCGGTGACGAGCTGAAACGGCCGCGTGCTGATCTCGGCGCCGGCCTCGGCCACGCCGATGATGATGCTGCGGCCCCAGCCCTTGTGCGTGCACTCCAGCGCCTGGCGCATCACTTTCGTGTTGCCGATGCATTCGAAGCTGTAGTCGGCGCCGCCGTCGGTGAGCTGCACAATCGTATCGACCACGTTCTCGACTTCCTTGGGGTTGATGAAGTGCGTCATGCCGAACCGGCGCGCCATGGCCTGGCGCGCGGGGTTGATGTCCACCCCGATGATCTTGTCGGCGCCCACCATCTTCGCGCCCTGGATCACGTTCAGGCCGATGCCGCCCAGGCCGAACACCACCACGTTGGCACCGGCTTCCACCTTGGCGGTGAAGATCACCGCGCCGATGCCGGTGGTGACGCCGCAGCCGATGTAGCAGACCTTGTCGAACGG
>JBEIOV010000030.1:0-25592 GCA_040377375.1 Hylemonella sp.
AAACTCCTTCGCGCAGCCACCGCGGAACCGGCTTCGCCGGGCCGCTGGTGGCGCCCCCTTGAGTGGGCTGAGTGCCGCGGCTCCAAGCCTGCCTGCGCAGGCTTGGACGGCGACGAAGAGCCATCGCCTCTGGCGAGGGCACGGGGCATTGCAGGCCGCTTCGGGGGGAACCCATGTCTGACACCACTTTCGACTACATCATCATCGGCGCCGGCACCGCCGGCTGCCTGCTGGCCAACCGGCTCAGCACCGATGCCAGCAAGCGCGTGCTGCTGATCGAGGCGGGGCGCCGCGACGACTACCACTGGATCCACATCCCGGTGGGCTATCTCTACTGCATCGGCAACCCGCGCACCGACTGGCTGTACCAGACCGAGCCCGACGCGGGCCTCAACGGCCGCGCGCTGCGCTATCCGCGCGGCAAGACCCTGGGCGGCTGTTCCAGCATCAACGGCATGATCTACATGCGCGGCCAGGCGCGCGACTACGACCAGTGGGCCCAGCTGACCGGCGACGAGGCCTGGGCCTGGAGCCGCGTGCTGCCCTACTTCAAGCACCACGAGGACCACTACAAGGGTGCCGATGCCTTGCACGGCGCCAAGGGCGTGCCCTCCGAGCTGATGGACCTCAAGGGCCAGGCTGCGGACAGCTACCGCGCCCTCATGCGCCACCACAACACCGGCGGCGAGTGGCGCATCGAGAAGCAGCGCCTGCGCTGGGACGTGCTCGACGCGTTTGCACAGGCCGCGCAGCAGGCCGGCATTCCCGCCACCGAGGACTTCAACCGCGGCGACAACGAAGGCGTGGGCTATTTCGAGGTCAACCAGAAGAGCGGCTGGCGCTGGAACACGGCCAAGGCCTTTTTGCGCCCCACCTGCTACGGCCGCCCCAATTTCGAGATGTGGACCTCGGCCCAGGTGTCGCGCCTGGTGATCGAGCGGCAGGCCGACGGCAGCCAGCGATGCACCGGCGTGCAGGTCTGGACCGGCCAGGAAATGGTCACCGCCACGGCCCGCCGCGAGGTGGTCCTGAGCGCCGGCAGCATCGGCTCGCCGCAGATTCTGCAACTCTCGGGCGTCGGTCCGTCGGCGCTGCTGCAACGGCACGGCATTCCGGTGCTGCAGGACACTCCCGGTGTAGGCGCCAACTTGCAGGACCATCTGCAAATCCGCTCGGTGTTCAAGGTGCAGGGCGCCAAGACGCTCAACACCATGGCCAGCAGCCTGTGGGGCAAGGCCGCGATCGGGCTGGAATACCTCTTCAAGCGCAGCGGCCCCATGAGCATGGCGCCGTCGCAGCTCGGCGCCTTCACGCGCAGCGACCCACTGCAGCCTTATCCGAACATCGAGTACCACGTGCAGCCGCTGAGCCTGGATGCCTTTGGCGAGCCCTTGCACCATTTCCCGGCCTTCACCGCCAGCGTGTGCAACCTCAACCCGACCAGCCGCGGCACGGTGCAGATCAAGAGCCAGCGCTTCGAGGACGCCCCGGCGATCGCACCCAACTACCTGAGCACGCCGCAAGACCGCCAGGTGGCGGCCGATTCGCTGCGCGTGACGCGCCGCATCGTGGCGCAGCCGGCGCTGGGCCCCTACCAGCCGCAGGAATGGAAACCCGGTGTGCAGTTCCAGAGCGACGAGGAACTGGCCCGGCTGGCCGGCGATATTGCCTCCACCATCTTCCATCCGGTGGGCACCACGAAGATGGGCCGGGCCGATGACCCCATGGCCGTGGTGGACACCCGGCTGCGGGTCCATGGCATCGCCGGACTGCGCGTGGTCGATGCCGGGGTCATGCCCACCATCACCAGCGGCAACACCAATTCGCCCACCCTGATGATTGCCGAAAAGGCGGCGCACTGGATCATTCAGGACGCCGCCGGCGGCGGCGCGGCAGGGTAAACACCGATGGGCGCGGCCGGGCCCGGCACGTAAATTACGCCCACTCGCAAACGGGCCGCAGGCCGCGTGAGAGAGACCCCAGGAGACATCCCCCCAGCAACAAGAAAAATTTCGCATCCAAAGCAGATGCGGCTTTGAAAGGCACCGCTCACCCCGGTGCCTTTCGTTTTTGGCGAATGAAAAAGGCCTGGAGCCCTTTGGAATCAAGCGCAAATAGCTATTAAAATGATAGCAAATCGCGATTCGCACGCGACACCGGGCAGCGGCCGCGGGCCGGACCGATGCCCCTACTGCTCCGGCGGCCAGGGCATCTCGGACGCCTTGCGCGGCTTGCCGACGGGCCCCGCGGCCAGTCCTTTTTGCACGGCCGCCATGTCTTCCTCGCTGGGGTATTGGCCCAGCAGCCAGTAATCAAACACCCGGCGGGCGATCGGTGCGGCGTGCGCCGCGCCAAAGCCGGCATTCTCCACCACGATGGCCAGTGCAATCTTGGGATCGTCGGCCGGCGCGAAGGCCGTGTACAAGGCGTGGTCGCGCTGGTGTTCTTCCATCTTGCGGGCATCGTACTTGTCTTTTTGGCCGATCGTGACCGCCTGCGCCGTGCCGGTTTTGCCGCCGCTCAGATAGGCGGCGCCCGCGAACACGCGGGCCGAGGTGCCGTCCTGCGTGACCCCCACCATGGCCTTGCGGACCAGCTCCACATTTTCCGGCGAGAAACCCAGGTTTTGCGGCGCCGCCGCCGGCACCGCGACCGTCTTGCGCGTGGTGGCGTCCTGGGTGGCGATCACCAGCTGGGGCCGGTGCTTGATGCCGCCACTGGCCAGAATCGCCGTGGCCTGGGCCATCTGCAGCATGGTGAAGCTGTTGTAGCCCTGGCCGATGCCCAGCGAGATGGTCTCGCCGGCATACCATTTCTTCTGTTCGGGCTTTTTATAGAGGTTGCGCTTCCATTCCTGGCTGGGCAACACGCCACGCACCTCGCCATTGATGTCGATGCCGGTGAGCTGGCCCAGGCCCAGGGGCTTCATGAAGTCATGGATGGCGTCGACGCCGAGGTCATTGGCCAGCGAATAGAAATACACATTGCTGGACTTCACGATGGCGTGGTACATGTCCACCGGGCCCAGCGCGATGTCGCCGTGGCTGCGAAAGGTGTGGCCGCCGAATGTCCAGTTTGCGTTGTCGTTGATGATGAAGCTCGGGGAGCGCCTGCCGGTCTGCAGCGCGGCCAGGGCCATGAAGGGCTTGTAGGTGGAGCCCGGCGGGTAGGTGCCGCGCAGGGCCCGATTCAACAGGGGCTTGTCCAGGGACTCATTGAGTGCCTGCCAGCTGTCCGAGTCAATGCCTTCGACGAACAGGTTGGGATCGAACGTGGGCTTGCTCACGAACGCCAGCACCTCGCCGGTTTTCGGGTCAAGGGCCACCAGGGCGCCGCGCCGCTGGCCAAACATTTCCTCGATCAGGTGCTGCAGCTTGATGTCCAGCGACAGGGTCACGGTGTTGCCCGGGGTCGCGGGATTGCTTGCCAGCTTGCGCACGGCACGACCGCCCGCCGACGTCTCCACCGAGTCCACCCCGGTGGTGCCGTGCAGCTGCGCCTCGAAGCTCTGCTCCACGCCCAGCTTGCCGATGTATTCGGTGCCATGGTAGTTAGCCTGGTCGTCGTTTTCCTCGATCTCGTCTTTTTCGGTCTGGTTGATGCGGCCGATATAGCCGATGACATGGCTGGCCAGCTCGCCATAGGGATAGTTGCGAAACAGCCGGGCCTTGATATCGACGCCGGGAAAACGAAAGCGCTGGGCCGCGAATTTGGCCACTTCCTCATCGCTCAGCCGGGTCCGGATGGGCAGCGATTCGAAGCTCTTGGACTCCTCCAGCAGCTTCTTGAAGCGGCGCCGGTCGCGCGGCGCGATGTCCAGCACCTGCGACAGCGCTTCCAGCGTCTGCTCCAGGCTGCCCGCCACCTTGGACGGGGTGATCTCCAGCGTGTAGGCCGAGTAATTGGTGGCCAGCACGATGCCATTGCGATCCAGGATGAGTCCGCGGTTCGGAACCACCGGCACAATGGCCGTGCGGTTGCTTTCGGCCTGCTCCTTCAGGTCCGCGTGCCGCACGATTTGCAGATACACCAGCCTGGATGACAGCAGCAGGAAAGCGGTGATCACCACAAAGCTGGCCACCAGCACCCGGGCACGAAAACGGACCAGATCCGCTTCGACATTGCGCAGTTCAGTCATGGCATGACCAGCGTGGGGGACAGATGCCGCCGCGCCGAGCCGCCCCAAGCAAGGCAAGCCCCTCGGGGGCAGCGCAGTACACGAAGTGACCAGCAGGGGGGACAGCCGCCGCGCCGGGCCGCCCCAAAGCAAGGCAAGCCCCCTCGGGGGGCAGCGCAGTACACGAAGTGACCAGCGTGGGGGCCATATCGCTACAAGGGCCGGTTGGCATCCGGGTCGGGCGCCCTGCGCTGGGGCAGCAGCAAAAGCACGCTCACGACCGGCCACAGCAGCGCCTCGATGATCGGCGCCAGCAGCAGCCCCAAACCCGCAAACATCCCGCCCGCAAGCAAGCGGATGGCCAGCTCGATCGCATGGGCGGCGACAAACAGCGGCAATATCTGCAAGGCCTGCGACGGCACGCTGAACCAGAGCAGCCGGCGATGGATGGCAATGGCGAGAAAACTCAACACGGTGTAGGCCAGCGCATGCTGTCCGAGCAGGCCGCCCTGGTGCACGTCCATCACCAACCCGAAGACAAAGGCCGTGCCGATTCCCACCCAGCGGGGTTGGTGCACGCTCCAGAACACCAGCACCAGGGCCAGGAAGTCCGGCGCCCAGGCCGAGCGGCCCCAGACCCCCTCGTTCAGCAGCACGTTCAGCAGCAAAGCCGCCAGCAGGCTGCCCCAGATGAACAGGGGACTGGCGGGCAACAGCAGTTGCTGGCCGGGACGCATGATCATGGCTGGATTCCCCTTGCGCGCAGGCTCATTTCGGGCCTCCTTTTTTGCCGCTGACGGGCGCCGCTTCAGGCGGCGGCGGCCGCGACGGAATCTGCGCGGACACTGGCTTGAGAATCATCACATGCGCGGCCCCCGATACCAGCGCCAGCGGCGTGCAATAAACCCGCGCAAAGGCCGAATCCGCCCGCTGCTCGACCTTGTCGACCCGGGCCACCGGCAAGCCGGGCGGGTACACGGCATCGATGCCGCTGGTCGTGAGGATGTCGCCGGCCTGCACGTCGGCATTCGCCGCCATGAAGCGCAGCTCGAGCGCGCCGATGTGCGAGGCCTGGTCGCCAAACGCCACGCCGCGCGCGCCGGTGCGCGTATTGAGCACGGGAATCGCCTGATCCCGGTCCGTCACCAGCGTGACCTCGCTGACCGACGGATACACCTGCGTGACCTGCCCCAGCACGCCATACTCATCGAGCACGGGCGATCCGGCGCCAACGCCGTCCACCATCCCCTTGTCGATGATGACCTTGCGGGTATAGGGATCAGCCGCGTCATACAGCACCTGGGCCGCCTGGGCCGGCGTCGTCACCCGCTCGCGCAGGCTCAGCAGCTTGCGCAGGCGCGCATTCTCCAGCGCCAGCTGCTCCACCTGGCTGGCGCGCTGGGACTGGGTACCCAGCCGCTGGCGCGCGGCCGCTTCGGCCGCCTGCGCCGTGCGCAGGGCTTCAAAGTAGCGGGCTCCCCCTTGCGCCCACAACACGGGCTGCAGGGCCATCCATTGCAGGGGATAGAGCACGCCCGCCACCACCACGCGCAGCGGCTGCGTGATCTTGAAACGCACATCCGCCACCATCAGGAACAGGGCCAAGGCGCTGAAAACAATCAGCTTGGACAGGGCCGACGGCCCCTGCCTGAAAAAAGGCGGAGGGGTTTTGTCCAGCGTACCAAGTGGCATCGCCGCGGCCCGGCGCTTATTCGTTCGTGAAAATGGAACCCAGCCGCTCCATGCGCTCCAGCGCAATGCCGCAACCGCGCACCACACAGGTCAATGGGTCTTCGGCCACCAGCACGGGCAGGCCGGTTTCCTCGGCCAGCAGGCGGTCCAGGTCACGCAGCAGGGCGCCACCGCCAGTGAGCATCATGCCGCGGTCCGCGATGTCGGCCCCCAGTTCGGGCGGCGTCTGCTCCAGCGCGTTCTTGACGGCCGAGACGATGTTGTTGAGCGGATCGGTCAGGGCCTCGAGGATTTCGTTGGACGAGATGGTGAAGCTGCGCGGCACGCCCTCGGACAGGTTGCGGCCCCGCACTTCCATTTCCTTGACTTCCGAGCCGGGAAAGGCCGAGCCAATTTTCTTCTTGATCGCCTCGGCGGTGGGCTCGCCGATGAGCATGCCGTAATTGCGGCGGATGTAGCTGATGATGGCTTCGTCAAACTTGTCGCCGCCCACCCGCACGCTGCCTTTGTAGACCATGCCGCCGAGCGAGATCACGCCCACCTCGGTGGTGCCGCCGCCGATGTCCACCACCATGGAGCCGCTGGCCTCGCTCACCGGCAGGCCCGCGCCGATCGCGGCGGCCATGGGCTCCTCGATCAGGAACACATCGGAAGCGCCCGCCCCCAGCGCCGACTCGCGGATGGCCCGGCGCTCCACCTGGGTCGAGCCGCAGGGCACGCAGATGATGATGCGCGGACTGGGCTTGAGCACGCTGCGCGGGTGCACCATCTTGATGAACTGCTTGAGCATCTGCTCGGTGACCGTGAAGTCGGCGATCACCCCGTCCTTCATCGGGCGGATGGCCTCGATGTTGCCCGGCACCTTGCCCAGCATGGCCTTGGCTTCGTGGCCCACGGCCTGGATGGTCTTCTTGCCCTGCGGGCCGCCTTCGTGGCGAATCGCGACGACCGAGGGCTCATCGAGCACAATACCCCTGTCGCGCACGTAAATCAGCGTGTTGGCGGTACCCAGGTCAATTGCCAGGTCGGTTGAAAAATACCGACGGAATGCTCCAAACATCACAAATCCTCTCAAAAGGCATGGCAGGCGCTTCGACTTGCCATCACCTTGTTTACAGTTCAAAACCCGTCTATTTCGCGCCAAAACCCGCAGTTCCGGGATGCGGCGCCAAAGGCGGGATAATACCCTATCCCCCCTGAATAACCTGACCGGAAAACCCTGGGAAAGGGCCTTTACACCCGGTTTCAACTCAGTTCCAGCCATGTCCCTGACATCTTCAGACATTTCCCGCATCGCCAACCTCGCCCGGCTGGAGCTCGCACCGGCCGAAAGCGAACGCATGCTGGCGCAGCTCAACGGCTTTTTCGACATCGTCGAAAAGATGCGCGCGGTGGACACCACCGGCATGGAGCCGCTGGCGCATCCCATGGCCACGGTGGCCGACATCGCCCTGCGCCTGCGCGAGGACGTGGTCAGCGAGCCCGACAACCGGGACGCCAACCAGAAGAGCGCGCCGGCGGTCGAGCGCGGCCTGTTCCTGGTTCCCAAAGTGATTGAATGATGAACACCCCTAGGCTACGCGCACTGCGTGTCGCTTCGCCAGACAGGCCCGCGCCAGAGGCTGTGGCTCTTCGGCCTGTCCGGACCTGCGCAGGCAGGCCCGGAGCCGCAGGCCTCAGCCCCTTGCAGGGGGCAACGCCAGTGGCCCGGCAAAGCCGGTTCCACGGCGTTCTGCACATGTGCCATGGGACGCGCAGCGCCTTGGCAAATAGCAAGTTGACCATTGAAGTTGAAACAAGAACATGACCAGCGTCTCCCCTGATCTACACAACTTGTCCGTGGCCGAACTGGCGCGGCACTTGCGCGAACGCAAAGTTTCTGCCGTCGAGACCGCGCAGCACTTCCTGGCCCGTGTCCGCGCCCATGAGGCGCTGGGCACCTTTGTCGACCTCAACGAGGGAGTCACGCTGGCCCAGGCCCGCGCCGCTGACCAGGCGCTGGCGGCCGGCACGGCCGGACCGCTGGCCGGCGTGCCCATCGCCCACAAGGACATCTTCGTCACCCAGGACTTCGTCTCGACCGCCGGCTCCAAAATGCTGGCCGGCTACCGTTCCCCCTTCGACGCCACCGTGGTCAGCCGGCTGGGCCAGGGTGTGGCGGGCGGCGCGCCCGGTGCCGGCATGGTGACGCTGGGCAAGCTCAACTGCGACGAATTCGCCATGGGCTCGGCCAACGAGAACTCGGCCATCGCGCCGCTGGGCCATGCCGGCCCCGCGCCCGTGCGTAATCCGTGGGACAGCAGCCGCATTCCCGGCGGCTCTTCCGGCGGCAGCGCGGCTGCCGTGGCGGCGCGCCTGGCGCCGGCGGCCATCGGCACCGACACCGGCGGCTCGATCCGCCAGCCCGCCTCGTTCTGCGGCATCACCGGCATCAAGCCGACCTACGGCCGCGCCTCGCGCTACGGCATGATCGCCTACGCCTCCAGCCTGGACCAGGCCGGTCCGATGGCGCGCAGCGCCGAAGACTGCGCGCTGCTGCTTTCGGCCATGTGCGGCCCCGATCCGGACCGCGACTCGACCTCGCTGGATGTGCCGTCCGAGGACTTCACACGCGCGCTCAACGACTCCATCGCGGGCCTGCGCATCGGTATCCCGAAGGAGTTCTTCGGCGAGGGCCTGGCGCCCGATGTGCGCGCCGCGGTCGATGCCGCCCTGAAAGAGTATGAAAAACTCGGCGCCCAACTGGTGCCGATCTCGCTGCCGCGCACCGAGCTCTCCATCCCGGTTTACTACATCATCGCGCCGGCCGAGGCCAGCTCCAACCTGTCGCGCTTCGACGGCGTCAAGTTCGGCCACCGCGCCGATCAGTACACCGACTTGGTGGACATGTACAAGAAAACCCGCGCCCAAGGTTTTGGCGGCGAGGTCAAGCGCCGCATCATGATCGGCACCTATGTGCTGTCACACGGCTATTACGACGCCTACTACCTGCAGGCCCAGAAGATCCGCCGCATGATTGCCGACGACTTCCAACGGGCTTTCAAGGAATGCGATGTGATCGCCGGCCCGGTGGCGCCCACGGTGGCATGGAAGATCGGCGAGAAGGCCGACGACCCGGTGGCTAACTACCTGGCCGACATCTTCACCCTGCCCGCCTCGCTGGCCGGCCTGCCCGGCATGAGCGTGCCGGCAGGTTTTGGCGCGGGCAACATGCCGGTGGGGCTGCAACTGATCGGCAACTACCTGCAGGAAGCCCGGCTGCTGAATGTGGCGCATCGCCTGCAACAGGCTACCGATTTCCACCTCCGCCAACCGGGAGGCGCACTATGAGCCCCCACGTTCATCACTTCGTGTATTCACTGCCCCCCAAGGAGGCTGGCCTCCCTTGGGGCGGCCCGGCGGGAGTCCGGACATGACCAACAAACTAATCCAGGGTTATGAAGTCGTGATCGGCTTCGAAACCCACGCCCAGCTCTCCACCCGGAGCAAGATCTTCAGCCGCGCGCCCACGGCCTTCGGCGCCGAGCCCAACACCCAGGCCTGCGCGGTGGACCTGGCGCTGCCCGGCACGCTGCCGGTGATGAACAAGGGCGCGGTGGAGCGCGCCATCCAGTTCGGCCTGGCCATCGGCAGCACAATAGCGCCGCGCAGCATCTTCGCGCGCAAAAACTATTTCTATCCCGACCTGCCCAAGGGCTACCAGATCAGCCAGTTCGAGATTCCGGTGGTGCAGGGCGGCGAGGTCGAATTCTTCCTCGACGGGGAAAAGAAATCCGTGCGCCTGGTGCGCGCCCACCTGGAGGAAGACGCCGGCAAGTCGCTGCACGAGGACTTCGTGGGCCAGTCTGGCATCGACCTGAACCGCGCCGGCACGCCGCTGCTGGAGATCGTGACCGAGCCCGACATGCGCTCCAGCGACGAGGCCGTGGCTTACGCCAAGGAACTGCACAAGATCGTCACCTGGATCGGCATCTGCGACGGCAACATGCAGGAAGGCAGTTTCCGCTGCGACGCCAACGTCTCGGTGCGCAAGCCGGGCGGCGCCTTGGGCACACGACGCGAGATCAAGAACCTGAACAGCTTCAAGTTCATGCAGCAGGCGATGGATTATGAGATTCGCTGGCAGATCGAGCAGCTCGAGGACGGCCACGCCATCCAGCAGGCCACCGTGCTGTTCGACCCCGATACCGGGGAGACGCGTTCCATGCGCAGCAAGGAAGATTCCGCCGATTACCGCTATTTCCCCGACCCGGACCTGCCGCCGCTGGTGATCGCGCCCGAATGGATCGAACGCGTGCGCTCGGAAATGACTGAACTGCCGCGCGCCATGGCGCAGCGCTTCGTGGCCGACTACGGCCTGCCTGAGTATGACGCCACCACGCTGACGCAGAGCAAGGGCATGGCCGCCTACTTCGAGGCCACGGCACAGGCCTGCAAGCAGCCCAAACTGGCCAGCAACTGGATCATGGGCGAGGTCTCGCGCCGCCTCAATGCTGAGAACGGCGACATTGCCGCAGCGCCCGTATCTGCAACCGCTCTCGCCGCATTGATCATGCGGATCCAAGACGGCACGATCAGTAACAACGCTGCCAAGCAAGTGTTGGATGTGCTGTGGAATGACAGGATCATCGTGGATCCAAGAATGTCCGATCAGGCACTTATTGACGGCATCATTGACGTCAAGGGCCTCAAACAGATGAGTAACAACGGCGCCCTGGAGCAGATCATCGACGCGGTGATTGCCGCCAACCCCGACAACGTGGCCCAGTTCAAGGCCGGCAAGGACAAGGCCTTCAATGCGCTGGTGGGCCAGATCATGAAGGCCAGCCAGGGCAAGGCCAATCCGCAGCAGGCGGGCGAGTTGCTGCGCAAGAAGCTGGGCTAAGACCCCAGGTCAGCGGGTGGTTTTGGCCGGCGCCGCCGGCACCGCGGCCTGCATGGGCCAGAGTTGCGTCAGCCGCGCCAGTTCTTCGTCAAAACGCGCGTTCACCCGTTTCATTTCAGCCTCCTGGTCCGCGATGAAACGCCGCTGCACCGCCAGGCTTTGCGCGTTTTCGTCGACCTGCCGGCGCAGGGAAGACGGCGCCTTGGCCGGGTCCTTTTTGTAAAACTCCATCTCGCCGTCCAGGGTGGCGCGCTGGCGCAGCAGCTCCTCGACACGGTGGTTGGCCGCGCTCATCACGACGCCGACCTGGGCCAGGGCGTCGGCCCGCTCCCGGTCGTGCACGCTCTTGCTGGGGTAGCGTATGACCAGCGCGCGGTCGCGCCGTTTTTCCTCGGCCAGCCGGGCGCGGTCATCCGCCTCTTTCTTGGCCCGCTCCTCCTGCTCGACGCGCTCCTGCGCCGTCAGGGTCGGCCCCACTTTGGCCTTGACGGTTCCGCTGGGGTTGAGTACTTTTTGCTCACGATCGGTGCACTCGGCGATGGGCCGGTCCGAGGTGAGTTTGCGCCCCTTGGCATCGACACAGGTGTAGATTCCCGCGACCGGGGCCTGCGCCTGCGCCAGGCTGAAACATCCCGCCAGCAACACCGCTGCCAGCGCACTCCCTGCTGCTCTGTTCATGATCCGGACCTGTTCACATTCATTCCGAAGGGACGGCGCGAATTCGCCCTAGCCTTCATCAACACCATAACGCTGCCGGTAGGCCATCACCCGCTGATGATCGGCCGCCAGTCCGTCGCTGCTTTTTGTCTCCAGATAGTGCAGCAAATCCGCGAGCTTCGCAATCGCACAAACCTGCAGCCCGAGCTGGCGGCGCACATACTGCACCGCGCTGTGCGCCACGTCCATCCCGTTTTCAGTGGCTTTTTCCTGCCGGTCCAGCGCAATCGCCACGGCATGCGGCGTGGCCCCCGCCGCGCGGATGATGGCGATCGACTCGCGCGCGGCGGTGCCGGCCGACATCACGTCGTCCACGATCAGCACACGTCCCTTGAGCGGCGCGCCCACCAGCGTGCCGCCTTCGCCATGGTCCTTGGCCTCCTTGCGGTTGTAGGCAAAGGGCACGTTGCGCCCGCGCCGGGCCAGCTCGACCGCCAGCGCCGCGCCCAGCGGAATGCCCTTGTAGGCCGGGCCGAAAATCATGTCGAACTCGATGCCGCTTTGCAGCAGGCGCTGCGCATAGAATTCAGCCAGGCGCCCGAGCTTGGCGCCATCGTCAAACAGCCCGGCGTTGAAAAAATAGGGGCTCACGCGGCCCGCCTTGGTTTTGAACTCCCCAAAACGAAGCACGCCGCAGTCAACCGAAAATTGCACAAAATCCTGGGCCAGTTTATCCTGCGGCTCTGCCGCGCTAGCCGCTTTCTTCACACCATCCGACATGGGGAATTCCTTGTTCAAATTAAGCAGCCTCAACCTCAACGGCATCCGCTCCGCCACCAGCAAGGGGCTTGAAGCCTGGCTTGCCAAGGCCAAGCCCGATTGTATTTGCGTGCAGGAAGTCAAGGCCCAGGCCCCTGATGTGGCGGGCCGCTTTGAACATCTGGCCGAACTCAAGGGCTACTTTCACTTTGCCGAGAAAAAAGGCTACTCCGGCGTGGGCATCTACACCCGGCACGAGCCCAGCGAGGTCATCACCGGCTTTGGCTGCGGCGAATTCGATGCCGAGGGCCGTTATGTGGAGCTGCGCTTTGACACCCCGGGCAGCAAGCGCTCCATCATCAGCAGCTACTTTCCCAGCGGCTCCTCCGGCGAAGAGCGCCAGCAGGCGAAGTTTCGTTTTCTCGCGGAGTTTTACCCCCACCTCACACAGCTCAAGAGCAGCCGCGACTTCATTTTGTGCGGCGACGTGAACATCGCCCACCAGCAAATCGATTTGAAAAACTGGAAGGGCAACCAGAAGAACTCCGGTTTCCTGCCCGAGGAGCGCGCCTGGATGACCCGCCTGCTCAACGAGGCCGGCCTGGTCGATGTGTACCGCCAGCTACAGCCCACGGCCACCGACGATGCCTACACCTGGTGGAGCAACCGCGGTCAAGCCTACGCCAAGAACGTGGGCTGGCGGCTGGACTACCACCTGGCCACGCCTGCGCTGGCGGCCCTGGCCCGTTCCGAGACCATTTACAAGGCCGAGAAATTTTCCGACCACGCCCCCATCACGATTGAATATGCTATTTAATTGATAGCAATCCGCGCCCTTGCATCAAGGACTTCCAGCAAATCATGTGTCGGGGTGCGCGCCGGCTATTCGAGCCCGTGCAAGGCCATGCCGGCGAAGGAAGTCCAGCGCCCGAAGCGGGCCTCCAGGGAAGGCAGCAAGGCCATCAGTTGCGGCACGCGGCCAAAGAAGCTCACGCTCGAGCCTTCGAAGCGGCTGCCGTGCGTGAAGCGAAAGCCCCGGGCCTGCTCGAGGCGGGCGGGCTGGTCCAGCAACAACAGCACCTCCCGCCCGGCCAGCGAAAAATGCCATAGCTCACCGCTGGGCACACGCTGGAAATGGCGACGTTCCTCGTCTGGAATGGACAAGGCCTCCAGCGCCACGGCAAACCGGACTATCTCTTGCGCATCCGTGCGGTAGTCCATCACCGTGATGCTGCTGACCGTGCCGGGCAGACCGGCCAGAAAAGCCGGGTCGCCAAGCGGCGCCACCAGGACGGCCCAGTTCACGGCCTTGGCATCCATCTTGAGCTCGCGCCACTGGCAGTTGTCGTCCAGCGCCGGACGTTCGGCGTGACCTGCAGCAGCGTGACCTGCCCTTGCACGTTCCAGGCATGGGCGCGGCAGCCCGCAGCGGCTTGCGTGAGCACCTGCGCGGGCTGCTCACACCGATAACCAGGCCGCCTGGGCGGGGCTTGCAGCCATCAGGGCCGCCAGGCCGAGGAGCAGGAAGCCATGTTTCATTCTCATCGCGGTGGCGCGCATGACCTCATTTTGCGCCAGCCGATCAGCCGGGAGCGTGGGCAAACAGCGGCAGGGCCATCAACTCGGCGGCCGGGCAAGGACGGGCAAAGTAATAACCCTGCAAGACATCGACACCCAATCCGCACAGGGTGGCCGAGGTCGCCTCATCTTCCACGCCTTCGGCCACCGTGCGCAGGCGCAGCGCCTGCGCCAGGTTGATGATGGCCTGCACCATGCGCAGCCCCTCGGGCGTGTGCAGACGGCGCACAAAGGAAATGTCGATCTTGAGTTCGCCAATGGGCAAGTCGTGCAGTTGCGAGAGCGAGGCGTATCCGGTGCCGAAATCGTCGATCGACAGGGTAAAGCCGGCCGCCGACAACTGGCGCAGCCGATCCTCGGCAAACTCCACATCCATCAGCGCCACCGACTCGGTGACTTCCAGAATCACCGCGCTGGGTGCGAGGCCATGGCGCTCGACATCGGCCAGCAAGGCTTGCGTGAAATCCGGCGCGAACAGCTGGCGCTTGGAAATGTTGATGGACAGGGTCAACTCGGGATGCACCTCGCGCCACAGCCGGAACTGCTCCAGCGCCTGGCGCCGCACCAGTTGCCCCAGCTCGCCGATCAGCCCGAGGTTTTCGGCCATCGGGATGAAACTGCCCGGCGAAATCCAGCCGAAATCCGGATCGTGCCAGCGGGCCAGCGCCTCGACCCCGGCCAGGCGCATGGCGCCATCCGGAGCCGGCCGCGCCGCCAGCAGCGGCTGGAACCAGACGGCGATGCGCTGATCGCGGATCGCCTGGGCCAGCCGCGCCTGGATGTAGAGCTCCTTCTTGCCCAGCCCCTTGCTCGACATGTCGGAGAACAGCTGAAAGTTGTTGCGTCCCTGCGATTTGGCATAGAACATCGCGCGGTCGGCCTGGGCCAGCAGGCTGTCGATGTCGCCATCGCCATCGTCGTCCGGATAGACCGAGATGCCCATGCTGAAGGTGATGCTGACCTCCAGCCCCTCCAGCTCAAAGGTCTGGCGCATGATGTCGACCATTTTCTGCGCCACCTGGCGCACTGCGTCGATCGAAGGAAGCTCCGGCAGCAGCACCACGAACTCGTCGCCGCCCCAGCGCGCCAGCGTATCGCCGTCGCGCAGGTTGGTCTTGAGGATTTTGGCCAGCATCAGCAGCAGCGCATCCCCGAGCTTGTGGCCGTAGGTGTCGTTGATGTTCTTGAAGTGATCGAGATCGATGAAGCAGATCGCCACCCGGTCCCCATTGCGCGCGGCCAGCTGCACCGCCTGCTTGATGCGGTCTTCCAGCAGCACGCGGTTGGGCAGATTGGTCAGGGCGTCGTGCAGCGCCATGTGCGTGATGTGGCGCTCCTGCAGATAGCTCTTGGTGATGTCGCGCAGCACGCCGCGGGCGCCGCAGATCTGGCCTTCGTCGTCCTTTTCGGCGACAAAACGGCATTCCATCCACTGCTCGGCGCGGGCATCGGTGCGGATGCGAAAACGCCCCCGGAATTCATCCTTGCTGCCGGCCGTCAGGCCCATGAAATGCAACTCGAAGGCGCCGCGATCCTCTTCATGAATGCTGTCGAGCAGCTGGTAACCGGTCGACGGCGTGCTGCCCACCAGCTGCCACCAGCCGCTGTTGGCGCTGATCACCCGGCCCTTGCGATCCAGCTCGAGCACCGCCTCCTCCAGCAGGTCGAGCGTGCGCACCAGGGAATGCTGCTCGGATGCCCATTGTTTTTCCTTGTGCAGGCCCGCGTTCAGGGCCTCGAAGGGCTGGCGCACGCTGTCCATGAAAACGGCGCGGTAAATGAAGTAATAGCTGACGATCTTGTAGATGTGGCCGACCGTATTGAAGAGATCCGCATGCGAGCGGTAAAGGGTGAAGCACAGCTCGGAGACGGCGGCAAGGGCCGCCGCGGCAAACAGGTCGGCCACATTGACCCCCCCGATCTGGCGCGACCGCCAGAAGAACAGGAAAGCCGCCGCGCCATAAATGCCCACCAGCAGGTATTCGAGCTGGATTTTCAAGGGCGAGAGCCCCTGCCCGGCAATGAAGAAGGCGGGCAGCTGCTCCATGCGGAACAGCACCACCCAGTACACCAGCCCGACGTAGGCCAGAACGCCCAACAGCAGCCCGTAGCGTGCCCCGGGGCTTGGCAAGGGTTCCGAGCGCCGCAGGGCCATGACCAGCAAGCCCACGGCGGGCAGGTAGCGCGCCGCCAGCCAGAAGCTGATGGATTTCTGCATGCTGGGGGGCGTCACGAACTCCGGCATGCCAGGCACCGACAGCATGTGGGCAAAATCCAGCAAGCCGGTGCCGAACAGCAGCACCCCCATGAAAACAATGCTGGCCGGGCGCTCCCTGGCATAGGCGTTCCAGACAATGCCGAACCCCAGCATGGCCACCACGATGGCGATGGACTCCATGACCGTGTGCAGGGGCAGGTAATGGGGGATGCCGAGATCGACGTCCTTGAACTCGACCCAGAGCAGGGCGTAACCGAGCAGCGCGAAGCCGACCCAGGCGTAGGCCAGCCTCATGTTTCTCTCCTGTGCGGGAGACGCGATAATCGGCGCCGTGGATCGCATCGAAACTCCATGCGGATGCTGTGAGAGCAGCAAACATAGCACAGGTTGCGGGTGATCCCGGCCCCGTTGACCCAGGCTAGGGTTTGACCGGAGTTGCTATTTAATTGATAGCATGCCGCGCTTTATATGGCGGGGCCAGAGATCAAAACCGCTTGAAAAAATGCTCCGTTACCTGACCATCCCCGTCACCGCCTTCCGGCAGAACTGCTCCATCGTCTGGTGCGACAAAACCATGAAGGCCGCCGTCATCGACCCCGGCGGCGACCTGGACGTGCTGCTTGATGCGGTGCAGCGCCTGGGACTCACGCTGGAGCAAATCTGGCTGACCCATGCCCACATCGACCACGCGGGCGGCACAGCCGAGCTGGCGAAAAAACTGGGCCTGCCCATCATCGGCCCGCACCCGGACGACCAGTTCTGGATCGACGGCCTGCCCGAGCAGGGCCGCATGTTCGGCTTGCCGCATGCTGAGCCCTTCACACCCACGCGCTGGCTGCTGGATGGCGACACCGTGCGCATCGGCCACTGCACCCTGCACGTGCGCCACTGTCCAGGCCACACGCCCGGCCATGTGGTGTTTCACTCGCCCGAGGCAGGCCGCGCCTTCGTCGGCGATGTGCTGTTTGCCGGTTCGATCGGCCGCACCGATTTTCCGCAAGGCGACCAGGCCACGCTGATCGACAGCATCACGCACCGCCTGTGGCCCATGGGCGACGACACCGTGTTCATTCCCGGTCATGGACCCGAGAGCACTTTCGGCCGCGAACGCAAGACCAACCCGTTTGTCGGTGGCACCTAAGCGCACTCCTTCGCCGACCCACTTTCCGCCCTGACACACCCCAGCCGCAGGACACCGTGGAACCGGCTTTGCCGGTCCACTGGCGTCGCCCCCTTGAGGGGGGATGCGAGCCACACGCAGTGGGCGAGAGTCGGGGGTGTTTACCTTTTCGCCCGCTCGTACAGCGGCATCACCTTGGGCAGGTTGCGCTCGATGTCGGCAATGCGGGTCCCACCCGAGGGGTGGGTCGAGAGCCACTGCGGCGGGGCTCCCTTGTTGGCGGCAGCCATCTTCTGCCAGAGCGTGACGCCGGCGCGCGGGTCGTAGCCGGCACGCGCCGCCAGCTCCATGCCCACCAGGTCGGCCTCGGACTCGTCTTCCCGGCTGAACTCCAGCGTCAGCAGGTTGGCGCCGCCGCGCGCCAGCCCGTCGGTCAGGCGCGGGTCGATGCCGAAAATGCCGGCGGCAAGGGCGCCCCCGAGACGCGCCGCACCATGCGTCACCGCGCTTTTGCCCATGCGTTCGCGCGCATGCTCGCGCAGGGCATGGGCCATCTCATGGCCCATCACCATGGCCACTTCGTCGTCGCCGAGCTTGAGCTTGTCCAGAATGCCGGTGTAGAACACGATCTTGCCGCCCGGCATGCAAAAGGCATTGACCTGACCCGAGCCGATCAGGTTGACCTCCCACTTCCAGTCGCGGGCACGCGGGTTCCACTGCAGCGCGAACGGAATGATTTTCTTCGCAATGCCGCGCAGCCGCTGCACCTGAGGATGGTCGGTCGGACCCAGGGCCCGCTTGGTCTGGGCCTGCTCCAGCAGCTGCACGTATTGCTGGGCCGCCGAACGCTCCACGTCCTCGACCGGCACCAGCTTGGCGAAGCCGGACGTCTTGCCTACCTCCACGCCGTCGCGCGCCAGGGCCAGCGGCGCCAGCAAAGGCGACAGCGCCAGCAGCCAGGCCATGGCCTGCGGGGCAAGGCGGCATCTCGGGTCCAGGCGCGACGGCAGTTCGATTTTCATGTCCGGGTTCGAAAGTAACACAGGGCTGCGCGTATTATTCCGCGCATGACATCAAGTGCCCCCGAAGCCAGCCATATCAAGCCCTCCTGGGGCGCCACGTTCAAGGTTTATCTCGAAGCGCCCACCCTGCGCATGCTGGCGCTGGGCTTTTCGGCCGGGCTGCCGCTGCTGCTGGTGCTGGGCACCCTGAGTTTTCGCCTGCGCGAAGCCGGCATCGACCGCACCACGATCGGCTACCTGAGCTGGGTCGGCCTGGCCTACGCCTTCAAATGGACCTGGGCGCCGCTGGTGGACCGCATGCCCATCCCGGCCCTGACGCGCTGGCTGGGCCTGCGCCGCAGCTGGCTGCTGCTGGCGCAACTGGCCATCATGGCCGGCCTGGCGGGCATGGCCTTCAACGACCCGCAGCTCGCCCTGCAACCCGTGGTGTGGTGCGCGCTGGCCGTGGCCTTTGGCTCAGCCACGCAGGACATTGCGCTGGACGCCTTTCGCATCGAGTCGGCGGGCGCTGAACGCCAGGCCGCGCTGGCCGCGGCCTACCAGACCGGCTACCGCCTGGCCATGATCTGGGCCGGTGCCGGCGTGCTGTGGGTGGCGGCGCGCGCCGAAGTGGCCGGCGCCAGCAGCTACCAGCACGGCGCCTGGCAAACCGCCTACCTGGTGATGGCCGCCAGCATGCTGCTGGGCATGTTGACCGTGCTGCTTTCGCCCGAGCCGGCCCGCCGCGAATTGCCCCCGGCCAGGAACCTGCGCGCCTGGCTGCGAGGCGCGCTGATCGAACCGTTTGCCGACTTCATCGGCCGCTACCAGTGGCAGGCCGCGCTGATCCTGGCGCTGATCGCGGTCTACCGCATCAGCGATGTGGTCATGGGCATCATGGCCAACCCGTTCTACGTGGACATGGGCTACACCAAGGACGAGGTGGCGGCGGTCACCAAGATCTACGGCGTCCTCATGACGCTGGTGGGCGCCTTTGTCGGCGGCGTGCTGGCCATGCGGCTGGGCGTCATGCGCGTGCTGATGCTGGGCGCCGTGCTCAGTGCGGCCAGCAACCTGCTGTTTGCCTGGCTGGGTGCGCGCGGCCATGACGTGACGGCGCTGATCCTGGTGATCTCGGCCGACAACCTCTCCAGCGGCATTGCCTCGGCCGCCTTCATCGCCTACCTGTCCAGCCTGACCAACGTCAACTACTCGGCTACCCAGTACGCGCTGTTCAGCTCGATGATGCTGCTGCTTCCCAAATGGCTGGCCGGTTTCTCCGGCCGTTATGTGGACGCCTTCGGCTACAGCCACTTCTTCACCAGCACGGCCCTGCTGGGCGTGCCGGTGCTGCTGCTGGTCTGGCTGGCGTCAAGAGTTAAAATGGCCCCCAGCCATTGACCACCGGGCGTAGCATGCTATTTATTTCATAGCAACTTTCGATCGGTTGCCCGCCCCCGGCCTGGCCGGCGGGCTTTTGGCGAAACCCGCGTTTACTTATCTTTACCGCGGGTTCAAGCGCATTTGACCGCAACCGGTCATCATCGGCCGCATGCACACCCCATTCACCATGCCGCCCCGCGCCGGGGATAGACTTGCACCATGAGCCAACACCTGTTGATGATCGAGGACGACACCCGTCTGGCCCAGATGGTGAGCGAGTACCTGGCGCAGTCCGGCTTTGTGGTCAGCCACGCGGCCGATGCGCAGACCGGGCTGGCGCATCTGCAGGGTCAGACCGCGAGCCCGGCGCCCGACCTGGTGATCCTGGACCTGATGCTGCCCGACATGGATGGGCTCGAAGTCTGCCGCCGCATCCGCGCCATGGCCGGCGCCACGGCGCAAATCCCGGTCCTGATGCTCACCGCCAAGGGCGACCCGATGGACCGCATCATCGGACTGGAAATCGGCGCCGATGATTACCTGCCCAAGCCCTTCGAGCCGCGCGAGCTGCTGGCGCGCATCCGCGCCATCCTGCGCCGGCGCGTGGAGGGCGCGCCGCCGTCCGCCAATCTGCTGCATTTCGGTTCGCTGGAAATCGACCGCGATGCCCGCACCGTCACGGTCGCCGACCAGTCCTGCGAGCTGACCTCCTACCAGTTCGACCTGCTCGTCGCGCTGGCCGAGCGCGCCGGCCGGGTGCTCACGCGCGACCAGATCATGGAAGCCGTGCGCGGGCGCGAGCTCGACGCCTTCGACCGCTCGATCGACGTGCACATGGGCCGCATCCGCGCCGCCATCGAGCTCGATCCCAAGACGCCCAAGCGCATCCTGACGGTGCGCGGCGTGGGTTATGTGTTTGCCCGCCAGCAGGACTAGGCATGTTTCTCAAACGCCTGTATGTGCGCATCTGGCTGGCCGTGGTGCTGGCGGTGGCGGTGCTGACCCTGCTCGTGGGCTGGGCCTGGCGCCTGGCCAGCGACCCGCCGCTGCGCGATGTGGTGGTGCGCAACGAGACCGGGCAGATCATCGGCAGCGGCCACTTGCGCCTGAGGCGCCCGCCCGGCCCTGACACCCAGCGCCCGGGTCCGCAGATGGACGGCGGTGTCCAGCCCGCCGAGCCAGCGGACGAGGCGGGTCGCCCGGACGGGCCGCCAGAACCGCCTGGCAGCTTTGGCTCCGGCCCGGAGTTCGTGGTGCGCATGCAAAACGGGCAGACCATGCACCTGCATCTGCCCCGCCCGCCCCGCTCCTCCTGGAACCACCCGCCCTACGGATTTTTCTGGATGCTGACCCTGGTCGCCATCGCCGTGGCCCTGTCCACCTACCCCATCATCCGCAAGCTCACGCGCCGGCTCGAACGCCTGCAGCAAGGGGTGGAACAATGGGGCGCGGGCGACCTGTCGGTGCGCGTGCCGGTCAGCGGGCGGGACGAGGTGGCCTTTCTGGCCGAGCGCTTCAACCATGCGGCCGAACGCATCGAAACCCTGGTGAAATCGCACGAATCCCTGCTGGCCTCGCAAAAATCGCTGCTGGCCAATGCCTCGCATGAGCTGCGCTCGCCGCTGACGCGCATCCGCATGGGGCTGGAGCTGCTGGGCGCTTCGCCGTCGCCCGCCGCCCGCAACGAGATTTCGCGCAACATCGCCGAACTGGACCAGCTGATCGACGAAATCCTGTTGGCCAGCCGGCTGGATGCACGTGAAACCGACCTGGGCACCATCGAGCCGGTGGACCTGCTTGGCCTGGCGGCGGAGGAGTGCGCACGGGTCAACGCCGAACTCGATGTCCAGACCAGCAAAACGGCCCTGCCGGTCCAGGGCGTTGCCAAGCTGCTGCGCCGCGCCGTGCGCAATCTGCTGGAAAATGCCTGCCGCCACGGCGCGGGCGATGTCACGCTGACCCTGCGGCAGCAAGACCACACCGTGCTGATCCGCGTGTGCGATCGCGGTCCCGGCGTGCCGGCCGCGCTGCGCGAACGCATTTTCGAGCCCTTTTACCGCCTGCCCGGCGCGTCCGAGGGCGATGGCGGCGTGGGCCTGGGGCTGGCACTGGTCAAATCGATTGCCACGCGCCACGGCGGCAGCGTGCGCTGCGAAGAGCAACCCGGCGGCGGCGCCTGCTTTGTCATCGAGCTGCCGACAACCCCGGCCTGAGCCGCGCGCCTCGCCCCACCCAAGCCGGGTAAACCCCCAAAAGTCTCAAATTGGGACAAAAAAAGGGGCTCGTATCCCCCAATTATGGGATAGCGGGATCGCCGCCGACTCGCTAAAGTGACACCAGCTGCTGTCACAGCGATCAAGAAATCCGGGCCAAATCAATCCATAAACCAGCCTTCAGGAACATCAGGAATCCCAACGACGTCCTTTCGAGGACTTTTACAAAGCCATCCGCAAGGATGGCTTTTTTTTAGCCGCCAGCCCTTGGCCGTCCTGCGCAGGCAGCTACAAAATTTGCAGCACCCGCGGCACCCCGATGTCGTTCAGGCATCGCATGTGCCCGAGCGGGCACTCCCGCTCGAAGCACGGGGCGCAATCCAGCGGCGGCTGGTAAGCCGCATCGTTCTTGAGCCACAGCACCCGGGCCTTGTCGCTCAGGGGCGGCGTATGCAGGGGACTGCTGGAGCCAAAAATCGCCACCTGCGGCACATCCAGCGCCGCGGCCACATGCATGAGTCCGGTGTCGTTGCTCACCACGGTTTTCGCCGCGGCGATGATGCAAAAGGCCTCGGCCAAGGACGTCTTGCCGGCCAGGCTCAGGCACCGGCCCGGCTGCGCGGCGTTGACCCCGGCCGCGATCTCGTCGCACAGCGCGGCCTCCTTGCCGGAGCCCAGCAGCACGACCGGCATCGGCAGGCTTTGCGCCAGCTCGGCAAAACGGCTGGTTGGCCAGCGTTTGGCCGGCCCGTATTCGGCGCCCGGCACAAAAACATAGTAGCCCGCGCGCTGCAAGGCCAGCGCCGCCAGGGTGGCATCGCACCGGGCCGCGTCCACCTGCAGGCGCGGCCGGTCCTGCGCCACACCGGCCTCGCCGCTGAGGGCCGAATAAAACGCCACCATCGGCGGGCGCTTGGTTTTGGGCGGGTTTTTCAGGCGGTGCGTGAGCAGCCCGACGCGCGCCTCGCCCAGGTAGCCCACACGCTTGGGAATGCTGGCCAGAAAGGGCAGCAGCGCGCTTTTGAGGGAGTTGGGGCACACATAGGCGGTATCGAAGCGGCCGTCGATCTGGCGCGCCAGGGCGCGCCGGGCCTTGAGTTGCAGCCCGCCATGGGCAAACGGAAATTCGATGACCTCGGCCACCTGGGGCATGGCCCGGTAGACCGGCGCCACCCAGGGCAAGGCTCCCACCGTGAGCCGCTCGCCGCGCGCATGCAGGCGGCGCAGCAGCGGCTCGGTCATCACCGCGTCGCCAATCCACTGGGGCGCGATGATCAGGGATTGCGACATGCACGCCTCACAAAGGTTTCGCCGCCGGACCGTCCCGGGGCGGAACGCGGCCCCCTCGGCGGGCAGCAAGCCCCACGCGGCGGGGGAGCATGGGGGCTAATGCCCCGCGGCGAAATGCTCACCGGCTTTGAGCTGGTACACCGTGCCGCAATAGGGACACTTGGCCTCGCCGGTGCGCGCCACGTCCAGATAGACCTTGGGATGGCTGCTCCAGAGTTTCATGTCGGCCCGCGGATTGGGGCAGAACACGCCGCCCTGATGGTTCAGGTCCTTGGCCAGCAGTTCAACCGTTTGCTTGCTCATATCCATCTCTCTTTCATGTACTCACGCCAGATGCAAGCCCCGCCCCGCGCGAAGACACCCTACGGGAAACGCCGTGGAACCGGCAAAGCCTTAGCCACTGGCGTTGCCCCCTGCAAGAGGGTGGCGCAGCGACACGGCGTGCGCGCAGCCTGGGGGTGTTCAAACCTTCGTCAGCCAATGGGCGTACTTCGGATTGCGGCCGTTGACGATGTCAAAGAACGCGCTCTGAATCTTTTCCGTGATGGGGCCGCGGCTGCCGGCGCCGATCTCGACGCGGTCGAGCTCGCGGATCGGCGTCACTTCGGCCGCCGTGCCGGTGAAGAAGGCTTCGTCGGCAATGTAGACCTCGTCGCGCGTGATGCGTTTTTGCACCACCTCCAGGCCCAGGTCCTTGGCGATGTGGAGGATGGTGTTGCGCGTGATGCCGTTGAGGGCACCGGCCGACAGGTCGGGCGTGTAGACCACGCCGCCCTTGATCACAAAAATGTTCTCGCCCGCGCCCTCGGACACGAAGCCGCTGGCGTCAAGCAGCAGGGCCTCGTCGTAGCCGTCGTCGGTGGCTTCCATATTGGCCAGGATGGAGTTGGTGTAGTTGCTCACCGCCTTGGCCTGCGTCATGGTGATGTTGACATGGTGGCGCGTGTAGCTGGAGGTCTTGACGCGGATGCCGCGCTTCATGCCCTCCTCGCCCAGATACGCGCCCCAGGCCCAGGCCGCCACCATCAGGTGGATGGTGTTGCCCCTGGGCGAGACGCCCAGCTTCTTGTCGCCGATCCAGGTCAGCGGGCGCAGGTAGCAGCTCTCCAGCTTGTTCTCGCGCACCACGGCCTTCTGCGCATCCATGACCTCTTCCATGCTGAACGGAATTTTCATGCGCAGGATCTTGGCGCTGTTGAACAGGCGTTCGGTGTGTTCTTCCAGACGGAAAATCGCGGTGCCATCGGCGGTGTTGTAGGCGCGTACGCCTTCAAAGGCGCCGCAGCCGTAATGCAGGGTGTGGCTCAGCACATGGATCTTGGCGTCGCGCCAATCGACCATCTGGCCGTCCATCCAGATTTTGCCGTCACGGTCTGCCATGGAAGGGGGAAGGGGGGACATGGTGCGAATCCTCTGTGGGTGGTTCTGTAGATAGCTGCCGTGCGCCGGGTGCCCTTGCGGCAACACCCGAAGGCCTGATTTTACGGGGCAGGCGGCGCCTGGGCGGAATCGGTAGGCGCAGGCGCTTCCACTTGCACCGGCCGGAACAGCTCATAGTGGCGCAGCTTGCCATCGGCGAAGGTACAGGTCACCGACGAGCCGGCGGTATCCGTCCACACGAAGATTTCGGGCTGCTCATTCTTCGGTGAGCGCAGGGCGCCCAGCGAGCGGGTCATGGCCACCACATGCATCAACGTGAGCCCCGGCTTGAGCTTGGCGTTCAGCATGACGGCGCTGGCGACATAACCGATGGGCTGGTCGGCCGCCCGCCTGAGCACCTGCATCATGCGCGTGAAATGCAGCAACACCCACATCAGCAAACCGCCCACGGCGGCGGCCACGCCGGGCCAGCCGAAGCCACGGTAAGACAGTACAACAACAGCAACACCGGCTATCGGCACAAGAATTTTCTGGAAGTTCATGGCGCTATTTTCGCAGCCACGGCCATACCGCCGGCTGCGGGGAGTGCGTAGTGGGCAGGCCGGCTTGCTCCGAACCCCGGTTTTACAAGCAATTTCGGGCTCCAGCCCCCGTCTGTCGGGAGGATGAAGCTATGATTTTTATAGCAATAGCGATTGGGGCACAGCTTCAGCGCTGCGGCGGCATGAAGCCGGTGGCCAGCGCATGGGCCCAGTCGGGCCGTTGATTGCGCGCTGCCAGCCGCGATTGCGCCATGTGGTCATAGGGCACGGCACGCAGCGACACCTGCCAGCCTGCGGAGCCCGACTGCAGCAGCGCATAACGCGCATGCGGCGCGCCGTTCTCCACCACATGGGCCCAGGGGTGCGCATCGCCATAGGCCTGCAGACCCACGCTGCCGGGGTTGACGATCAGCACAGTGCCATGCGGACCCTCGCACTGCGCCACGCGCGGCACATGGGTGTGGCCGCACAGCACCACCGGGTGAGTGAGGGCGCTGCCCAGCCGTTCAGCCACCTCGTTCGCGGTCGCTGCGCGTACACCCGGGCCCTGACCCTGCTCAAAACCCGGCACCACGGTTTCCAGCCAGTACTGCAGGTCGCTGCCCGGCGTGCCGTGGCACAGCCAGATTTCGTCATTCAAAGCCATGGAAGCCGGCAGCGATGCCAGCCAGCCGGTGTGGACCGGCGACACCTGGGTGGCGGCATATCCGTCGCTGGTGAGCGGGTCCGCCCGTTTCCCCAGCAGCGCCAGCAACTG
>JBEIOV010000017.1:0-67557 GCA_040377375.1 Hylemonella sp.
GACCACGCTGGTGCTGACCGTGGGCGACGGCGTGGCCATGTTCACGCTGGACCGCGAGCAGGGCTCCTTCGTGCTGACCGAGGAAAACGTGAGGATTCCCGAGGACACCCGGGAATTCGCCATCAACATGAGCAACATGCGCCACTGGGACGCGCCGGTCAAGCGCTACATCGACGAATGTTTAGCTGGCAAGGAAGGCCCGCGCGGCAAGGACTTCAACATGCGCTGGATCGCCAGCATGGTGGCCGACGTGCACCGCATCATGACGCGCGGCGGCATCTTCATGTACCCCTGGGACAAGCGCGAGCCCCACAAACCCGGCAAGCTGCGCCTGATGTACGAGGCCAACCCCATGAGCTGGCTCATCGAGCAGGCCGGCGGTGCCGCCACCAACGGCCGCCAGCGCATCCTGGACATCCAGCCCGGCCAGCTGCACGAGCGCGTGAGCGTGATCCTGGGCTCCAAAAACGAGGTGGAGCGCGTCACCTCGTATCACACCAAGGTATAATTTCGGCTTCGCCGGTGTAGCTCAGTCGGTAGAGCAGCTCATTCGTAATGAGAAGGTCGGGTGTTCGATTCATCTCTCCGGCACCAAGTCAGTAAAGGAAAATCCGCTATCTAAACCGTAGCGGATTTTTTTTGGCTAGCGCCCGACGCCAACGGATGATTCTTATTCCTCCTGCCCGCGCCAAGGCTCCATACCAAAAACTGACAGCTCCTTTTGAATTGACCAGTCTTCAAAAGACTGGGGCCGACCTTCATGCGTTCGTTATGGCGGGCAACTCCCGCCCCCTCTGCACAGAGGTCCCATGCCAAGTCGCGGCGTTCCGCAATCATGAACCCGTGCTCGATTCCGACCACTCGAAGTTGACAATATTCGCAGTTGGTCCTATATTTAACCAATTGGTTTAATATAAAGCAATTCAGTGCACATGCGCCAACAAGCCGCCATCGACCCGCTAAGTGCGACCTTCGCCGCCTTGGCCGACCCGACACGGCGGGCGATGTTGGCCCGCCTTGCATTGGGTGAAGCATCTGTCAATGAACTGGCGGCACCATTTGCAATGAGTTTGCCTGCCGCGTCCAAGCACATCAAAGTACTGCACACCGCCGGACTGATTACCAAAGGACGCGACGCGCAGTGGCGCCCCTGCCGTATTGAAGGTGAACACCTCAAGGAAGCAATGGACTGGATCGGCCAGTACAAACAAATCTGGGAAGACCGTTTAGATCGCCTGGATGCCTATTTACTCACCCTGCAAGCCACGTCAACACAAGGAGAAAAAACATGAAACCAACGTATCAATTCAATTCGAAATTCGACCTGAGTTTTACCCGTGTGGTCGATGTGCCAAGAGCTCTGGTGTGGCGCACTTGGACCGAGCCGGAACTGCTCAAACCCTGGTTCTGTCCATTACCGTGGAAAACCATCGACTGTGAAATCGACTTGCGCCCTGGCGGTACTTTCCGGACCACGATGCAGTCACCGGAGGGAATCGAATTTCCCAATACGGGTTGCTACCTTGAAGTTGTGCCCAATGAAAAGTTGGTATGGACCAATGCCCTGCTGCCTGGATACAGACCTAGCGATGTGACCGCGACATGCGGCTCCGATGACACCGGTTTCATGTTCACCGCCATGATCGAATTGGCCGACCATGCGCAAGGCACGCGCTACACCGCGACTGTCATCCACGCGGACGAAGCCGGTTGCAAAACGCACGCCGAGATGGGATTTGAAGGCGGATGGGGTACGGCGTTGGATCAACTCGTCGCAATGATCAAGCGAGGTATCTGATCATGACTACAGCCATTGAATCCGAGCGCGAATTGGTGCTGCAGCGGGAAGTGCCCTTCGCGCGGGAACTGGTCTGGACAGCCATGACTGTCCCCGAACACCAAAACAGGTGGTGGGGCCCGGACGGCTTCAGGAACGAAGGCGTGACCATGGACTTCCGGGTTGGAGGTGCCTGGACTTTTGACATGGTGGGTCCCGACGGAACGCGCTATCCCAATCACTCAGTTTTCAAGGAAATCACGCCCCCGTCCAAGTTGGTTTTTGACCATGGCGACGGCAAAGGCATATGGTTCGAGGCCAGTATCACCCTGCAAGAAACATCCAGCGGCACTCTGATCACCCTACGTCAGATTTACCCCAACAGGGAATCCCGTGACGAGGTCGTCGAAAAGTACGGCGCCATCGAGGGTGGCAAACAACACCTAGCAAAACTTGAAGCGTATATCAGGGAGCGCATGTCATGAACGAAGACGGTAGCCGCTACAGACTGATTTCGGCCATAAGGACTTCTGTCCAGATATGCAGGTTCCGGCCAATTGTTTTGAAAAACACGCCGGCAATCATTACCTCAAGTCGTCTTTTCCTTCAAGCTTAGCCACGGCTTCGAAGTAGCGCATTGAGCTCGTTCCCAACTTGGGCAACCAGCCGCGAACAACGCTCATGCCCGGCCGCGAGAAAATCCTTTGCCGCCACCTGCGCATGGCAATCGTCCTCGTGCTCAAAAGCTGGGCTCGCGCTGGGTCGCAGACTGCCCCCGGCGAATCGATTCGTAACAAAGTCATGCCGTTCGCCCCATCGCTTCGCCCCTAGAATCAAGAGCGGAAAACGCCCCCAGGTCCTTTCTTCTTTTGGTCTTCCATGTTCTACGCCTCCAAACTCCTTTCCTTCATCACCCAGCCCCTGGCCTGGGTGATGGTGCTGCTGGCGCTGGGCCTGCTGTGCCTGCCCTGGCGGCGCAAGCTGGGCCTGGGCCTGAGCTGGGTCGCCCTCGTCGTGCTGATCGTGACGGGCTGGCAGCCGCTGCCCGATGCCGTGCTGCGCCAGCTTGAAACGCAAAGCCCAGCCCTGCCGCCCACCGCCAATCTGCAAGGCTACGCCGGCATGGTGGTGCTGGGCGGGGCGCTGGAGCCGGCCTACCTGTGGGACACGCCGGGCCAGGTGGCGCTCAATGACGCGGCCGAACGCATGACGGTGCCGCTGGCGCTGCTGCGGCGCAACCCGCACCTGCGCCTGCTGTTCACCGGCGGCGAGGGCGCCCTGTTCGGGCGCGGTTTGACGGAAGCCGGGCGCGCCAAGATTTTCTTCGACAGCATGGGGGTGCCGGCGCAGCAGGTGGTGTATGAATCGGCGTCGCGCAACACGCATGACAACGCTGTCTTCAGCGCCGCCCTGCCCGGCATCAACGTGGCCCAGCCCTGGCTGCTGGTCACCTCGGCCGGGCACATGCCGCGCGCCCTGGCGACCTTTCGCAAGGCGGGCTGGAACGTCACGCCCTGCCCCGTGGATTTCCACACTGGCACCCAGACCCCCTGGACCCAATACTCGCTGGCCGGCAGCGCCGGCCGATGGGAGTCCGCCCTGCATGAGCTCCTCGGGCTGCTGGCCTACAAATTGACCGGACGGCTGTGACATGCTCCATCAACGCACCCCGGTCCGGGCCCGGCCCGCACCCCCGCTGAGGACACGGGCACTGGCATATACTTTGCCCGGCTCCGGGGTCTTGCCCGGATCGTGCCCGGCGCGAACCCAGGCCCCGGCTGGTGCGCGCCGGCAAGCCGGCGCCGCATCGGGTGGCCGCGTTTCAACCCACTTGTCAGACACCTAGTTTGGATTCCAGCCTCATGTCATGCCAGCCCGACGAGCTCAAGAAAAAAAACGACGAGCTCTCCGCCCAGTGGCGCGCTTATGTGGAATCCCCGAGCTTCGAGCGCTTCGTCGAGTTCGCCATTTCCGTCTCGAGTTTTGCCGATTTTCTGAACAACAAGGGCTTGTCGGGCCTGCTCCAGCTCGCGCGCGCCCTGGAGCAGCAGGTGCTGGTGCTCCTCAACGACGGTTCGGGCGAAGCCATCCCGCAAGACACCCTGGATGACCTGGGCAGCCGGCTTGAAAAGCTGGCCGAGCGCATCGCCAGCTTCATCGACGGCAACAGCCGCCCCATCGTCAACCGGCGCGTGCAGCAGGAAACCCCGGTTTCCTTCGACCTGACCCCCACCCACCGCATCTGGTTCATCGGCAACTCGGTCGAGCCGTGGCGCAAGCTCATCACGCAGCTGGGCTACTTCGGCATCCATGCCGAGGTTTACAACGGGCAGAACATCCCGGCCGAGGCCGAGGAGCCGGCCATCGTGCTGCTCGATGCCGCCGACATGGCGCTGCAAGAGGCCAGCCGCCACATCCAGGCCCTGCGCGCGCGCTTCTCGGCCAGCAAGCTGCTGGCGCACAACCTGCAGTCCGACTTCAACGACCTGAAGGCCGTGCTGGGCGCCGGCTGCGACTTCTGCTTCGTCAGCGGCACGCCGCAGTCGGCCATCCTCGCCAGGATCATCGAGCTGTGCGGCAGCACCGAGGAAGACCCCTACCGCGTGGCGGTGGTGGAGGATTCACTCACGGCCAGCATCGCCATCCAGCGCACGCTCAAGGAGAGCGGCATCGAATCCTTCGCCATCACCAAGCCGCACGAGGTGCTCACCGGCCTGACACGCTTCCAGCCGGACCTGATCCTGATGGACATGTTCATGCCGGGCTGCACGGGCGTGGAGGCGGCGCGGGTGATCCGCCAGCACCCCGAATTCCTGTCCACCCCCATCGTCTATCTGTCCGGCGACGCCAACATGCCGCTGCAGATCGAGGCCCTGCGCCTGGGGGGCGACCAGTTCCTTACCAAGCCCTACAACCCGGTCATCCTCAACGCGGTCGTCAAGAGCAAGATCGAGCGCTACCGCGCGCTGCGCCGCTCCATGCTGCAAGACAGCCTGACCGGGCTGCTCAACCACCTCGCCTCCAAGGAACGGCTGGCGGCGGCCATCAGCACCGCGGCAGCCGAGCAGGCGCCGCTGGCCGTGGCAATGGTCGACATCGATCACTTCAAGAACATCAACGACAGTTATGGCCACCCCATGGGCGACCATGTGATCCGCAGCCTGGCCTGGCTGCTCAAGCAGCGCCTGCGCAAGACCGACATCGTCGGGCGCTATGGCGGCGAGGAGTTCCTGGTGGCGCTGCCCGGCTCGAATGCCGAGCAGGCGCGCGAGGTGCTGGACCGCATCCGGCGCGACTTCAGCCTGATCCGCCACCCTTTCAACGAGACCTGGTTCAACACCACCTTCTCCGCCGGCGTGTCCCACTTTCCCGCCATTGGAAACGGCGAGGCATTGATCAAGGAAGCGGACGAAGCCCTGTACGAGGCCAAGCACGGCGGACGCAACCGCGTGGTGATGCGCGGCTGATCAGGCCCGCCTACAGCAGGCCGGCATTCACGGCGCTCACCGGCGTGGCCATCACCTTGTCGATGCGCTTGCCGTCCAGGTCCAGCACCTCGAACAGCCAGCCCTCGCATTCGATGCGCTCGCCGGTCACCGGCAGATGGCCGCACACCGACATCAGCAGGCCGGCCACGGTGTTGTAGCGGCCGCGGTCTTCCTCGGGCAGCTCGCGGATGTCGAGCCGGGCCTTGAGCTCGCTCACCGGCATCAGGCCGTCGAGCAGCCAGGAGCCGTCGCCGCGCGGCGTGGCCCAGGCCTCGCCCTGCGTCACGGGCTGCAGCTCGCCGGTGATGGCCTCCAGCAGGTCGCCCGGCGTCACCAGGCCCTGCACCACGCCGTATTCATCGACCACGAACACCATGCGGCTGGAGCGCGCGCGAAACTGATCCAGCAGCTCCATGCCGGTCAGCGTCTCGGGCACGAACACGGCCGGCTGCGCCAGCGGCTCGATGCTGCCCACATGCGTCGCGCCCAGCGCCAGCAGCTGGCCCACGCTGATGATGCCCACCACGTCCTCCAGCGAGCCGCGGCACACGGGATACCACGAATGGGCACCCCGTTCGCCGCCATTGCCCGCCAGCTGGAGGCTTTGCGCCACGGAGCTGGAGGCATCCAGCCACTCCACGTCGGTGCGCGGCACCATGAGCGAGGTCAGCGGTCGGTCGTCGAGACTGAACACGTTTTGCACCATCTGGTGTTCGTGGTGCTCGATCAAGCCCGCGTCCCGCCCTTCCTCCAGGCTGGCCGTGATCTCCGCCTCGGTTACCGTGCGGTTGCCCGCCGTGTCGATGCGCAGCAGCTTGAGCACGCCGTGGGTGCACATCGAGAGCAGGCGCACAAAGGGCTTGGCCACGGTCGCCACCCAGGTCATGGGGCGCGACACCGCGCGCGCCACGGATTCGGGGTAGAGCTGGCCAATGCGCTTGGGCACCAGCTCGCCAAACACGATGGTGACGAAGGTGATCACCGTCACCACCAGCGCCGTGGCCGTGATGTCGGCCGCCCGGGCCGACGGGCCCAGCGTCTGCAGCCAGGTCGACAGGCCCTGGCTGAAGGCGGCCTCGCCGATGATGCCGTTGAGCATGCCGATGGAGGTGATGCCCACCTGCACCGACGAGAGAAACTGCGTGGGATTTTCCAGCAGGGTCAGTGCCGCCTGCGCGCCCTTGTCGCCCGCCTCCGCCATGGCCATCAGGCGCGCCTTGCGGCTGGCCGTGAGCGCCAGTTCCGACATGGCAAAGGCGCCGTTCAACAGCGTGAGCAGGACAATCAGAAAAATTTCCATGAATCAGGAGCGGGAATGAACACCATGGCACTTTACTTCATCGGTGAAGCGGCCCGGCACGGGCCGCTGCGTCAACTGCGCCGCCCGCGGCCGCGATGCCATTGCACCCGAACACGCCAGCGCCCGCCGCGCCTTGCCGGCAGCCGGCCGATAATCAGCCCATGGCAAGCTATCTGATTGGCGACGTGCAGGGCTGCGACAGCGCCTTGCAGCGGCTGCTCGACACCATTTCCTTCTCGCCCAGCCGCGACACGCTGTACCTGCTGGGCGACCTGGTGAACCGCGGGCCGGACTCGGCCGGCGTGCTGCGCCGGCTCATGGGCCATGGCGCGGCGGCGCAGTGCCTGCTGGGCAACCACGACCTGCATTTGCTGGCCATCGCCCATGGCGTGCGCCCGCCCCACCGCAAGGACACGCTGCGGGGCGTGCTGGACGCGCCGGACCGCGCGGCCATGCTGGACTGGCTGCGCCAGCAGCACATGGCGCTGCGGCAGACGGTGCGGGGGCAGGAGATTTTGATGGTGCATGCGGGCGTGCTGCCGGCCTGGACCGCCGACCAGACCCTGGCGCTGGCGGCGGAGGTGCAGGCCGTGCTGCGCGGCCCCGCGCTGGGCGACTTCTTGCCGCAGATGTATGGCAACGAGCCCGTGCGCTGGAGCGATGCGCTCACCGGCGCGGCGCGCCTGCGCGTGATCGTCAACGCGCTGACGCGGCTGCGTTTTTGCACGCCCGAGGGGGCCATGGAGTTCGACGCCAAGGAGGGCGCGGCCACCGCCCCGGCGGGCTACCAGCCCTGGTACGAGGTGGCGGGGCGGCGCACCGCCGGCATCACGGTGGCCTTTGGCCACTGGTCCACCCTGGGCTGGCTGGACCGCCCCGATGTGATGGCGCTGGACACCGGCTGCGTCTGGGGCGGCACGCTGAGCGCGCTGCGGCTGGACCACCGCACGGCCCAGGGGCGGCATGAACTGATCCAGGTGCAGTGCGCGCAGGCGCAGGCGCCGGGCGCCTGAATTTGCTATAGATTCAATAGCTGCCCACGACCGCCAAATAAGGGCGGGAGCACAAAAACAGGCTTGAAATTTGCTGAGCCATGGCGCTGCGCCATGGCCCGGCTAGCCGCTGGGCCGGGTGTTACTCCGACTTGAACAGGGCCGCCACCTTGCGCTTGGGCTTGATGTTGGCCGACATGCCGCGCGAGGTGGACGTTTTGGCGGCGGCCTCCCAGGACGGCGCGTCCTCGGCTTGCGTGGCGGGCGCCTCGTAGGGCTGGTCAAAGAACGGATCGCGCGACACCGGCACGGGGCGGGCATAGTCGCGCCGGGGCGCGCGCTCCGGGCGCGACTCCGCGCCACGCGCGTCATCGCCGCCCTCGCCCGCGGAATACATGCGCCGGCCGTCGTTGATGCGGCCCTGCTTGCGGATGTCGGGCACGTCTTCCTCGAACTCCACCGGCTCGAGCTCGATCTTGGTCCTGATGAGTTTTTCGATGTCGCCCACCAGGCGCGCGTCCTTGCCCGAGACAAAGCTCACGGCCAGGCCGGCGGCGCCGGCGCGGCCGGTGCGGCCGATGCGGTGCACATAGTCTTCGGCGTTGAAGGGAATGTCGAAATTGAAGACGGCCGGCACGTCCTTGATGTCCAGGCCGCGCGCGGCCACGTCGGTGCACACCAGCAGGTCGACCTCGCCCTTCTTGAAGGCGTCCAGCGCCTTCAGGCGCTCGTCCTGGCTCTTGTCGCCGTGCAGCGCGGTGGTCTTGAGGCCTTCATGCTCCAGCGAGCGGGCCAGCCGGGCACAGCCGAGCTTGCTGTTGACGAACACAAAGGCCTGCTTCATGCCGCGCTGGCGCAGGATCTGGTGCAGGGCGCGGCGCTTGTCGTCGTCGCTCACGCTGTAAAAATGCTGCTCCACGGTGGACGCCGTGATGTTGGCGCGGGCCACCTCGATCGTCACCGGGTCCTGCAGGTAGCTGCCGGCCAGGCGCTTGATCTCGGGCGAGAAAGTGGCCGAGAACAGCAGCGTGGTGCGCTGCTTGGGCAGGTAGCTCAGGATGCGCTGCAGGTCGGGCAGGAAACCGATGTCGAGCATGCGGTCGGCCTCGTCCAGCACCACGTACTCCACCTGGTTGAGCACCGCGTTCTTGGCCTCGATATGGTCCAGCAGGCGCCCCGGCGTGGCCACCAGCACCTCGACGCCTTTTTTCAGCTCCAGCGTCTGCGGCTTCATGTCCATGCCGCCGAACACCACGGCGCTGCGCAGGTTGGTGTACTTGGCGTACAGCTTGACCTGCTGTGCCACCTGGTCGGCCAGCTCGCGCGTGGGCAGCAGCACCAGCGCGCGCACCGGGTGGCGCGCGGGCGAGGTGGAGCTGTTTTCGTGCTTGAGCATGCGCTGCAGCAGCGGCAGCGAGAAGGCGGCGGTCTTGCCGGTGCCGGTCTGGGCGGCGCCCATCACGTCCCGGCCCTGCAACACCACGGGAATGGCCTGCGCCTGGATGGGCGTCATCGACTCATAGCCCATGTCGGCCACGGCGCGCGCGAGCGGCTCGGCCAGCTGCAGTTGGGAGAAAGAATCGATGTGTGATTCGGGAACGGGTTGGCTCATCAATACCTGGGGAAAAGTCGCCATCAAAGCGGATGGCCTGCTGTGCCCCTGCTTCTAGGGCAAACCCCTATTATCCCCCATATAGCACAATTGATACGCGTCATCCCGCTGCCGGGTAGTGGTTCAGTTTGAACCGGGGCGGTTACAAAATTCCGTCCCGACGAATGTGTTCACATAATTTTCATATTATGGGAACACACGGACATTTTTTGAGTGCAGACGTGTGCACAAGCGATTTGCAGAGTACGGGTAAACCCCAGGTATCCTGTTTTCAGTGTTCGGTACATTCTGCCGATGAATAGTGAACTGTTTGGCCCATATAGGAAACACAGCTACGCGCAATCAGTTGTGATGCTTATATTCCACATCATAGGAACAGCGATCATCTTCCTGTCGCTGGCCTCTGTAACGTGGTTATTAGGTGTGGCTTTACAGTGGCTGAATACATTGCATCCGTTTCAAGAGCCTATACTTAAGTTCTTTACTGGTGTCGAATTGGCATTGCTGTACATAGATGCCGCTGTTTCTGGGTTTGTTTTGTTGGCTGGTACGTGGAAATTCATCAAGGAAATCACTGGAGGCCTATCATGAAAAATGACCTAGTGCGCTCTGCCGTTGATGGCTTTTTGGGAAGCTTTAAGCTTGCAGCGATGATCGTGGTTGCCATTGTTGGAGTTCTAACTGGGTTTGTGAACGAGGGGAAAGTTCACGATCACCAACCACCAAATAGCAAGCTCCATCCATAAATCCACTGCGCAAGAGCAGCAAAAGGGGCCTAGGCCCCTTTTATTTTCCAGTCTCCGACATCATCACAATGTCCTCCATGCTCCACAAGAAGTCCGTCACGCCCGCCTCCATCGCTGGCGTTGTCTTAATGGTCTTGTGAATCTTCACGAAGTTGTAGACCATGAAATAGAAGCTGATGGCGTGCATGTGGTTCTCCCACTTCTTGCTGAATGCATTGGTCAGGCGGGTAAACCGGCGCATCCCCATACGCATAGACAGGTTAGCCCGCTCAACGTGTGATGTGCTGATGTGGTCCGGATCGGGGTTGCCATAGATCGCGCTCTTTTCGCTGCCCGTGATCTGTGCGGGGCTGTAGCGGCGTTTGGCTTCTTTTAGGCCGTACTCATTGGCGTAGGCCTTGTTCAGCATCCCATAGTCCACATTGCCCTTGAATGCCGCCTCTACGGCGTCTGGATAGGACTTCATGCCATCAGTAGTCAACTGCACACGCTCTGCCAGGCGCGAGGCCAGATCTTCCATGAAGTCAAAGGCGCATTCACGGGTACGGGTGCCAACCAGCCAGCAGGGCATCAGCTTTGTCTCGGGATCAATAGCGGTGAAGGTGTAGCAATCGCCGTTGCCTTCGGTATCGTCAGCCGGCACGTTCTTTTGCTTCATGCCAACGAACGACCAGATTTCATCGACTTGGACCTTCTTGATTGTGAGATTGCGCATCACACGGTCTTGATACAGGGCGCAGGCTTCGCCGGTGTCGGCCAGCAGCTTGAGAATAGTGTTCTTGCTCTTTCCAGTCACGCGAGACGCTGCATTAACGCCCATACCCTCGGAGAGAGCATTCAGGATTTGTACGCGGTCTTGGATGGAGAGCTTGTTCATGTTCTGCTTTCGTATATGTCAGTTTGAATTCTAGTTTGTAACAAAATAGAAAGCAAGCATTTTTACAAAATATTTGCTTGCATTATCAGCAAGCATCTGAAACAATGCAAGCATTATCCAAAAAGGAGCTTGTATGACCGATGAAAAGAAAGAACCTACCGGACGCGCCAAGGGCGGTCTGAAGGTGGCGGCCCAGATGACGGCGGAGGAGAAAAAGCTAAGAGCGCAGAAGGGTGCGCTTGCACGATGGGGTGAGAAGCCAATGCAGGCAACCCATAAAGGGAATTTCAAAAAGGAGTTTGGAACCGATGTTGAGTGCTACGTTCTGAATGATGCCGCAAAAACAGCAGTTATTAGCCAAACAGGAATGGGAGCAGCCATCGGCTTGTCATCTCGTGGCAATGCATTTCCACGGTTTTTGGCTAGTCAAGCAATGGGGGGGATGCTCGGCGCGGAGTTGGAGAAAAAACTAAAAAATCCCCTTAAATATCAATGGGGTTCCGGCGGCGCGCCGCTTAGCTTAAACGGATACGACGCAACATTGCTGATTGACATTTGCAAGGCGATTCTCAACGCCTCTGCGCAAGGACGATTGAAACCCAATCAAGCGGCAATTGCCACCCAGGCAGCAATCATTGTCGGCGCGTCTGCAAAATCTGGTATCAAAGGCTTGGTCTACGCCTTGGCAGGGTATCGACCTGAAGTTGAAGAAGTCATTCAGGCATTCAAGGTCTACGTGCAGGAAGAGGCAAAAAAATACGAACAAGAATTCCCGAATGAACTGTATATGGCATGGCAAAGGCTATACAAGATTCCTCTTCCAGCGCGTGGAAAGCCATGGCAGTTCATGCATCTCACGGTAAAACATATTTATTACCCACTAGCGCAGAGCAATGGAAAGGTCCTTGAGCTCCTCAGGGCACTTAAGGCCAAGGATGGCGAGAGGAATACAAAGCTATTCCAGTTCCTGAACGAGGTAGGAGCGCGAGCATTACGGATGCATATGGGGAGAGTGCTTGAGATGGCCGAATCAACGACAGAGCCGAAAATCTATGAAGCTAGATTTATTGAACGGTTTGGAGGCCAGCCAGAGCTGCCCGGAATAGACCCCGTTTAATCCTTCTTGACTGGCTTCTTGGCCGCGACCTTCTTAACCGGAGGCACGGCCTTTTTCGTGGGCGCTGGGGATGGTTTAGGCGCTTCCCCTGTAGCCTGCTGGACTACGGCGAACGCTATCTGTGAAAAGTCTTTCTTGGGCATCTGCCTACCTTAGCATGGGGTGAAAGCAAATTCTAGGGCTTTGTAACTTTGCCTGATTCAGACTGAACCATCACCCGCTGCCGCGTCGCGGCGGCGCATCAGCAGCGGTGCGGCGGGCCACCGGTGCGGGCCTGTAAAGTGCCGGCATGCCCATTCCCGACACACGCGGCCCCGGCCTGCTGAACGCCCTGGACACCGCCGCGCGGCTGCCCTACCCGGCCCTGGCCGCGGAAATAGAGCGCCTGCTGCGCGATGCCGCGGTGCAGGTGCCGCCCCGCCTGGTGCAGGCCCTGCCCGGCGGCGCCAGCCTGTTTGTGATGCCAGCGCTGGACGGCCGCGTGGCCATCACCAAGCTGATCACCCTGACCCCGGCCAATGCCGGCACGGACCGGCCCGTCATCCAGGGCGACGTGGTGGTGTTTGACATCGCCAGCGGGCAGCGCCGCCTCATCCTGGACGGCCCCACCGTGACCGCGCGGCGCACCGCCGCGGTCTCGCTGCTGGCGGCGCAGCGCCTGGCGCCCCGGCCCGACGGCCCGCTGCTGATCGTGGGCGCGGGCGTGCAGGGCCTGGCCCACCTGGAAGCCTTTACCCAGGGGCTGGGGGTGGCGCAGGTGCTGATTGCCTCGCGCAGCGATGCGAGCGCCCGCTCACTGGCTGAACATGCCCGCACGCTGGGCCTGCAGGCCAGCGTGGTGAGCGACCCGAACACCGTGCTGGCCGGTTGCCCGCTGGTCGTCACCTGCACACCGGCCGCCGCCGTGGTGCTGCACGCCCTGCCGCGCGATGACGCTTTTGTGGCGGCGGTGGGCGCCTTCAGGCCGGACATGGTGGAACTGAGCCCCGCGCTGTGCCGCCACTTCGCCACGCAGGGCACGGTGGTGCTGGACACGCGCGATGCCGACCATGAGGCGGGCGACCTGCTACAGGCCGGGCTGGAGGTGGCGCGCTTTGCCACGCTGCGGGATGTGCTGCGCGAGGTGCCGCGCGAGCCGGCGTTGCAGCGGCCGGGGCCGGTGCTGTTCAAGAGCTGCGGCTGGGCCGGCTGGGATCTGGCGGCGGCGCGGCTGGCGCTGCCAGCCTAGGGTGAAGACGCGTCAGGCCTTGGGTAGCGTGACGCCGCGCTGGCCCTGGTACTTGCCGCCGCGGTCCTTGTAGCTGGTCTCGCAGACATCGTCCTTGTCGCTCTCGAAGAACAGCACCTGGGCGCAGCCCTCGCCGGCATAGATCTTGGCCGGCAACGGCGTGGTGTTGGAGAACTCCAGTGTCACATAACCTTCCCACTCGGGCTCGAAGGGCGTGACGTTGACGATGATGCCGCAGCGCGCGTAGGTGCTTTTGCCCAGGCAGATGGTGAGCACGTTGCGCGGGATGCGGAAGTACTCCATGGTGCGGGCCAGCGCGAAGCTGTTGGGCGGGATAATGCAGACGTCCTCGTGGAAATCGACAAAGCTTTTCTCGTCGAAGTTCTTCGGGTCCACCACCGTGCTGTGGATGTTGGTGAACACCTTGAACTCGGGCGCGCAGCGGATGTCGTAGCCGTAGCTGCTGGTGCCGTAAGAGATGATCTTGTGGCCTTCCCGTTCGCGGATCTGGCCGGGCTCGAAGGGTTCGATCATGCCGGTGGTCTCGGCCATGCGGCGAATCCATTTGTCGCTTTTGATGCTCATGTTGGGGACTTCCTGCTAAGGGGATGATTGTAGGCAGGCCGGGAGGCCGGTTTTTCCGGTCCCCGCCGGCGCCCCAGTTGCTATCAAATAAATAGCTTTCTGCGCCCGCATCACAAGGGCTAGTGGCTTATTTTCCCCTGAACTCCCTCGACCAGCCAGTCCATGCCGAGGATCTGCGGGTCGCTCAGCGTCTTGCCGGCGGCGATCACCTCACGGCCCTCGTTGTCCCTGACGGCCGCGGCGCCGGCCTTGAAGGGGTGCAGGCGGCCCGCCGCGATGTCCTTTTGCCGCGCTAGCACCTCGTCTTGCACCGGACGGGGCACCTTGGGGCCGAAGGCGTCGACCTTGATCATGCCTTCCTTCACGCCGCCCCAGACGCTGCCGCTTTTCCAGCTGCCGTCGAGCACGGCCCGCGCGCGCTGCGTGTAGTAGCCGCCCCACTGGTGGGTCACGGCCACGATCTGCGCGTCGGGCGCCACGCGGCGCATGTCGGAGTGGTAGGCCACGGCGAGCTTGCCGCGTTCCTGCGCCGCGGCCATCACCGCGGAGGAGCCGGTGTGAAAGGCGATCACGTCCACGTTCTGGTTGAACAGGGTCATGGCCGCGTCGCGCTCGCGCGTCGGGTCGAACCAGGCGTTGAGCCAGAGCACCTTGACTTCGGCCTTCGGATCGACCGAGCGCATGCCCAGCGTGAATGCATTGATGCCCTGCAGCACCTCGGGAATGGGAAAGCCCGCCACATAGCCCGCCACATGGGTTTGGGTCATGCGCCCGGCGGCGATGCCCGCGAGGTAGCGCCCCTCGTAGTAGCGCGCGTTGACCACGGCCACGTTGGGCGCGGTCTTGTAGCCGGTGACCGACTCAAACTTCACATCCGGAAAATCCCTCGCCACCCTGAGCGTGGGCTCCATGTAGCCGAAGCTGGGCGTGAAGATGAGCTTGTGGCCGGTGGCGGCCAGGTCGCGGATGACGCGCTCGGCATCGGGCCCTTCGGCGACGTTTTCCACATAGCGGGTCTGGACCCGGGCCGGCGCGCCGGCGCCCGGGTTGAGCGCGGTCTCGACGGCCTTGCGGCCCTCGTCGTGCTGGCGCACCCAGCCCATGTCGCCCAGGGGCGCCACATAAACAAAGCCCACCTTGAGCGGCTCCTTGGCCGCGGCGGCCTGGGCGTCCTTGGCCTGGGAAAAAACGGGGGAGATGAAACAGGCGGCCACGAGCGTGGCAGCGAGGTTTTTATACATGGTAGTCCTCTACATGGCCCTGGATTGAAACAAGAAAAAAAGCCGCAGGGCAGCGGCTTCTTTGGCGCGTATTTTACGTCAGGCGCGCCAAGCGGGTGTCCGATGCCTCGCCCAGCTTGAAGGTGCTCACCGCCTCGGCCAGCAGCCTGGCCTGCTCTTTCAGGCTCTCGGCGGCGGCGGTGGATTCCTCGACCAGGGCGGCGTTTTGCTGCGTCATCTGGTCGAGCTGGTTGACGGCGGCATTGATCTGGCCAATGCCCTGGCTCTGCTCGGAAGCGGCGGCGCTGATCTCGCCGATGATGTCGGTCACGCGGCTCACGCTGGCCACGATCTCGCTCATGGTGCTGCCCGCGTCCTGCACCTGCTTGGCACCGGACTGCACACTGCTCACGCTGGCGTCGATCAGGGTCTTGATTTCCTTGGCGGCATCGGCCGAACGCCCGGCCAGGCTGCGCACCTCGGAGGCCACCACCGCGAAGCCGCGGCCCTGCTCGCCGGCGCGCGCCGCCTCCACCGCGGCGTTGAGCGCCAGGATGTTGGTCTGGAACGCAATGCCGTCGATGACGCCGATGATGTCGGCGATCTTGCTCGAGCTCGCATTGATCTCGTCCATGGTCGCGACCACCTGCGCGACCACCTGGCCGCCGCGCTGCGCCACCTGCGCGGCCGACGACGCGAGCTGGTTGGCCTGGCGGGCCGAGTCGGCGCTCTGGCGCACGGTGCTGGTCAGCTCTTCCATCGAGCTGGCGGTTTCCTCCAGGTTGCTGGCCGTCTGCTCGGTGCGCGCGCTCAGGTCCTGGTTGCCGGTGGCGATCTGCATGCTGGCGGTCGAGACGTTGTCCACCACCCCCCGCATCTGCCGCAGCGAACGCTGCAGCGCCGCGCGCATGATGTCGATGGCACGCAGCAGGCGGCCGGTTTCGTCATTGGCATAGCTGGTTTGCGGCACGCCGGTCAGGTCCATGTCGGCAATCGACTGGGCCATGGTTTCGGCCCGGCGCAGCGGGAGCGTGATGCTGCGCGCCAGGAAAACGGCCAGCAAGGTGCCCAGGCCCAGCGACAGCATGCTGCACACGATCAGCAGCATGCTGGTCTGGGCCCGCAGGTCCTCGCTGCGCTGGGCCGCGGCATCCAGTTGGGCCCGCTGCGCGTCCACCATTTGCTGCACCCCCGCCAGGTAGAGGCGGGAAGTGGGCTCGAAACGCTCGTTGAAGACGCGGTTGGCCCCCTCCACATCGCCGGCCAGCTTGAACTTGCTGACCTCGTCGCGCGCGGCCAGGTAGCCCTTGCGCAGCTCGCCGACCTTGTCGAACAACTGGCGTTCCTCGGGCGTGTCCATCTGCGCTTCGATCGTCTTTTGCAACTCGTTGGTCTGGCGGATCGACTCGGCCGTGGCCGGCGCGAAGTAGGGGATCAGGCCGGCATCGCTGCTTTTGGCAATGGCGGCGGCCCGCTGCACCCCCGCCGTGGTGTGGCGCAGCCAGTCGGCGCCGGCGCGCTCGGTCTTGACGTTGTCCTTGACCATGGAGTTGATCTCAACACCCAGCTGGCGCAGCTTGAGCACGGCAAAAAGACTGCTCGCCAGGAACAGGGCGAGGATGATGCCAAGCACAATGGCCAGACGTTTGCTGATCGAGAGATTGCTCAAAAACATGATCGTGACTCCAGAGAATGAGTGGGTCGCGCAAGCGGCCGCGTGCACGACGGCCACCGCACGGAAAACACCGGACAGGCAGGCTGTGCAACCAGCATCGGAACCCCGCCCCTACCGGACCTGCTCGCGCGACGGCAGGGGCAGGCTGGGGGTGATTGCAAGGTGCCTGAATGTTGGCTGGAGGAGCGATTCGATCCAGCTTGAAATTATAGGACTCCCCCTTTATCGGCGCATTCCTGTCGTTCTGAAGTGAACTCGCGCCTGATGCCGCGCCAGGGTGACGCCGACCGCGCTCAGGCTTGCCCGTCGAAGCTCTCGAGGAACGCGTCGAGTCGCTCGACATGCCGCCGCCTGGTGGCGGCGTCCAGGAAGCTGGCCTCGAAGCTGTTGCGGGCCAGCGCATACGCCTGCTGCGGGCCCAGGCCGGTGGCGGCAAAGGTTTGCGTGAAGTTGTCGTTGATGTAGCCGCCAAAGTAGGCCGGGTCGTCGGAATTGACCGTCGCCATCAGCCCGGCGTCGAGCAGGCGCCCCAGGTTGTGATCGGCCAGGCGGGGAAACACGCGCAGCTTCAGATTGGACAAGGGGCACACCGTGAGCGCAATGCGGTCCTGCACCAGGCGCCGCACCAGGGCGGCATCCTTGACGCACTGCACGCCATGGTCGATGCGCTCGACCCGCAGCGCGTCCAGCGCGCTCCAGATGTAGGCCGGCGGCCCCTCCTCGCCCGCGTGCGCCACCAGATGCAAGCCCAGCGCGCGGCAGCGCGCAAAGACTTCGGCAAACTTCTCCGGGGGATGGCCCAGCTCGCTCGAATCCAGCCCGACGCCGATGAACTTGTCGCGGTGGGGCATGGCCTGCTCCAGGGTCTCGAACGCGTCCTGCTGGCTCAGGTGCCGCAGAAAGCACATGATAAGGGAGGCACTGATGCCCAGCTCGGCCTGCGCATCCACGCAGGCCCGGTGCAGGCCGCGGATGACGGTGTCCATGCCCACGCCGCGTGCCGTGTGCGTTTGCGGGTCGAAAAATATCTCCGCGTGCACGACGTTGTCAGCGGCCGCCCGCGCCAGGTAGGCGCGCGCCATGTCGTAGAAGTCCTGCTCGCGCAGCAGGACGCTGGCACCGGCGTAGTAGATGTCCAGAAAGCTTTGCAGATCGGTGAAGGCATAGGCGCGGCGCAGTTCGTCCACGCCGGCATGGGGCAGCGCCACGCCGTTGCGCCGGGCCAGCGCGAAGATCAGCTCGGGCTCGAGCGAGCCTTCGATATGGATGTGCAGCTCGGCCTTGGGCATGCCGCGCAGCAGCCCGGGCAATCGTTGCGCCGCGACGGGTTTGACTTTCAGCATGGCCGCACTCCCCAAAAACAAAAAGCCGCCCGAAAGCAGCCGACGGCTTCGAGCCACCTACCTGCGCTGACCTGGCCTGGCACGTCCTTGACGCGGCCCCACGCGCTCAGGGCCGGGCAAACAGCGCCACCACCGTCTGGCGCAGCCAGCGGTTGCCGGGATCGGCCTCGTAGCGCCGGCTCCAGTGCAGCGCCACCGTGAAGTCGCGCAGCGGAAACGGCGGCTCGATGATAGTGTAGCCACCGGCTTCGGAGAAAAGCCGGGCGATGTTGCGCGGCATCACCACCCCCAGGTCGGTGGCGCGCACGATGGCCGGCAGCACCATGAAGTGCTCGGTGGTCAGGCGCAGGCGGTCTTCCAGCTGCATCAGCTGCAGGATGCGCAGCGTGTCGGAATGGGTCCGCACCGCGACGAACTCCAACTGGCGCAGCGCGTCGAGCAGGGCCGCGCCGCCGCGCCGGCGCCGGTTGAAGCCGGCGGCGAACGGGTGCCCCTCGCGCAGCAGCACGATGTAGCGGTCCTTGAGTAGCTGCACATGCTGCGTGTCCTTGACCGAGGGCAGAAAGCCGAAGGCGAAGTCAATCCGGCCGCTGTCCAGCGCGTCCGCGATGGCCGCGGGCGGCAGCGGCGAGGTCTCGACGCGCACGCCCGGCGCCTGTTCGCGCAGGGTCACCATGAGCTCCGGCAGGAAACGCGCCTCGCCGATGTCGCTCATGTGGATGCGAAAGGTCTTGCGCGACTGCAGCGGCTCGAACTGCTCCGATTCATTGAGCGCCTCCTCCAGGCCGGCGAGCGCGCTGCGCACGGCATCGGCCAGCCGGTCGGCCCGCGGACTGGGCTGCACGCCACCCGGCGCGCGCACGAACAGCGGGTCATGGATGAGGGCGCGCAAGCGCGTCAAGCCCTGGCTCACCGCGGGCTGCGTCAGGTCCAGCAACTCGGCGGCGCGGCTCACGTTACGCGTGCGGTAGACCGTGTCGAACAGGCGCAGCAGATTGAGATCGACATCTTTGATATGCATATTACTAATACTGAATAGTCATATTATTTTATTGATTTATGGATGCGCAGACCACAGAATCCTTGGTTTCACGCCAAAAGAACACGGGAGACAGCGCTTGGAAGTTTCATTCAGCCAGGAGATCGAATCGCTGCGCCTGGGCGCGGGCCAGACCTTTCACGGCGAGGGCATTCTCGCGATCACCAAGGGCCTGCTGCAGTCCGGCGTGGCCTATGTCGGCGGCTACCAGGGCGCGCCGGTGTCGCACCTGCTGGACGTGATGGTGCAGGCCAAGCCCTACATGGACGAGCTGGGCGTGCATGTGGAGGCCTGCTCCAACGAGGCGTCCGCCGCGGCGATGCTGGGCGCCTCCATCCACTACCCGCTGCGCGGCGCCGTCACCTGGAAATCCATCGTCGGCACCAACGTGGCGGCCGACGCCTTGAGCAACCTGTCCTCGCCCGGCGTCAAGGGCGGCGTGCTGATCGTGGTGGGCGAGGACTACGGCGAGGGCGCCAGCGTGATCCAGGAACGCACCCATGCCTATGCGCTGAAATCCTCCATGGTGCTGCTCGACCCCCGGCCCGAACTGGGCAGGATGGTGCAGATGGTGGAAGAGGGCTTTCGCCTGTCGGAGGCCTCCAACATGCCGGCCATGATGGAGCTGCGCATCCGCGCCTGCCATGTGCGCGGCAGCTTCGAATGCAAGGACAACGTGCCGCCCGCCGTCTCGACGCGGCAGCCGATGAGCGAGCCGGCCCGCTTTGACTACATGAAACTGGCCCACCCGCCGGTGACCTTTCGCCAGGAAAAACTCAAGGTCGAGCAGCGCATTCCGGCGGCCCGCCAGTACATCGTGGAGCACCAGCTCAACGAACTGATGGACGGCCCGCGCCAGGAGCTGGGCATCATCGTGCAGGGCGGCATCTACAACGCGCTGATCCGCGCCCTGCAGCAGTTCGGCCTGGCCGACGCCTTTGGCGCGAGCGAAATCCCTCTGCTGGTGCTCAACGTCACCTACCCGCTGGTGCCCGAGCAGGTGGCCGGGTTCGCCCTGGGAAAACGCGCCGTGCTGGTGGTGGAGGAAGGCCAGCCCGAGTACATCGAGCAGGAGATCGCCACCTTCCTGCGCCGGCGCGACATCAACACGCCGCTGCATGGCAAGGACATGCTGCCCTCGGGCGGCGAATACAACGTGGAGACCCTCACCGCCGGCCTGATCGCGTTCCTGGCCCGCCACGCCGGCGATGTGGATGCGTCTTCGGCGCGGGCCTGGCTGCAGGGCAACGGCGAGCGTCGCACGGCCGTGACCCGGCACCTCGAACAGACCCTGCATGCCGCGCTGCCGACACGGCCACCGGGCTTTTGCATCGGCTGCCCCGAGCGGCCGGTGTTCTCGGCACTCAAGCTGTCGCAGCAGGACGTGGGACCGGTGCACATCGCCGCCGACATCGGCTGCCATGCCTTCGGCACCTTCGAGCCTTTTTCCTTCGGCCACTCCATCCTGGGCTATGGCATGAGCCTGGCCAGCCGCGCCGGCGTCTCGCCGATGATGCAGCGGCGCACGCTGTCCATCATGGGCGACGGCGGCTTCTGGCACAACGGCCTGCTGACCGGCGTGCAGTCCGCCCTGTTCAACGGCGACGATGCCGTGCTGCTGATCTTCAAGAACGGCTACACCTCGGCCACCGGCACGCAGGACATCATCTCCACCCCGAGCGAGGAGGCCAAGGCGGGCGCCACGGACAAGCTGCAAAGCCTCACCAGCACCAACCAGACGATTGAGAACACATTGAGCGGCCTGGGCGTCAAGTGGCTGCGCACCGTGCACACCTACCATGTGGACGAGATGCGCAAGACGCTCAACGAGGCCTTCACCACCGGGTTCGGCGGCCTGAAGGTGATCGTGGCCGAAGGCGAATGCCAGCTCGAGCGCCAGCGCCGCATCAAGCCCTGGATCGCCAGCCTGCTCAAAAAGGGCCAGCGCGTGGTGCGCGTGAAATACGGGGTCGACGAGGACGTCTGCACCGGCGACCACGCCTGCATCCGCCTCTCCGGCTGCCCCACGCTCACGCTCAAGGACAATCCGGACCCGCTGAAGGTGGACCCGGTGGCCACCGTGATCGACGGCTGCGTCGGCTGCGGCCTGTGCGGCGAGAACGCCCACGCGGCCACGCTGTGCCCTTCCTTCTACCGCGCCGAAATCATCCAGAACCCGAAATGGCATGAGCGCGTGCTGGGCAGCCTGCGCGCCGCCTTCGTCCGCATGCTGCAACCCGCTTAAACAAACATGCACCAGCAAAAACCCATCACCCTGCTGATCTGCGCCCTGGGCGGCGAAGGCGGCGGCGTGCTCTCCGAATGGCTGATCGACACGGCCCGCGCCAGCGGGTTTGCCGCGCAGAGCACCTCGATTCCTGGCGTGGCCCAGCGCACCGGGGCCACCACCTACTATGTCGAGGTCTTCCCCGTGCCGCTCAAGGAGCTCGGGAGCAAGCGCCCGGTCTTCAGCCTGTACCCGGCGCCGGGTGCACTCGATGCCCTGGTGTCCTCGGAGCTGCTGGAAACCACACGCCAGATCGGCAACAGCATGACCTCGCGGGAGCGCACGCTGGTCATCACCTCGTCGAACCGGACCTTCACCACGCAGGAGCGCATGCAGCCCGGCGACGGCCGCACCGACCCCTTGCCGCTGCTGGACGTGGTGCGCGCCCACAGCCGCGAGCACCATGTGTTCGACATGGGCGAGATGGCCCGCCAGTCCGGCACCATCGTCAGCGCCGTGATGCTGGGCGCCATTGCCGGCAGCGGCCTGTTCCCCTTCACGCGGGCCGCCTTTGAAGGCGTGATCCAGGCCGGCGGCAAGGCGACCCAGGCCAGCCTGCGCGGCTTCGCCAGGGGCTTCGAGCTGATTCACGGCCAGCAGTCGCAGGCCGCGCTGGTCCAGAACCTGCTATCAGATTCAGAGCTGCCTGCACCCGCCAGACAAGGGCTGGAGCCCGAATTGGCCAAGATTTTTCCGCCGGCGGCGCATGCCATGCTCGCGCTCGGGCATGCGCGCCTGGTCGAGTACCAGGGCCCCGCCTATGCGGCGCTGTATGTGGAGCGCCTGCAAAAAGTGCTGCAGGCCGAACGGATTTCCGACCCCGCCAGCGCGCATGGCTGGGCCACCACAAAAGAGACCGCGCGCTGGCTTGCCCTGTGGATGGCGTTTGACGACATCATCCGCGTGGCCGATCTCAAGAGCCGCGTGAGCCGCTGGCAACGCGTCAAGGGCGAGGTCAAGGCCCGGGACGATGAGTTGCTGCAGGTCTATGACCACTTCAAGCCCGGCGCCCCCGAGTTGGCGGCCCTGCTGCCGCCAAGCCTGGCGCATCGCGTCATGCAGTGGGACCGCCGCCGCGTTGCGCAGGGCAAGGCGCCTTGGGGCCTGCCCCTCAAGGTGGGCACGCACTCGGTGTTCGGCATGATTGCCCTGCGCACGCTGGCCAGCCTGAAATGGCTGCGCACCAAGGGCAGCCGCTTTGCCACCGAGCAGGCCCTGATCGACACCTGGCTCGCCAGCGTGGTCGACAGCACGCGCCGGCACTGGCAGACCGGCCACGAGATCGCCCTGTGCGGTCGCCTCATCAAGGGTTATGGCAGCACCAACGAACGCGGCAAGGACAACCTGCTGCACGTCACCCGGCACCTGGCGGCCATCGACAGTTTTGACTCGGACGAGGCACGTGCCCAGGCCATTGCCGCGGCGCGCACCGCCGCCCTGGCCGACGATGCCGGCAAGGCACTGGACCAGGCCCTGCTGCAGCACGGCGCGCCGGCGCGTCCCGTCAGGGAGCAACCGATCCGCTGGATCAAGCGCCGCCCGGGCCAGGCCGGTTCCGCCGGCTGATGCAGGGGAAACGATGATGTACAGGCAAGGGCCCGCCCCTTACATTGACAGGGTCGCCAGTGACGCTGCGCCCTGGCTGCCGCAAGCGCGGACCGCCGGCCGAGATGGATGATTGCCGCCCCTTCCCGCCAACCCTGAAAACCACAACGAGGAGACACCATGCGATACAACAAAATCATTCAATCCCTGCACCAGCATGCCATGACGGCCGGTGCGATTGCCGCCACCGCCCTGGCCCTGGCCAGCAGTCCGGTCCAGGCGCAGGACAAGCCGGTCATGTTCCGCTTCTCCAGCTGGGTGCCGACCCAGCACCCGCTGAACCCCTCGCTGATCGCCTGGGGCGAGAGCATGAAGAAGGCCTCGGGCGGCACGCTCTCGGCCACCATGTTCCCGGCCCAGCAGTTGGGCAAGGCCTTCGACCACTACGACATGGCGCGCGACGGCATCGCCGACTTCGCCTACGTGAACCCGGGTTACCAGCCGGGCCGTTTCCCCGTCTTCGCCGCCTCGGCCCTGCCCTTCCTGATTGCCAATGGCAAGGGCGGCTCGGCGGCGGTGGACGCCTGGTACCGCAACTACGCGGCCAAGGAAATGAAGGACGTGAAGTTCTGCTTCGCCTTCGTGCACGACCCGGGCACCTTCCACTCGCGCAAGAAGATCGTGCTGCCGACCGACATCAAGGGCATGAAGATCCGTCCCGCGCATGAAGGCATCGGCCGCATGGTCACCCTGCTGGGCGGCACCAACGTGCAGTCCTCGGCGCCGGAAGTGCGCGAGATCATCGAGCGCGGCGTGGCCGACGCGGTGACCTTCCCCTGGGGCTCGATCCCGCTGTTCGGCATCGACAAGGTGGTCAAGTACCACATGGACGTGCCGCTGTACGTGACGCCCTTCGTCTGGGTCATGAACCAGTCCAAGTACAACGCCCTCTCGCCGGCGCAGAAGAAGGTGGTGGACGACCATTGCACCACCGAGTGGGCCGAGAAGGTGGCCGGCGAATGGGCCGACTTCGAGTACGCTGGCCACGCCAAGCTGGGCGCCATGCCCGACCACGAGGTCTACAAGCTCACCCCGGCCCAGCTCGACGCCTGGCGCAAGGCCGTGGCCCCGGTGGAGACCGAGTGGGCCAAGGACCTGAAGGACAAGACCGGGCAGGATGCCAAGCCGGTCCTGGACGCGCTCAAGCAGCAGCTCGTCAAGTACAAGGCCGCCATGTAAGCGGCGCGGGCGGTGCCGGCCGGCACCGCCTCGCGGTCTTTTCCTTCCCTGACAGGAGCCCTGCTTGAAGCGTAATTCGATGGATCGTGTGATCGACACGATCGAGTGGGTGGCCGCGGTCTTCGTCGGCATCGTCGCCCTCAATATCTTTCTCACAGTGATCCTGCGCAAGTTCTTCGACACCTCGATTCCGGACGCCTATGACTTCGGCTCGCTGCTGCTGGGCATCCTGATCTTCTGGGGCATTGCCGCCACCAGCTACCGTGGCACCCACATCACCGTGGACCTGATCTGGAGCGCAGGCAACGCCCGCACGAAGCGCTGGATCGACATCTTCGCCACGCTGGTGCTGCTGTTCGTGGTGGTGGTGCAGACCTACACCCTGCTGGACAAGGTGCTCGTGACCTACCGCGACCATGTGCTCACCTACGACCTGCACCTTCCCACCTGGCCCTTCTTCGCCGTGGCCTGGCTGGGCGATGTGGCCGCCGTCCTCCTGATCGCCATTCGCACCTGGCGGCTGGTTTTCCAGCCCGCGCTGATCGAAGAGCATCCCGAACAACACACCAGCGAATGAGAGCCTTGCCTTGAGTACCGATATCGTGGCCGTGATCGGCTTTGTTGTTCTGTTCATCCTCATGCTGCTGCGCGTGCCCGTGGGCATGGCCATGGGCCTGGTGGGCGTCACCGGTTATGGCTACATCGTCGGCATGGAGCCCGCGCTCAAGATGGTGGGCCAGACCACCATGCGCACCGTGACCGATCAGAGCTTTGCCGTCATCCCCATGTTCATGCTGATGGGCGCCTTCGTCTCCATCTCGGGCGTGAGCCGCGAGCTGTTTCGCGCCGCCAACGCCTTCATGGGCCACCTGCGCGGCGGCCTGGGCGTGGCCACGGTGCTGGCCTGCGGCGGTTTCGCCGCCATCTGCGGCTCCTCGGTCGCCACGGCGGCCACCTTCTCCAAGGTGGCTTATCCCGAGATGCGCCGCTACAACTATCCGAAGTCCTTCGCCACCGGCGTGATTGCCGCCGGCGGCACGCTGGGCATCATGATCCCGCCCTCGACCGTGCTGGCGGTCTACGCCATCCTGACGCAGCAGGACATCGGCAAGCTGTTCATGGCCGGGGTCATGCCCGGCCTGCTGGCCATCCTGATGTACATCCTGACCATCTCGCTGATCGTCATGGCCAAGCCCGGCTTCCTGCCGGCCGGCCGGCGCACGCCCCGGAGCGAGCGCCTGGCCAGCCTGAAGGACGTGTGGGCGCCGCTGGCCCTGTTTGTCTTCGTCATCGGCGGCCTCTACGGCGGCCTGTTCACGCCCTCCGAGGCCGGGGGCATGGGCGCGGCCGGCGCCTTCCTCCTGGGCGTGGTGCGCCGGCGCCTGAACCTGGCGCAGATCCGCGAGGCCCTGCTGGAGGCCACGCGCACCTCGGCCGCGGTGTTCACGGTGCTGATCGGCGCGCTGCTGTTCGGCTACTTCCTGACCATCACGCAGACGCCGCAGAAGGTCACCGAATTCCTGATCGGCCTGGGTCTGGACCGCTATGCGCTGCTGGCCATCATCATGGGCATGTATCTCGTGCTGGGCTGCCTGATGGATGCCATGGCCATGATCATCCTGACCGTGCCCATCATCTACCCGCTGATCCTGCAGCTCGGCTTCGACCCGATCTGGTTCGGCGTCATCATCGTGATGACGGTGGAACTCGGCCTGATCCACCCGCCGGTGGGCATGAACGTGTTCGTCATCAAGAGCGTGGTGCAGGACGTGAGCTTCACCACCATCTTCCGCGGCGTGCTGCCCTTCGTCGGCACCGACCTGATCCGCCTCGTGATCCTGATCGCCTTCCCGGCCATCGCCCTGTGGCTGCCCAGCCGCATGGGCTGAGGCGGCGCCGTCCCGTCCCACGTCAAGTTTTTACAAATCACCATGGGTCATAGAAGTAAAGGAACCAACATGACACATCGCACCAACCCGCCCGCCCGCCTGCTTCGCCGCGCGCTGCTGGCGTCCCTGGTCGCTGCCGCCGGCGTGCTGCCTGTGGCCCATGCGCAAAGCTGGCCGGGCAAGCCGATCAGGGTCGTCGTCAACTTCCCGGCCGGTGGCGCCGCCGACCAGATCGCCCGCGCCGTCGCGCAACCGCTGCAGGACGTGCTGGGCCAGCCGGTGGTGGTGGAAAACCGCGGCGGCTCGGGCGGCAACATCGGCGGCGACGTGGTGGCCAAATCGCCGGCCGACGGCTACACCCTGCTGATGAGCTCGGGCGGCATGGTGTCGGTCAACCCGCACATCTATCCCAGGATGCCCTTCGACCCGGCCAAGGACCTGGTGCCGGTGGCCTCGGCCGCGCGCGTGCTGGTGTACCTGACGGTGCGCTCGACGCTGCCGGTCAACAACATCAGGGAATTCATCGCGTACGTGAAGGCCAACCCGGGCAAGCTGTCCTACGGCTCGCCGGGCAACGGCAGCTCGCCGCACCTGGCCGGCGAAATGATGAAGAGCCAGGCCGGCCTCTACACCGTGCACGTGCCCTACCGCGGTGCCGCGCCCGCCCTGCAGGACCTGCTGGCCGGCCAGATCGACTACGCCTTCGACCCGGGCATCGGCCTGAACCAGGTGCGCGCCGGCAAGCTCAAGCTGCTGGCGGTGGGCAGCCTGCACCGCTCGCCGCTGTTCCCGGACGTGCCGACGCTGGATGAAGCCGGCCTCAAGGGCTTCGATGCCGACACCGTGTTCGGCTTCTACGCGCCGGCCGGCACGCCCGCCGCGGTGATTTCGCGCCTGAACAGCGAGATCAACAAGATCCTGGGCACCCAGGCCGTGAAGGACCGCATTGCCGGCCTAGGCGGCACGGCGCTGCCGCTGACGCCGGCCCAGTTCGCGGCAAAAGCCAATGAGGACTCCAAGCGTTTCGGTGCCATCATCCGGGAACGCAAGATCGTTGGAGACTGAGGCCTGAATGACTGAAACGGTTCACCCCGCACCCGCCGCATCGCGGGTCATCACCTACACCGTGCGCGTCGAGTTCGGCGACTGCGACCCGGCCCGCATCGTGTGGTTCCCCAATTTCTTTCGCTGGCTGGATGCCGCCTCCCGGAATTTTTTCGTCGGTTGCGGCGTCCCGTCCTGGCACGAGACGGAAAAGACGCTGGGCGTCATCGGCACGCCGCTGGTGGACACGCATGCGCGTTTTGTCAAGACGGCCAGCTATGGCGACACCCTGGAAATCCACACTTCGGTGAGCGAGTGGCGCGACAAGAGTTTTGTGCAGCGCTATCGCGTGACGCGGGGCGAGGATCTCATCATGGAATGCGATGAAGTGCGCATTTTTGCCGCCTACCGCGAAGGCAGCAGCACCGCGATTCGCGCCGTGCCCATTCCGCCCTCGATACGGGCGCTGTGCGAATAACCTTGGCGCCCTTACACGCCCGCCAGTGAGCGCAGGCCGCCCGGGTCGAGCAGATTGAGCACCCGGCCCGAGCCGCTGATCAGGCTGCGCTCGCGCAGGTGGCGCAGCACACGCGACAGGGTTTCGGGTGCAATGCCCAACTGGGCCGCGATCAGGCGCTTGCGTTGCTGCAACAACACGGCCAGCACCCCCTTGTCGCCCGGCTCGGCATGGCGCAGCAGCCATTCGGCACAACGGGCCTCGGCGTCCTTGGCCAGGCGACTGACGGCCAGCTCGGTCTGCTGGCGGTGCGCCAGCGCCACATCGTGCAGCACGGCCCGGGCCGGCTCGGGCAAGGCCGCCAGGGACTGACGGAATGCCGCCAGCGGAATGCGCCGCAGGCAGACTTCGGTTTCAGCCACCGCGTCAACCGCGCTGGGCAAATTCAGCACGGCTGCCGTGGCTTCCAGCCAGAACGGCCCCTCCACCACGCCCAGCTGATGCTCCAGGATATCGTCTTCCATCACGCCCAGCGCCACGCGGCCCGACTCCACATAACTCACCCAGCGCGGGCTCACCGTGCGCTTGAGCAGGACGCCGCCCGGGGCAACAATGCTCCGCTCGGCGGACTGGTCGATCAATTCGGCACTCAACATGGGAGCGACTTTGCCGCGCCTGCCCCCCTTTAACCTTGAGCAAAATCAAACATCCGTCACGAAACTGCTTATAAAACCAGCATGGCACGGAAATCATTGACATTGGTATGGGTCGGTCCCGTGATCACCAGGTCCCCCAGGGCATGGAAGTAGCCATACGCGTCGTTGCGGTCGAGATAACCGTCAATTTTCATGCCCAGCGCCTGCGCCCGGGTCAGCGTGCCGGGTTCCACCCAGGCCCCGGCGTTGTCTTCCATGCCGTCAATGCCGTCGGTGTCCGCCGCCAGCGCATACACTCCGGCCTGCCCCTGCAAGGCCAGCGCCAGCCCCATGCAGAATTCGCCGGCCCGTCCGCCCCGGCCCCTGGTTTCGCCCGCGGGCACAGGACGCACCGTCACGGTGGTTTCCCCGCCGCTCAGGATGACGCAGGGCTTGCGAAAGGGCTGCTCCTTGCCTGCCATGGCCAGCGTGGCATCGGAGGAGCACGCGGCGGTGCGCGAGGCATTCGAGGATCGCGCGGCGGTGCGCGCGATGGCCGCATGCACCTTGCCGACTTCGCGCGATTCGCCTTCCATCTCGTCGCTCAGGATGTAGGCCTCCATCCCGGCGGCGCGCGCGGCGGCGGCGGCGGCCTCCAGCGACTGTTGCGGGGTGGCGATCATGTGAACCTCATGGCCATTGAACGCGGGGTCCCCGGGTTTGGGCGTTTCCAGCACGCCACGCCGCAGCAAGTCAGCCACGGCAGCCGGCACTTCGATGCGGTAGCGCTGCAAAATCGCCAAGGCATCCGCGCAGGTGGAGACATCGGGCACCGTGGGTCCGCTGGCGATGATGGAGGGATCATCGCCGGGCACGTCGCTGATGGTCAGCGTCACCACCCGGGCCGGCGCGCAGGCGGCCGCCAGCCGGCCGCCCTTGATGCGGGAGAGGTGCTTGCGCACGCAATTCATCTCGCCAATGCTGGCGCCGCTGTTGAGCAGGTCCCGGTTGATGCGCTGCTTGTCCTGCAGCGTCAGACCTTGCGCCGGCAAGGTGAGCAGCGCCGAGCCGCCACCGGAGATCAGGCACAGCACCAGGTCATCCTTCGTCAGGCCCCGGGTCAGGGCCAGAATGCGCTGGGCCGCCGCCAGACCGGCCGCGTCAGGCACCGGGTGGGCGGCTTCCACGATCTCGATGCGCTGCCGCAAGCCCGCGGGCCGGGGCGGGATGTGGCCGTAGCGCGTGACCACCAGCCCTTGCAGCGGCGCATCTGCCGGCCAGAGGGATTCCAGTGCCTGGGCCATGGAGCCGCCCGCCTTTCCCGCCCCCAGCACCAGCGTGCGCCCCCTGGGCGGCGGCGGCAGGCAGGCCGCCATGTTGTGCAGCGGCAAGGCGCGCATGACCGCCGCGCCATACAGGTAATGCAGAAACTGGCGGGGCTGGGTGAAAGGATCAGGAACAGTCATGCCGCCATTGTGCCGCGCCCGCGCCGACGCCAGGCACCGGCTACTCGATGACGACCTTGGCGTCCTTCACCAGCTTGGCAAAGCGCTCGGTATCGTCCTTGATCTGCCGCGCCATCTGTGCCGGCGTGTTGCCAATCGGCTCGGCACCGATCTCCTCCATGCGCTTCCTGAAATCCGGCGCGTTGATGATCTTGACCATGTCGGTGTTGAGCCGGGTCACGATTTCCTTGGGCGTTCCAGCCGGCGCCAGCACGCCAAACCAGGTGCCCAGGTTGAAGCCCTTGAGACCGGATTCATCCAGGGTGGGCACCTCCGGCAAGGCCGGCGAGCGCTTGCTGGTGGTCACCGCCAGCGCACGCAGCTTGCCCGCCTTGATATGCGGCAGCACCGGCGTGATGGTGTCGAACGACATGGCAACCTGGCCGCCGAGCAAGTCGATGGTCAGCGGACCGCTGCCTTTGTAGGGCACGTGCAGCAGCTGCACGCCTCCCATGCCTTCAAACTGCGCTCCGATCAAATGCTGCGCCGTGCCGTTGCCGTTGGAGCCGTAGGCGTACTTGCCAGGCGCGGCCTTGGCCAGCGCCAGCAATTCCCTGACATCCTTGGCCGGCACACCGGGGTTGAGCACCAGTACATTGGGCACCAGCGCCACCGTGGTCACGGGCGCCAGGTCCTTCTGGAAATCGTAAGGCAGCTTCTTGTAGACGCTGGTGGCGATCGTGTGGTGCACCGCGCCCATGAGCAGGGTGTAGCCATCCGGCTTGGCCTTGGCCACATGGTCAGCCCCGAGCGTGGCGCCGGCACCGGGCTTGCTCTCGATCACCACGGGCTGGCCCAGGCTTTTGGAGAGTTCCGCGCCCAGCGCGCGCGCCAGCACATCCGTGGTTCCACCGGCCGCGAAAGGCACGATCAGGCTGATGGGCCTGCTCGGGTAGGACTGCGCCATGGCAGCGCTGCTGGCCATGCCGAATGCCAGCACGGCCGCCGGCACCAGATGCCGGCGTTTGAAAAAATGGGGGCTCCGTTCTTCATGCATGCTTGTCTCCTTGTGTGTCATGAATGTCAGATCGCTTGCTCTAGGGCCCCGGCGATGCGTTCGCACACGGCTCGCGTCACCTGGGCCGTCGTCGCCTTGCCGCCGAGGTCGCCCGTGTGCAGTGCGGGCTGGGCGGTCACCTGCTCCACCGCCTCCATGAGGACGCGCGCGGCAGCGGTCTCGCCCAGATGCTCCAGCAGCATGACGCAGGACCAGAAGGTGCCCACCGGATTGGCCAGGCCCTTGCCCATGATGTCGAACGCGGAGCCGTGGATCGGCTCGAACATGGACGGATAGCGGCGCTCGGGATCGATGTTGCCGGTGGGGGCTATCCCCAAGCTGCCGGCCAGGGCGGCGGCCAGGTCGCTCAGCACGTCGGCATGCAGATTGGTCGCCACCAGGGTGTCGAGCGAGGCCGGGCGGTTCACCATGCGGGCGGTGCAGGCATCGACCAGTTCCTTGTCCCACTTCACATCCGCAAACTCTTTGGAGATCTGCAGTGCGATCTCGTCCCACATCACCATGGCATGGCGCTGCGCGTTGGACTTGGTCACCACGGTGAGCAGCTTGCGCGGACGCGACCGGGCCAGCCGGAAGGCAAAGCGCATGATGCGCTCCACACCGACGCGGGTCAGGATCGATACATCGGTGGCGACCTCGATCGGATGTCCCTGGTGCACCCGGCCGCCGACGCCGGCGTACTCGCCTTCGGAGTTTTCCCGCACGATCACCCAGTCCAGGTCTTGCGGCTTGCAGCGCTTGAGCGGGGCATCGATGCCGGGCAGGATGCGCGTCGGCCGCACGTTGGCGTACTGGTCAAAACCCTGGCAGATCTTCAGGCGCAGGCCCCACAGGGTGATGTGGTCCGCGATGTGCGGGTCGCCGGCCGAGCCGAACAGGATGGCATCCTGGCCGCGCAGATCATCCAGGCCCTGGTCCGGCATCATCACGCCGTGCTGGCGGTAGTAGTCACCGCCCCAGTCGAACGAGGTGAACTCGAACCTGAAGTTTTTTTGTCTGGCCGCCAGTGCCTGGAGCACGGTCTGGCCGGCAGGAACCACTTCCTTGCCAATGCCGTCGCCGGGAATGCAGGCGATTTTGTAGGTCTTCATCGGGCTTCCTCATTTGCTGGGAGATGACGCGCTCAAGCGCGCCTGGAACTGAGGGGACTGTACGATTTCCAGGAATCAATGAATGGCTTTAAAGTTATGGCATTGTTTACTTTGGATTAACAATGTCCACACCCGCTTCTTCCTCGTCCGAGATGGCCTTCTTCAGCCTGCTGGCGCGCTGTGGCAGCCTCTCGGGAGCGGCACGCGAAATGAATGTGTCCCCGCCCGCCATCAGCAAGCGGCTGGCGCAGATGGAGACGCGGCTGGGCGTGCCGCTGCTCAACCGCACCACCCGGCGCGTGAGCCTGACGCAGGAAGGCGAAACCTACCTGTTGCACGCCCGGCGCATCCTGGTTGACATCGAGGACATGGAGCGGCTGGTCTGTGGCGCCATGGCCGCGCCCAAGGGCCTGCTGCGTGTCAACGCGACACTGGGTTTTGGGCGCACGCATATCGCGCCGCTGATTTCCCGCTTTGTCAAAAGCCACCCGCAAGTCCAGGTCGAGCTGCAGCTGTCCGTCAATCCGCCGCCTCTGGGCGAGGACTCGTTCGACGTCTGCATCCGCTTTGGCGCGCCGCCCGATGCCCGGGTGATCGCCCGCCAACTGGCGCCCAACCGCCGCCTGCTGTGCGCCGCCCCCGCCTATCTGGCCCAGCACGGCACACCCAGGACGCCGCATGACCTGACGCGCCACAACTGCATCGGCATCCGCCAGGGCGATGATGGTTATGGCATATGGCGCCTGAGTTCCGGCAAGCTCACGCAAGCGGTCAAGGTGCGGGGAAATTTGAGCACCAGCGATGGCGAGATCGCCGTGAACTGGGCGCTGGACGGCCACGGCATCCTGATGCGCGCCGAGTGGGACATCGCCAAATACCTGCGCAGCGGGCGCCTGCGCCCCGTGCTGGAAAACTGGCAGACGCCGCCAGCCGACATCCATGTGGTCTACCCCCAGCGGCACCAGCTGTCGGCCCGGGTACGGGTTTTTGTGGACTTTCTGGCCAGGCACTTCGAGAAATCATCGACGCGCGCGGCCGGACTGGTCACGGCCTGGTAAAGCAGGCAGCAGGGCCGGCCGCGCGCGCCCGGCCACTGCGGCTGGCGGGGCTTATTCGGTTTTTGCCTGGGCCTCGAACCACTGCTTGACCAGCAGGCGCTCCGCCTCCGTGATGCCGGTGGCATTGTTCATGGGCATTTGCCGGGTCACCACCACCTGCTGGTACACCGCCTGGGCATGGATCTTGAGCGCCTGGGGCGAGTCCAGCCGCACATTCTTCATCTGGACCTGCGCGCCATGGCACATGTAGCAGCGCTGCGCCAGCACTTGTTGCACAACTTGATAGTGATTCTGGCCCTCGGCCCTTTCGGCATCTTCGTGAACAGCTATTGAATTCATAGCAGATCCAACGGCATCCGTCTGCATCGCGGGCTGGAGCCAGACGATCACCGCCCCCAGCACCGCCACCCCGGCCAGCGCATAGGGCCAAGGATGGCCGTTGCGGCCCAGCTTGTAGCCATGGCGCATGACAAAAAACTGGCGGATGGCCGCGCCGGCGAACATCATGAGAATCAGCACCAGCCAGTTCTGCGGATGGCTGTAGGTAAAGCTGTAGTGGCCGCTGAGCATGGCGAACAGCACGGGCAAGGTGAAGTAGGTGTTGTGCACGCTGCGCTGCTTGCCGCGCATGCCGTGAATCGGGTCCACCGGCTGCCCCGCCCGGATGGCGACAATGACTTTTTTCTGGCCCGGAATGATCCAGAACAACACGCTGGCGCTCATGCTCGTGGCCATCATGGCACCCACCAGCAGAAAAGCGGCGCGGCCGGCAAACCAATGGCACGCCAGCCAGGAAGCAAGGCACACCAGCGCGAACACCAGCGCCCCCACGATGGCGTCGCCATTCCTGCGTTGTCCGAAATAGCGGCAGATGCTGTCGTACAACAGCCAGAACACGACGAGGAATGACACCGCCACCCCGATCGCCGCGCCGGGCGACCAGTTCATGAGCGACTTGTCGATCAGGTAGGTGCTGGCATTCCAGAGGTAAGACACGGTGAACAGCGCAAAGCCGGACAGCCAGGTGCTGTAACTCTCCCAGTAGAACCAGTGCAGGTGTCCCGGCAGCCTGGGCGGCGCCACATTGAATTTGACCGGGTGGTAGAAACCACCGCCGTGCACCGCCCACAATTCGCCGTTGACGCCCTGCTTGATCAGGTCTTCGTCAACCGGTGGCGTGAGGCTGCTGTCCAGAAAGACAAAGTAGAACGACGAGCCAATCCAGGCAATTGCGGTGATGACATGAACCCAGCGCAATAGCAGGTTGGCCCAGTCGAGATAGTAACTTTCCATGTGTCTCAACCTATTCGGCGCGTGCTCGCAGCACCACCGTTTTCATCCAACCTGCTCACCACCGCGGGCACTGTAAGCAGAAAATGGGGTCACGAACACAGGCAATTTGTAACTGCCTCGCTCCGCTGCGACCTGCTCAATCAAGTGTATACAATTTTCCTCTCTTCGCCCCCGTGGCGACGGCACACCTGAAATCATCCTGATTCAGTGAAGCAATATCCGGGCCGTAACCGCCGTGCTCCTCTTCTCCCCGAACGAATGATCCGTCGCCGGAGTCCGTCCTTGGTCAGGGCATTGTTTCGTGGCCACCCTCCATCCTGACCCTGCGCCCGCTCATGGCGGGCAAGGGGCCCGGCTGAAAACCAGAAAAGTGATGCCTTCGCGCATCACTTTGGGGGATTCGCCCTGCCGTATTCACAATACGATACTTTTGGTCACGCAAGTGAACGGACAATGTCGGCAGTTTCAGGCAAAGTACGTCCAGAGTTCCAGGGCCTGGCAATGCGTTGCATGCGTACCAGGGCAAAAGTCATCACTTGATCAGGAGACGCATCATGAACCCGCAACTTGAACGCCGCCAACTTCTGCTTGCCGCCGCATCAGCCGGTGCAGCCGTCCTCATGGCGGGCTGCGCATCCACCCCGCTGCCGCCTCCCGCGGCGCCTGTGGCCTCAGCACCACCTCAGCCCGAACCCGCAGCCCCGGCCCCGCTCGCCACCGCACCGGCAAAAGTCTCCGCCGCCGCAACCCCGCGTGACTACCGGCGCGATGCGGCCACTCATTTGTACGGACTCAATTCCCACCGGATTTACAAGGGCGTGATGCCCCCCTTGCTGTATGCCATCGGCGTACTCCAGGTCGAGGTGGACAACCGCGGTCGCGTCACTGCCACCAACTGGATGCGAGCGCCCAGCCATGCGCCCGAGGTTGTTGCCGAAATCGAACGCACGGTTCGTCAGGCCGCACCGTTTCCCGTCCCCGCGCGGCTGGGCCGGGTCACTTACACCGACACCTGGTTGTGGCACAAAAGCGGGCTGTTCCAGCTCGACACACTGACCGAAGGCCAGGCCTAGCCGCCGGCACTGGGGCCAAGCGGCTTCTTTCAGGAGCCGCGATAGGTCGAATAACTCCACGGACTCACCAGCAGGGGGACGTGGTAATGCTGCCCGGGATGGGCAATGCCGAAGTCCAGGCTCACTTGGTTCAGAAAATTCGGCTCTGGCAGGACCACGCCACGCGCCTTGAAATAACCGGCCACGTCAAACACCAGCCGGTACGTGCCGCGCCTCAAACTGGCGTCGTCATACAGCAAGCCCTCCGGGTTACGCCCATCCTGATTCAGCGTGAACTGCTTGACCCATGTCGCCGCATCACCCTGCGTGGTGTAGAGCGTCACCACCATCCCCGCCGCCGGGGTGCCATGCATGGTGTCCAGTACGTGTGTGCTCAAACCCATGGTGCGTCCTTTTCTGTCATGGCGGTCAACGCCAGATTCCAATTTGGTAGACGGAAAGTGTATACACTTTTCCGGAATCCGGCTATCATGCACAGGCATGGAGACCTCCACCACCAGCTTCATCGTCGAAGCCTTGACCAAAGCCATTGTCGAGCATCGGCTCCATCCCGGCACCAAGCTCGCCGAGCAAAAGCTGGCCGACCACTTCGGCGTCTCGCGCACGCTGGTCCGGCAGGCCCTGTTTCAGCTCGCCCAGAACCGGCTGATCCGGCTGGAACCCGCGCGCGGCGCCTTTGTCGCCACGCCGTCGGTCACCGAGGCGCGGCAGGTCTTTGCCGTGCGGCGCATGCTCGAGGTGGAAATGACGCGCACGTTCATCCGCGAAGTCACGCCGGCCAAGATCAAGGCGCTGAAAGAACATGTGGCGATGGAAAAATCCGCCGTCGAGCGGGATGATGTTTCCGGACGGACCGAGCTGCTGGGGGATTTCCACGTGCGCATGGCCGAGCTCATGGGCAACGAAGTTCTGGCCCAGATCCTGGGCGAACTCATCTCGCGCTGCGCCCTGATCACCCTGATGTACCAGACGACGCATGCCGCCGAACACTCCAGCGAGGAACATGCCGACATCGTCAAGGCACTGGCGGCCCGGGACGAGGAACGGGCGGTCCGGCTGATGGTCGAGCACTTGACGCACGTGGAGGAAAGCCTCACGTTCGAGCGCAAGGTTCCCACCAACGACATCTCCATGGCACTGGCCTGAATTCATGACCACCTACGACAGCACCCGTCCTTATCCCCGCGACCTGCTTGGCTACGGGCGCACGCCGCCGCATGCGCGCTGGCCGGGCCGGGCCCGCGTCGCCGTGCAGTTTGTCCTGAACTACGAGGAGGGTGCGGAAAACAGCGTGCTGCACGGCGATGCCGGGTCCGAGCAATTTCTGTCGGAAATGTTCAATCCGGCCAGCTACCCGGGCCGCCACATCAGCATGGAAGGCATCTACGAGTACGGTTCACGCGCCGGCGTGTGGCGCATCCTGCGCGAGTTCGAAAAGCGCAATTTGCCGCTCACGGTCTTTGGCGTGAGCATGGCCCTGGAGCGGCATCCGGAACTGACCGCCGCCTTTCAGGCGCTGGGCCATGAGATTGCCTGCCATGGCTTGCGCTGGATTTCCTACCAGAACATCGACGAGGCCACCGAGCGCGAGCACATGCGCTTGGGGCTGGACATCATCAAGCGGCTCACGGGCGAACGGGCACTGGGCTGGTACACCGGGCGCGACAGTCCGAACACCCGGCGCCTGGTGGCGGACTACGGCGGCTTCGAATACGACAGCGACTACTACGGCGATGATCTGCCGTTCTGGATGAAAGTCCGCAAGACCGATGGCACGGTGGTGCCGCAGCTGATCGTGCCCTACACCCTGGACTGCAATGACATGCGCTTTGCCCTGCCGCAAGGCTATTCGCATGCCGATCCCTTTTTCCAGTACCTCAAGGACAGCTTCGATGCGCTGTATGCGGAAGGCGAGGAGTCGCCGCGCATGATGAGCGTGGGCATGCACTGCCGTCTGCTGGGGCGGCCCGGCCGCATTGTCGCGCTGCAGCGTTTTCTGGACCACATTGAAAAGCACGAGCGCGTCTGGGTCTGCCGCCGCATCGACATTGCCAGGCACTGGCGGCAAACCCATCCCTGCCAGGACTAGGGCCGGTTCATGTCCATCACCCTTGACCAACTCAATGCGGCCCCCGCCGACGCGGCCGTGCAACTGCTGGACGGCGTGTACGAGCATTCGCCCTGGATTGCGCGCCAGGCGCTGGCGTCTCGGCCTTTTCGCTCACTCGCCCACCTGAAATTCGCCATGGCGCGGGTGGTCGGCGATGCCGGCCGGCCGGCCCAGGTGGGCCTTGTCCAGGCCCACCCGGAGCTCGCGGGCAAGGCCATGGTCAGCAGCACGCTGACGGCCGAATCCACGAACGAACAGAGCAAGGCCGGCCTGACCCATTGCACGCCAGGGGAGTTCGCAGCACTGCAAAAGCTCAATGCCTGCTACAAGGAAAAGTTCGGTTTCCCCTTCATCCTGGCGGTGCGTGGCCCGCGCGGCACGGGCATGAGCCGGCGCGACATCATCGACACCTTCGAGCGTCGTCTGCAGGGGCACCCCGACTTTGAACTCGACGAGTGCCTGCGCAACATTCACCGCATTGCCGAAATCCGGCTCAATGACAAATTTGGCGCGGCCCCCACGCTGGGAAATGATGTCTGGGACTGGCACGAAGACCTGGCGCAATACAGCGACCCGGGGTACGCGGAAAAAGGCCAGCTCACCGTGACCTACCTGACCGACGCGCACCGGGCCTGTGCCCGGCGCATCGGCGAGCGCATGCGCGGCTGCGGCTTCGACGAAGTCACGGTTGATGCCGTGGGCAATGTGGTGGGGCGCTACCGGGCCGCCAGGCCGGATGCGAAAACCCTGCTCACCGGCAGCCATTTCGATACCGTGCGCAACGGCGGCAAGTACGACGGACGCCTGGGCATCTTCGTCCCCATGGCCTGCGTGCGGGAGCTGTCCCGTGGCAAGCGGCGCCTGCCGTTCAACCTGGAGCTCGTCGCTTTCGCAGAAGAAGAAGGCCAGCGCTATAACGCCACCTTCCTGGGCTCCGGCGCCCTGATCGGCGACTTCAAGCCGGAGTGGCTGGCGCAAAAGGATGCGGATGGCATCTCCATGCGCGAGGCCATGCAACAGGCTGGCTTGCGCATCGAGGACATTGCCGCGCTGCGCCGCAAGCCGGATGACTACCTGGGTTTTGTGGAAGTGCACATCGAGCAGGGCCCCGTCCTGCATGAATTGAACCTCCCGCTGGGCATCGTGACATCGATCAACGGCAGCGTCCGCTACCTCGGCGAAATTTCCGGCATGGCCAGCCACGCCGGCACCACGCCGATGGACCGGCGCCGCGACGCCGCCACCGCGGTCGCGGAACTGGCGCTGTATGTGGAGCAGCGCGCCGCGCGGGATGGCGACTCGGTGGGAACCATGGGCATGCTGCAGGTTCCCAATGGTTCCATCAACGTGGTGCCGGGCCGCTGCGGGTTCAGCCTGGACTTGCGCGCCCCCATCGATACGCAGCGCGATGCCCTGGCGAATGACGTCGTGGCCGAACTCCAGGCCATCTGCACCCGCCGCGGCCTGCATTACGCATTGGAAGAAACATTGCGCGCGCGCGCCGCCCCCAGCGCCCCCGCATGGCAGCAGCGCTGGGAACGTGCGGTGGACGCTTTGGGCGTGCCGTTGCACCGCATGCCCAGCGGCGCCGGACATGACGCCATGAAACTGCACGAGGTCATGCCGCAAGCCATGCTGTTCGTGCGCGGCCAGAACGCGGGCATCAGCCACAACCCGCTCGAAAGCAGCACGAGCGACGACATGCAGCTGGCAGCGGATGCCTTCCTGATGCTTCTCAACAACCTCGCCACCGAGCTGCCATGAGCGACTACCAAAAAATCGACACCTGGATTGATGCGCACTTTGACGAGCAGGTGAAATTCCTGCAGGAGCTGATCCGCGTCCCGACCGATACGCCGCCCGGAAACAACGCCCCGCACGCGCAGCGCACGGCCGAACTGTTGAAAGGTTTCGGCTTTGACGCCGAGCAGCACCCGGTTCCGGCAGCCGAAGTGCATGCCTGCGGGCTGGAGACGATCACCAACCTGGTCGTGCGACGCCATTACGGCCCGGGCAAGACCATTGCGCTCAATGCCCATGGCGACGTGGTCCCTCCGGGCGAGGGCTGGACCAAGGATCCGTATGGCGGCGAGATTGAAAATGGAAAAATCTATGGCCGCGCGGCGGCTGTGAGCAAGTGCGACTTTTCAACCTTCACTTTTGCGGTGCGTGCGCTGGAATCCCTGGGCACGCCACTCAAAGGCAGCATCGAGCTGCTGTTCACCTATGACGAAGAGTTCGGCGGCGAGGTCGGCCCGGCCTGGCTGCTCAAGCACAAGTTGACCCGCCCCGACTTGATGATCGCGGCCGGTTTCTCCTACCAGGTCATCACCGCGCACAACGGCTGCTTGCAATTGGAAGTGACGGTCCACGGCAAGATGGCGCATGCCGCGATTCCCGACTCGGGCATCGATGCGCTGCAAGGCGCGGTGCACATCCTGAATGCGCTGTACGCGCAAAACGCCCTGTACCGGCAGGTTTCCTCGCAGGTGGAAGGCATCAACCATCCCTACCTCAATGTCGGCATGATCGAGGGCGGCACCAACACCAACGTGATTCCAGGCCGTGTCACCTTCAAGCTGGATCGCCGGATGATTCCCGAGGAGAACCCGGACCAGGTCGAGGCGACGCTGCGGCAAGTCATTGCCGATGCCGCGGCCCAGTGCCCCGGCATTTCCGTGGACATCAAACGCATCCTTCTGGCCCATGCCATGCGCCCACTGCCTGGCAACCAGCCGCTGGTGCAAGCCCTTCAAAAACATGGCGAGCAGGTTTTTGGCGAACCCATTCCGGCCCTGGGAACACCCTTGTACACCGACGTGCGGATTTTCTGCGAAGCCGGCATCCCCGGCGTGATCTACGGCGCCGGACCACGTACCGTGCTCGAATCGCATGCCAAGCGCGCCGACGAGCGGCTCGACCTGGAAGACTTGCGACGCGCCACCAAGGTGATTGCCCGCGCGCTCAAGGACCTGCTGGCATGAAAACATGGCGCGGCTTCGGGGTAATCACGGGGGTCATGCCACCCCAAGGCGTCGCAAGATGCTCGCAAATAAATCCATCGATTGCCTGCGCGCAGGCCTTATCCGGCACCCTTTTTGCTTTCTCGTTCTGTATCAACACTTATCTACTGGAGCATCCATGAACAAGCGAATTTTCCTGAAAACCACCGCGACCCTGGCCACCGTTTTATCCATGGGTGCTGCATTTGCCCAGACCACCCCCATCAAATTCCAGCTCGACTGGCGTTTTGAAGGTCCGGCCGCCCTGTTCCTGACGCCGGCAGCCAAAGGCTACTTCAAGGATGCCAAACTGGACGTCACGATCGATGCCGGCAACGGCTCGGGCGGCACCGTCACGCGCGTGGCCTCCGGCATCTATGACATGGGCTTTGCCGACATGGCGGCCCTCATGGAATTTCATGCCAACAACCCGGATGCACCCAACAAGCCGGTCGCCATCATGATGGTCTACAACGACACGCCCGCCTCGGTCATGGCGCTCAAGAAGTCGGGTATCAAGACCATTGCCGACCTGAGTGGCAAGAAGTTCGGCGCCCCGGTCTTTGATGCGGGTCGCCGCGCTTTCCCGATTTTTGCGAAAGCCAACCAGATCACCGGCGTGCAATGGACCGCCATGGATCCCCCCCTGCGTGAAACCATGCTGGTACGCGGCGATGTGGATGCCATCACCGGCTTTACCTTCACCTCACTGCTGAACCTGGAAGCACGCGGCGTCAAGGCGGCGGACGTCGTTGTGTTCCCCTACCCCGATTACGGCGTCAAGCTCTACGGCAATGCCATCATTGCAACGCCCAAAATCCTCAAGGAAAATCCCGCAGCCGTGAAAGCCTTCCTGCAAGCCTTCGCCAAAGGCATGAAGGACGTGATCACCAAGCCTGACGCCGTGATCGACTATGTGCGCCAGCGTGACGGCATCATCAACGTCGAGCTTGAGACCCGCCGCCTGAAACTGGCGATTGACACCGTGATCAACAGCCCCAACGCCCGCGCCGAAGGTTTCGGCCAGGTCAAGGGACCGCGCCTGACGCTGATGGCGTCCCAGGTCTCGGACGCCTTCAACACCAAAACCCGCGTCAACCCGGATGCCGTCTGGAACGGGTCGTTCCTGCCAACCGCAGCCGAGCTCAACATCCTGCCGGCCAAGAAGTAACCCCGCCTCTCGACACTATTGTTTTGATAGCACGGCCAGTCCTTTTGAGAAGGGCTGGCCATTATTTTGAGTTAGAAGTCCATCATGTCCGCCCCTGAAACATGTTTTGTTGATTTCCGCGACGTCTGGCTGGCCTACAACGAAGAGCTGCTCGCCCAGAACCACTTCGCCGTGGAAGCCATTGATCTCAAGGTCCAGCAAGGTGAGTTCATCGCCATCGTCGGCCCCTCGGGCTGCGGCAAGTCCACCTTCATGAAGCTGACCACCGGTCTGAAAATGCCGTCGACAGGGCGCATCCTGATCGATGGCCAGCCCGTGACCGGACCCTTGAAGATTTCAGGCATGGCTTTTCAGGCCTCCTCGCTGCTGCCCTGGCGCACCACCGTGGACAACGTGCTGCTGCCGCTGGAAATCGTCGAGCCCTATCGCAGCAACTTCAAATCCAAGCGCAAGGAATACGAAGAGCGTGCCCGCAAATTGCTGCAGAAAGTCGGACTTGCAGGCTATGAAGACAAGTTTCCCTGGCAACTCTCGGGCGGCATGCAGCAACGCGCCAGCATCTGCCGCGCACTGATCCACGAACCCAAGATGCTGCTTCTGGACGAACCGTTCGGCGCACTCGATGCATTCACCCGCGAGGAGTTGTGGTGCATTTTGCGCGACCTGTGGACCGAGCAGAAATTCAATGTGATTCTGGTGACGCACGACTTGCGCGAATCGGTTTTTCTGGCTGACACGGTCTATGTCATGAGCAAGAGCCCAGGCCGCTTCGTGGTCAAGAAGGAGGTCGACTTGCCGCGTCCGCGCGACCTGGAAATCACCTACACCAAGGAATTCACCGACATCGTTCATGAATTGCGCGGCCATATCGGCGCCATCCGAACGACCGGCGCCGCCCTCAACCCATAAGGTCCTGCGATGAACAAAAAACAAATCGAACGCTGGTCGCCCTGGGTCTTGCTGGTGGGTGTGATCACCTTGTGGCAGGCCATCTGCGTCGGCTTCAATGTCTCGGAATTCATTTTCCCAAGCCCCTGGCGCATCTGGACCCAGACCTGGGAATTCAAATGGATCATCGCCGCCCATGCCTGGCGCACCTACTGGGTCACGATGGCCGGCTTTGGCATTGCCATCATCGTGGGCGTGTTGCTGGGCTTCATCATCGGCAGTTCACGCCTGGCCTATGCAGCCGTGTACCCGCTGATGACGGGCTTCAATGCACTGCCCAAGGCCGCTTTCGTGCCGATTCTGGTGGTGTGGTTCGGCATCGGGGTGGGGCCTGCCATCCTCACCGCCTTTCTGATCTCGTTTTTCCCGATCATGGTGAACATTGCCACCGGCCTGGCCACGCTGGAGCCCGAACTCGAGGACGTGCTGCGGGTGCTGGGCGCCAAACGCTGGGACGTCCTCATCAAGGTCGGCCTGCCGCGCTCGATGCCGTACTTTTATGGCTCGCTCAAAGTGGCCATCACCCTGGCTTTTGTCGGCACCACCGTGTCCGAGATGACGGCCGCCAACGAGGGCATTGGCTATCTGCTGATCTCCGCGGGCTCGGCCATGCAAATGGGCCTGGCATTCAGCGGGCTGATGGTGGTCGGGGCCATGGCGATGGTGATGTATGAGCTGTTCAGCTATATCGAGAAAAACACCACCGCCTGGGCACACCGGGGCTCGCAGAATGGGTAGGCCCCCGCCACGTCGAGGCATCCCGCAAGTGTGATGTCTCCCGAGCAGGTCGTGCGCCATTTGCACCGTGCCAACGCGGTGGCGCAGCGTGCCATGTCGCTGGGTCACCACCCGTTTGGCGCCATTCTGGTCGCACCCGACTTTGAAACCGTGCTGGCCGAGCAAGGCAACATCGACGCCGTGAACCATGCGGAATCGGTGCTGGCGCGCACGGCAGCGCTGAACTACCGCCCCGAGTACCTCTGGGCCTGCACACTGGTGACCACCGTCGAGCCCTGCGCGATGTGCGCCGGCACGCAATACTGGGCCCATATCGGTCACCTAGTCTACGGCATGACCGAGCGGCACCTGCTTCAGATCACGGGCCATCATGCCGAGAATCCGACCCTGGATCTGCCTTGCCGCGAGGTTTTCGCGCGCGGGCACAAGGCGATTGCCGTGACCGGGCCGGTGGCGCAAGTGGAAGACGACATCGCGGCACTGCACCGCGCTTTCTGGTCGCGCTGAATCCCTGCCGGCCACGCGCGTGGCATAAAAGCTGCTTAACCTTGGTCAAGAGTAGAAGCGTTCATCGTTTCGCCTGGTGCATGCCCTCAAGCAGTGCATGCCCGGGTCGAAGCGACCGGAAATTGCTCTTGAAGATGTGCATGTGGCACCGTCGCAATGCGTGCGGAGGCCGTGTGCCGGTTGTATCTTCAAGACAGTCAGGAACGCCGCACGTTCCGTCTTGCCGATGCAGCCTGTTTGTAGCCCAACCAGTCACGGAGTTCAAGATGAAACGTCGTTCCCTCATTCAGGCCGCGGGTGCCGCCGCCGTCCTTGGCGCAGCCTCTCCCCTGCTGCATGCGCAGGGCTCGCTGCAAAAGTTCAAATTCAACCTGGGCTGGAAAGTGGAGGCCTCGGGCGCCGGTTTCTTGCTGGCGCTGCAGCGCGGCTACTACAAGGACGCGGGCCTGGACGTGACGATCGACACCGGCAATGGCTCTGCGTCGGCGATCAGCCTGGTGGGCAGTGGCGCCTATGACTGCGCCTCAGCGGACCTCTCGACCATGATCGAGTTCAACACCGCCAACCCGGGCAGCAAGCTCGCGGCGGTGGCCATCCAGTACGACCTCAACCCCAACGCCGTGATGGTGCGCAAGGACGGCCCCATCAAGAAGCCCTCCGACCTGGCGGGCAAATCCATCCTGGGCCAGCCGTTCAATGCCTCGCGCAAGCTGTTTCCGGCATTCGCCAAGGCGCAGGGTTTCGACGGCAGCGGCGTCAAGTGGGAAAACGTCGCCCCCGACATCGGCGACACGCGTTTCGTCAAGGGCGACTTCGATGCGGCGGCGTATTTCTTTTTCACCGGCCTGCTCAACCTCAAGGCGCGCGGCATGGGCCCGGAACAGCTCACCGTGTTCCGCTTTTCAGACTACGGCCTGAAGTCTTACGGCAACGGCCTGGTCGCCAACCCCAAGAGCATGCGGGAAGCACCCGATGCGATGAAGGCGTTCGTGAAGGCGAGCACGCGCGGCTGGATCGATGTCATCGCCGATCCCAAGGCCGGCGCCAGCGCCGTCAAGACGCGCGAACCGCTGGCCAACGAGGAGCTCGAGTTCGAGCGCCTGAAGCTGATCGTCGACGGCACGATGAAAACCGCCGACACCCGCGCCAACGGCTGGGGTGCGGCCACGCCCGCGCGCCTGCAGGCCACCATCGACGAAACTGTCGCGGCCTTCGGTCTCAAGAGCAGCCTCGCGATTGCCGACATGTGGACCGAGCACTTCCTGCCGGCCTCCGCCGACCGCAAGCTCAAGGCCTGATCGGCGGCGCGCCATGGCCATCCCGCTGATCAATTTGGCCGATGCGCTGCGGCCCGGTGCGCCGCGCAGTGCGCAAGTCGCCACCGAACTGCGCGCCGCCGGCACAGCCTCGGGCTTCTTCTACGTCATCCAGCACGGCGTGAGCGAGGCCCTGCTGCGCGACCAGTTCCACCTGACGCAGCAGCTGTTCGACCTGCCGCAGGCACAAAAAGACGCGATCTCGCTGCACAACTCACCCGCCATGCGCGGCTACGAAAGCCTGGGGGCGCAAACGCTGGACGCGGCCGCCAGGCCCGACCTGAAGGAAAGCTTCTACTGCGGCCTGGAGCACGGCCCCAGCCACCCCTATGTGCGCAAGGGCTACCAGTCCTACGGTGCCAATCAGTGGCCGGCGCAGCTGCCGCACATGGCCACGCAGTGCGCGGCCTACATTGCCGCGATGCAGGGCCTGGCGCAGCGGCTGATGCAGCTGATGGCGCTGTCGCTGGACCTGCCAGAAGACCATTTCGACCACACGCACGACAACCCGATGATCACGCTGCGCCTGCTGCGCTACCCGCCGCACCCCGCGGGCGCGGACGAGCACACCTTCGGCGCGGGCGCCCATACCGACTGGGGCGCGATCACGCTGCTGGCGCAGGACCAACACGGCGGGCTGGAAGTCTGCATGCCCGATGGCAGCTGGGTCGCCGCCACGCCGCTGCAAGGCGCGCTGGTGGTCAACCTGGGGGACATGATTCCGCGCTGGACCAACGGACGCTACCATTCGAACCCGCACCGCGTTCGCAACGTGCACAGCGGCGGCGCGCCACGCCACTCGATTCCGTTTTTCTACAGTCCCGATTACGAAGCCCGGGTCGAGCCGGTGGCCACCTGCGTGCCCGCGGGCGAGGCGCCGCGCTTCGCCCCCTGCACGGTGGGCGAGCACCTGCGCGAGATGTACCAGAAGACCTATGGACTGAAGACCCGGGTCGCCGATCAGGTGGCTGCATGAGGCTCTGGTTCAACCTGTTCTGCCGCGATATCGAGGCCCTGATGCGCTATTACCAGGCGCTGCTGGGCCTGCCGGAAGCGGAGCAAAGCCGCTCGCCCATTTACCGCGCGGTACAGGCACCCGGCTTCCAGCTCGGCTTCAACGCCCACGAGGCTTATGGACTGTTGGGCCTGTCCGAGCGTGCGCCGGTCGGCACGCAGCCGTGGCCGGTGACCGGCTACGCCACCTTCATGCTGGATGATTCCGCCGCCGTGGACCAAGCCGCGGTCCGGGCGGCCGCGCTGGGCGGATATGTCATCAAGCCCCCCTACCCCACGTACTACGGCCAATGGCAGGCCGTGCTGGCCGACCCCGAGGACAACGTGTTCCGCATCAGCGCCGTGGGCTTGCCCGACGGCGTGGGCTTGCCCACACTGGCAGTCTGAAAGATCGCGTGCCGGCTCAATTATTTCCTCAACGCATCGCCACACCCCATGCTGACCACCCAACAACCCATCCTGCGCAAGTTCTGGCATGCCATCATGCCGCTGTCTCACCTGGCTGAAGGCCCCAAACCCTTCACCTTGCTGGGCGAGGACATCGTGCTGTTCCTGGACGAGGCCGGCCAGCCCGCCGCGCTCAAGGACCGCTGCTGCCACCGCACCGCCAAGCTGTCCAAGGGGTGGTGCAACAGCGGCAAGCTGCAGTGCGGCTACCACGGCTGGACCTACGACCGCAACGGCCGCGTGGTGTCCATCCCGCAGATGGAGGAAGGCCAGCCCATCCCCGTCGAGTACTGCACGCCGGCCTACCACTGCGCGGCGCGCTACGGCTACGCCTGGGTCTCTCTCGAAGAACCGATGCTCGACATCCCGCACGTGCCGGAGTTTGACGACCCGGGCTTTCGCACCATCTTCCAGTTCTACGAACGCTGGGCCACCAGCCCGATGCGCGCGCTGGAAAATTCGTTCGACAACTCGCACTTCAGCTTTGTGCACCGCGCCACCTTCGGCGTGGCCTCGAGCCCGAAGCCCAGCAAGTACGAACTGGTGGAGTCGGAGAACGGCTTTTACGCCGAGACCGTGATCCCCGCGACCAATCCGGCGAAGTTCCACCGCATCAGCGGCGTGAGCGACCCCGTCACCACCCGCCACATGCGCAATGCCTACTTCCTGCCGTTCTCGCGCCGGCTGGACATCGAATACCCCTCGGGCATCCGCCACATCATCATCAACTGCTTCACGCCGATTGACGACGGCCACATCCAGCTGTGTCAATGGCTGTTCCGCAACGACACCGAAGCTGATTGCCCCGCGCAACTGTTGATCGATTTTGACGAGGAGATCACGCGCGAGGACAAGGACATCCTCGAGTCTACCGACCCCGACGCCGTGGTGGACACGCGCCGTCGCGGCATTGAATACTCCATGGCCAGCGACCGTCCGGGCATGCTGATCCGCAAAAAGCTCATGGAGCTGCTGGCCCGGCATGGCGAGCAGGAAGTGCACCGCGGCAGCAAGGTCATTGCGCTGCGCCAGGTGGCATGAGCGCGGCCATGTCACTGGTGCCAGAGACGGCTGTCGGCGAGCGCGACGCCACCTACCTGCGCCAGGCCATTGAATGGTCGCGCACCGCGCGCGCGCGCGGCAACCGGCCTTTTGGCGCCGTGGTCGTGTCTGCACAGGGCGAGGTGCTGGCCGAAGCGTATTGCAACACCAGCGAAACGGCCGATTGCACGGGCCATGCGGAGACCAATGCCGTGCGCATGGTCAGCCCGCGCGTGAGCCGCGAGGCACTCGCCGGCGCCACCCTCTACTCTTCCGCCGAGCCCTGCGTCATGTGCGCCGGCGCCATCTTCTGGTCAGGTATCCAGCGCGTGGTGTTCGGCATCGATGCCGTGCGGCTGCGGGGCTTTCGCGGCGAGCGCGCCGAACAGCGCGACGCGGAACTCTCCTGCCGCGACGTCTTCGCCGCCTCGCCGCACCCCATTGAATGCATCGGGCCGGCGCTGGTGGACGAATCCAGCGCGCCGCACGACGGTTTCTGGAGGACTTGATTGCGGTGCGGGTCAGCGACCTAGAATCGGCCATGCGCAGACCTCCTCCACAAGCAACATGACCTCGGCCACACCAGACATCACCAGCTCGCGCACGAAACAAGGGCGCGAACGCATCCTGCTCGCGATTCGGGATGCCGCCATCGTCGAGTTCAGCCAGCACGGCTTCAAGGGCGCTTCCACCAAGGCCATTGCGGAGCGGGCCGGACTCACCAAACCGCAGCTGCACTACTACATCAGCGGCAAGGAAGATCTCTACGAAGAGCTGCTGTACTCGGTGCTGAATGGCTGGTCGAATGCTTTTTCTTTCGATCAGGATAGCAATGACCCGCGGCTTGTGCTCTCGCACTATGTCCGAAAGAAACTTGAATATGCGCTGGACAACCCGGGCCTGTCGCGCATCTTCACCACCGAAGTGCTGGGCGGCGGCCGCAATCTGGGCAAATACTGGCCGGTGGCGGTGAAATCCACGCAGCAGAAGGTGCAAATGATCGATCGCTGGATCGCCAAGGGCCGCATGCGCCCGCTGGATGCGCGCGTGCTGCTCATGCAAATCTGGGGTATGACCCAGCATTACGCTGATTACAGCGTGCAGGTGCGGGTCATGCTGGATTTGAAACCTGATGCGCCTATCGATCGCGAGCCCATCGTGCGCGAGCTCACTACTTTTGTGCTGCTGGGCTGCGGGCTCGCACCAGAGTAACGCCGACAGCCCCAACGCGGGGCCATGGTCGTCGTGACAAACCCGTGCACGGTGCCTCTACACCGGAAAATTCATTGGCACGGGCTTTGCATGGTTCTGACCATTCGATCAAATCAAATGGTCAGAAGGATCTTGTTTCATGCGCGTGCTCGTCATCTATTCGCATCCCGTGGAAACCAGCTACAACGCGGCGCTGCATCAGCAGGTGGTCAGCAGTCTGCGTGCAGCGGGCCACGAAGTGGACGACTGCGATCTCTATGCCGAGGACTTCAACCCGGTGCTGAGCCGGCAGGAGCGCCTGGGCTACCATGAGGTGCCCAGCAACCAGCGCCCCGTGCAGCGTTATGTGGATCGCCTGCTGTGGGCTGAGGCCCTGGTGTTCTGCTTCCCCACTTGGTGTTTTGGCATGCCTGCCATGCTCAAGGGCTTCTTCGACCGGGTACTGATGCCCGGTGTCGCTTTTGACATCAGCGACCCGAACAACGTCAAGCCCTCGCTCACCCACATCAAGCGGATCTCAGCGGTGGTCACGTACGGCCGCCCCCGGTGGACGGCCCTTCTGATGGGTGACCCCCCGCGAAAATCCATCACGCGCTACCTGCGCCTTCTCACCGGCAGGCGTGCCCGCGTGGACTACCACGCGTACTACCACATGAATGTCGCCACGCCGGAGCGTCTGACGGCATTCAAGTCCCGGGTAGGCAACGCCATGGTCCGCTTTGCCTGAACACCTCATGCGAGATTCACCCGCCCCTGACGTTCTGCTGCAAGCACGGCTACCGCGTTGGCTGCTGCCCACCGATTGGCCCCGCGCTGAAGGAGCCCCCGCACTGGCCGACATGGGACTGGCGCGGGGCCGGATTGCACACATCACACCGCACAAGCCGGGTCACGGAGCCTCATCAGAGGCCGCCACGGCGTGGGACCTCTGTGGCGCATTGGTTTTGCCGGGCTTGGTCGATGCGCACACCCACATCGACAAGGCTTTTACCCTGTCTCGCATGGGCACCATCCAGCCCGGTCTGCTGGGCGCGATCGAGGCAATGATGGCCGACCGTGCCACCTGGACATCGCCTGACATACGCTCGCGCGCCTCCCGCGCATTGCAATGGGCGTTCGAAGCCGGCGTGGTGCACCTGCGTACCCATTGCGACTGGTGGGAGGAAAATGCGACCCCCATCGCATGGCATGTGCTCAACGACCTGGCCCGGGAATGGTCGGACCGCCTGATTCTGGAGCGTGTCAGCCTGATACCACTGTATCTCTACGAAAGCCGCAGTGCCGCGTTCTCGCTCGCGGCCCGGATCGCGGACAGTGGTCCCGGCGCGCGACTGGGTGGCTTTGTGCACTCCACCAACTGGAGCGCACAGGCCCTGCGCCACCTGTTCGAGGCCGCTCAGCACCACGGACTGGATGTGGACCTGCATGTGGACGAAGAACTCAACCCGGCCGCACAAGGTCTTGCCTCGACAGCAGCCTTGCTGCGCAAGATGGACTTCCCCGGGCAGGTGGTTTGCGGTCACACCTGCGCACTGGCCGCGCAAGAGGAGCCCCATGCACTGGCCACGCTTGACGCGGTGGCCCAGGCGCCCATCACCCTGGTCACCTTGCCCATCACCAATCTGCTGCTGCAGGACGCGACAACCGGCCGCACACCGCGGCAGCGCGGGCTCACCCTCGTCAAGGAAGCACGCGCCCGCGGCATCCCGGTGCTGGTGGCCAGCGACAACGTGCAGGACCCGTTCTGCCCAATCGGCAGTTTTGATCCGCTTGACGCGCTGACAACGGGTGTGCTGGCGGCCCAGCTTGAAGCGCCTTTTGACACCTGGTCCGAGTCCTTGTGCCGCGCCGACTGGCTGCGTCGCGGCCCAGTCGAGCTGCCCTTGCGGCCCGGCAGCCCGGCTGACCTGTTGATTTTCACGAGCGCGAACGCCTGGGGCTTTCCCTCCCGCACAAACAAACGGGTGGTGATGCGGCAGGGTCGGGCGATCCACGGCCACGTTCCCTCGGAGTGGCGCGTGGCGCAGCCCTCATTGCAAGCGAGTTCCGCATGAATACACCGGCATCCGGCATCGCACAACCGCTGGCCCGCTACGCCGCCTGGCGGCGGGCGGGCGACCTCATTTTCCTGTCCGGCATCATCGCGGTTGACCCGGCCGCCGGACGTATCGTGCGGGGGTACGGCGACATCCCCGATTCGGCCGCCACGCTGATCGGGCGCACCGGCGAATTTTCGAGCGACATCAAGGACGGACCGATCCTGGCCCAGAGCTGGTATGTGCTGGACCGCATCCGCCTGACCATCGAGGCCGCTGGCGGCCAGATGTCGGATGTGGTCAAGCTGGTCCAGTATTTCAAATGCCTGGACCACTTTCCGCGCTACAGCCAGGTTCGAAAGTTGTTCTTCCCCGGTGAACCCCCCGCTTCCACCGTGGTGGAGGTTTGCGCCATGCTGCCCACGTCCGACATCCTGATCGAGGTCGAGGCCACGGCCTACCTGCCCCAGCGCTGAGCACAATCCGCAAAAGACACCTTAAGGACAACGCCCATGCTGCACGGCTACACCCCCCCCAAGCGCTACCTGCCTTACCTGAGCTGGACCCAGATCACCGAACTTCGCGACCGGGAGAACACCGTCATCGTTTTGCCCACCGGTGCGACGGAGCAGCATGGCCCGCATCTGCCCTGCGCGGTGGACACCGTGATCAGTGCCGGGGTCGTGGGCCACGCGCTGGCGCGCCTGCCCGACCAGGTGCCCGCCTTCGCGATGGCGCCCGTCACCTACGGCAAGTCCGAGGAGCACCTCCATTTTCCGGGCACCATCACCCTCACCGGCGAAACCCTGCTGGCCACCATGAATGAGATCGGCGAGTCGGTCTACCGCGCAGGCTTTCGCAAGCTGCTCATCGTCAATGGCCACGGCGGTCAGCCGCAGGTGATGGAAATGGCGGCCCGCGAGCTGAGGCTGCGGCATGGAGACTTCATCGTGGTGCCGAGCTTCACCTGGCGCGTTCCCCATGTCGCGGGTCAGTACCTGTCGGAGCGCGAGAAAAAACTGGCCATGCATGCAGGCCATGCCGAGACCGCCCTCATGCTGGCCCTGGCCCCGGACACGGTGCGCATGGATCACGCGGTGGCCAACTACCCGCCCGAGTTCCCCTCCCGGCTGCTCTCGCCGGACGGCCGACCGGCATGTGCCTGGACGGCCCGTGATTTCGGACCCAGCGGAATCATTGGCGATCCCTTGCCCGCCACCGTGGAACAAGGCCATGCGATCCTCGAATCGCTGGCCGACAGCTGGGCCGCCGCCATCACCGAGCTGCATGAGCTGCGCTGGGCACCGCGTGCTCAAGCCACCTGGGGCCGCTCCCAGCACACGGGTGATGTCCAGCAGGAACCGGCATGAAAACCGCTGCGCCCCGCCCCTTTCATGATTTCCTTCGTCATTCCATCAACAGGAGTTCCGCCATGCCATCGAAAGCCTCTCATTCGTCCGCTCCATCGCGCCTCTTGCGCGGCCTGCTCGCCAGCCTGCTGGCCCTGGCTGCCATGTCGGCAAGCCAGGCACAGGAAAAATTCACCTACATGACCAACTGGTACGCCCAGGCTGAGCATGGCGGTTTTTACCAGGCCGTCGCCACCGGGATTTACAAGAAGCACGGACTGGACGTCACCATCAAAATGGGCGGGCCCCAGGTCAATATCGTGCAGTTGATGGCCGCGGGGCAGGCCGACTGCGTGATGGGATCGAGTGACCTGCAAATGGTTCAGGTGCGCGAGGGTGGCGTACCCGTCACGACGGTGGCTGCGATTTTCCAGAAGGACCCGCAGGTGCTGATCGTGCACGATGGCGTCAAAAGCTTCGAAGACCTCAAGGGAAAAACCATCCTGGTCGCCTCTTCCGCGCAGCGCGGCTACTGGCCCTGGCTCAAAGCCAAGTTCGGCTTCACGGATGCCCAGACCCGTCCCTACACGTTTAATATCCAGCCCTTTGTCGCCGACAAGAACGTGGCGCAACAGGGCTACCTCACCTCGGAGCCCTACGCCATACAGAAGGCGGGCGTGAAGGCGACCGCGCTGATGTTCAGCGACTACGGGTACCCCGCCTATGCCACGACGATCACGTGCATGGACAAGACCGTCAAGGACAACAGCAAGGCCGTCGCCGCCTTCGTGAAGGCGTCCGCGGAAGGCTGGAAGAGCTACCTGGCCGATCCGGCTCCAGCCAATGCGCTGATCAAGAAGGACAACCCCAACATGACCGACGACCAGCTGGCCTACAGTGTGGGCAAGCTCAAGGAAATGGGAATGGTCACCGGTGGCGACGCGGCGAAGCTCGGCATTGGCGTGATCACCGATGCGCGGGCCAAGGCCAGCTTCGACTTTCTCGTCAGCGCCAAGCTGATTGACCCCGCCAAGGTCGAGATGGGCAAGGCCTACAACTTTGACTTCATCAGGGACGTCAAGGTTCTCCCTTAGGTTTGTTCCGACCCATCATGCCCAGATGCGATGGCGGGCCATGCAGTCCGTCATCGCTCAATGAAAGACATCCTTGATGCGCGCAGAACCTGCAACCGTCGCGCCGCCCGCACAGACGCCCCCCGCCGTCGAGGTGCTGTCGGCCGAAAAGACCTACCCGAATGGCACGCGGGCCCTGATGCCCGTGGACTTGTGCATAGAGCAAGGCGAGTTCATCACCTTGCTGGGGCCCTCCGGCTGCGGGAAAAGCACCCTGCTCAAAATGGTGGCCGGTTTGCTGGAGCCCAGCGATGGACGCATCATGCGCTGGCGCAAGCCCGTCCACCAGCTCGATCAGGGCGGGCACAAGATCGCCTTCGTGTTCCAGTCACCCACTTTGATGCCGTGGGCCAGCGTACGCAGCAATGTTCGTCTGCCACTGGACCTGGCCGGTGTGCCGCGCCGCGAAGCGGACACGCGTGTGACCGAGGCACTGGCCCTGGTGGGCCTGTCGAAGTTTGCCGACGCACTGCCCCGGGCCCTGTCGGGCGGCATGCAGATGCGGGTATCGATTGCACGGGGCCTGGTCGTCAAGCCCGATCTGCTGCTCATGGACGAGCCCTTTGGCGCGCTGGACGAGATCACGCGCCACAAGCTCGATGCCGAACTGCTGGACCTGTGGCGCAAGAAGAAACTCACCGTGATCTTTGTCACCCACTCCATCCACGAGGCCGTGTTCCTGTCCAGCCGCGTGGTCATGATGGCGGCGCGCCCAGGCCGCGTGGTGGAAGAGTTCCACATCGACGAACCCCACCCGCGCACAGCCGACTTCATGGTCTCGCCCCAGTTCAGCGCTTATGCCCGCCAACTCCAGGACAGCCTGCTGCGTGCCAGCGCGCACGAGGACGCCGCATGAAGCCCTTCACGCCCTTGCTGCGACGCCCTCGCGTTCAGCGCGTGGCCTATCCCCTGCTTGTGGGCCTGGTGCTCGTGCTGGCCTGGCAGGGCCTGGTCACGGCGATGGAACTGCCCCCCTACCTGGTGCCCTCGCCCGTGCTGATGTTCAAGACCTTGCTCACCGATTGGGCCCCATTGGGTCTGGCGCTGTGGGTGACGCTAAAGATCACGCTGCTGGCTTTCATCGCGGCCACCGTGGCGGGTGTCCTGATCTCGTTCCTGTTTGTGCAGAGCAAATTCATCGAGACGGCCCTGTTCCCCTACGCCGTGCTGCTGCAGGTCACGCCCATCGTCGCTGTCGCGCCGCTGATCATCATCTGGGTCAGGGACCCGACCTTGTCCATGGTGATCTGCGCCGCGCTTGTCGCGCTGTTTCCCATCATCAGCAACACCACGCTGGGTTTGCGCAGCATCGAGCCTGATCTGCAAAGCTATTTCAGTCTCAACCGGGCCACCCGGCTGCAATCGCTGATCCGCCTGCGCATCCCGAGCGCCCTGCCCTACTTCTTTGGCGGACTGCGCATCTCCAGCGGACTGGCCCTGATTGGCGCCGTGGTTGCCGAGTTCGTGGCGGGAACAGGGGGCACCGGCGCGGGTCTGGCCTACCAGATTCTCCAATCCGGGTTCCAGCTCAACATTCCCCGGATGTTTGCTGCCCTGCTGCTTATTTCCCTGACGGGTGTGACGCTGTTTGCCCTGATGGCCTGGTTGTCGAAGTGGGCCCTGGGCAGCTGGCACACCAGTGAAATTTCACATGACTAGTCCATCAGGAAAACACATGACGACGATTGATTTGACGGCACCCCAGTTGCCGCTGGAACTGCCCGCCCTTGACTGGATCACGGACCCTTCCAAGGTGAGCCGCCTTTCCCAGGATTTCTCCTGGTTCAGCCCCGTTCTCAAACGGCAACTGCAAGACAAGCGCGGTGATATTGCCGTTCGTCCGCGCACCGAGGAAGAAATCCGCCAGGTGGTGACGGCCTGCGCCAGGGCAGGCATCCCCATCACGGTGCGCGGCAGCGGCACCGGCAACTATGGCCAGGCGACCCCGCTCCAGGGCGGACTCATCCTGGACATGAGTGGCTACAACGGTTTCGGCTGGGTACAGGGCGGCATTGGCCGGGCGCAGGCCGGCATCCGTCTGGCTGACTTCGACGCGCAGGCGCGACTCGGCGGCCAGGAGCTTCGCTGGCTGCCCTCCACCTTCCGCAGCGCGACGCTGGGTGGGTTGTTTGGAGGAGGCTTTGGCGGCGCTGGCTCCATCAACTACGGCCCGCTGGCCGCGCCCGGCAATGTGCTGGGCGTGCGGGTGATGACGGTGGAGGCCGAGCCGCGGACGCTGGAGTTGCGGGGCGCTGAAGCCATGCTGCTGCATCACACCTACGGAACCAACGGCATCGTGCTGGAGCTGGAGGTGGCACTGGCACCCGCCGTGCCCTGGACCGAATGCATCGCCATTTTTGACCGCTTTGACGATGCGCTTGAGTTCTCCAGCCGTTTCACCCGAGCCCCTGGACTGGTGAAAAAAGAGGTCTGCTTTCTGGCGGCGCCCATTCCCGAGTACATGACCGCCCTGGCCGACTTTCTGCCCCGGCATTGCCATGCGGTGCTGTTGCTGCTGGCGCCCCAATCCGAAGCCGCAACGCTCGACATGGTGACAGCCCATGGCGGCAAGATGACTTACCGGAAAAGCGCGGAGGAGGTACAGGCCGGTAGCAGGACGCTGCTTGAGTACACCTGGAACCATACAACGCTCAATGCCCTCAAGATTGACAAGAGCATCACCTATATTCAAAGCGGATTCGATCCCGCACGCTATCTGGAGCAGGTCAAGGCCCTGGAAAAAGCCCTCGGCGGTGAAGTCCTGATGCATCTGGAGTTTCTCCGCACCAAGGAGGGCGACTTCAATTGCAGCGGCCTCCAATTGATTCGCTACACCTCGGAGGAACGCCTCAACGAGATCATGAATATCTACCGTGATCACGGCGTGCAAATCAACAACCCGCATGTCTATATCGTCGAGGATGGCAAGCAGAACAAACTCGACCCGGCCGTGCTGGAAATCAAAAAGCGGTTCGACCCGCAGGGCCTGCTCAACCCGGGAAAACTTCGCATCTGGGACAAACTGCGGCAAGCGGCCGCCCCGGTTTGAGCCCGATTGCGAACAGTGCGCCCTTGGGCCAACGAGACGCGGTCGGCCTATACAATGCGTGGCAGTTAGTGGCTGTCAGCTGGTGTTGACCGCCTTCACAGCGCCCGACCCCCCCCCTATGCCATGGCACGCCCGACTTCAACTTGACTACCGTGTGGAGTCCGATCGCACCGTGGCCCGCTACGAGCACAACGGGCCGTTGCGCATCCTGCAAAGCCTCTACCCCGAGGGCGACGCGGTCTGCCACAACGTGCTGGTCCATCCCCCGGGTGGCCTGGTCGGGGGCGACACGCTGGACATACGCGTTGCGGCCGGCGCGGGCACGCATGGCCTGATCACGACGCCCGGCGCGACCCGCTTCTACCGGTCCGCGGGCGATCCGGCCCTGCAGCACGTCCACATGGCGCTGGCGCAACACGCCCGCCTTGAATGGTTGCCGCTGGAAGCGATCTGTCACGATGGCTGCCTGGCCGAAAACCGGCTGACCGTCGAGCTGGCGCCCGGTGCCGAATTCATCGGCTGGGACGTGACGGCACTGGGCCTGCCCCACGCCAACCAGCCGTTCGAGCGCGGCAGCTTTTGCCAGCACATTGAAGTCCCCGGACTCTGGCGGGAGCGCGGCCTGCTGGCCGCGGCAGACGCGCATCTCATGGACAGCCCGCTGGGACTGGCGGGCCAGCGCTGCATGGCATCCATTTTTTTCATGTCGGGCAGCCCGCTGGACCGGGAGCGGCGCCAAAACGCGCTGGATGCGGCGCGGCAAGTCATTGACATCCATCCCCTTTGCCACACCGCGGGCGCCACCAGCCCCGACGCCCAGGTACTTGTGGTGCGGGTATTGGCCCCCCTGGTGGAGCCCGCCATGAACCTGCTCAGAAGCATCTGGACCGTCTGGCGCGGTCATTTCTGGAATATACCGGCAACCCCTCCCCGCATCTGGTCCACGTGACGCCATTGCGTTGCTATCATTCAGGCTCCAGACCGCAGCGGCTTGCGGCGCATGCACACGGCAGAGGAGACAAGAATCATTATCAAGCGCGCTGTTTTTTTGTGCCACCAGGAAACCCCAGATGGCTTCGCCTGAAGACGATCTTGCCTCGTCCCAGGCACTTGTGATTGACAGCAATCCGACGTCCCGCGCCATACTGGTATCCCAACTGCGGGATTTTGGCGTCGGCAGGGTGGTGCAATGCTCACGCCTGACTGAAGCACGTCGCCAGCTTGAATACCAGACTTTTGACGTGGTTCTGTGCGAACACCATTTCGGCGACGGTTCAACCTCGGGGCAGGATTTGCTGGACGACCTGCGGCGCAACCAGATTCTGCCGTTTTCAACCGTCTTCATCATGGTCACCGGAGAGGCCACCTATGCCAAGGTGGCGGAAGCCGCCGAATCGGCGCTGGATGGCTATTTGCTCAAGCCTCACAGCGCCAGCAATCTCGAGGAGCGCCTGCGGCAGGCCCGCATTCGCAAGATTTCGCTGGGGGAGATTTTTTCCGCCATTGAAGCCGAAGACTTTCAGCTCGCCGCCGAGCTCTGTCTGGAACGGTTCAACACCCAGGGCGAGTTCTGGCTCTACGCTGCCCGCATCGGCGCCGAACTGCTGTTGCGCCTGGAGCGCTACGCCGCGGCGCAGCGTCTGTACGCGGCGGTGATCGCCGCCAAAACCCTGCCCTGGGCCAAGCTGGGTGTTGCGCGCTCGCTGCTGGAAGCGGGCCAGAAGACCCAGGCCGTCAGCATACTTGAAAAGCTGATCGGCGAAGACCCGGACTACGCCGATGCCTACGATGTCTTGGGCCGTGCCCAATTCGAACTCGGCAATTTCGATCAGGCACTGGCCACCTACAAAATGGCGAGTGAGCTGACGCCGAGCTCCATCAGCCGGCTCCAGAATCTTGGCATGATGACGTTTTACTCCGGGGACCGGGCGGAAGCCGAAAAAATACTCGCCCGCACGACCCGCCTGGGCCGCGACTCCAAGATGTTCGACTGCCAGACGCTGGTCCTGCTGGCATTCGCCCATCTGGAAAGCGAGGACAAGAAAGGACTCAAGCGCTGCCGCGACGACTTCAAGCAGATACTGGAGAAGAATCCTGACAATGCGCGCAACCAGCGTCTGTCAGGGATTGTGGAAGCCCTGGTGCTGATCCAGGATCGCCAGTTTGCCCGGGTGGTGCAGGCGGTGCGCGCGCTGGTCACCGGCGTGAGGACTCCCGGGTTCGACTTCGAGGCGGCATCCAACCTGCTGGCACTGATGGGGCAGCTGGCCAACAAGGCCATCCAGCTCGACGAGGTGGAGTCCGTGATCGACACGCTGGGCATGCGCTTTTGCACCAGCCGCTCCTTGACAGAGCTGCTCGCCGGCGCGGCGGCCATCCACCCGCCGTACGCGGAACGCGTCCGAGCCTGCCATGCGCAAGTCGTCAAGATCACGGAGAGTGCGCTCACGCTCAGCCTGGAAGGAGACCCCACAGCGGCCGTCAAGAGCCTTATCTTCCACGGCAACGCCACGCTCAATGCCAGGCTGATTGAAACCGCGCACCTGGTTCTACAGCGTTACGAAAGCAAGATCGAGCAAACCCAGGAGCTGGCGCAGACCATCCGGGACTTGCGCACGCGCTTTGGTTCAGTGAGCACCCGCTCGACTGCGCTGGAACAAGCGCGTCAGACCGGCGGCGCGATCCTGCTGACCGCAGGCCGCGTCACACCGGAAAGCCCTTAGCGCGCGCTGCGCCCGGGTCCATCCCGGACTGGTTCGCGCCGGCAGAATGCACCGGCCTCAAATCGCCACCAGCTGGCGGACTCCGCTGGCTTGCATGTCCTTGCCCAGACCACGCGCCAGCACAGCGCCACGCTCCATGACCACGTAGTCATCGGCCAGCTCCTGCGCGAAATCGTAGTACTGCTCCACCAGCAGGATGGCCATGTCGCCACGACTGGCCAGCATGCGGATGACGCGCCCGATGTCCTTGATGATGCTGGGCTGGATGCCTTCGGTGGGCTCGTCCAGGATCAGCAGCTTCGGGCTGGCGGCAAGGGCTCTTGCGATGGCGAGCTGCTGCTGCTGCCCGCCCGACAGGTCGCCGCCGCGCCGGTGCAGCATCTGCTTGAGGACCGGAAACAGTTCATACAGCTCGGCCGGAATCGGCGTGCCGGCATTCTTGTACGCCAGCCCCATGAGCAAGTTTTCCTCCACCGTCAAGCGGGCAAATATTTCGCGCCCCTGCGGCACAAAGCCGATGCCGGCGCGGGCCCGCTCGTAGGGCGTGGCGTTGTGAATCGGAACGCCGTCGAACTCGATGCTGCCCGTCTTGATCGGCACCAGCCCCATGAGCGACTTGAGCAGCGTGGTCTTGCCCACCCCATTGCGCCCCAGCACCACCGTGACCTTGCCGAGATGCGCCTGCAGGCTGACGTCGCGCAGGATGTGGGAGCCGCCGTAATACTGGTTGATGTTTTTGACGTTGAGCATGTCAATATGCTCCCATGTTCTTGCCGTTCCGGGATGGCCCTGGTGGGGCTGCTTTGCCGGGTCTCGCCCCGGCGGGCGACTCACTTTCTCTTGCTTCGCCAAGAGAAAGTAAGCAAAGAGAAGGCGAGCCGGATACAGAATACCCAACCCCACAAGGACGCGCCGTGGCGCGTCCTTGTGGGGTTGGCGGGCTGTTGGTTGCTGTTTGTTCGGACTTCACCGCCGTTATGAGGAGGCGAGTAGCGCAGGACCGGGCGAAAAAAGGGGCGCACATGTCTGAGGCGCTAGCCGAGTTTGTGCGCACCCCGCCCGGGCCGAGCAACGCAGCGTGCCCGTAGCGCAGCGCAGGGCCGACGAATCCGGCTCGCCTTTCTTTTGGGTACGTTGCTTTGGCGAAGCAAAGAAAAGTACCTCGCCCACCGGGGCGAGACCCGGCTTCTTCGAACACCAATAATCTAATTCCATCGGACAAATATCCCGGCAATGCCTCCCCGCAGGGGTACAGGCCAAAGCGATGAGGTAAAGGAGAGAGCAAGATCATCTCCCCAGATAAACCTCAATCACCCGCTCATCCGCCTGCACCTGATCCAGCGTCCCCTGCGCCAGCACGGCGCCATCGCACAGCACGGTCACGATCTCCGAAATCGTCTTGATGAAGCTCATGTCGTGCTCCACCACCATCAGCGAGTGCCTGCCCTTGAGCGAAAGAAACAACTCGGCGGTGCGCGCCGTTTCCTCGTCCGTCATGCCGGCCACCGGCTCGTCGAGCAGCAGCAATTTGGGGTCCTGCATCAGCAGCATGCCGATTTCCAGCCACTGCTTCTGCCCGTGGCTCAAGGTCCCGGCCTGCCGCGACACACTGTCGGCCAGGTGAATCGTGTGCAGCACCTCGGCCAGCCGGTCGGCCTGCGCCGAATCCAGGTGAAAGAACATGGAGGCCCGGACCCCCTTGTGGGTCTTGAGGGCCAGCTCCAGATTCTCGAAGACCGTGAGCTGCTCGAATACCGTGGGCTTTTGAAACTTGCGCCCAATGCCGAGCTGCGCGATCTCGGGCTCGGTATGGCGCAGCAGGTCGATCGTGCTGCCGAAGTACACCGTTCCCTCGTCCGGACGCGTCTTGCCCGTGATGATGTCCATCATCGTGGTCTTGCCTGCGCCGTTGGGCCCGATGATGCAGCGCAGCTCACCCGGGGCAATATCGAGCGAGAGATTGTTGATGGCCTTGAAGCCATCAAAACTCACGCTCACCTCCTCCAGGTACAGGATGCGGCCGTGAGCGACATCGACTTCGCCCGGTGTCATGACGCGCGAGAAACTTGCCGCACGCCCACCCGACTCGGTATGGCCCGGCTGCTTTTGTTGCTGGCGTTCCTCCAGGCGGCGGGCCCCTTGCTCCAGCAGGTCCGGTGTCATGCGTCTACCCTCACGCTTGCCACTTTGCGTGCCGCGCTGCCCCCTGAGGGGTCCTTCGCCACTTGGGACGGTCCGGCGCCGCTCATTTCGAAGCTCCCTTGAGTTTTTTCACCAGCCCGACCACGCCATCGGGCAGGAACAAGGTGACCACGATGAAAAGCGCGCCCAGAAAGTACAGCCAGAACTCCGGATAAGCTACCGTCAGCCAGCTCTTGGCGCCGTTGACGATGAAAGCACCCACGATGGGGCCGATCAGCGTGGCGCGCCCGCCCACCGCGGTCCAGATGGCAATTTCAATCGAATTGGCCGGGCTCATCTCGCCCGGATTGATGATGCCCACCTGCGGCACGTACAGCGCCCCCGCCACGCCGCACATCATGGCCGAAATGGTCCAGATGGTGAGCTTGTAGCCGATCGGGTTATAGCCCGAGAACATCACCCGGGTCTCGGCATCGCGTATGGCCTGCAGCACCCGGCCGAACTTGGCGCTCACCAGCCAGCGGGCCAGCAGGAAAAAGCCCAGCAGCGTCAGGCCGGTGAGCACGAACAGTGTCATGCGCATGCCGGGGGTGGCAATCGGAATGCCCAGGATGCGCTTGAAATCGGTGAAGCCATTGTTGCCGCCAAAGCCGGTTTCATTGCGGAAAAACAGCAGCATGGCCGCAAAGGTCATGGCCTGCGTGATGATGGAAAAGTAGACTCCCTTGATGCGCGAGCGAAAGGCGAAGTAGCCGAACACGAAAGCCACCAGTCCGGGCACCGCCACGATCAGGACCAGGGTCGCCACGAAGCTGTCGCTGAAGGCCCAGTGCCAGGGCAGTGTCTTCCAGTCCAGAAACACCATGAAGTCGGGCAGACTGCTTTTGTAATTGCCATCCGTGCCGATCTGGCGCATGAGGTACATGCCCATGGCGTAGCCGCCAAGCGCAAAAAACACGCCATGCCCCAGCGACAGGATGCCGGTGTAGCCCCAGATCAGGTCCATGGCCAGCGCGCAGATGGCGTAGCACATGATGCGCCCGCACAGCGCCACGGCGTAGTCGCTCATGTGGAACAGGCTGTCTTTGGGCACCAGCAGGTTGAGCACGGGCGCGACCGCGCACACCACGATGAGCGCGATGACGAAGGCGCTCCAGCCGGTGCGCGTGAGCAGCGGCGACTTTGGGGGCAACTGAACGCGTGGAATGACAGTGCTTGTATTCATGTCAGTTGTTCCGCCAGTGAAGGGCGCTGGCCCGCAAAGCGCGGCCCGTTCGAGGAACACCGCGGAACCGGCGTGGCCGGGCTGCTGGTGTTGCCCCCTGCAAGGGGGAAAGCGGCCACACGCAGTGGGCAAGCCGGGGGGTATTCATACCTCGCGGCCCTTCATGGCAAAAATGCCTTGCGGACGCTTTTGGATGAAGATGATGATGAACACCAGCACGGCAATCTTGGCCAGCACGGCGCCGGTCCAGCCTTCCAGGAACTTGTTCAACACTCCCAGGCCCATGGCGGCATACACCGTGCCGGCAAGCTGGCCCACGCCACCGAGCACCACCACCATGAAGGCGTCCACGATATAACCCTGCCCCAGGTCGGGCCCGACATTGCCGACCTGGCTTAAAGCGCAGCCCGCCAGCCCCGCAATGCCCGAGCCCAAGGCGAAGGCATAGGTGTCCACGCGTGCCGTGTTCACGCCCATGCACGCCGCGATCGGGCGGTTTTGCGTGACCCCGCGCACGAACAGGCCCAGGCGCGTGCGGCCGATCAGCCAGGCCACCCCCAGCAGCACGGCAACGGCAAAGCCGATGATCACCAGCCGGTTGAAGGGCAGCGACAGATTGCCCAGCACCTGCACGCCACCGCTCATCCACGAGGGGTTTTCCACCCCCACGTTTTGCGCGCCAAACAGCGTGCGCACACCCTGCATCAGCATCAGGCTGATGCCCCAGGTGGCCAGCAGGGTTTCCAGCGGACGGCCGTAGAGGAAGCGGATCACGCCGCGCTCCAGCGCCGCTCCCATCAGGGCCGAGGCCATGAAGGCCACCGGGACCGAGGCCACCAGATACCAGTCAAACGCCGCGGGCAGGTATTTCTGGAACAGGCCCTGCACCACGTAGGTGGCGTAGGCGCCAATCATCATCAGTTCGCCATGGGCCATGTTGATCACCCCCATGAGCCCATAGGTGATGGCCAGTCCCAGCGCCACCAGCAGCAGGATGGAGCCCAGGCTGATGCCGCTGAATATCGCGCCCAGCCGGTCGCCCCAGGCCAGCGCGCCTTCCACCGTCCTGAGCGAGGCGGACAGCGCCGCCCGGACCGCGGGCTCGGTCTCGGTTTTCAGGTGGTCGAGCAACAGGGTCTTGGTCGCGGCCTGGGTGCTCTGTGCCAGCAGCCTGGCTGCTTCCAGGCGTTTGGCCATGTCGGCACTGCCCAGCAGGGCCGCGGCACGCACCAGACCCAGCGCTTCCTTGATCTGGGGGTTTTTCTCCGCCGCGTAGGCTTTTTCAATCAGGGGCAGCTTGCTTTCGTCGGCATCGCTCTGCAGCTGCCGAATCGCCGCGCGGCGGGTCTTCTCGTCCGCCGAGAAAAGCCGCAGCGCCGCCAGCGCGGAATCGAGCTCGCCGCGCATGCGGTTGTTGCTGATCACGTCTTCCGCGCTGTCGGGCACGGCAACCGGAGCGCCGCTCACCGGGTCAAGGCCCTGGCCATCCTGGAGCATGAACACCTTGTCGCCCGCCACCTTGACGGCGTCCTGCGCCATGGCCTGCAAGAATGCAGCCGTGCGCTCATCGGCCGTTGCGGCAGCCTGGTTCAAGGCCTCGATGCGCGCATCCGTCTCTCCGATTGCAATGGCTTTTGCCTCTGCAGCCGTTAATGCATGGGCGTGAGCTGCTATCAAACATATAGCAAAAATGGATAGGCAACGAATCAGCATAAAAGAACCTGTAGGGTGGACACAGCAGGCCGTGCCCACGCTGCAAATCCCTGAGTACAGTGAGCCCAAGCGGGGGCGCGCTGCGCAGGGCCGTCCCAAGCGGCCGCGCGCCCCCAGTGGGGGCTGAGGGCCGCGGCTCCAAACCTGCTTGCGCTGGTTTGGACGGCCCCGAAGGGCCGGAGCCTCCGGCATCGGCACCGGGCGGCCAGCGGCCGCTTCGGGGGGCGTCCTATTTACTTCTTCACAGGCTCATCCGGCTTCTTGTCGTTGCCTTCGATATAGGGAGACCAGGGCTTGGCCTTGACCGGGCCGGGCGTCTTCCACACCACGTTGAACTGGCCGTCGGCCTTGACTTCACCGATGAACACCGACTTGTGCAGGTGGTGGTTCTTCTCGTCCATCTTGGAGACGATGCCGCTGGGCGCCTTGAAGGTCTGGCCAGCCATGGCGGCAATCACCTTGTCGGTGTCGGTGGACTTGGCTTTCTCGACTGCCTGCTTCCACATGTTGATGCCGATGTAGGTGGCCTCCATCGGGTCGTTGGTCAAGGGCTTGTCGGCGCCGGGCAGCTTCTTGGCCTTGGCGTAGGCCGCCCATTTCTTGGTGAACTCGTCATTGGCCGGGTTCTTGAGCGACATGAAATAGTTCCAGGCCGCCAGGTGGCCCACCAGCGGCTTGGTGTCCACGCCGCGCAGTTCCTCTTCTCCCACAGAGAAGGCCACCACCGGCACGTCCTTGGCCTTCAGGCCCGCGTTGCCGAGTTCCTTGTAGAACGGCACGTTGGAGTCGCCGTTGATGGTGGACACCACGGCCGTCTTGCCGCCGGCGGAGAACTTCTTGATGTCGGCCACGATGGTCTGGTAGTCCGAGTGGCCGAACGGGGTGTATTTCTCGTCGATGTCGGTCTCTTTCACGCCTTTCGATTTCAGGTAGGCGCGCAAAATCTTGTTGGTGGTGCGGGGGTACACGTAGTCGGTGCCCAGCAACACCCAGCGCTTGGCGCCGCCGCCGTCCTTGCTCATCAGGTAGTCCACGGCGGGAATGGCCTGCTGGTTGGGCGCGGCACCGGTATAGAACACGTTCTTGGACAGCTCCTCGCCCTCGTACTGCACGGGGTAGAACAGCAGGCCGTTCATTTCCTCCACCACGGGCAGCACCGACTTGCGCGACACCGAGGTCCAGCAGCCGAAGATCACGGCCACCTTGTCCTGGCCGAGCAGCTGCTTGGTCTTTTCAGCGAACAGCGGCCAGTTGGAAGCCGGGTCCACCACCACGGGCTCGAGCTTCTTGCCCAGCACGCCGCCCTTGGCATTGATCTCGTCAATGGCCATGAGCACCGTGTCCTTGAGCACGGTCTCGGAAATGGCCATGGTGCCCGACAGGCTGTGCAGCACGCCGACCTTGATGGTGTCGGCGGCATGGGCTGGCAGGATTGAGATGCCCGCCAGGGCGACTGCGGCGGTAAGCGCCTTGAGGGTAAAACGACGTTGCATGTGTGCTTCTCCTGTAGGTGAAATTTTCCATCTCGCCGCACGGCGGCCGGATAAAACGGCTTTTGCGCAACGATGGGTTCACTCTAGGGAAGCCAGGGCGAAGTGGAAATACGCCGTGTGGCGTATGCGGCCCGCGATCGGGCCCGGCCTGGGGTTGACCGAATGGATCCCGTCGCCGGACCGGGCGTGCCGCCGGGCGCCGGCTTGGCCGTCGGCGTTATGGCGCCACGGTGCTCTGGTTGGGAATCCCGGCGATCGGCGCCTCGTCGGTGCCTATCGTGCTGCGGGTGAATGACTCCACCTGCTTGCGTGTGCCCTCGGGATCCCGCAGCCAGTTGGCATAAAAGTCGTAGGGGCAGGTCGCCACCCCCTTGTCCCCGTCCCCCGAGTTGATCATGCCCGTGTAGCCGCGGTGCAGCAGCTTGAAGAGATGGTTCTCCGACTGGCCATTGCGCCGGAAATCGCGGATCAGGCTCTTGGACAGGGCCGCGTACTGGATGCCCATCTCCTCCTCGCCGCACTCGCCCAGCGTGCGCCCGTCGAAGCCGATCAGCGCCGAGTGCCCGAAGTAGGAGTACACGCCGTCGAAACCGGCCGCGTTGGCCACCGCCACATAGGTGTTGTTGGCAAAGGCCATGGCCTTGCTGATGAGAATCTGCTGCTCCTTGGCCGGGTACATGTAGCCCTGGCAGCGCACGATCAGCTCGGCCCCTTTCATGGCGCAGTCGCGCCAGATCTCGGGGTAGTTGCCGTCGTCGCAAATGATCAGGCTGATCTTGAGTCCCTTGGGCCCATCGCTCACGTAGGTGCGCTCGCCGGGGTACCAGCCTTCGATCGGCGTCCAGGGCATGATTTTCCGGTACTTCTGCACGATCTCGCCCTGGTCGTTCATCAGGATCAGGGTGTTGTAAGGCGCCTTGCGGGGATGCTCTTCATGCCGCTCGCCGGTCAGCGAGAACACGCCCCAGACCTTGGCCTTGCGGCAGGCCGCGGCGAAGATGTCCGTCTCGGCGCCCGGCACGGTGGCCGCGTTCTCGTACATCTCCTTGGCGTCGTACATGATGCCGTGGGTGCTGTACTCCGGGAAGATCACCAGGTCCAGCCCGGGCAGGCCCAGCTTCATGCCTTCGACCATGCGGGCAATATTGCGCGCGTTGTCCAGCACCTCGGCCTGGCTGTGCAACCGGGGCATCTTGTAGTTGACCACCGCCACGCCGACGGTGTCCTTGCTGCTTGATATATCGCCGTGAATCATATTGACCTCATTCGTTGATGCGACCACGCGGTCAGTGACTGATCATCCAGGGGCGCTTGCCCGGGAAGGCCTTGCTGCCGCTGGGCGCCGTCACCGTGGCTGCGCGTTTGCCCGTGGAACAGCAGCCGCAACCGGCAGGGTGTTTGAGCCGCGCGTAGTCGCCCGAACGCTTGGGCTCGTGCCGGGCGCGCTCGTTGACATCCATGGCGCGGCGTGTGCTGCCCTCCATCAGCGCCAGGTGCGGGGCGCTGGCAAAAACGCGTGGCGCGGCGCCGCCGCAGCCGGGGCAAGCGGCAGCCTCGTTGCGCGCGGCCAGGGTGCGAAACGCATCGAAGCCCCCACACCGGGGGCAGGCGTAGTCATAGGTTGGCATGGGCTGTGCTCGCTTTGCGTCAGATCAGGTCGTGCGACAGCGGCATGTCGATCTTGCCGTCGATGTGCTTGACGGGCCCAAGCGCGTTCGGGTTGATGTCGAAGTCGAAGATCTGCGTGGGCAGCCACAGCGTGGCGCAGGCGTTGGGCACATCGACCACCCCGCTAATGTGGCCCTGCACCGGCGCCGTGCCGAGGATGGAATAGGCCTGCGCGCCGGAGTAGCCGAACTTCTTGAGGTACTCGATGGCATTCAGGCAGGCCTGGCGGTAGGCGACATTGACGTCGAGGTAGTACTGCTTGCCGGCCTCGTCCACCGAGATGCCTTCGAAGATCAGGTAGTCGTTGTAGGCCGGCGTGATCACGCTGGGCTTGAAGATCGGGTTCTTGATGCCGTACTTGGCCATCCCGCCCTTGATCAGCGTGAC
>JBEIOV010000046.1:0-9503 GCA_040377375.1 Hylemonella sp.
CGTTTTCGGCGAGCACCGCAGGTTGCCCCGGAGCGCAGCGCAGGGGACCCGGACCATCGGGTCGCCTTTTCTTTGGTGACTTTCTTTTGGCGAAGCAAAAGAAAGTTACTTGCCGCCGGGCAACCCCCGGCATGCATCGCAAACCAACTGCTTCCGAAATCAACATCACGGCTATAGCAAGCCGGGTTTAGAGGGAAAACCCATGACCCCACAAACACGCCCGTTGGATGGCATCACCGTCATCTCCCTGGAACACGCCATCGCCGCGCCTTTCTGCACACGCCAGCTGGCCGACCTGGGCGCGCGTGTCATCAAGGTCGAGCGCCCCGGTGTGGGTGACTTTGCGCGGGCGTACGACCAGCGTGTGGACGGCATGGCCTCGCACTTCGTGTGGGTGAACCGATCCAAGGAAAGCCTGACACTGGACCTCAAGCAGCCTGCTGCGCTGGCGGTGCTCAAGCAGTTGCTGGAGACTGCCGACGTGCTGGTGCAGAACCTGGCGCCAGGCGCAGCGGCGCGCATGGGCCTGGGCTTTGACGAACTGAGCAAGACCCTGCCGAAGCTGATCGTCTGCGACATCTCGGGCTACGGCGACGACGGCCCTTACCGCGACAAAAAAGCCTACGACCTGCTGATCCAGAGCGAGGCGGGTTTCCTGTCGGTGACCGGCACGCCCGACGAGCCCAGCAAGGCCGGCAATTCGATTGCCGACATCGCCGCCGGCATGTATGCCTATTCCAGCGTGCTGGCCGCGCTGCTGCAGCGCGGCAAGACCGGCAAGGGGTCCCACATCGACGTGTCCATGCTGGAATCGCTGGCCGAATGGATGGGCTACCCCATGTATTACGCCTACGGCGACGCCACGCCGCCGCCGCGCAGCGCTGCCTCGCATGCCACGATTTACCCCTACGGCCCCTTCGCGGCCGGCGACGGCGGCACCGTCATGCTGGGTCTGCAGAACGAACGCGAGTGGCGCATCTTCTGCGACGTGGTGCTGGCGCAGCCGGCGCTGGCGACCGATCCGCGTTTCGACAGCAACTTCCGCCGCAACGAACACCGTGACGCGCTCAAGGCCATCATCCTGCAGGCCTTTGCCGGCATGACAACCGCGCAAGTCAGCAGCAAGCTCGACGAGGCGCAGATCGCCAACGCCCGCATGAACGACATGGCCGGCCTGTGGGCGCATCCGCAGCTCAGGGCACGTGATCGCTGGCGCGATGTCGCCAGCCCGGTCGGCGACATTCCCGCCTTGCTGCCCCCGGGGCGCATCAGCAGCTTCGACTACCGCATGGATGCCATTCCTGCGGTCGGCCAGCACACCCAGGCCATCCTGCGCGAACTGGGCCAGGGTGATGCCGGCATTGCTGTGCTGCAGCAGGCGGGCGCTATTTAATTGATAGCGTTATCCCCATATCCGACATGGGCTAGCAAGCTTTTTTACTTGAAAAATGACACACACATGAACACCACACAGCCAGGCCCCAGCACCCAGCTCGCGGCCTTTGCCGCCGGCTTGAAGTTTGAAAACATTCCCGCCACCGTCATCGCCAAAACCGAAGACCTGCTGGTGGACTGGTTCGGTTCGGCCATCGCCGGCAAGGGCTCGCGCCCGGTCGAAACCCTTACGGCCTTTGCCGCCAGCATGGGCCCCACGGACGGCGCCGCCGAGGTGCTGATCAAGCGCAGCCGCAGCAGCGCCTACTTCGCGGCCATGGCCAATGCCGCCGCCTCTCATGTGGCCGAGCAGGACGATGTGCACAACGGCTCGGTGTTCCATCCGGCCACCGTGGTGTTTCCGGCGGCGCTGGCGATGGCGCAAACCCTGGGCAGCAGCGGCAAGGCCTTGCTGACCGCCGCCGTCGCGGGCTACGAAGTCGGCATCCGCGTCGGTGAGTTTCTGGGCCGGTCCCACTACAAGGTGTTCCACACCACCGGCACCGCCGGCACGCTGGCCGCTGCAGCCGCCGCCGGCAGCCTGCTGGGCCTCAATGCGGCGCAGATGCAGCATGCCTTCGGCTCCGCCGGCACCCAGTCGGCCGGGCTGTGGGAGTTTTTGCGAACCGCTGCCGACTCCAAGCAGTTGCACACCGCTCACGCCGCGGCCGCCGGGTTGATGTCGGCCTGCATCGCAGGTGAGGGTTTCACCGGCGCCGCGCAAATCCTCGAAGGCCCGCAGGGCATGGCCGCCGGCATGTCCAGCGACGCCGACCCCGCAAAGCTCACCGACGGCCTGGGCACACGCTGGGCTACGGCCGAAACCTCCTTCAAGTACCACGCGTCCTGCCGCCACACCCATCCGGCGGCCGACGCGCTTCTGCAGGTGATGCAGTCCAACGGTCTCAAGCCGGCCGACCTCGCGCGTGTGGTCACCCATGTGCACCAGGGCGCGATCGACGTGCTGGGACCGGTGGTCAACCCCGCCACGGTGCACCAGAGCAAGTTCTCCATGGGCACGGTGCTGGGCCTGGTCGCGCGATTCGGCCACGCCGGCCTCGTCGAGTTCGACAAACATTTCCAGGAGGATCTGACTGTGGCGCTGCGCGACAAGGTGGTGATGGAACTGGATGCCGAAGTCGATGCCGCCTACCCGCGCCGCTGGATCGGCAAGGTCACGGTCACCACCACGGACGGCCGCACGCTGCAGGGCAGGGTGGACGAACCCAAGGGCGACCCCGGCAACACCCTGAGCCGCGACGAGATCACCGCCAAGGCGCAGCGCCTGGCGGCCTTCAGTGGCGGTGCGACAGAAGACGAGATGGCACGTGCCATCGATGGGTTGTGGGCCATCGCGCGCAATCCCAAAGTCGGGCCCTTGCTGGCAGGTGCTGCATGAACGCCATCGCGTCGGCGCGCAGCTTCCTGTTTGTGCCGGCCAACCGGCCCGAGCGTTATGGCAAAGCCCTGGCTTCTGGCGCGGGCGCCGTGATCATCGACCTGGAAGACGCGGTCGCTCCCGATGCCAAAGTGTTGGCGCGCCAGCAACTGGCCGCCGGCTTTGACAGCCTGCAGCCCGCCGAACGCGCACGCGTGCTGGTGCGCATCAATGCCGCCGGCACGCCCTGGCACGGGGACGATCTCGCCCTGGTGGGCGGCTTGTCCACAGCGGGACTGGGCGGCGTGGTGCTGCCCAAGGCCGAAGCCGTGGCCGATCTGGTTCGGCTGAGCGCCGCTGTCGGTCCGGACTGCGCCGTGCTGCCCATGATCGAATCTGCTGCCGGCCTGGCCGCGCTCGATGGCCTGGCGGCCTGTGCCGGCGTGACGCGGCTGGTCTTCGGGAACCTGGATATTCAGGCCGACCTCGGCATGGCCTGCGGGCCCGACGAGCTTGAGCTGCAGCCGGCGCGTTTTGCGCTGGTGCTGGCCTCGCGCCATGCCGGCTTGCCTGCGCCGGTCGACGGCGTCACAGCGGCCACCAGCGACACGGCGCAACTGCAGCTGGATGCCGCGCGCAGCCGGCGCAGCGGCTTTGGCGCGAAGTTGTGCATTCATCCGTCGCAGATTGCCGCGGTCAATGCCGCGCTCGGACCGACAGAGCTTGAAGTGCAGTGGGCGCGCAGGGTGCTTGAGGAAAACAGCAGCGCCGATGGTGGCGTGTTCGCTCTTGATGGCCGCATGGTCGATGCACCCGTGTTGCGGCTGGCTGAGCGCACGCTGGCACAAGCGGCGCTTGCAGACTGACACGAAACAGGCCATGGCTATGTACACACAGATTTTCGATGAGACGGTGGCCAACCCCGCCTATTTTTTTTAACAAGGAGACATGCATGAATCTGAAACATAAAACCCTGCTGCTGGCCTGCGCCACCGCACTCACGCTGGGGACCGCCCTGCAGGCTCGCAGCCAGACCTTCCCGGAAAAGCATGTGACCATCATGGTGGGTTTTCCCCCCGGAACCTCAACAGATGCCGTGGCCCGGATTATTGGAGAGCAACTAAGCCGGCGGTGGGGCCAGCCCGTGATTGTGGAAAACAAACCTGGCGTGGGCGGAAGTCTGGCCTTGAACAGTTTGAAGAATGCAAAAAATGACGGCTATACCCTGGCCCTGTCTGCCACGGCACCGATGAATATCAATCCCAAGCTGTATGGAAGTCTCAACTACAAGGGACTGGAGGACTTTGAGCCCATTATCCAGACGACCTGGCTTCCCTATATGTTGGTGACGAACAATGGAAAAAATCTGAAAAGCTTTTCGGAAGTTGTCGACTACGCGAAAAAAAATCCAGGAAAACTTTCCTATGCATCCATCGGCCAGGGAACGACCAGCCATCTGTTGATGGAAATAGTCAAGCGGGATGCAGGCATTGCTGTTGAACATATTCCGTACAAGGGGAGTAGTCAGGCGCAGACCGACGTGATAGGTGGCAGCGTCGATATGACGTTTGACACAGTGGTGTCGACGCTCCCCCATGTGAAGTCAGGAAAGTTCAACGCCATCGCCGTGAGCACAATGAAACGTGCTGAATTGGCGCCAGAGGTTCGAACCATTGATGAAAGCGGTCTCAAGGGATTTCACTATGGGGCCTGGCTCGGATTTTTTGCACCCAAAGGAACTGATAAAAAAGTGATCGAAAAGATTTTCGCTGACCTCCAGAGTGTTCTGGCCACGGCGGAAGTCAGGAAGAGGCTGGAAAATTTGGGGTCGGAAGTTGTTGTCAGCAAGAGCCGCGAAGAGTTCGTTGAAATGGTCAGCACGGATAACGCCAAATGGAATGACGTCATCAAAACGCTGAAGATCAAAGTTGAGTGAGTTATTGATAACGAGGTTTTCATGACCAATAAATTTTCGGACGAGGAATGGAAGGCCAGAGTGGATCTGGCCGCCTGTTACAGGTTGATGTCACTTTTTGGAATGAGTGACCTGATTTACAACCACATCACCGCGCGCATACCCGGTGATGCGGATGAACTTCTCATCAATCCCTATGGGTACATGTACGAGGAAATCACGGCATCCAGCCTGATAAAAATCAATCTGCAGGGAGACGTTTTGCAGAACAGTCACTCTGACTATGGCATCAACCAGGCTGGCTATGTGATCCATAGTGCAGTGCATGGTGCGCGCCATGATGTGGGCTGCGTTATTCATACGCATTCCAGGGCAGGGATGGCTGTGTCCGCGATGAAATGCGGACTGCTGCCGCTTACCCAAACATCCATGCGCTTCAAGAACATCGCCTATCACGACTATGAAAGCGTGGCGATTGACATGGATGAGCAACAGCGCCTGGTGTCTGACCTGGGCCATGCTGACGCCATGATTTTGCGCAGTCATGGATTGCTGGTCGCGAGTGCCAGTGTGGCGCAGGCCTTCAATACCATTTATTGGCTGGAAATGGCTTGCAAGGCGCAGGTTGACGCAATTCATGCACCGGGTGGGGTGATTATTCCCAGCGAGGAAATCGTCGACAAAACCTGGCGTCTTTATCAACCCGACGTCCGCCGGCCATTTGGCATCATGGAGTGGCCTGCCATGCTGAGATATCTGGACAGACGCAACCCCGGTTATGAAATCTGACGCCATGGAACAAATCACATTAAAAGGAAAAACGGCGCTCGTCACCGGCTCCACGCAAGGCCTGGGGTTGGAGATAGCCAGGGGCTTGCTGAATGCCGGTGCCGATGTATTCATCCACGGACGGGATTTGAAGACGGTCAATCAGGCATGTGAAGAATTGCGTCGACATTTCAAGAACGTCGGCTCGGTTGTTTTCGATCTGAGAGACGAAGCTGGAATGGACGCCGAGTTGAAGAAAATAGGCAAGCTGGACATCCTGGTGAACAACGCCGGGATACGCAAACGGCATGACCTGGAGAGCCTGACCCTGGAGGAAATGGATGAAGTGGTCCGCAATAACCTGATGACCACAATTGCACTTTGCAAAAAGACGATTCCAGGCATGAAGGACAGAGGATGGGGACGCATTGTCAATGTGACGTCCATTCAGGGAAGCCTTGTCAGGGCCAACGATTTCATCTACCCGATCACAAAGAAGGCCGTAGAGACCATGACAAAAGGCCTGGCAGTCGCCTATGGTCAGTATGGAATCACCTGCAACAGTATTGCGCCAGGAACATTCGAAACGGAATACAACGCCAAGCTGATCAGTCAGAAGGAAGTGGTTGAGAACATGGAGCGGCGAAACCCCATGAAGAGATGGGGCCGGCCAGAGGAAATTGTGGGTCCTGCATTGTTTTTTTGTTCCGATATGTCGACGTACGTCAATGGGCAGTGCCTGAAGGTGGATGGTGGTTTTACGATTTCCTTCTGACATGAACCAGTGGTCATTCGGCCTGGGTCATTGTTGTTGGCAAGCAGAGAGGCCATCGGTGAGACATTCATTTTTTTCGAAGGCATAGCGGTGAACAGCGCCGCATTTTTTAACCACAAGGAGACAAGCATGAAATTCAAACGCAAACTCAACACCCTGCTGCTGGCCTGCAGCGCGGCCCTCGGCCTCGGCGCAGCCACGCAAGCACACAGCCAGGCTTTCCCGGACAAACCGGTGGCCCTGGTCGTGCCTTTTGCCGCCGGCGGCCCGACCGACGTGGTGGCCCGCATGATCGCCATCCCCATGGGCAAGGCGCTGGGCCAGACCGTGCTGGTGGAAAACACCGTGGGCGCCGGCGGCACCATCGCCGGCGCGCGCGTGGCACGCGCCACCGCCAACGGCTACACCATCTTCATCCACCACATGGGCATGGCCACCGCGCCTGCGCTCTACAAAAAGCTGAGTTTCGACCCGCTGAAAGATTTCGAGTACATCGGCCAGGTGGTCGATGTGCCGATGACACTGCTGGCGCGCAAGGACTTCCCGGCCGCCAACTTTGCCGAGCTGCAAACCTATGTCAAGGCCAACGCCGGCAAGGTCTCGCTGGCCAACGCCGGTCTGGGCGCGGTCTCGCACCTGTGCGGACTGCTGTTCCAGAGCCAGATGGGCGTGGAGCTCAACACCATTCCCTACAAGGGCACCGGCCCGGCCATGAATGACCTGCTCGGCGGGCAGGTGGACCTGCTGTGCGACCAGACCACGCAGACCGTGCCGCTGATCAAGGAAAACCGCGTCAAGGTTTACGGCGTGACTTCGCTGACCCGCCTGGCGGCGCTGCCCAATGTGCCCACGCTCAACGAGCAGGGCCTCAAGGGCTTTGAAGTGAAGGTCTGGCACGGCATGTACGCGCCCAAGGGCACACCTGCGCCCGTGCTCGAAAAGCTCAATGCCGCACTCAAGGCTGCCATGCAGGACCCGGTGGTCAAGCAGCGCCTGGCCGACCTGAGCTCGGACATCCCGCCCATGGACAAGATTTCCCCGGCCGGGCTGAAGACGCACCTGGAAGCTGAAATCAACAAGTGGGGCCCGGTCATCAAGAAGGCCGGGATTTACGCCGACTGATTTTCAGGAAGAAACTGCCTGTAGCCCATAGCGGGCGGGCGCAGGCAGCTATCAATAGGGTAGCGATTCGGGGCCGGATGACGTTTGTCATCCCGGCCCCGTTTGTCATCCGGCCCCCGATTCGTCATCCCGGACTCGATCCGGGATCCATGTGCCGTGAACCACTGTCGCCTGGGCGCAGCCATGGATTGCGGGTCAGGCCCGCAATGACAAGCAGGGAGAAGAGTGCTCCTGAATTGTCATCCCGGACTTGATCCGGGATCCATGCGGCATGAACCACCTCTACGGGCTGCCCCCATGGATGGCGGGTCAGGCCCGCAATGACAGCCAGGGGGACGGCACTAGGCGGGCAGCGGTGTCTTCGGCTGGAAGTCGCAATACGGTGCCACCGCGCATTGCCAGCACATCGGCTTGCGCGCCACACACACATACCGCCCGTGCAGGATCAGCCAGTGGTGGGCGTCCACCAGGTACTCGGGCGGCACGCGCTTGAGCAGTTTCAGCTCGACCTCCAGCGGCGTCTTGCCCGGCGCCAGGCCGGTGCGGTTGCCGAGGCGGAAGATGTGGGTGTCCACCGCCATGGTCGCTTCGCCGAAGGCCGAGTTCAGCACCACGTTGGCGGTCTTGCGGCCCACGCCCGGCAGTGCCTCCAGCGCCTCGCGGCTGCGCGGCACGCGGCCCTGGTGCTGCTCGACCAGCATGCGGCAGGTCTCCATCAGGTGTTTCGCCTTGCTGCGGTACAGGCCTATGGTCTTGATGTAGCCCTCCAGCCCCTCGACGCCGAGGTCCAGGATCTTCTGCGGCGTGTTCGCCACCGCAAACAGCTTGCGCGTGGCCTTGTTGACGCTCACGTCGGTGGCCTGCGCGCTCAGCAGCACGGCCACCAGCAGCTCGAACACGCTGGCATATTCCAGCTCGGTCACCGGCATCGGGTTGGCGGCTTTCAGGGTGGCGAAGAAGGGGGCGATAGCCTCGGTTTTCATGGGCGCTTTGGAATGGATGGCACAGCCGGACACCTTTTAACGCGCATCGGCATTGCCCGGCGCGCTGCGCGGTTTCGACTTGCCGACCGACAGCAGCCAGCGCAACACCCGCACCCTGGCCGGCCAGGGCACGACCAGCGGCTTGTTGCCCACCGCGCGCTGCGCCTGCGACAGCGCGTCTTCCACCAGCGCGTTGTGCAGGTGCCGGATCGCCAGCTCCCACAGCAGCGTGGCGCGGCCTTCGGTCTGCATCTCGATGCGGTGCTCCAGAAAGCAGTCTTCGTCGGTGGCGTCCAGCACGCTGAAGCTGTGCCAGCCCTCAAAACCCTTGGGTTCGGTGAAGCGGAAGCGGATGGATTCGCCCGGTGTGTAGGCCGTGACGACGTAGCGGATGGGCCCGTGCCCGCCCACCGCGCCAGGTACCAGCGGCCGGTCGAAGCGGATGCGCGGCCAGTGGGGCGGCCACAACTTGTCGTCGGGCGAGCCCAGCGAGGCCATCAGCGCGGTCACTTGGGCCGGTGTGGCATCCAGCCGCCGCTGGTGCACGTTCACGATATTCATTCACTGCTCCTTGTGATGGGGGGTGGGTGAGCAAGCATGCCGCTACGTCCCACCGCGGAAACCGCCGGCCAGACGCGGCGTCAAGCCGGTATTCTGCCGCGACCCCGGAAAGCGGCGCGCAAATTGGCGACAATGCGGGGCAGAAAGAGAGACCGCCATGCCCTTGCCCTTTGCCGACCGCCTCAACAACGTCGAAACCTCCGCCATCCGTGAACTGTTCAAGCTGCTGGGCAAGCCCGGCATCATCAGTTTTGCCGGGGGCTTTCCGGACAGCGCCATGTTCGACGTCGAAGGCATCAAGGAGGCCGCGAACAAGGCCCTGACCGAAGAAGCCGGCGGCGCGCTGCAGTACGGCGCGACCGAAGGTTACAACCCGCTGCGCGAACAGCTTGCCGCCTTCATGGGAACCAAGGGCGTGAGCGTCGCGCCGGACGGCCTGATCGTCACCACCGGCAGCCAGCAGGCGCTGGACCTGCTCGGCAAAACCATGATTGATCCCGGTGACAAGGTGATTGTCGAAGGTCCGACCTTCCTGGCCACCATCCAGTGCTTCCGCCTCTACGGCGC
>JBEIOV010000019.1:0-60000 GCA_040377375.1 Hylemonella sp.
CAGCCCCCAAGCGCGCGGCCCGCAGGGGCCAAGCGAGTCCTTCGCTCATCAAGCCCTTGTGCAACACTGCACTGGCGCCACCGCCTTCCCGGCCGTGGCGCTTTTCTCATCCCTCATCATGGATGTCGAAACCGCTAAATCTGACTATGCGCCGGACTGCTGGGTGATCCTGTCGCACCAGTCCGGGATCGTGAAAGTCAGGGCCCGATTCCTGCTCCCCGGCGCCTACTGGCACCTTGAACCGGAACCCGGCCGCGGCGCCGCGTGACAGCTGAGGGCCTGCGCCCGGCTTGGTGGTAAATTCCTGCACTGCATGTCACCTTGCAAGGTCTGCAAACGGTCGCCCAAGCCAGCCGCGACTGGCATCCTTGTGACGGCGACACCTGTTTCGAATTCATCAACTGGAGTCCACCATGGTTCGCTCATTTTCGCGGCGTGTCTTGCGCACGTTCGGCAGCACGCTCGTGCTTGGCGCTTTTCTGCTGGGAGGCCTGGCGCAGGCACAGACCGGCACGGTCAAGCTGATGGTCGGGTTTCCGCCCGGCGGCGGCACCGATGCGATCGCCCGCATCCTGGCCGACAAGCTCAAGGACCAGCTGGGCACCTCCGTCATCGTCGAGAACCGCGCCGGTGCCGGTGGCCAGATCGCGGCGCAGGCCCTGAAAGCCGCCCCGGCCGACGGCACGACCTTCTTCCTGTCGCATGACCACACCATCTCGATCCTGCCGCTGGTGGTGAAGAACCCGGGCTTCGATCCGGCGCACGATTTTGTCGCCGTGGCCGGCTTTGCGACCTTTGTCAACGCCTTCGCCGTCGCCGGCGGCACGCCGGCCAAGTCGATGAACGACTACGTGGTCTGGGTACGCGGCCAGGGCAAAGGCAAGGGCACGGTGGGCGTACCCGCCCCCGCCTCGGTGCCCGAGTTTCTGGTCAAGCTCATCGGCGAGAAATACGCGCTCGACCTGCAGGCCGCCCCCTACCGCGGCAGCGCGCCCATGATGGCCGACATGCTGGGCAACCAGATCGGCGCCGGCGTGGGCTCGATTCCCGACTTCATCGAAAACCACAAGGCCGGCAAGATCCGCGTGGTCGCGGTGCTGGGCGGCAAGCGGCAGGCTGCCATGCCCGACGTGCCCACCTTTGCCGAGCTCGGGCTGGCCGGCTTCGAGGACGTGCCCTACTACGGGATTTTTGCGCCGCACGGCACGCCCAAGGCCGTGATTGACCGTTTCTCCGAAGCGGTGTCCAGGGTGGTGGCCATGCCCGATGTGCGCGAGCGCCTCACGACCATGGGTCTCACCGTGGGTTACATGACGCCGCAGCAGCTGGCCAGCCGCGAGCAGGCCTACAGCCAGACCTGGGCGCGCATCATCAAGGCCAGCGGCTTTCAGGCGCAGTAAGGCCTGAAGTCCTGCCTGGCGCCGGCACTTTGCGTTTTCTGCGCCGCCAGCAGGGCCGCGTTGCCACCGGCCACGACGGTGTTGACGGTGACGGCCTGCTCGGTGCAGAAGCGGTGGAGGTAATGCGGTCCGCCGGCATGCTGAGGTTTGCCGAAGTGCTGCCGGACTGCACCACGCCCCATGTGTTTAAAGCGTTCAAGGCGACGGTACAGGTGCGGCCCGAAATCATGGAGTGCCACATGGTGGCCGGCGGCTTTGACTACCTGCTCAGGACCCGCATGGCCGACATGGCCGCCTACCGCGACTTTGCCGGCACCTTGCTGGGCAACTGCCCGGCGTGCGCGAGACGCGCACCTATGCGGTGATGGAAGAAGTGAAGAACAGCACGCGATTGCTGCTGCGCTGAGCGAGCCGAACCTCAGACCGGCCGCGCACGCCCCCCGAAAATGGCCGTGCCCACGCGCACCAGGGTGCTGCCGGCGTGAATGGCCGCCTCCAGATCGGCCGTCATGCCCATGGAAAGGGTGTCGAGCTGCAGACCCGCGCCATTCATGTCATCAAACAAGGCCTTGGCCCTTGAAAATACGTCGCAAGCTGCTACAAAATCAGGAGCGGGTTCAGGGATGCACATCAAGCCGCGCAGCGTAAGCCGGGGCAGTGCCGCCACCTCGCGAGCCAGTGCCAGCGCCTCCTGCGGCGCCACGCCGGACTTGGTCGCGCCGCCATCCACATTGACCTGGATGCACACCTGCAAGGGCGGCAAGCCTGGCGGGCGCTGCTCGCTCAGGCGCTGGGCTATTCTGAGCCGCTCCACCGTGTGAGCCCAGGCAAAGTGCTGCGCCACCAGCCGCGTCTTGTTGCCCTGGATCGGGCCAATGCAATGCCACTCCAGCGGCAGATGGCGCAGCACGGCCATTTTCTCGATGGCTTCCTGGATGTAGTTCTCGCCAAACAAGGTCTGTCCCGCTGCAAACGCCTCGGCCACCGCCTCGGGGCCAAAGGTTTTTGAAACCGCCAGCAGGCCGACCTCATGTGCCTGACGCCCGGCGGCGAGACATGCGGCAGCGATCCGGGCATGAACGGTCTGGAGCTGGTCCCTAATCGTGGTCATAATTAGCCCGAGCGTACCAAACCATTGAGGGATTTGTGGACATTACCCAATTGCTTGCCTTCAGCGTCAAAAACAAGGCTTCCGACCTGCACCTGTCGGCCGGACTGCCGCCCATGATCCGCGTGCATGGCGATGTGCGGCGCATCAATGTGGAGTCGCTGGACCACAAGGCCGTCCATGCCATGGTCTACGACATCATGAACGACACGCAGCGCAAGAATTTCGAGGAATTCCTGGAGATCGACTTTTCCTTCGAAATTGACGGCCTGGCGCGCTTTCGCGTCAACGCCTTCAACCACCAGCGCGGCGCCGGCGCCGTGTTCCGCACCATCCCCTCCAAGATCCTGACGCTGGAGCAGCTCAACGCGCCCAAGATCTTCGCGGACCTGGCGCTCAAGCCGCGCGGCATGGTGCTGGTGACCGGCCCCACGGGCTCGGGCAAGTCCACCACGCTGGCGGCCATGGTCAATTACCTCAACGAAAATGAATTCGGCCACATCCTGACGGTGGAAGACCCGATCGAATTCGTGCACGAGCCCAAGAAATGCCTGATCAACCAGCGCGAGGTCGGCCCGCACACCCTGAGCTTCGCCGCCGCCCTGAAGTCGGCACTGCGCGAAGACCCGGACGCCATCCTGGTGGGTGAAATGCGCGACCTCGAAACCATCCGCTTGGCCATGACCGCGGCTGAAACCGGTCACCTGGTGTTCGGCACGCTGCACACGTCCAGCGCGGCCAAGACCATCGACCGCATCATCGACGTCTTTCCCGCCGAGGAAAAGGAAATGGTCCGCGCCATGCTGTCGGAGTCGCTGCAGGCCGTGATCTCGCAAACGCTGTGCAAGACCAAGGACGGCCAGGGCCGCGTGGCCGCGCACGAGATCATGCTGGGAACGAGCGCCATCCGCAACCTGATCCGCGAAGCCAAGGTGGCCCAGATGTATTCGACCATCCAGACCGGCAACAGCGTGGGCATGCAGACACTGGACCAGAACCTGACCGATCTGGTCAAGCGCAACGTCATCAGCGCGGCCGAAGCGCGCAGCAAGGCCAAGATCCCCGAGAACTTTCCCGGATGACCATGGCACACCCCCAGGCTGCGCGCACCGCGTGTCGCTTCGCCCCACGGGCCGGCGCCAGAGGCGCGGGCTCTTCGGCCTGTCCGAGCCTGCGCAGGCAGGCTCGGAGCCGCAGGCCTCAGCCCCTTGCAGGGGGCAACACCCGCGGCCCGGCCTGGCCGGCTCCGCGGTGTTGCCCGCAGTCTGAAACCCTTCGTGCAGCGATGCCGGCATTGTGAAGAAAGAGGTGTTCTCATGGAACGCGATCAGGCCACCAAGTTCATCAACGATTTGCTCAAGCTGATGATCAGCCGCAACGGCAGCGACTTGTTCATCACGGGCGACTTCCCGCCCGCCATCAAGGTCGATGGCAAGATCACCAAGGTTTCACCGCAACCCCTGAATGCCTCGCACACGATGGCGCTGGCCCGCTCGATCATGAACGACAAGCAGGTGGCCGAGTTCGAGCGGACCAAGGAATGCAATTTCGCCATTTCACCGCCGAGCATCGGACGTTTTCGCGTGAACGCCTTCATGCAGCAAGGCAAGGTCGGCATGGTGCTGCGGGTCATTCCCTCCACGCTGCCGACCATTGATGGTCTGGGCGTGCCACAGGTGCTCAAGGAAGTCGTCTCGGCCAAGCGCGGCCTGTGCATCCTGGTGGGCGCTACCGGCTCGGGCAAGTCCACCACGCTGGCTGCCATGGTGGACTGGCGCAACGAAAACTCGTTCGGGCACATCATCACCATTGAAGACCCTGTGGAGTTCATCCACATGCACAAGAACTGCGTGGTCACCCAGCGCGAGGTCGGGATTGACACCGACAGCTGGGAAATCGCCCTCAAAAACACCTTGCGCCAGGCGCCTGACGTCATCCTGATGGGCGAGATCCGGGACCGTGAAACCATGGAGCACGCCGTGGCATTCGCGGAAACGGGCCACCTGTGTCTGGCCACATTGCACGCCAACAGTGCCAATCAGGCACTGGACCGGATCATCAACTTCTTCCCGGAAGAGCGCCGTCCGCAACTGCTGATGGACCTGTCGCTCAATCTCAAGGCACTGATCTCGCAACGCCTGATCCCCAAGCAGGATGGCAAGGGCCGGGCGGCGGCCGTTGAAGTGATGCTCAACACCCCCCTGATCTCCGACCTGATCTTCAAGGGGGATGTCTCCGAGATCAAGGAGATCATGAAGAAAAGCCGTAATCTGGGCATGCAAACCTTTGATCAGGCCTTGTTCGATGCCTATGAGAACAATGTGATCACTTATGAGGATGCCTTGCGCAATGCGGATTCGCTCAACGATCTGCGGCTGCAAATCAAGCTCAACAGCCAGCGCGGAAAATCGCAGGACCTGAGCGCCGGCACCGAAAACTTCGCCATTGTCTAAGGAGCTCTTGCCCAGGCCTGGATAGCGCGCTGGAAACGACTCGAAATCCTCACGCGCCGAAAAGTACGTTCCGGTTTCGGCGCCGCGTCCACTTGGCCTGAAGGCTGCTCGCTCCATACTCATGCTTCACTTCAACACACATGCACCATGTCGAACACCAACCCCAAAACCTACGAAGCCACACCTTCACGCAAAGTCGCCTTTCTCGGCCTGGGCGTCATGGGCTACCCGATGGCCGGGCACCTGGCCCTGGCCGGTCATGCGGTGACCGTCTACAACCGAACGGCGGCCAAGGCGCAGGCTTGGTGCGCTGAATTTGCGCAGACCAAAGCCCCTCAACATGCGGCGACGCCTCGCTTGGCAGTGAAGGATGTTGACATCGTGTTTTGCTGCGTCGGCAATGATGACGACTTACGCAGCGTCACCCTGGGCGCCGATGGCGCATTCGCCGGCATGAAGCCTGGTGCCATTTTTGTGGATCACACCACCGCCTCAGCCAGCGTGGCGCGCGAGCTCTGCACAGCAGCCAAAAATCTGGGCTTGCAGTTCATCGACGCCCCGGTTTCCGGCGGCCAGGCTGGCGCGCAAAATGGCTTGCTCACGGTCATGTGCGGCGGCGACCCAGCCGCCTTCGATGCGATCCGGCCGGTCGCCATGGCGTTCTCTCGGGCCGTCACGCTGCTGGGCCCCAGCGGCGCCGGTCAGCTCGCCAAGATGGTGAACCAGATTTGCATCGCGGGCCTGGTGCAAGGCCTCAGCGAGGCCATCGCCTTCGGACAAAAAGCCGGGCTGGACATGGCGCAGGTGCTCGACGTCATCGGCAAGGGTGCGGCGCAAAGCTGGCAGCTCGACAACCGCGGAAAAACCATGGTTGCCGACAAATTCGACTTCGGCTTCGCCGTGGACTGGATGCGCAAGGACCTCGGACTGGTGCTGGACGAGGCCAAGCGCAACGGCGCCCGTTTGCCGGTCACCGCGCTGGTTGACCAGTTTTATGCCGACATCCAGCAAATGGGTGGCCGGCGCTGGGACACCTCCAGCCTGATCAAGCGGCTCAAGTAAGCCGCTTGCCAGCGCGCTATTTTACTTTTTGGCCTCGCCCGGGGCGGGTTGCGGCAACAGGCGCTGCAATTCTTCTTCGCTGATGATTTCAAAAATGCGCACCACCTTTTGCACCCCGGTTGTGCTGCGGGCCATGTCGGTTGCGCGATCGGCCTCGCGCTGGGTCACGCGCCCCATGAGGTACGTGGTTCCGCGTTCAGTCACGACCTTGAAGGCATTGGCATAAAGGTCTTTCGCATCAACCAGGGCCGCCCTGACCTTTCCTGTCGCCAGCGCATCGGCAGAGCGCTGGGTCAGGGTCGAATTCCCCAGCACACCCAATTCATTGACGATGGCGCGCACATTCTCGACGCGCGACACGACCTGCTCCGCCAGCTGCTTGTCCTGCGCACTCGGCACCTCGCCGGTCAGAAGCACCTGGCGGTTGTAGCTGTTGATGTTGACATGCGCGCGCTCACCGAGGTTTTCACGGATCCGGCTGCTGGCCCGCAACTCTATGCCCTCATCTTCAAGCTGCGCGCCAGAGGTGCGCCGGTCGGTCGCAACCAGTCCGCTCACGACAGCCCCACCCAGCATGATGGGTGCGCAGGCAGCCAGCGCGCCGGCAAGGGCGGCCGCCGTGGCGAGTTTCATCCAGAATCTTTGATTGGCATGCTTCATGTCGAGGTTTCCTGGTCTCCAAGGAGTTGGGCATCCACCGCATCGCAGATGCAGTGCAGGGCCAGTATATGGACCTCCTGAACCCGGGCGGTGCGTTCGTGGGGCACGCAGATATGCACATCCGTTTCACGCAAGACATCGGCCATCTTGCCGCCGCCGCGCCCGGTGAGCCCCACGACGATCATTTCCCGTTCGTGCGCCGCCTCGATGGCAGCCAGCACATTGGCTGAGTTGCCGCTGGTGGAAATCGCGAGCAGGACATCGCCGGGCAGGCCCAAGGCGCGCACCTGCCGCGAAAAAACCGAGGCGAAATCGTAATCGTTGGCGATGGCCGTCAGTATGGAGCTGTCGGTCGTGAGCGCGATGGCCCCCAGCTCGGGCCGCTCGCGTTCGAAGCGTCCGACAAACTCGGCCGCAAAGTGCTGGGCATCGGCCGCCGAGCCCCCGTTGCCACAAGCCAGAACCTTGCCGCCACTCGTCACGCAGGCCAGGATCGCCTGCACGGCGGCCGCGATCGGCTTGCTCAGGACTTGCGCCGCCTGGTATTTGAGGTCGGCACTGTCGATGAAGTGCTGTTGGATGCGTTGCTCAAGCATGGAGCGATGATAACCTTGTGGCACGACCCTGTTGGAACAGGGGCATCACTCAGGACATGGCATCAAAAGCCGCCCGCAGGCACTCGATGCCATTTTGTTCCAGCACGACGACGTCAAAGCGGCAGGGTGGGGGTTCCCGCCAACGCATCAGGTAGTGTTTTGCCGCGAAAATGATGCGCCGTTGTTTCGTCACGCTGACACTGGCGGCGGCCCCACCATGCGCGGCACTGGAGCGCCTGCGCACTTCCACGAACACGATTGTCCCGTCGGGCTCGTGCATGATCAGGTCAATTTCACCGCCGCCACGTCCCGGCGTCCGATAATTGCGCTCCAGCAGGCGCAGCCCGGCACGCTGCAGGTAACGCAATGCTTCGTTTTCGGCCGTGTCGCCGGCCTGCTTGCTGGTCGGCGTGCTGTCCTTGGCCTTCATTTTGGGGAACACCATTGAGTGCTTCTTTTGCTTCTGCCCTGACTGCGGCACATGACGCGGCTTCCATGCAGCATTATCCGCAGGGCGCCCTGTATGTGGTGGCCACGCCCATCGGCAATCTGGCCGACATCACATTGCGCGCACTGCATGTGTTAAGTCTCGCGGACACCGTCGCCTGCGAGGACACCCGCCACACCCAGGCCCTGCTGCGCGCCTACGGCATCGACAAAACCTCCTCCCAGCTGTTGGCGCTGCACCAGCACAATGAAGCTCAGGCGGCGCAAACCGTGATTGAACGGCTGCGGCAGGGTCAGCGCATCGCCTATGCCAGCGACGCGGGAACCCCCGCCATCAGCGACCCTGGCGCGCGACTGGTGGCCGCGGTGCGGACCCAGTCCCTGCCCATCGTTCCCTTGCCCGGCGCCAGCAGCGTGACCGCAGCCTTGAGTGTCGCCGGAATCGTCGATGAAAACGCTGCTGCAAGTGGATTTTTGTTTACCGGTTTCTTGCCGGCCAAGGCCAGCGAGCGCACCAGCGCTATTGATGCACTCGTGGCGCAACCACGGGCGGTTGTCATGCTGGAGGCGCCCCATCGCATCGAGGCACTGGCCGCGGCACTGGTCATTCTGGAGACTCGGCGCCTCACCGTGGGACGCGAGCTGACCAAGCAATTCGAGGAAATTGCCACCGTTTCAGCGCGTGATTTTCCCGGCTGGCTGGCTGAGCAGCCCAAACGTGCACGGGGTGAATTTGTGCTGGTACTTCACCCGGCCCTGGCCCTGGAAAGCCCGGGGCAGGAGCAGCGCGTCTTGAAGTTGCTACTGGCCGAGCTCCCGCTGAAAACAGCGGTCAAGCTGGCCGCTGACATCACAGGCGCGTCGCGCAATGTCCTGTATGACGCGGCACTTGCGATGAAAAAAGAAGAAACCTAGTGCGTATCGCACGCTAGCGCCCGCGAGCCCACGCATCAAAAGCCCGGGCGAGTTCGCACCGTCACAGCCGGCCTGCCGCCCACCGCCGGCAGGAGCGGCAGGAGCGGCAGCGAACGCAATGGCTTGCCCAGACCGTTGCCGCCCATGGTTCGCTCGTTCGACCACAACAGCTTGCGTCCTGGCTGGAACACCGCCCTTCACACCTTTTCACTCCATCATATATGATTAAAATGATATCAATAGTCAAGTTAGATTTTGACTGATACGCTTCAAATTCAATTGCCAACTCACCCCAGCAACGATCGACGGACCCAAAATTTCACTGACAGAAATCCATTCCCCCAGGACTGGGCAGCGATCGACAGGGGGTTATCATGGCTCTTTATTTAATCATTTAAAGCATATAACTCATTTATATTTGCTTTATTTAAGAAATTTGATATGATTGAAACAAGCGCAGCAAGGTGCGGCGTCGCAGACTCAAGGGACTTCAATCATCATGGCCATGGAATACGCTGCCGCAGAAGCCCGACATGCCGTACCGGCACCGGGATTCCATTTCAAGCTCATCAATGAGCCTGGATTCAACGACCGGGCCTCAGACACCGGCCTGGGGCAGCTCTCGGCATGCGCTGTGGATTTACGCCAAGCGCAGACCGAGCGCGACATCGCATTGCTAGAGGCCCGCCAGGCCAACGAAGCGCGCGCGCGTTTCATGCAAGAAGCACCACGCCAGTTCCGGACTCCCGTGCGCGCCTTGCTCAAGCTGGCCCGCGCCATGGAAGTCGATCCGCCTCGGGGGCAAGCCACGGGTATCACGACGATGAGGCGCTTGGCCGAGCACTTGCTGGCACTGGTTGAAACAGTGACCGAAGCCGCCGAATCTCCAGAAAACGAAGCCTCATACATCAGCAATGAAGCGCTGGGCGCCTTGCTGGATCGCCTGGGCAAGGCCAGCGCCAGCGCTGCTGCCCAAAAGGGATTGAACTTTCGGATCCTGCACCAGGGTCATGCGCCAGGCGCCGTGTGGCCGGTCGACGGCACCCGGCTCGGCGCACTGCTCGAAACCCTGCTCGACAACGCCGTGCGTTATACCGCCTGCGGCGAGGTCAGTCTGGGTCTTGAATTGACAGACACGCACGCCAGCATCCATGTCATCGACACCGGCCATGGTGCTCGCAACGCCGACTTTGCCCCGCTTCTCCCTGATGAAGCCTGGGTCGAGGACATCGGGATTTCGCGCGGCGTCGGCCTGATCCGCGCGCGCGCTCTGGCCGACCAGCTGGGTTGCACGATCAGGGTGGCCAGCACATCTGCCCAAGGGACACACCTGAGCGTTGACCTGCCTGGCGCCCGCTCGGCCACTGACTCGACTTCATCCGCGGCCGATGGCACCTTCAAGGCAAATGCCCACATGGCTCGCCTGAACGAGACCATGCGCTCACTTGCGCGAGCGCACGCCGAAGCCAATAACGCGCTGCAACAGGCCCACATCGACGGCCTGATGCGCCTTGTCGCCGCGGCCGAGCTCAAGGATGACGATACGGGCGCGCACATCGTGCGCATGGGCTTTTTTTCAGCGATCATTGCGCGCAGCTACGGCATGGACAGCGGCTATTGCAATGCCCTGCTGCATGCAAGCCGCATGCACGATGTCGGCAAGATCGGTATTCCGGACAATATTCTTCAAAAGCAGGGACGGCTCACCCCGGATGAATGGGAAATCATGCGGCGCCACCCGGAAATCGGCGCCACCCTGCTGCGCGGGGCCAACAATCCTCTGTATGACATGGCAGCAGAAATCGCCCTGTCCCATCACGAAAAATTTGACGGCAGCGGCTACCCCAACGGCTTGCGTGGTGCTGACATCCCGCTGGCCGCACGCATTGTTGCACTGGCTGACTTTTTTGACGCCGTCACCATGCACCGCTGCTATCGGGCCGCCATGAACGACGACACGGCGTTCACCCTGATCCTTGAAGGCAGCGGCAAGCACTTTGACCCCGCCGTGGTGGACGCCTTCTTTCGCGCCCTGCCCGCGCTCCTTCAGGCACGCTCGCAGATCAATACGGGCCACCCCGTCACACTGTGAAAATGCGCAGCTCATGCCTTCCAAGGTTTTCGTCCGAAGGCATGACACTTCAGCATAAATAACAAATTGACAACGCTAAAATACCGCTTCCCGGAGGATTTTTCCTTCGTCACCGCTCTTGAAATCACATTTCGACACAAACGTCGCCTGAATTCGCATTTATGCGCGATGAAATAGGTTTTTCTCCACGGAAAGGTGGCGCTCGATGAAAAATACTGCAAAAATGCAAGCCATGGAAAAATTGACTGATAAAACTGCAGTGAAAACCCAGTACACGACCATCGAGGTGGCTCACCTCTTGGGCATGGCGGTGCGCTCGGTGCAGCTGATGGTTGACCGCGGCGAGCTCGATGCCTGGAAAACACCGGGAGGGCATCGGCGCATCTCCAGCGACTCCGTCACACGGTGGCTTGCCTCACGTCAGGTGGGAGCACCCACTTCGACGACCGAGAAACCACTCGGCAGCGTACGCGCCAGCATGGCTGGCAGTCCAGCGCGACGTGCTGACGCAGCAAAAGAAATGACACAGGTGCTGCTGATCGAGGATTCCATCCATTATCAGAATCTGGTCGGCCTGCTCATCAAGCAGCGCTTTCCCCAAGTGCAGTTGTCGGTCGCCGACGACGGCATCACCGGATTGGCGCTTTACGGCAAGCTCGAGCCCGACGTGCTGATCGTCGACATCCTGCTCCCAGGTATTGATGGCGCGGCACTCATCACCACGCTGCGATCGCATCCCAGCTTCAGCAGCAGCCGTTTGATCGTCATCACATCCCTTGACGAAGCCCAGCGCGCGCCTTATGCCTTTGCCCTGCAAGATGTGCCGGTGATACACAAGACGCAGTTGGTCAACGAGCTGCCGGCGCTGCTGGAGGCCGCATTGCAGTCTGCGGCGACGCGCGAGCCGGCCCTCTAAGGGAACAATGTGAGCATCCGGCCGCGCGTCCTTCTGCTCGAGGATCACGACGCGCTGCGCCGGTTCGTGGGACTGGCGCTGGAGCCGCTGGAGCTTGACCTGCGAAAATGCGCCTCGGCGGCCGAGGCGCGGGCGGAAATAGCGGCCCGCGGCCCGGTCTCCCTGGTATTGACGGACCTGATGATGCCCGGAGAATCGGGGCTCGATTTCCTGCAGTACCTGCGCTCCTGCGGTGAGCCTTGGGCGAGCACTGTCACCGTGATCGTCCTCTCCGCCAGTGTGTCGTCTGCACAGCGCAGCGCGCTGGCAGCGCTGATGGTGTCGCAAATACTCATCAAGCCCGTCGGGGTGGACTCGTTGCTGACCTGTGTCAGGCAAGCCCTGCGGTTGGCGCCGGACGGCACCCCCGCCACGCCGAGCACCGACCCGACCCGACCCAGTACCCACCAGGCGGCCATCGCCGACCATTTCGGAGGCGATCAGGAACTGTTTTTTTCCTACCGCCGCAGCTGCATTTTGCAGTTTCCGGCAGATATTGACGAGGGTGAGGCCGCGTTGGCCCGGGCAGACTGGCCCGCCATGCGGCGGCTCGGACACAGCTTGAAAACCGTTCTGCGCCTGCTCGGCGACGGCGCCGGGGCTCAACACGCCAGCGCCATCGAGCAGGCCGCGGCGGCATCTGATACGGCGACGCTTGCGCAAACCTGGCCGCTACTTCGACAAGTGCTAAGGCACGCCATCCAGGCCTGAGGCCTGAAACCCAGCCCATCTGCTGTCCAGCAGAATCGACACCCAGCCTGTCTCCGGTGCAATGCCGATGACGGCATGGTTCAACTGCACCGCGTGCGCCGCCATGCAAGCGGCAACACCCCGCACAACGGCGTGCAAGTGCGGGCCTGTGGGGCCGGCACGTCACCATCCTGCCGTCGGGAAGCCCAAGGAAACGCTGCTCAAATACCGTTCACGCTGAGCTTGGCCTGTCCTGAGCTTCACAAAGAGTCGAAGCGGTTTCTATAAAACGAAACGCAATCCATAGCTTGCAAATGGCCTTCGACAGGCTCAGGCCGAACGGGGGAACTTGTTCAGCGTAACCCTAAGCCCGTGCCCGGCATCACGCGATCCGGTTTCCTTTGACGTTGGTGCGCCAGCGCACAGACAGCACCGGCATCGACATATATTCTGAACATATCGGGCTGAGGCCACAACTGTCGGCAAAACGTTTTTGCTTTGGCGCTTGTTGCCTGGGTATCTGCCTCGGCACAGCAATGCCATCGCTTTCGGAAGCACGCAAGGTTGGCGCATGTCATGCAGGTCGCGCCCCATTTCACTTAAGGAATACACATGATGAAGTCACTCACAAGATCTGTCGTTGCCGCTGTGGCGGCAAGCGCGCTGATTCCTGTAGCGGCCCTGGCCCAGGATGCGAGGAATCAAGGCTACCTGGTCGACTCATCCGGCAACATCGTCACGAACTCGACCGGCCTGTGTTGGCACGACAGCGACTGGACACCAGCGCGTGCGGTCGAGCCATGCGACCCGACCATCAAAGCGGCGACGGCTGCACCAGCGCCCGCACCAGCAACTGCCGTGGCCGCGGCCACACCCCAGCCGGTACCGGCCAAGCCACTGCCGCAAACGATGAGTTTTTCGGCAGACGCGCTGTTCGACTTCGACAAATCGGTGCTGAAGACCGGCGGCAAGACGATGCTGGACGACCTGGTGCGCCAGCTCAAGGGAACGACTTATGACGTTATCGTCGTCACCGGCCATGCGGACCGCTTTGGCAGCGCTGGATACAACCAGAAACTGTCGCTACGTCGCGCAACCGCGGTGAAGGATTACTTGGTGGGCCAGGATATCCTGGCCAGCCGCATTGATGCGCAAGGCAGGGGCGAAACGCAGCCCATCACCAAGGCCGGCGAGTGCTCGGGCGCGAAAAGCGTCAAGGTCATCGCCTGCCTGCAACCCGATCGGCGCGTTGACGTCGAAATGAAGGGAACCAAAACCATCTCAGGTTCCCGATGAGCAATCCGGGCTCGTAGCGCGATCTCCCGGATCTGAGCGGGCTCATTGCTGGTTTTCAGTCTCTTACTTTTTACTCACTTGGAGAATTTACCCATGAAACAACTCAAACGCCTTTTTACTTTACTCGCAGCGGTCGCATTGATGGCCATGGTGGGGTGTGCTTCCACCGCGACGCAGGAGGGCACCGGGGAATATGTCGATGACGCCGTCATCACGACCAAGGTCAAAGCGGCGATATTCAATGAGCCGTCGCTGAAATCAACCGAGATCAACGTTGAAACCTTCAAAGGCACTGTTCAATTGAGCGGCTTCGTCACTTCCCCGTCCAATATCTCCACGGCAATCGGTGTCGCGCGCGGCATCAACGGTGTGAAGGCCGTCAAGAATGACATACGGGTCAAATAGGGACTTGCCGGGATATTGCACACGCAATTTCCCGGCACAGCGGCGCGACGACTCTTGAGCAGGCTTGCCTGCTCAAGCCCTTGGTTTCAGCCACCACGAACACAAACGGATATTACCCATGCTCTATACGATCGCTGTCATTCTGCTCATACTGTGGCTACTTGGATTGGTCACCTCCTACACGCTCGGTGGTTTCATTCACGTTCTTCTGGTGATCGCCATCGTGGTCGTCTTGCTCAGGGTCATTAGCGGACGCCGTCCCCTGTGACCATTTCGCGAAGCCCGGCATGAACGTCAGTGGCCGGCGCGAAATTTCTCCGTGCCTGTGACGTAACGTGCTAGGCCGGGGTTTCGACCATAGAGTAGACGCCTCTGCAATGAAATAGCGCTTGGCTTTGACGCAGATCGTGCTCTCGCTCGTATCGGGCAGCCAGCTTGAGAAAGGGCGAGCATTCACGCCATCGGGCACTTCTGTGCCGATGCCATCAAGGGTCGGACTAGGTCCTGTGGACAACCGCTGGCGCCGACACTACGAATAGGCTTGAAGGCAAGAAGTCCAGCGATGGCAAGGACTGCGTTCAGATAGCTGTCGTCAGTCTGGTAATTCAAACCCAACCCCCACCCAACGCGCGGATCAGCCCGACCGTGGCCAGGTACTGCGCCGCACGCACCTGCAGCGCCTGCCGGCGATTGCGCAGTTCGCTGCGTTGCGCATCCAGCAGTTCGAGTTGACTGACAAAACCATTGCGGTAGCGCGAGTCCGACAGCACCGTGGCGCGGCTGCTGGAGGCAACCGAGCGGGACTGCGCTTCAGACTGGTCGGCCAGCAGCCGCAGCGAAGACAGCTGGTCTTCCACATCTCGGAAGGCGACCAGCACCTGCTCACGGTAGTTGGCCAGTGCGATGTCGAGTTCGGCATTGGCGTTTTGCACGCCGGCCTCGCGCCGGCCGCCGTCAAACAGGGGCAGCGAGAGCAGTGCGCCCACGCCCCAGGCCTGGGCGGACATCGTGAACAGGTCCTTGATCTCGGGCGCGGCATAACCGCCGTTGGCCGTCAATGAAAAGCTCGGGAACCAGGCCGCTTTGGCCACGCCGACGCGCGCCTGGGCTGCCTGCATGCTGCTTTGGGCCGCCGATATATCGGGCCTGCGCGTCAGCACGGTGCTGGGCACGCCGGCCGGTATGGCGGGCAAGGCCGTCGCCCATTCAGTGGGCACCACCTGAAAGCTGGAGGCAACTTCACCCACCAGAACTGCCAGAGCGTGCTCCAGCTGGGCACGGCGCTGATCCAGTGCGAGTGCGTCGGATTCAGTAGATGCCACTTCGGAGCGCACGCGCACCACATCCAGCTCGGCCACATCACCCTCCTTGAAGCGCACTTGCGTCAGGCGCAGGGTGTTGCGGTAAGCCTGCAGTGTCTCGCGCACCAAGGTGCGCTCGCTGTCGATGGCGCGCAGGCTGAGATAAGTCTGGGCGACATCGGCCTGCACCAGCAGTTGCGTGCTGCGCAGCAGGGCGTCGCGTGATTTGGCATCCAGTGAGGCGGCGTTCGACGCGCCCGAGAGCTTGCCGAAAAAATCCACCTCATAAGACAGGTTGGCGCCAGCGCTGATTAGGGTTTGGGGCCGGTTTGCCGTTGTGGTGTTGTTCTGGCGTACGGCACTGGCGCCCAGGCCCACCTGCAGGGAACGGTTGGCGTCGGCCAGGCCTGCAATGGCGCGGGCCTGTGCCAGTCGGGCGGCCGCGACCTGAACGCTGTTGTTGTTGCGGTTGGCTTGTTCGACCAGCCGGTCCAGCACCGGATCGGAGAACACTTGCCACCATAGGCCTTGCGCCTGTACTGGCGGGGTCATGGCGTTTGCTGATGCGTTGATCGATACGGCAGGGCCGGCGTTTTCCTTGAAGGCGGTGGGTGCTGCCGGCAGGCTGGAAGGATCGATTGACGCGCCGGTCGCACAGCCGGTCAGTGCCAGCGCAGCGAGCAGCGATAGCAGCGCAACACGCCGCCTTGAAGGGGTCTGGTTCATGATGAACTCCTTTGCTGTCCAGATGTTATTCGTGGTGTCCGATGGCCGCGGCGGGCTGGGCATGGCCGGCTACCCCGCCAGCAGCGTGGCTGCCGGCAAAGCCTTCCAGATGCGGCACTTCGCCATGCAGTTTGAGCGGGCGGTTGCCCGCGAGGCGGCGCAGGGCTACGTAAAAAACCGGCGTGAGGAAAAGTCCAAAAGCCGTCACGCCAATCATCCCGAAGAACACCGCCACCCCCATGGCCGAACGCATCTCCGCACCTGCCCCGGTCGACAGCACCAGCGGCAACACACCCATCACGAACGCCAGAGATGTCATCAGGATGGGGCGCAAGCGCAGGCGGCTGGCTTCAATGGCGGCCTGTACCGGTGTCCGGTCTGCAAACTCCAGCTCACGCGCAAACTCCACGATCAGAATGGCGTTCTTTGCAGACAGCCCCACCAGCACCATCAGCCCGATCTGGGTGAACACGTTGTTCTCCCCGCCAGACAGCCACACGCCCGTCATCGCGGCCAGCAGCCCCATGGGAACGATCAAAATAATCGCGATGGGCAAGGTCAGGCTTTCATACTGGGCGGCCAGCACCAGGAAGACCAGCAGAATGGCCAGCGGGAATACCAGCATGGAAGAGTTGCCTGCCAGGATTTCCTGGTAGGTCAGCTCTGTCCATTCAAAGCCGATACCCTTGGGCAAGGTCTCGGCCGCAATGCGTTCAACCGCTGCCTGGGCCTGGCCCGACGAATAACCCGGCGCCGGGCCTCCGCTCACGTCGGCAGACAGGTAACCGTTGTAGCGCATGGCGCGCTCGGGGCCAAAGCTCGATTGCACCTTCATCAGCGCCGACAGCGGCACCATCTCGCCGGTGGTGGAGCGCACCTTGAGCAGACCCACGTCTTCAGCCCGCGCGCGATAGGCGGCATCGGCCTGCACGCGTACGCTGTAGGTACGGCCAAACTTGTTGAAGTCGTTGGCATACAGACTGCCGAGATAGATCTGCATGGTGTCGAAAACATCCGTCACCGGCACATTGAGCTGGCGCGCCTTGGTGCGGTCAATGTCAGCATACAACTGCGGCACGTTGACCTGCCAGCTGGTGAAACTCCCTGCGAGTTCGGGTGCCTGCGAGACCTTGGCCATGAAGGCCTTGACCGCTGTGTCCATGGCGTCATAACCGAGCGAAGCGCGGTCTTCCAGTTGCAGCTTGAAACCACCCGTCGTGCCCAGGCCCTCCACCGGCGGTGGCGGGAACATCACGATGAAGGCGTCCTGGATGCTGCCAAAGGCCTGGTTCAGTTGCCCCGCGACGGCGCCGCCGCTCTGGTCCTTGTGGCTGCGTTCGGCAAAAGGCTTGAGCGTGGCAAACACAATGCCCGAGTTGGAGCTGTTGGTAAAGCCGTTGATCGACAGGCCCGGGAAGGCAATCGCATCTTCCACGTTGGGGTTCTCCTTCATGAGCTCACCCATGCGCCTGATCACGTTTTCGGTACGGTCCAGCGTTGCGCCGTCCGGCAATTGCGCAAAACCAATCAGGTACTGCTTGTCCTGCGCCGGCACAAAGCCGCCGGGCACCAGCTTGAAGATGCCGACCGTCGCGCCGACCAACACCAGGTACAAGACCAGCATCAGCGTCTTGCGCGAGATGGCGCTTGTCACACCCGTGCTGTAGCCCGTGGCACCCCGGCTGAACAGGCGGTTGAAGCCGGCAAAGAAGCGGCCAAGGACCTTGTCCATGCCGCGCGTCAGCGCGTCCCTGGGCGCGTCGTGGCTCTTGAGCAGCAAGGCGGCGAGCGCCGGCGACAAGGTCAGCGAATTGATGGCCGAAATCACGGTCGAGATCGCAATCGTCACCGCAAACTGTCGGTAGAACTGGCCGGTCAACCCGCTGATAAACGCCAGCGGTACAAACACCGCCACCAGCACCAGTGCAATCGCAATGATAGGGCCCGACACCTCACGCATGGCGCGGTAGGTCGCCTCCCGCGGCGTCAAACCGCCCTCGATGTTGCGCTCCACGTTTTCGACCACCACGATGGCGTCGTCCACCACAATGCCGATGGCCAGCACCAGCCCGAACAGGCTGAGCGCGTTGATTGAAAAGCCCAGCAGATGCAGCACCGCAAACGTACCGACCACAGACACCGGCACCGCCAGCAGCGGAATGATGGACGCACGCCAGGTTTGCAAAAACAGAATCACCACCAGCACCACCAGCGCAATCGCTTCCAGCAAGGTGTGGATCACCGAGGTGATGGATGCCCGCACAAATTGCGTCGGATCGTAGGCGATGCGGTACTCCACGCCTTCGGGCATGTTTTTGGCAAGTTCGTCCATGGTTTTTTGGACTTCAGCAGAGATGGCGAGCGAGTTGGAACCCGGCGCCTGGAACACACCCATGCCCACGGCCTGCTTGTTGTTCAGCAGCGAACGCAGCGCGTAGTCAGCGGCCCCCAGCTCCAGGCGTGCAATGTCGCGCAGCCGCGTGACCGCGCCGTCAGCACCGGCCTTGACGATGATGTCGCCAAACTCTTCTTCATTTTGCAAGCGCCCCTGCGCGTTGATGGACAGTTGCATGTCCACCCCCTCCAGCCCGGGCGCGGCACCGACGACACCGGCCGCAGCCTGGACGTTCTGGCCACGGATGGCGGCGACCACGTCGCTGGCCGAGAGGCCGCGTTGCGCGACTTTTTGCGGATCCAGCCAGACGCGCATGGAATACTCGCCGCCGCCAAAAACCTGCACCTGTCCCACACCCTGGATGCGCGCCAGCCTGTCCTTGACATTGAGCACCGCGTAATTGCGCAGGTAGTTGATGTCGTAGCGGTCATTGGGCGACACCAGGTGCACCACCATCGTGATGTTGGGCGAACTTTTGACCGTGCTCACGCCCAGCCGGCGCACCTCCTCGGGCAAGCGCGGCTCGGCTTGCGAAACGCGGTTTTGCACCATCTGCTGCGCCTTGTCGGGGTCGGTCCCCAGCTTGAAAGTGACGGCCAGCGTCATCACACCGTCGGTGGTGGCCTGGCTGTTCATGTAGAGCATGCCTTCAACACCGTTGATGGATTCCTCCAGCGGCGTGGCCACCGTCTCGGCAATCACTTTCGGGTTGGCGCCCGGGTACTGGGCGCGCACCACAACAGTCGGCGGCGCCACTTCCGGATACTCCGAGATCGGCAGGCCGCGCAACGCGACCAGGCCGGCTATCAGTATCAGCAACGACAGTACGCCGGCAAAAATGGGGCGGTCGATAAAGAATTTGGAAAGATTCATGGTGGTTCTTCTTGCTCAGGCAAATGGCTGGCTCAGGTTCAGACGCCTGTTCATGATTTCGCCGCCGCCAGCACCGGCTTGCTCACCTCGGCCTTGGCAGACATCTCCACCGGCTGCGGTGCGACCAGCGAGCCCGGGCGAACACGCTGCAGGCCGTTGACGACGATGCGCTCATTGGCAGCCAGACCTTGCTTGACGATGCGCAGGCCGTTGACAAACGCACCCAGCGTGACCTCGCGGTACACCGCCTTGTTGTCGGCACCGACTACCAGCACGAATTTCTTGTTCTGGTCAGTGCCGACGGCGCGTTCATTGATCAACAGCGCGGTATCCTTGATGGCTTGGCCCATGCGGATACGCGCAAACTGGCCGGGCATCAACTGGCCGTCCTGGTTGTCGAACACGGCGCGGGCGCGCACCGTGCCGCTCTTCGCGTCGACCTGGTTATCGACCAGTTGCAGCCGACCTTCAAACGGCGTGTCGGTGCTGTCGGCGGTGCCCATTTGCACGGGAATGCGGTCAAGGTTGCGCCCGCCCGTCGTGCCCACGTCTTTTAGTGCTTTGGCGACCACGCGCTCGTCGGCGTCAAAGCTCGCGTAGATCGGACTGACCGACACCAGCGTGGTCAACACCGGGGCGCCCGGGCCGGCCGCGACCAGGTTGCCCACCGTCACCTCCAGCTTGCCGACGCGACCGGACACCGGCGCCCGAAGCTGCGTGTAGCCCAGGCTGAGTTGAGCCGTTTGCAATGCCGCCTGGGCGGCGCGCAAGTTGGCGTCGGCTTCGCGCTGGCCGTTGACGCGCTCATCCAGTTCACGCTTGGAGATGGCCTGCTCGCTCCAGAGGCGCTGCGAACGTTCCTGCTCGCCCCTGGCCTGCGCCACGCGGGCCTGTACGGCCGCCACTTGGGCATCGGCACGCTCTACGTCGGCGGCATAAGGCGCCGGGTCAATGGTCAGCAGCAGTTCGCCTTTTTTGACCAGCGCACCTTCACGGAAGTGCACGGCCTGGAGGGTGCCGGCCACCCGCGAGCGGATATCGACCCGCTGAACGGCTTCGAGCCGGCCGGAAAACTCGTCCCATGCCGCGACACTGCTTTGTACAACGGTAGCCACGGAAACCGGCGTTGCCGGTGCCTCGGCCGGTGCGCCAGGCTGGGCCCGGGAACTGGAGACACCCAACACAGCGGCGGCCATGCCGGCCACGGCCAGTACGGCCAGCACCACGGCCAACAGGCGGCGTTTGGGGGTATGGAATTGGATTGTTTGCATGGTGATTTCCTTGAGAAATGAAGCTGCGAAGTGGAAACAGGCGTTGGGGCGACAAGCCCATGCGCCAACTCCCCCGGCTGGCGCGGGTTCTTATTGGTGCAATGCAGCAGAATGTAGGATGGATGAGTCAGGCAATAAATAGCCGTTTTGCTTATACTTTGTTTCACCAGAGAAACAATTGACCAAAAATCGGCGTTTTCTGTCTGATGCCCCTTTGGAAGCAGCCCTTCATCCAACTGGATATTTATGGACAAATTTTCCGCAATGCAGGCTTTTGTACGTGTCGTGGAAGCCGGCACCTTTACCAAAGCGGCCGATTCGATGCACATGCCAAAACCCACGGTCACCCGCCTGATCCAGGATCTGGAAAAAGAGCTGGACACCAAATTGCTCAACCGCACCACCCGCAAGGTCACCGTCACAGTCGATGGCGCCGCCTATTACGAGCAGGCCAGCCGGTTATTGAGCGAGGTGCAGGAGCTGGAATCGAGTATGTCGCGCGCCAGGGCCAGCCCGCGCGGCAAGTTGAAAGTCGATATTCCCTCGTCCCTTGGCCTGGCGGTCATCATCCCGGCCCTGCCGGACTTCCATGCACGCTATCCCGACATCCAGCTTCAACTGGGCGTCAGCGACCAGCCGGTTGACATCCTTGCCGAGAACATTGATTGCGTCATACGCGGCGGCGAAATCACCGACCAGTCTCTTGTCGCACGCCGTGTTGGCGAGATGTACCTGATGACCTGCGCGTCTCCCGCCTACCTCAAGCGCCACGGCGTGCCCCAGCATCCGGGCGAACTCGAAGACGGGCACCAGTCAATTCGCTATGTGTCGCCGCGCAACGGCAAGCTCTACACCTTCAAGATGCACAAGGACGGCGAGGTAGTGGAGGTCGGCGGGCGCCACAATCTGTCGGTCAACGACTCCAATGCCGGGGTAGCCGCCGCACTGGCTGGCCTCGGCGTGTTGCACACAGCGACCTTTCTGGTCCAGCATCACATCAGCAGCGGCGCACTCGAACCGCTGTTTACCGGCTGGTGCACCGAAGCCAAGCCCATCTATGTCGTCTACCCACCCAACCGGCACCTGAGCAACAAGGTGCGCGTCTTTGTAGACTGGATTGCCGAGCTATTTGCCCGGCATGATCTGATCAACCGCAAAAGCTCGTTGCCCGTCGAGATGTGCCGCGGCTGGGCGGCAGTCAAAGAACCTGTTGTGGACGTGTCGGAAAAAGCTGAAAAGGCGGAGACAGCCGACGCGGCATGACGCGCCGCGACAACAAGCATACTGGGCTTCTTTATGGTGTGGTGCGGCTGGCGGGGATCGAACCCACGACCCTTGGCTTCGGAGGCCAATACTCTATCCACTGAGCTACAGCCGCACATTCAGAAACAGCCCATGACGCCATCCCGTGAGCAACGCCGCTTTGCTGAGCAGCCCCCATTGTAGGGGGTTTCAGAGGGGTGACGGCTATAATCAAGGGCTGATTTTAATGCCCCCTGATTTTTTGAGGACACCATGAGCGACAACAGCCACGACGAAGCCCACAGCGGACCCATCAAAACGCCAAAGCAATTGCTGCTGGCCGTATTTTTATCCTTCGTCGTTCCTGTGTTCGCCATCATCGGCCTGGTCTATTACGTGACGTCCGCCAACAAGCCCGCCGCCGGCGCCGTCAACACGGAAAAAGCCGTCACGGAACGCATCAGCAAGGTGGGTGCCGTGGAAATTCGCGATGCCAACCGCCAGCTCAAGAGCGGCGAGGACGTGTTCAAGGCCCAGTGCTCGGCCTGCCACGCCACGGGCGCGGCCGGTGCACCGAAGTTTGCCGATATGGCCGCATGGGGCCCCCGCATCAAGACCGGCTTTGACACGCTGCTGAACTCCGCGCTCAAAGGCAAAAATGCCATGGGTCCGCAGGCGGGCGGCGACTTTGAGGAACTCGAGATCGCGCGCGCCGTGGTCTACATGGCCAATGCCGGCGGCGCCAAATTCGACGAGCCGAAAAAGCCCGCGGCCGCGCCAGAAGCCGCCAAATAATTTCGCGCTCCATTCCGATAAAAAGGCCGGTTTATTGACCGGCCTTTTTCATTGCCGGCCGTTTGGGGCGATCACCGGATGGAGCTGCGGCTACTTGCCGAGCCGTGCTTGCGGGCTCATCACATACGCAAAACGCGCGGGCATGTCGCGGGCCGCCATCTCCTGGGGCACCCACAAGCCGGCCAGGATCGCGTCCGCCGCCAGCACCACATCCTGCGTGTGCACCAGGCCGAATCCCGCATCTGCCTCAATGTAGACACGTCCGTGCTCATCCAGCAGGCAACGCTGGGGGCGACCCGGCACGCCGGTATGGGCAACAATCGAAAAGTCGGCATTCACACGCCAGATCAGCGGCGTGGCTTCAAGCTCGACATACACCCGCTGCGGACCATTCTGAAAGAACCACTGGCCACCGGCATCGCGCTCGTAGTTGCGCTGGATAAATTCAATGAGCTTCTCATGCCTGAGCAGCGAGCCCTTGCTGCGCGGCCCGCCTCCGACAAACGGTCCCGCCGCCTGCGCCTGATCGTCCCGCATATGCCAGTTGCCGCGCGCATCCAATCCAAGCCAGCCATAACAGGCCGGCACGTTGGGCCACTTGGCCAGGGCTTGTCTGACGATGTCATCCATGTGCGAGGGAGCCTGGTTGAAGGGAGTTCGTGCCGGATTCGGTTCGCCCTGGGGTCATGCAGGGCATCTCATGGCCTGCCATCGGGCTGCGCGTCAAAGGGGCGCGCTGTCTGCGCCGACTGCTCCGCCAGCCAGCCCCCGACTGCATCGGGCATGGTTCGCACATGCCCCGGCAAGGGCCCGTGGGGAAACCCGACATGGCCGCCGTGCGCCGGTTGCCACAGGGTCACCCAGCGTCCCACTTCATGGGGCCGGGGCAGGCTCGAAGCCGGCACAAACGGGTCATTGCGGGCATTCACCAGCAGGGCTGGAATGCGAATGCGGTGCAAATGCGGTTTGGCGGAAGCGCGCTTCCAATAGTCTTCCACATTGGCAAAACCATGCAATGGCGCGGTGAAGACATTGTCGAACTCGTAGAGATCGCGCGCCGCCATCAGCGCCCGCGCATCGAACAGGCCCGGGTGCTGCGCCAGCTTTTGCATCGCCTTGGGTTTCATGCTGCCCAGAAACATGCGCGTGTAGACCAGCCGGTTGAAGCCACGCCCAATGGCGTGCCCTCCCGCGGCCAGATCAAGCGGAGAGCAAACCGCGGCAACGGCGCTGACCACCTTGGCCGCCTGCTCACCCATTTCCGCAGCCCAGCGCATGAGGGCATTGCCCCCCAGCGAAACACCGACCGCCACGATGGGGCCGCGATGCTGGCGGCGAAACCTCTCCAGTATCCAGGCGATTTCCTCAAAGTCGCCCGAATGGTAGGCACGCGGCCCGTGGTTGAGCTCACCCCCACAGCCCCGGAAATGCGGGACCGCAAACGCCAGCCCGCGCGCACGGGAAAAGCCGGCAAACGCCTCGGCGTAATGGCTGCGCGAGGAGCCCTCCAGCCCATGGAACAAAACAAGAAGCGTGTCATGCGGCCCGCCCACCCGCCAGTCCACATCAATGAAGTCCGCATCCGGCGTGCTCCAGCGCTCACGCCGGTACTCGGGACGCGGGCCGAGTGCACGGCGGGCGAACAAGGCCGGCCAGATGGTCTGGAGATTTCCTCCCGGCAGCCATGCAGGCGCTACATAATTCATAGCATGCTACGCAATAATTTCAAGGGTTTGGATGCAATTTGTCAGTGAAAAACCGGCGAGGCCTCGCCAATTTCCTGCGCCTCGTTTTCAGTCCCGGGGCTGGCATGGTGGGCCACGATGCGCCAGCCTTGCGCCGTCTTGTGATACACGTTGGTGGCCAGCACATAGGCCTCTGCGGGGCCCGCCGGCGTCAGCACTTCAATGCGCTCCACCACGTTATGCACCACGCTGGCCAGGGATTCCACCTTGCGCACGCGCACCGGCCTGGCCTGGATACTCCCGTTGGAAAACATCGCCTCGAATGTGGCGCGGATGGCGGCCGCGCCCACCACGCGCGGTCCGCCTGGATGAACGCACACGATCTCATCTTCATCGGCCCAGCATCCCATGAGCTTCTCGATGTCGCCGGTTTGCAGCGCCTCGTAAAAGGCGGCCTCGATGTCGTCGGCGGAGCCACCCATGGTAGCCGCCTGGATTGTTGCTTTGGGCATGGTTTCGCGGTGTGACTGGATGCCCGATTTTCCGCCATTTTCCAGACATCGGGCGAGGCATCTCTCACCAGCCTCGCCTTCAGACCCCGGGACGCGGAGAAATGCGAAGCGCCCGCGCATTTGTGCTACTGTTGCGCCACTTGAGCAGGAGAATACACATGACACGCTGGCTTTTGATCCTCATCGCGGCGCTTGCAATGACCGGCTGCGGATACAACGATTTTCAGCGGCTTGACGAGCAGACCAAGTCAGCGTGGAGCGAGGTGCTCAATCAGTACCAGCGCCGGGCTGACCTGGTGCCCAATATCGTGGCAACCGTCAAGGGTGAAGCGGCGTTTGAGCAGGAAACGCTCACCAAGGTGATAGAAGCCCGGGCCAAGGCCACCTCGATACAGGTCACCCCGGAGACGCTCAACAATCCGGAGGCATTCAAGAAATTCCAGGGCGCACAGAACGAGCTTGGCAGCGCCTTGAGCCGCTTGATGGTGGTGTCTGAACAGTACCCCAACCTCAAAGCCAACCAGGGGTTTCGCGATCTGCGGGTTCAACTCGAAGGCACGGAAAACCGGGTGACGGTGGCACGCAACCGCTACATCCAGGCGGTACAGGAATACAACGTGTTGACCCGCAGCTTTCCCAGCAACCTGACGGCCATGGTGTTCGGCTATCAGCCCAAGCCCACCTTTGCCGTCCAGAACGAAGCTGCGGTTTCTACCCCGCCCGTGGTGGACTTCACCAAGAAATAAACCCCCGCCGCGGCGCGCGCCATGACGTACTTGCCGCTGTCCGCACGCGTGCGCTGCCTGCTGCCCTGGCTGCTGGCCCTGCTGGCGCCTGCGGTTCTGGCGCAGGCCTTGCAGCCGGTGCCGGCCCTCACGGCGCATGTGGTAGACACCACGGCCACGCTCAGCGCCGAGCAAGCCCAGGCGCTGGAGGGCAAGCTTGCCGCCTTCGAGCACGACAAGGGCGCGCAGCTGGTTTTCCTGCTGGTGCCAACCACCCAGCCCGAGGACATCGCAAGCTACGCCAACCGCGTGGGCAACACCTGGAAGGTGGGACGCAAGGGCATTGGAGACGGTCTGCTGCTGCTTGTCGCCAAGAATGACCGCAAGGTGCGCATCGAGGTGGCCAAGACCCTCGAAGGCGCCATCCCCGACCTGGCGGCCAAGCAGATCATTGATGAAGCCCTCACCCCGCATTTCAGGCAGGGGGATTACGCCGCAGGCCTGGATGCGGCGGCCACCCAAATCATGGCGCTGGTCAGCGGCGAGGCCTTGCCGGCGCCGGCGCAAGCCAAGCGCAGCGACGGCGCCGGTGTGCAGTGGATGGACTTGGCCATTTTCCTGTTTTTTGCCGTGCCGATTGCGGGCTCGATCGCACGCCGCCTCCTTGGCCCGAAGTTCGGCTCGCTGTTCACGGGCGGCGCCATCGGCCTGCTCGCGCTGGCGTTCACCTCCAGCCTGCTGATTGCCAGCATTGCGGGTCTGGTGGCCATGCTTTTCGCCTTCATCGCCGGCGCCTCCCGCGGCGGCATGTCCGGCCCGGGCTGGGGTGGCGGCACTGGCGGCTGGAGTTCCGGCTCGGGTGGCGGCGGTTTCAGTTCGGGCGGCGGTGGCGATTTTGGAGGCGGTGGCGCCTCGGGGGACTGGTGATGCTCGATCGGATCAGACGACTCCTCAAGCACCGCTGGTTTGACGAATCCAGCGCCCGGCGCGCCATCCCGGCCGACCTGCTGCAGCGGCTGATGCAGCGCGTTGGCGCCAGCGAAAAGCGTCACAGCGGCGAGATCCGCATCTGCGTCGAAGCCGGTCTGCCCACGAGTTACCTCTGGCGCAGGCAATCGATGCGGCAGATCACGCGCCAGCGCGCGGTCGCGCTGTTTGGCAAGCTGCGGGTCTGGGATACGGCGCACAACAACGGCGTGCTGATCTATCTGCTACTGGCCGAGCGCGCCATCGAACTCGTGGCCGATCGCGGGCTCAATGAGCACGTCTCGCCCGCCGAGTGGCAGGCCATGGTGGCGCGCATGGGCCACGCCTTGCGGCAGGGCCATTTCGAGGAAGGACTGACCCAGGCGCTGGAGGAAGTCTCCGCGGTGCTGGTGCGGCATTTCCCGCTGACTTGCGACCAGCCCGACACCAATGAATTGCCGGATGAACCCATCCGGCGCTGAGCCGTGTCCACGCCAAACAACAAAGGCTCCGATCGGAGCCTTTGTTGTTGCTGCGCAGGCCACATGGCCCTGATGCCGCCAGCGATTACTTCTTCTGGCGGTACTTGCGCAGTGCCGCGATCTGGGCCGCCATGATGGCCAGCTCGGACTGGGCCTTGGCCAGATCAATGTCGCTCTTGGCGTTCTTGAGCGCTTCTTCGGCGGCGGCCTTGGCTACATTGGCCTTCTCGTCATCGAGATCCTTGCCGCGGATGGCGGTGTCGGACAGAACCGTCACGCAATCGGGCTGCACTTCGAGAATGCCACCGGCCACGAAAACAAATTCTTCGCTGCCATTGGCCATTTCGATACGAACCGATCCGGCCTTGATGCGGGTGATCAGCGGTGTATGGCGCGGGTAGATGCCGAGTTCGCCCGCCTCGCCGGGCAAGGCGACAAAGCGCGCCTCGCCGGAGAAGATGGATTCCTCGGCACTGACCACATCGACGTGGATGGTGTTCATGGTGACTCCGTGCTGCCGCGCGTTAGATCTTCTTGGCTTTTTCGAACGCTTCGTCGATCGTGCCAACCATGTAGAAGGCCTGCTCGGGCAGGTGGTCGCACTCGCCGTTGACGATCATCTTGAAGCCGCGGATGGTTTCAGCCAGTGACACGTATTTGCCGGCGGTACCGGTGAACACTTCCGCCACGTGGAAGGGCTGGCTCAGGAAACGCTGGATTTTGCGGGCGCGGGCCACGGTCAGCTTGTCCTCGGGCGCCAGTTCGTCCATGCCCAGAATCGCGATGATGTCGCGCAGTTCCTTGTAGCGCTGCAGCGTGCCCTGCACGGCGCGGGCCGTTTCGTAATGGTCCACGCCAACCACATCGGGGGACAGCTGGCGGCTGGTGGAATCCAGCGGGTCCACGGCGGGATAAATACCCAGCGAGGCAATGTCACGGCTCAGCACCACGGTGGAATCCAGGTGGGCGAAGGTGGTGGCGGGCGACGGGTCGGTCAAGTCGTCGGCTGGCACGTAAACGGCCTGGATCGAGGTGATGGAGCCCACCTTGGTGGAGGTAATGCGCTCCTGCAGGCGGCCCATTTCCTCGGCCAGCGTCGGCTGGTAGCCCACGGCGGAAGGCATGCGGCCCAGCAGGGCGGACACTTCGGTGCCGGCCAGCGTGTAGCGGTAGATGTTGTCCACGAAGAACAGCACGTCCCGGCCTTCGTCGCGGAAGGATTCGGCGATGGTCAGGCCGGTCAGGGCCACGCGCAGACGGTTGCCCGGGGGCTCGTTCATCTGGCCGTACACCATGGCCACTTTGGACTTGGGGAGATCTTCCAGATTCACCACGCCAGAGTCAGCCATCTCGTGGTAGAAGTCATTGCCTTCACGGGTCCGCTCGCCCACACCGGCGAACACGGACAAGCCGGAGTGCGCCTTGGCGATGTTGTTGATGAGCTCCATCATGTTCACGGTCTTGCCCACGCCGGCGCCACCGAACAGGCCCACCTTGCCGCCCTTGGCGAACGGACACACGAGGTCAATCACCTTGATGCCGGTTTCCAGCAGCTCTTGCGAGGGGCTGAGTTCGTCGTACGTTGGGGCTTTGCGGTGAATCGATGCCGTCGTGGTGGCATTGACCGGGCCGCGCTCATCGATCGGAGCACCCAGCACGTCCATGATGCGGCCCAGTGTGGCCTGGCCCACTGGCACCATGATGGGCTTCTCGGTGTTCTGCACGATCATGCCGCGACGCAGACCGTCGCTTGAGCCCAGCGCAATGGTACGCACGATGCCGTCGCCGAGCTGCTGCTGAACTTCGAGCGTCAGGGTCGAGCCATCCATTTTCAGGGCGTCATAAATTCCGGGCATTTTGTCGCGCGGGAACTCAACGTCCACCACGGCGCCAATACACTGAACAATTTTTCCCTGCACAGCCAAGTTTGCTTGAGCCATTTTTCGCTCCAAAAATTAGAATCTTTAACGTAACAAAGGTCAGACTGGGGATGCTGCTTACACAGCGGCCGCACCCGCCACAATTTCCGACAGCTCTTTCGTGATCGCGGCTTGACGCGTCTTGTTGTAAACCAGCTTGAGCTCGCCGATGACGCTGCCAGCGTTGTCGGTGGCGGCCTTCATGGCCACCATGCGCGCGGACTGCTCCGATGCCATGTTTTCCGCCACGGCCTGGTATACCAGCGCCTCCACGTAACGCACCAGCATCTCGTCAATGACGGACTGCGCATCCGGCTCATAAATGTAGTCCCAGCCAGGCTGCGGGCCGCTGGCCTGCGCCTGGGCCTGCATCTTGGCGGCCGACAGGGGCAGCAACTGCTCCACCACGGGCTCCTGCTTCATGGTGTTGATGAACCGGGTATAGCTCATGTACACGGCGTTGACCTCACCGCGGGCATAGGCGTCCAGCAGCACCTTGACAGGGCCGATGAGCTTGTCCAGGTGCGGCGTGTCGCCGAGCTGCGTGGCATGCGACACCACCCTGGCGCCCACGCGCCCCAGAAAACCCAGGCCCTTGTTGCCAATGGCCACGGCCTGGATGGCGATACCGGCATTCTGCAGCTCGCGCAGCTTGGCGGTCACGCCGCGCAGCACGTTGGTGTTCATGCCGCCGCACAGGCCCTTGTCGGTGGTGACGACAATGAAACCGGCGCTCTTCGCCTCGTTCTGCCGCATGAACGGGTGCGTGTACTCCGGATTGGCCTTGCCGAGGTTGGCGGCAATGTTGCGGATCTTCTCGCTGTAGGGTCGGGCCGCGCGCATCCGCTGCTGCGCCTTGCGCATCTTGGATGCGGCCACCATTTCCATGGCCTTGGTGATCTTCTTGGTGTTCTCCACCGACTTGATCTTGCCGCGTATTTCCTTACCTGCTGCCATGATGGGTCCTATCAGGTCGGAATCAAGCAAACGACTTCTTGAACGCGCCAATGGCAGCGGTCATTTCAGCCTCGGCGTCCTTGTCCATCGCCTTGTCGGCTTCAAGCTTGGCCAGCAATGCCGCGTGCTTGTCCTTGAGGTAGCCATGCAGGCCATGCTCGAAAGCCAGCACCTTCTTGACCTCGATGTCGTCAACATAGCCCTTGTTCACGGCAAACAGCGTCGCACCCATCAAGGAGATGGGCAGCGGGCTGTACTGGGCCTGCTTGAGCAATTCGGTCACGCGGGCACCGCGGTCGAGCTGCTTGCGGGTGGCCTCGTCCAGGTCGGAGGCGAACTGCGCGAAGGCGGCCAGCTCACGGTACTGCGCCAGGTCGGTACGGATACCGCCGGACAGGTTCTTGATCAGCTTGGTCTGGGCGGCGCCGCCGACGCGCGACACCGAGATACCGGCGTTGATGGCGGGACGGATACCGGCGTTGAACAGCGAGGTCTCCAGAAAAATCTGGCCGTCGGTGATCGAGATCACGTTGGTCGGCACGAAGGCGGACACGTCGCCGGCCTGCGTTTCGATGATCGGCAGCGCCGTCAGCGAACCGGTCTTGCCCTTGACCGCACCCTTGGTGAAGTCTTCCACGTATTTTTCGTTGACGCGCGCGGCACGCTCCAGCAGACGGCTGTGGAGATAGAACACATCGCCGGGGTAGGCTTCGCGGCCCGGCGGGCGACGCAGCAACAGGGACACCTGGCGGTAGGCCACGGCCTGCTTGGACAGGTCGTCATACACGATCAGGGCGTCTTCGCCGCGGTCGCGGAAGTATTCGCCCATCGTGCAACCAGAGTAGGCGCTCACATATTGCATGGCGGCGGACTCGGAAGCGGTCGCGGCCACGACAATGGTGTACTCCATGGCACCGGCCTGCTCCAGCGCACGCACCACGTTCTTGACGGAAGAGGCCTTCTGGCCGATCGCGACATAAACGCAGGTCATGTTCTGACCCTTCTGGTTGATGATGGCGTCGATGGCCACCGCCGTCTTGCCGGTCTGGCGGTCGCCGATGATCAGCTCGCGCTGACCGCGGCCCACCGGCACCATGGAGTCGATCGACTTCAGGCCGGTTTGCATCGGCTGGCTCACCGACTGGCGCGCGATCACGCCCGGCGCGACCTTCTCGATCACGTCGGTCATCTTGGCGTTGATCGGGCCCTTGCCGTCAATCGGCTGACCCAGGGCATTGACCACGCGGCCCTTGAGTTCGGGGCCGACCGGCACTTCCAGAATGCGGCCCGTGCACTTGACGGTGTCGCCTTCGGAGATGTGCTCGTACTCGCCCAGAATCACCGAGCCGACCGAATCGCGCTCGAGGTTCAGGGCCAGGCCGTAGGTGGGCAGGCCATCGCTGCCGGCCGGGAATTCGAGCATTTCGCCCTGCATCACGTCGGACAGGCCATGAATGCGGACAATGCCGTCGGTGACGGAAACCACCGTGCCCTGATTGCGGATGTCGGCGCTGGCGGACAGCCCCTCAATACGGCTCTTGATCAGTTCAGAAATTTCTGCGGGATTGAGTTGCATGACTCTTTCCTTCTTTCGTTAATTGGGCCGACAGCCGAAGGCAAAGCGCCTTCATGCCGTGAGGGCCACTTTCATTTGTTCCAGACGGGCCTTGACGGAAGCGTCAAGCACCTCGTCACCCACCACCACGCGAATGCCGCCGATCAATTCAGGCTGCAACTCGACAGCCACATTGAGCTTGCGGCCAAAGCGCTTCTCCAACGCGGCCTTGACGTCCGCCAGCGCCGCGCCATCGATGGCAAAGGCGCTGTAGACCACGGCGTCGGAGGAGCCGCTCCTGGCATTTTTCAGCGCGCGAAACTGCGCGCCGATTTCCGGCAGGGCACTCAGACGGCCGTTGTCAATGACGGCACGCAGGAAATTCCTGGCCGCATCGTTCAGTGCCGATTTGGCGACCCCGACAATCACGTCAAACACCTGCTGGCCCGTCACATTCGGGTTGTCAGCGAATTGCTGCAATTGCGGGTTGTCCGCAATGGCTGCCAGCTCGTCCAGCCACCCGGCGGCGGCGGACAGGTCAGATGACGAAGCACTGAACAGCGCTTCGGCGTAAGGGCGGGCAATGGTGGCGAGTTCGGCCATGGTTGTCCTCTTACAGCTCTGTCTTCAGGCGGCCAAGCAGTTCGGCGTGAACGCCGGCGTTGACTTCCTTGCGCAGGATCTGCTCGGCGCCCTTGACGGCCAGCGCCGCCACCTGCTCGCGCAGGGCCTCGCGCGCCTTCAGGGTCTGCTGCTCGGCTTCAACCTTGGCGGCGGCAATGAGCTTGTTGCCTTCCTCGGTTGCCTTGGATTTGGCCTCCTCGATGATGGCCTGGGCCCGACGCTCGGCATCCGCCAGGCGCACGGCCGACTCGTTGCGCGACTTGGCCAGTTCGTCTTCCACGCGCTTGTTGGCGGCGGAGAGTTCGGACTTGGCCTTGTCGGCGGCAGCCAGGCCGTCAGCAATCTTGCTGGCACGTTCGTCCAATGCAGCCGCGATGGGCGGCCACACGAATTTCATCGTGAACAGCACCAGCAATGCGAAGACGATGGCTTGCGCCACCAGGGTTCCATTAATGTTCACAGTAAATCTCCCTCAACGAGGTGTTGCAGGCAGTGCTTACTTGACCAGGCGTGAAATTTGAGCCAGGAACGGGTTGGCCGTCGCGAACCACAAGGCAATACCGGTACCGATAATGAACGCGGCATCGATCAGGCCGGCCAGCACGAACATCTTGGTCTGCAATTCACCCATGAGCTCGGGCTGGCGTGCAGCGGCCTCGAGGTATTTGCTGCCCATGATGCCGATACCGATACAAGCACCCAGCGCGCCCAGGCCAATGATCAGGCCAGCAGCCAGAGCAGCAAAACTAATGACTTCCATGATGACTCCTTAAGTAACTAAAAAAACAAAAACAAAAAACAAACTGAAAATTAATGCGCGTCATGCGCCTGCCCGATGTAGACCAGCGTCAACATCATGAACACGAAAGCCTGCAAGGTGATGATGATGATGTGGAACACCGCCCACGCCCAACCCGCCACCACATGCAGCAACAGCAGCAGCAAGCTTGAGGGCTCCGCCGAAAACGCCCACGAACCGCCCAGCAGGGCGATCAGCATGAACACCAGCTCGCCCGCGTACATATTGCCGAACAGCCGCATGCCATGCGACACCGTCTTGGCCACAAACGAGATCAACTGCTCGGCCACGTTGATCACCGCCAGAATGACGGCAAACAGCGGGTTCTTGCTGGTGCCAAAGGGCGCGGAAACCAGTTCATGGGCCCAGCCGCCCACACCCTTGATCTTGATGTTGTAGACAAGGCAGATCAGCAGAACCGAGACCGACAGGCCCATGGTCACGGAGAGGTCGGCGGTGGGCACCACGCGCAGGTAGGCGTGATGCGGGTCATGCCCGGCGGCGCCATAAATCCAGCCCCACACCGTGGGCAGCAGATCCAGCGGCAGCAAGTCCATCGCGTTGAGCAGGAAAATCCACACAAACACGGTGAGCGCCAGGGGAGCCACCATTTTGCGGCTTGTCGCATTGTGAACAATCGCCTTGGCTTGGCCGTCCACCATCTCCATCAGGATTTCAACCGCGGCCTGAAAACGGCCCGGCACGCCGGATGTCGCGCGGCGAGCCGCCTTCCAGAGAAAGAAGCAGCCCACCACGCCCAGCAGGATCGAGAAGAACAGCGAATCGATGTTGAAGACGGAAAAATCAACGATTTCCGTCTGCGGCTTGTTTTGCCAGTGCGTCAGGTGGTGAACAATATAGTCACTGGCTGACGGCGCGTTTGCTTCTGCGGACATGGTTAACTCTTTAATCTGTTTTTCGCTTCGACATGACTTGAATGCAAGTCAGCCTCCACTGAAACTGCGTTTTCGTTTAGCGCGCATCAAAAGCGCCACCCAATACACCTTCAAGGTCACGATCAGGCCGATCAGCATTGCCAACCAGTCCAGATCCGCAACCAGCCGCGGGGCCGCAAAAAGCATCCCGACACTCACGGCAATCTTGACCGCCTCCCACACAAAAAACCCAAACCCGGCGGTCACCGCGTTCATCGACGAGAACTGGCTCATCAAACCCCGCGCAAACAGCACCGCGGGAATAACCACCGCCAGCGCCCCGTAAGCGGCAGACCAGGCCACATTGAGCTTTCCGCTCAGCCCCCAGGCAGCCAGCGCCACCAGACAGCCGACCCCGGCTTGCGCCGCAATCACCCACCAGGGGGAAATTGACGGGTTCTGTTCACGCAGCGCCTGCGCCTGTTCCCGCGTCAACGGCGTGAATTCGGGCTCGGCCTCCTCATCCAGGGTCTTGCCTTGCGGCGCGGGAGCAATTCTCGACATCTCAAATTACGCCCGGGTTACACATGGCACTCGTCACAAAGCCTGCGATTATACGTAGAAACCCGCGCCGTCCGGCCAGGGTCGGCAAGAATTTGGAAAAGAGCCTTTGTCAAAGGTGTTTTGACAGGCGCGTCACAATCGCTTCTATCCAGAAAAGTGAAAGTCCTCCATGAACGCACTCATCAAATTCCTGCATCTTGCCGCCGCCATCGTGTGGCTGGGCGGCATCGGCTTCATGCTTCTTGCGCTGCGTCCGGCCGCCGCGGCCTTGCTGCAGCCCCCCGTGCGCCTGCCGCTCATGGTGAAAGTCCTGAGCCGTTTTTTTGTCGTGGTGTGGAGCACCATTGCCATCCTGCTGCTGACGGGTTTTCAGATGCTGGCCAGCATCAGCCTGCGCCCGCCCGCGGGCTGGCACGCGATGGCGGGCATTGGCGTGCTGATGTGCCTGATCTTCGCCCACCTCTACTTCGTCCCCTTTCGCCGCCTCAAGTTGGCGGTGGCGCAGGCCAACTGGGCCGAAGGTGGCCGGCACATGGGCCAGATCGCCACGCTGGCCCTCGTCAATTTCATCCTGGGATGGATCGCGATTGCGGCTGTCTTTCTTCTGTGAAGCACGGGCCCCCGGCCGGGGCGCCACGCCGCAGGAGCGCTGCGATAATTGCGCCATGGCCATGAACACCCTGCCCCCGCTTCCGTGCTACCTCAACGGCGAGTTCACGACATTGCCCGAGGCCAAGATCAGCGTCATGGACCGCGGCTTCATCTTTGGCGACGGCGTCTACGAGGTCGTTCCGGTCTACGGCGGCCAGCCCTTCCGGTTCGAGGCCCACATGGCACGGCTGGACCGCAGCCTGTCCGAGCTGCGCATCGCCAATCCGCTGACGCACGCCCAGTGGCGCGAGATTGCCGGCAAACTGATCGCCGCCTACGCCCAATTCGCCAAGACCGGGATCGAAAGCACGGATCAACTCGTCTACATCCAGGTCACCCGCGGCGTGGCGATGCGCGACCATGCCATGCCCGAGACCATCACGCCCACCGTGTTCGTGATGAGCAACGCCATGAAGCTCTCTTCCGAGGCGCAGCGCAGCCAGGGCGTGGCCTGCGTCACGGCCGACGATTTTCGCTGGGAAAAAGCCCACATCAAGAGCGTGAGCCTGCTCGGTGCCGTGTTCGCCCGCCAGCTCAGCGCCGACGTGGGCGCCACGGAAACCGTGATGTTCCGCCACGGCTTCCTGAGCGAGGCCGCCGCCAGCAACGTCTGGGTCGTGAAGAACGGCAAGGTCCTGGGCCCGCCCAAAGACCACCTGGTGCTCGAAGGCATCCGCTACAACCTGCTCAAGGAGATTTGCCGCGAGCAGGGCATTGATTTCGAGCTGCGCCGCCTCAGCCGCGAGGAAGTCCTGGCCGCCGACGAGTTGCTGCTGTCGTCGGCCACCAAGGAGGTGCTGCCCATCACCACGCTGGATGGCCGGCCGGTGGGCAGCGGCCGGCCCGGCCCGGTGTACGCCCGGCTCCATGCCGGCTACCAGGCCGCCAAGGAACGCGCGCGCAAGGAAGGCCCGGCATGAGCCAGCCCCCATCGTCCGCGCTGCCGGGCGGCAAGCCGCGCACCGATTCGCTCATCGAGTATCCGTGCCGCTTTCCGATCAAGGTCATGGGGGCCAAGGTCGACGGCCTGGTGCATGCCGTGACCACGATCGCCCGCGAATTCGACCCCGGCTTTGACGCGGCGACCATCGAGCTGCGCGAGAGCAAGGCCGGCAATTACCTGGGCATCACCATCACCATCAATGCCACCAGCCGCGATCAGCTCGACGAGCTGTACCGCACGCTGTCCACGCATCCGATGGTGAAGATCGTCCTGTAGGGCTTGGGCCAGCGCACAAACACGCTTGCGAAAATTCCCGGCCTTTTTCTTTCATAAGCACGAGGCAGCTGCCGTCTTATGAAAAATTCCACGCCCCCTACAGAAGGGACGGTTTATTTCAATGGTCCCGCTTTGGGGGCTGTAGAGTAAATTCCCCTTCAAGTCGAAAACTTCAATATAATATACACCCATTGGGTGGAAACAAATTGAAAATCGACTTCATCGATCTCAAATTACATGCTCAGTGTCATGACCGCCGAGCAGCGGCAAAAGCGTTTGGAGCCGAGTCGGCCAAAAAGCTGCGGAACCGACTGGACGATCTTGATGCCGCGCAATGCATGGAAGACATGCGGAACCTGCCGGGACATTGGGAAGAGCTCAAGCGCGAACGTAAAGGGCAGTTTTCTGCTCGCTTGCATGCTGGGGTTCGGCTGATTGTGAAACCTCAAAAAGAACCGCCCCCCACCAAACCCGACGGCGGCCTGGATTGGCGAGCCATTAACAGCATCTACATCATCGAAGTGGTGGATTACCATGACTAAAAACCCTGCTCCCCGCCTTCCATGGCAACCGGCCGAGGTATCGGCGCCCGGCGAATCGCTGCTGGAGTTGATCGAAGAGCGTGGCATTGCCCAGTCCGAGCTGGCGCGCCGCATGGGCCGCCCGGTCAACGCCATCAATGAAATCATTCTTGGCGACAAGGAAATCACCGAGGACACCGCCCTTGAGCTTGAGCGCGTGTTGGGTACCCCCGCCCATTTCTGGCTCGCGCGTGAATCCCGTTACCGTGAATATTTGGCCCGAAAACGCGACGCTGGCCGCACCCCGGACCGGCTGGACTGGCTGGAAGAATTGCCCCTGAAACAACTGCAGGAGATTGGTCAATTGCCCAAAGGCCGCTTGACCGCCACCTTCAAAGCCACGCTGGTGGACTCTGCCCTGCGTTTTTTCGGCGTCGCCTCCCCGGAAGGTTGGCAAGAGCAATACGGCAAGGTGCAAGCCGCTTTCCGGCGCGCCAACCCCGCCAAGCAAACTGATAACGCCGCCATCTCGGCCTGGCTGCGGCTGGGGGAAATAGCGGCACAAGCCCATGAAACACCGCCTTATAGCGCAGAAATTCTCCAGGCCAACTTATCCGCCATGCGGGCACTCACCGTCAAAGCAGCGCCAGAAATCGGGCGCGAACTGACTAGCTTGTGCGCCCAGGCAGGCGTGGTGCTGCTGTTTGTAGCCCCCTTCACCGGCACCCATGTCAGCGGCGTCGCCCGCTGGCTGGCAGACCGTCCGCTGATCCAGCTCTCACTGCTGGGCAAATGGAATGACGTCTTCTGGTTCAGCTTTTTCCATGAAGTGGCCCACATCCTCAAACACCCCAAGCGCGCCGTGTTTCTGGATGACGCCACCTCTGGCGCAGCGGTAACCAACAAAGAAGAGCAAGAAGCCAACCAGTTTGCGGCAGACCTGCTGATTCCGCCCGCGGACCGCAAGCGGCTGGGGCAAATCGACCTGACGGCGGCTCAAGTGCAAGCGTTCGCCGCTCAGATCAAAGTTCACCCAGGCATCGTGGCTGGGGCCCTTCAGCACATGGGACTGGTGGACTATGCCAGCCCGCTCACCCGATTGAAAGAACGCTACGTACTGGCTACCCAGTAAGCCGTCAAGCCAAAGTTCACCACCCATGCCCACCCTAGACTGGCTCAACCGAGCCGACGCCTTCACCGCCGCCGCCCGCGTTCCCTACCGGCTGCTGGAGCAGGTGTCCGTTCACACTTCAACCGTTCGGGCGGAGGCATCAAAGCCCCAGGCCCAGCAAACCACGCCCGTTCAGGCTCACCTCACCCCCGTTCAGGCCGAGCTAATCTCCGTTCGCCCTGAGCCAGTCGAAGGGCCCTCGGCTTTGACAAGCTCAGCCCGAACGGAAATCCACGACAACCTGCTGATCCAGGGCGACAACCTCGAAGCGCTCAAGGCGCTGCTGCCGTTCTACCGCGGTCAGGTCAAGTGCATCTTCATCGACCCGCCCTACAACACCCAAAGCGCGTTCGAACACTACGACGACAACCTGGAACATGCCCAGTGGCTGGGCATGATGCTGCCGCGGCTGCAACTGTTGCGCGAGCTGCTGCGCGAGGACGGCTCGATCTGGGTCACGATTGACGACAACGAGGGGCATTACCTCAAGGTGCTGATGGATGAGGTGTTTGGGCGGGGAAATTTCCTCACCACTTTTATATGGCAAAAGAGCTATGGCGGTGGTGCTAAAGCCCGCTACTTCGTGGGTCTCCACGAGTACGTCCATTGCTACGCCAAGAACATGGAGCAGTTGCCTGACTTTTTTTGGCCCCCCGATGAGGGGGTCTTGAAGTACTACAAACTCAGCGATTCAAAGGCTGCAACCCGCGGCCCCTACCGCCTGCAACCACTCGCAACGACAAGCAATGACACTCGCCCCAATTTGCGCTACCCCCTCCCAGGGCCTGATGGGAATGAAATTTGGCCATTGAAACAATGGCAATGGTCGAAGGAACGCGCGCTGACGGCATTGGCAAATGACGAGCTGGTTTTCACGCCATCTAAAGGAACTTATACCGTCAATTACAAGCAGTACCTTAAAGATGCGGATGGCGAAGAACGTCGCGCAAAACCTAAAACAATCATTGACGGCAGATATACCCAGCACGGCACATACGAAAGTGTGGCGCTATTCGGCCAAGAGGAAAAGTTTGCCTTTCCCAAACCAGAAGGAGTTATCGAGCGAATCCTCGAAGCGGCGACCAACCCCAACGACCTCATCCTCGACAGCTTCCTCGGCTCCGGCACCACCGCCGCCGTGGCCCACAAGATGGGCCGGCGCTGGATCGGCATCGAGATGGGCGAGCACGCCGCCACCCACTGCCTGCCGCGTCTGCAAAAAGTGCTGGACGGCGAACAGGGCGGCATCAGCCAGGCTGCGAACTGGAAAGGCGGCGGCGGCTTTCGCTTCCTGCAGCTCGGCGCGCCGGTGTTTGACGAGAACGGCCGCATCCACCCCGATGTGCGCTTTGCCACGCTGGCCGCTTTTGTGTGGCAGCAGGAAACCGGCACCGCCTTCGACCCTGCCGCCGCGAAACCGGGCACGCCGTATCTGGGAACTTGCTACATTGTTGATAGCTGCTTACACAATACGGATGCTGGCTCCGGGCCAATTTCTTATATAAAAATGCCCAAGCTGGCCTGCTATCTGCTGTTCAACGGCATCCTGGGCGACAAGCGCCCCGCCGGCGGCAACGTGCTCACGCGCGAGGTGCTGGCCGCGCTGCTGGCCTTGCATGCGCAGGTGGCGCCTGCGGGCACGCCGCTGGTGGTGTACGGCGAGTCGGTGCGGGTGGGGCCGGCGCGGCTGGCGGCGGCCGGCGTGACGTTCAAGCAAATCCCCTACGACATTTCAGCCCGATGAACTCGGCACTTTTGAGGAGGGCTGCGCGTGGCCGATGAATTCAGACTCAAGACCTACCAGAGCGATGCGCTCAAGGCACTGGCGCTTTTCTTGCAGCAGGCCGAAACCATGGGCCTGGAGGCGGCCTGGTCGCACGCCATGCAGCGCGACGGTGGCACCCCCGGCGTGCCCTACCGCAGCGATGAGCTGGGCGAGGCCCCGGCCCTGTGCCTGCGCATCCCCACCGGCGGCGGCAAGACGCTGCTGGCGTCGCACGCCATTCCCTGCATCGCGCAGACCTGGACCCATCGCGAATTCCCGGTCGCCTTATGGCTGGTGCCCAGCGACACGATTCGCAGCCAGACGCTGAGCGCGCTGCAAACGCCGGGGCACGCCTATTGCGCAGCGCTCAAACAAGTCTATGGCGATTTGTTCGTCGTGTGCGAACTCGACGCGCTGCACACGGTGCCGCCGCAGGATTTTGGCCGCAAGGCGGTGATCGTGGTGGCGACCATCCAGAGCTTTCGCGTCACCAACAAGGCGGGCCGGCGCGTGTACGCCATGAGCGAGGCCTGGGAGACGCACTTTCGCAGCCTGAACCTCACGCCCCAGCAGGCGGCCGAACGCGGGCTGGCCTGCGTGGACGAGGCCGACCTGGCCGATGAAAACCAAAGCTTTCTGACGCGCGCCGACCTGGGGCGGGTGAAAAACTCGCTGGCCAACTGGCTGGCCTGGCAGCAGCCGATCATCATCGTGGACGAGGCGCACAACGCCAAAACGCCGCTGTCACTGGCCATGCTGGCCGGCATTCGCCCCAGCTGCGTGCTGGACTTGACGGCCACGCCGGTGCCCAAAAAGACCAATGTGCTGTACAGCGTGTCGGCGCGCCAGCTGGAAGCCGAGGACATGATCAAGCTGCCGATCATGCTGGCCGAACACGAAACCGGCTGGCAGGACGCGGTGCGCGATGCGCTCTTGCGCCGCACGCATCTGGAAGCGGAAGCCGCCCACGAGCCACAGTATGTGCGGCCCATTGTGCTGTTCCAGGCGCAGGACAAAGGCGGCGAGGCCACGGTGGCCGTGCTCAAACAGCACCTTATTGACGCGCATCACATCGAGGAGCGCGAGATTGCCGTCGCCACCGGCAACCAGCGCGAGCTCGATGGTGTGGACTTGTTCGACCCCATCTGCCCGGTGCGCTACGTGATTACCGTGGATGCGCTCAAGGAAGGCTGGGACTGCTCGTTTGCCTATGTGCTGTGTTCGCTGCAAAACCTGCGCAGCAACCAGGCGGTGGAGCAGCTCCTGGGGCGGGTACTGCGCATGCCTTACGCTAAAAAACGCAAGAGCCCGGCACTGAACAAGGCCTATGTCCATGTGATCGCGCGCAGTTTTTCGGAGGCCGCCAATTCCCTGGTGGACAGCCTGACCCAGGGCATGGGTTTTGATGCCCTGAGTGCGGCGAGTGTGCTGCTGCCCGACGAGAACGATCTGTTTGGTGCGACAGGCGGCCTGCCCACTGCGTCCCATGCAGACAAGGTGTTGACGCTGGAAGTGGAGCTGACGGCGCAGGACCCCGCCGCGGTGAGCGCCGCCTTGCAGACGCAGCCTGATGTGCAGGTGGTGCCGGGTGCATCCGAAGGCGAACCGGTGCGACTGCGGCTGACGGGGCCGGTGACCGAGGCGACCCGGAACGCTATATTTTCAATAGCTGGTCACGCAGATAAACAAAGGCTTGAGCAGCAATTTGACCAGCATGATGCGCGGCTGAACGCCTTGCGCTCGCCGGCCGAGCGGGACGTGCCGTTCGCGCCCATCCCCCAGCTGTGCGTGCGGGTGCAGGGCGAACTGGAACTCATCGAGCGCGAGACGCTGGGTGAACTGATCGAATTTGACCTGCTGCGCGCCGATGCCCGCCCCGAACTGCCGGGGTTCGATCTGGTGCAGCAAAGCGATTTGTTCGAGATTTACATCGAAGGTGAGCGTGTGCGCCTGAAGCAGGCGGATGCAGCGCAGCTGTCGCTGGACGCCGTGCCCACGGATGCCACCGAGCTTGATCTGGTGCGGGCGCTGGAGCGCCAGGTGCGACGCGCCGGATTGACGCAAGCGGAGACTCAAGCCTATGTGCAAAAGCTCGTGTCGCACCTGCTGCATGACCGCGGTTTTACGCTGACGGGGCTTATTCGCTCGCGCTTCCAGCTGGGGCAGATGGTCTCCAAGCGCATCGACAGCGTGGTGGCCGGCGCGCGCAATCAAGGGTTCCAGAATCTGTTGTTCGGCCGCACCGATGCCCAGCTTGCGCATGACCCGGCATGGACCTTTCAATTTCTAAAAGGGCGCTATCCCGTCAGGCAAGCCTACAACGGGCGCTGGAAGTTCAACAAACACTACTACTCGGAAATTGCGAAGTTGAAGTCTGAAGGCGAAGAATTCGAGTGCGCCAAGGCGCTGGACCGTGAAGACGCCGTCAAACACTGGGTGCGCAACCTGGAGCAATTGCCGGAGTTCGCCTTCTGGCTGCCCACCGCCACCGACTATTTTTACCCTGACTTTGTGGCCGAACTGAACGATGGACGGCTGCTGGTGGTGGAATACAAAGGCGATGGTTATGCCACCAATGACGACTCACGCGAAAAGCGCCTGGTCGGCGAACGCTGGGCGCAAACCACGGGTCAGCGCTTTGTGATGGTTGAAAGAACACTCAACGGGATGGATATGGCAGCCCAAATCCGGGCCGCCGCGAAGTCCTGAAACGGCAAAAAACCATGAAAGCGACAAACCTCGGCCGGGTGGACTACCGGCCCACCTACGCCGCCATGCAGGAATTCACGGCCGCGCGCACCGCCGACACCCCCGATTTGCTATGGATTTGCGAGCACCCTGCGGTTTATACACAAGGGCTGGCGGGCAAATCAGACCACATTCTGGCGCCGGGCGACATCCCGGTGATTGCCACCAACCGCGGCGGCCAGGTGACCTACCACGGCCCGGGGCAGGTGGTGGCCTACCCGCTGATCGACCTCAAGCGCGCCGGCTACTTCGTCAAGGAGTACGTGCACCGGGTGGAAGAGGCCGTCATCCGCGCGCTGGCGCATTTTGGCGTGACCGGGCACCGGGTGGCCGGCGCGCCCGGCATCTATGTGCGCCTCGATGATCCGTTTGGACACGCGACCCTCCCCGCTCGGGCCGAGCTTGTCGAAGCCGGCATCGGGCCCTTCGACAAGCTCAGGGCGAACGGCATTGAGGTTGGCAAGATCGCCGCTTTGGGCATCAAGGTCAGCCGCAACTGCACCTACCACGGCGTGGCGCTCAACGTGGCCATGGACCTGGAGCCCTTCTCCCGCATCAACCCTTGCGGTTATGCCGGGCTGAAAACCGTGGACCTTTCTACAATCGGCGTATCCGTCGGCTGGCAGGATGCCGCCGACGTCCTGAGCCACAAGCTCGTTACCTATCTGGCGCCCTAAGGGCGCCCCTGCACCATGAGCACCCCAGAATCCGTCCGCGCCACTGTCCGCGACGTGCAGTCCGTCGAAAGCTACGACCCCTCGGCCAAGCAGAAGGCCGCCGCCAAGCTGTCGCGCATTCCGGTCAAGGTCGAAGCCGGCGAAATCCTCAAAAAGCCCGAGTGGATCCGCGTCAAGGCCGGCTCGCCCAGCACCCGCTTCTATGAGATCAAGGACATCCTGCGCGCCAACAAGCTGGTGACGGTGTGCGAGGAAGCCTCCTGCCCCAACATCGGCGAATGCTTCGGCAAGGGCACGGCCACCTTCATGATCATGGGCGACAAGTGCACGCGCCGCTGCCCCTTCTGCGACGTGGGCCACGGCCGGCCCGATCCGCTGGACGCGAGCGAGCCGGAGAACCTGGCCAAGACCATCGCCGCGCTCAAGCTCAAGTACGTCGTGATCACCAGCGTGGACCGCGACGACCTGCGCGACGGCGGCAGCCAGCATTTCGTGGACTGCATCCGCAAGACGCGCGAACTCTCGCCGGCCACGCAGATCGAGATCCTGGTGCCCGACTTCCGCGGCCGCGACGACCGCGCGCTGGAGATCCTGAAAGCCGCGCCACCCGATGTGATGAACCACAACCTGGAAACCGCGCCGCGCCTGTACAAGCAGGCGCGCCCGGGCAGCGACTACCTCTTCTCGCTCAGCCTGCTGAAGAAATTCAAGGCGCTGTTCCCCGATGTGCCGACCAAGAGCGGGCTGATGGTGGGACTGGGCGAGACCGACGAGGAAATCCTGGACGTGATGCGCGACATGCGCGCCCACGGCATCGAGATGCTGACCATCGGCCAGTACCTCGCACCCTCCGCCTCGCACCTGCCGGTGCGCCGTTATGTGCACCCGGACACCTTCAGGATGTTCGAGCAGGAGGCCTACAAGATGGGTTTCACCCACGCCGCCGTCGGCGCCATGGTGCGCTCGAGCTACCACGCCGACCAGCAGGCGCATGCGGCAAGCCTGGCACGATGAGCACGCCGCGAGTCACTGACGAGCTGGACCTGCTGCAGTCGCTGGTCAACCTGGAACAGCATCCGCGCATCATCGAGCTGGGGTGCGGCGCCGCACAGCTGTCGCGCCAGCTGCTGAGCCGTTTCCCGGGCTGCGAAGTCGCCGCCCTGGAGGTGGACGAGCGCCAGCACGCCAAGAGCCTGCTCCAGCCGCAGCAGCGGCTGCGCTTCATGCAGGCCGGCGCGCAGGCGATTCCGTTTGAGGCGGAACACTTCGACTTGGCGCTGATGCTCAAGTCGCTGCACCATGTGCCGCTGGACCTGCTGGGCCAGGCGCTGGCCGAGGTGCACCGCGTGCTGCGCCCGCAAGGCCTGTTGTATGTGTCGGAGCCGGTGTTCGCCGGCGCGCTCAACGAGGTGATGCGCCTGTTCCATGACGAGGAGATCGTGCGCGCCGCCGCCCTGCGCGCCGTGCACCAGGCCGTGGCCTCGGGTGACTGGGAACAGGTGGAGGAAGTCTTCTTCGAGACCCCGGTGCACTACCGCGACTTCGCCGAGTTCGAGCAGCGCATGATCGGCGTCACCTTTGCCGATCACCGGCTCGATGCCGCCACGCTGGCCGCCGTGCGCGCGCGCTTTGAGCCGCACATGACGGCCGGCGGCGCCCACTTCGTGCGGCCGATGCGCGTCAACCTGCTGCGCAGACGCTGAGCCGGATCGGCACCAAAGTTGCTACAAAATAGATAGCTGCTTACGTATATCCAGCAAGGGCTGGATGCCAATTTGATTCCAAATCAGGCCGGTGCCATGGCATCCCAGGCCTTGATGGCCTCGGCCGCGTACATCAGCGCCGGCCCGCCGCCCATGTAGACGCACACGGCCAGCGTTTCCTCCAGCTCGGCCCGGGTGCAACCCAGCTTGTGCAGCGCCTTGACATGAAAGCCAATGCAGCCGGAACAGCGCTGGGTAACACCAATGGCCAGCGCCATCAATTCCTTGTGCCTGGTGCTAAGGGCCCCTTCCGCCATGGACGCCCGCGCCAGTTGGCCAAAACCCTGCATGGCCTCGGGTTGCGCCTTGCGAAAGGGGGCAAGACATTCATTGATGTCCTGGATCAGGCCGGGGTGGTCAAACGTGCTCATGAAAATGCGGGGTGGTTGATGCACTTCGAAGTGTGCAGTCCCGCCTCCCCGCCGCCCTTGACCCAGCGCAAGAAAGCCGTCACCCCGCCAGCAGCGACGACGGTTCCTCTTCCGCCAGCACCGTCTGCGCCCAGGTCCGCAGCTTGGCCGTGTCGGCCCGCAGCACCTCCTGCTTGACCGCCAGAATCTGCGCCGGATGCATCGAGAAGCTGCGCAGCCCCAGGCCCAGCAGCAAACGCGTCAGGCTCACGTCGCCCGCCATTTCGCCGCACACGGTCACGTCCTTGCCCTGGGCATTGCACTCGGCAATGGTGTCGGCCACCAGGCGCAGCACGGCCGGATGCAGCGGGTCGTACAAGTGCGCCACGGACTCATCGGCCCGGTCAATCGCCAGGGTGTACTGGATCAGGTCATTGGTGCCGATGGACAAGAAATCGAAGTATTTGAGGAACACCTTGAGGGTCAGGGCGGCGGCTGGAATCTCGATCATCGCGCCGAGCTGAATCGCGCCGCAGGGCATGCCTTTGTGCTTCAATTCGGCGCGCGCGTGATCGAGCAGCGCCACCGTCTGGCGTATCTCGCTGGCATGGGCCAGCATGGGAATGAGCATGTGCACCGGCCCGTGCGCCGCCGCGCGCAGGATGGCGCGCAACTGGGTCAGGAACATGGCCGGATCGGCCAGGCTCCAGCGAATCGCGCGCAAGCCCAAGGCGGGGTTCAGGTGGGCATCGTCCCTGAGCGAGCTGTCCAGCGGCTTGTCGGCACCGACGTCCACCGTGCGGATGGTGACCGGCAGGCCCTGCATGCCCTCGACCGCCCGCTTGTAGGCCTGGTACTGCTCCTCCTCGTCGGGCAGCTTGCCCTGGCGGCCCATGAACAGGAACTCGCTGCGAAACAAACCCACCCCGACCGCGCCGGCCTGCACGGCGGCCCCGGCGTCTTCCGGCATTTCGATATTGGCCAGCAGCTCCACTTTCTGGCCGTCCAGGGTGATGGCCGGCGTGTGCCGCAGCCGCAGCAGCCGCCCGCGCTCGAGTTCGCCCTGGCGCTGCTTGAAACCGTATTCGGCCAGGATGATGGGCGACGGGTCGACGATGACCACGCCGGCATCGCCATCGATGATGACCCAGTCGTCCTGACGCACGATCTGGCTGCTCAGGCGCGCGCCGACCACCGCCGGGATATCCATGCTGCGCGCCACGATGGCCGTATGCGAGGTCTTCCCCCCCACATCCGTGACAAAGCCGGCAAACACGCTTTGCTTGAATTGCAGCATGTCGGAGGGCGACAGATCGTGCGCGATCAGCACCAGCGGCACATCGGTGGTCTCGTCCAGCAGCAGCTCCTGCTGCTGTTGCTGCCGCAGCTCGCGCGACAGCGCGGGCGGCACCACGGGCGAGGCCTCGCCTTTCATGGCGAGCAAGACCTTTTCGGTGATCTGCTCCAGGTCGGCCTTGCGCTCGCGCAGGTACTCGTCCTCCATTTCATCGAACTGCCGCGCGATGACTTCGAGCTGCGTGGTCAGCGCCCATTCGGCGTTGTACAGGCGATCGGTGATCCAGTGCTTGACGCCATCCACCAGGGCCTCGTCCTGCAGCAGCATCAGGTGCACATCCAGCAGGGCCGTCAGCTCATGCGGCGCGTCTTTGGGGCCCATGTGGGCGATGCTGTGCTGTAGCCGGTGGAGTTCATCCATCACCGCATTGCGCCCGGCGCGGACCCGGCCGATTTCGGCCTCCACCTGGGACGGGTCAATGAAGTAATGCGCGACATCCACGCGGCTGGAGGCCACCAGCACCGCCCGCCCGATGGCGATGCCGCGCGCCACCGCCAGGCCGTGGATGGAAAAAGTCATGGCATGCCCCGCGCTGCGCCTGGAACCCCCGCGCGCTGAAGCGGTCCGGCCTTGCTCACTCGCCTTCTCCGAATTTGTCGTTGATCAGCGCGAGGAGGGCATCCATGGCCTCCTGCTCGCGCTCGCCCTCGATGTCGAGCTCGACGGTGGAGCCCATGCCCGCGGCCAGCATCATCACGCCCATGATGCTTTTGGCGTTGACGCGCCGCTCACCCCGGGCAATCCAGATGTCGCACGGAAAACTGCCGGCCAGCTTGGTCAGCTTGGCCGATGCGCGGGCGTGCAGGCCCAGTTTATTGCTGATGGTCACGCGGGTCTTGATCATTCTTTTGTTTCACCTGTTTTTGCGGCGCGGTCGTCGCCACTTGCATCACACCCTGGGCCCCCCCCGCCAGCGCCCGCGCCACCAGGGCATCCAATGTCTCGTGCCGATAAGTCACGGCGCGCAGCAGCATGGGCAGATTGACACCCGCGACAAGCCGTGCCGTGACCCCATCCACCAGCTTTTGCGCGACGTTGCAGGGCGTTGCGCCAAAGATATCCGTCAACACCAGGGTCGTGGCCGCCGGGGACTGGGCCATGATGCGGCGGGCAGCGGCCAAGGTGTCTTCCGGCGGCACATCGGGCTGCACATCCAGCGCCGCCACCGCCACGACACTGTCGGGAAACACATGCAGAACACATTGGCGCAGTGCACTGGCCAAAGGCGCATGGGCGATGATGAGGATGCCGCTGTTCATGATGTCTTTTGATTATGACTTTTTTGCGGTCAGAAAATACGCGTAGGACGCAATACAACATCCCCAGAATATCCCCATGGCTGACTGGAACGTGTGTATTTCCGCCATGCCCACGGCCCTGAAGCCATCGATCAGCAGGCCGATGCCCCACTGCACCACGAAGACACCGGCAAAAATCACCAGGTTGTAGGCCGCCAGCGCCCGGCCCGCCAGCGCGGGAGAAAAGGCCAGGCCCACCGCGGGCTGGCTCAGGGAAACCACCGTGCAGCTCATGCAAAACAAACTCAATGCGACACCAGTCCAGCCAGAAAGGGCGTCGGCAGCTATGATAATGATAGCAAGCAGAAGCAGGCTCAAGGGCGTGCCCCGCGTGATCAGCCGATCCGCGTGGAGGCCGCGCCGCGCCAGCCACGGATTGACCAGCCCCCAGAGCCAGAAGGTACACAGCATCGCCACATTGATCCAGAACAAGCCCGTGGTGGCCTGGGACGGCGTATAACCCGCCACCTTGATCATCCAGGGCGTGGCCCACAAGGTCTGGATGGCCACCAGCCCGCCGTAGCTGAAAAACCCCAGCGGCGTCATTCTGCGAAAGTAGGGATGCCTCCAGACTTGCGCATAGCTGGCCCTGGCCGGCGGCTCAGCGCCTTCGGGCCCAAGTGCCACCTCCCACTTGGGCACGTGCCAGGCAATAAGGACCATGGAAAGCAGCACCATGACAGCCAGGCCCCAGAACAGGGGGCGCCATCCCACCACGGGCATGAGCCACTGCACCGGCAGGGTGGACGCCACCATGCCCAGCGAGCCCGTCATCAGCATCCAGGAGTTGGCCCGCATTTGGGTCGTCGCATGAAGCCAGCGCCGGTAGCCGGTGAGCGGCGCCATCAGGCAGGCACCGACCCCGATGCCACACAAAATCCGCGCGGCCAGCAAACCGGCGAAGCTGCCGGCCAGCGAAAACGCCAGACAGCCCACCACGGCCACGCTCAAAAAACTCAGGATGACCCGCTTGGGGCCATGGCGGTCCAGCCATGCGCCCAGCGGCAGCTGGGTTGCCGCAAAGCCCAGGAAGTAGCCGCCCGCCAGCAGGCCCAGATCCCGGGCATTGAGCGCGAACTCCTGCGTCAGCGTCGGCGACAGCGTGGCCGTGACGGCGCGGATCAGCGCCGAGAAAAAGTAGGCGAACGCAAAAGCCAGAAAAACCACGACGGCCCTGGGGCGCGAAAGAACGCTCATGGAAACCGGAGCCCCGAAAAAAAGGTGTCCGCTATTTCGGGACTGATCTTGTCGGCGTAAATCACCGCGTGAAAAATCTCTGAACCCCGCGCGAACCAGACCGCCTGCGCCGCCACGGCCGAGCCGTCGGGATGGCGCCCCTTCGCGGCGACCCGCACCGGCGCCGGCACGGCGCTGGCGCCCGCAAGCAGAAAAGGCTGCTCCTGGGAAGCGGTGGCGCGCATATGGCCCAGCATGACGGTCTTCCACTGCGCGAGCGCCGCCCCCGCCTGGGCCGCATCCCGGATGTCGGTATGGGCCACGGCAAACGTGGCGCCCCCGGCGTCGCAGCCGAGCATGCGCAATTCGAGCTGTTGCCCGGCCAGCGGCACCAGGCGCGCGCCCCGGTCCGGCTTGCAGGGCAGCAAGGCCACCAGCGCAGTCCCCTGCGGGCGTGTCTCGCGCCAATTGAAGGTCGGACTGCAGGCGCTCAGGGCAAGGCTGCCAACCAGGACGGACGCCAGAAGAAGTGGGTGCATTGCCAGATTATCCGTGGCCCGTCCTGGTGCTCGGACGGCGCGTGAACCGCATCGGAGGCCCCGCAGCGGCCAGCCACGTCCTATTTCAGGGCACCGAACACCTTTTGAAGGATCGCACTACCGGTACCGATCGGGTCTTGGCGTATTTTCTTTTCTTCCTCGCCAATGACGTAGTACAGACCGTCCAGCGTCTTGGCGGTGACGTGCTGTTCGATATTGGCATCTTCCCGCTTCATGAGGCCCAAACTGGCGACCTTGCCCGCCACGTCGTTGTATTTTTGAGCCAAACCGACTTTGCCCGTGGCCCGGGTGACCACGGGCAAAAACTTCACGCCCAGCGCAGCGCGGGTTTTTTCTGCAAAAAAGCGCGTCACCGAGGTGTCGCCGCCGGCGAGGATGTTCTTGGCGTCATCGACATTCATTGATTTCACAGCGCTCACCAGCATGTCCCTGCCCATGGGCACGGCGGCCTCGGCGGCCCGGTTCATGGCGGTGACCAGCGCATCCAGCCGCTCCCCCTGCCCGAGGGTTTTAAGCCACTTGGATGCATCCTCCAGATAACCGGGCAAAACAATGCGAACTTTTTCATTTCCCAGGAATCCATCTGTTTTGCCCAGCAGGCTGACTGCGGCGATCGCGCTCTTCTCCAGCGCCAGCTTCAGGCCCCGGGTTGCCTCGCTGTTACTGAGATCGTTGATGGAAAGCGCCCAAGCGTGCCGGGAGGCTGCCCATATCAGCATGCCTGCCGTTACAGTTGACAGGGTATTAAACTTGCGACGATTCATGAACTGGCCTCCGAGATGAAACGAATTTTGTATGTTGCCGCAAGCGTCGCCGTGCTGGCAGCCGGCGCCGCGGTCTATTTCACATCGGGCAACACGGCCGCGCCCGCCAGCCGGTTCGTGCTGCTGGACGGATCGAGCCGGACCACGGCCGACTTCAAGGGCAAGGTCACGCTGGTGAACTTCTGGGCCACCAGTTGCACCACCTGCGTGGCCGAAATGCCCAAGGTGATCGCAACCCATGAAAAGTACAAGGCGCAAGGCTACGACACCCTGGCCGTGGCCATGCAGTATGACCCGCCCAGTTATGTGGTGAACTTTGCGCAGACCCGCAAGCTCCCGTTCAAGGTGGCCATCGACAACACGGGCGCCGTGGCGCAGGCATGGGGCGATGTGAGGCTGACGCCCACCACCTACATTGTCAACAAGCGCGGTGAAATCGTGAAACGCTATGTCGGGGAGCCCGATTTCGCCGAACTGCACCGGCTCATCGAAAAACTGCTGGCCGAAACCTGAGCATGGCTCGGCCTCGGATCAGGCTCAAATTTCCGAAAGAAATCGGCCATTTTCCTTTGCAAACAGGGCGCAAACAGCTATCAAATCAATAGCAAATCTTGCGCCCGCCGAGGCTCACTTGCTCCGGAAGGCGTCGTGGCATGACTTGCAGCTGTCGCTGGTGGCGGTGAAGGCGGCCTTCACATTGTCCAGGCTGCCCGTTTTGGTGGCCGCGGCCAGCTTGCCCATCTCGGCCTGCATTTTCTCGGCCGCTTCCTTGAACTTGGCCTGCTCCTTCCAGATCTCGGGCTTGGCCTTGGTCTCTCCCTTGTCGGTCCCTTCGCCAAAGGCCGCCCAGGGCAGCCTGGCCATGGATTCGGCAACGGCCGCATTGTCGGCAGCCAGCTTGGCGTCAAACGGAACTTTTCCGGCGACCATGCCCCCAATACGGGCGTAATGCTGCTGCATCACAAACAGGGCATTCTTTCTGTACTTGATGGCGTCCTCGGCCTTGGCGAACTGGGCCGATGCCGGCGCGGCAATGGCGGCGATGGCGGCGGCGAAAACAAGCGAGCTTAGTTTTTTCATGGGCGTTCCTGTGTTGGATTGAGTGGCTGACGGAAGAAAGAGTGTTGTTTTAGTTCAAAAGTTCTGCACCTGCGCGCATTCTAGGGAAAATACCGATGGGTTGCGGATATTTTCCCGCAAGGCACACCACACCGCGCAGCGTTCGTCCGCGCACATCATTTCAGGAGCCGTATCGATGAGGCCATTCATGTCAAGCAAAGTCAGAGTCTGGGATTTGCCAACCCGCATCTTCCACTGGGCACTGGTGGCCTGCGTGATCGGATTGATCACAACCAGCCAGATCGGCGGCGATGCCATGGCGTGGCATTTCCGGCTCGGCTACACCGTGCTGAGCCTGCTGCTGTTTCGCCTGGTGTGGGGACTGGTCGGCGGACGCTGGTCGCGCTTCGTCTCGTTCATCTATTCGCCGGCCACCACCCTGCGCTACCTGCGGGGGCAGGGACGGCCTGAGCATTCGGCCGGGCACAATCCGCTGGGCGCGTTTTCGGTGCTGGCCATGCTGGTTTTCTTGCTGGCCCAGGTGGCGAGCGGACTCGTCAGCGATGACGAGATTGCCACGGCCGGCCCCCTGGCCAAGTTTGTCTCCAGCGCCACGGTCAGCCTGGCCAGCACCTACCACAAGGACATCGGCAAGCTGATCCTCCTCGGCCTGGTCACGCTGCATGTGGCCGCCATCCTGTTTTACCTGTGGAAGAAGAAAGAAAATCTCGTGCGTCCGATGATCCTCGGCGACAAGGAGATGGCAGTGCCCGTGGAAAGCTCGCGCGACGACAAGCGCTCCCGCGCCGCCGCCGCCGTGCTTGTGCTGGTCTGCGCCAGTCTGGTGGCGTGGCTGGTCCAGCTCGCCGGCTGAGACCGCGCGCGAACGCGCTGGCCACGCGGTTTTCTCAACGCCCCCTGGCTTTTTGGTAGAGAGGAAACACAATATCCGACGTGCGTGCCAGATCCTGTTCCCGCGTGGCCGGGGACGGATGCGTGCTCAGAAATTCGGGAGGCCGTCCGTTCCCCAAGCGATTCATCTTCTGCCACAGCGTGATGGCGTCATGCGGATCGAAACCGGCGCGGGCCGCGAGCTCCACCCCGATCACATCGGCCTCCGACTCCGCCTCGCGGCTGCGCGGCAGCCCCAGGGTCACGCTGCTGACCATGTCGCCGAGTTGCCCCATGGCCTGGCTTCCGGTCATTGCCGCGATCACCAGCGTCGGCAATTGCATGGCGTACTCCAGCGAGACCTGCTCGCGCACATGCTCGCGCAGGGCGTGCGCCATCTCATGCCCCATGACCGCGGCCAGCTCGCCGTCGGTGGGCTGCAGTTTTGTGATCAATCCCGCGTAGATGCCGATTTTTCCGCCCGCCATGCAAAAGGCATTGACCTGCTCGCTTTGGAATACATTCACCTCCCAGCGCCAGGCCGGCGCGTCCGCACGGAAGACCGCTGTCTGGGCAATCAGGCGGCGCGCGATGCCCTGGACCCGGGTCAGCATGGCCGGGTCGCGATTGAGCGTATTTTTTCGATGCGCCTCCTGCAGCAGTTTGTTGTAGGCCTGTGTCGAAGCCTGCTCGATTTGCTGGCTGCTGACGGCCATGCTTTGCGAGCGCGTGATGCCGACGACCCCGGGCTGGGTGGTCTGCACGGTTTGGCAGCCCGTGCCGGCCAGTCCCGCGATCAATGCAAGGCTTAGCCTGAGCGCCTGAAATCGTTTTCTTGCCATGTGCTGCTCCTGATTGACGATAAACTCCGGGTCGATCTATCGTTTTGCGGATGGCTGTGAGAAACCCGTCGATTGAATTCATTATCCCCACTTTGCCCGCCGAGCTTGATGCCCTGCGCGACATCTTCCGCGAGTATGCGGCCAGTCTGAAAGTGGATTTGTGTTTCCAGAGCTTTGAGGAGGAGCTGGCGACCTTGCCGGGTGAGTATGCCGAGCCGCGCGGTGCCTTGCTCATGGCGCGCGTCAAGGCTGAAGTGGCGGGTTGCTGCGCGCTGCGTCCCATGGACAGCGTGGACTATCCCAATGCCTGCGAGATGAAGCGGCTCTATGTGCGCCCGGCTTTCCGGGGCATCGGTCTGGGCCGGCGACTGGCCGAGGCGATCCTTGACTGCGCCCGCCGGGCGGGCTACGACTGCGTCCTGCTCGATACGCTGGATGACATGGAGTCAGCACGCGCACTGTACGCGGATCTGGGGTTTGAGGAGATCCCGCCTTATTACCACAACCCCATTGCCGGGGCGCATTACCTCAAGGCCGATCTTTGAATGCAAAACGCCGCTGTACGCCAAGTGCAGCGGCGTTTCCCATGCCAGGGTTGTTCACCCTCGCCGGGCGGTCAGACTCAGGCCTTGGCTTGTGCGAGCAGGGTGCCGGCATCGCTGACTTCGAACTTGCCCGGCCCTTCAATATTGAGCGCTGCCACCTTACCGTCCTTGACCAGCATGGAGTAGCGGTTGCTGCGCAAACCCATGCCGCGCGCGCTCAGGTCCAGCGTCAGCCCTGTGGCCTTCGCGAAGTCAGCGCTTCCATCGGCCAGCATGCGGACCTTGCCGCTGGTTTTCTGGTCGCGTGCCCAGGCGCCCATGACAAATGCGTCATTGACGCTCACGCACCAGATCTCGTCCACACCGGCTGCCTTGAGCTCCTTGAATTTTTCCACATAACCCGGAACGTGCTTGGCCGAGCACGTGGGCGTATAGGCACCCGGCAGACCGAATAGGGCGATCGTCTTGCCCGCCGTGGCCTTGGCCACCTCCACCGGATTGGGGCCAAGGCTGCAGCCATTGCCCTCGACTTCCGAATATTCCATCAGGGTTGCGGCGGGGAGGGTGTCTCCGACTTTGATCATGCTGTGCTCCTCAATATGCAATTTGTACGGACAAAGAAAAACGGCTCACATTGTGAGCCGTTTTTTCGAGTCTTGCAGTGACTGCCTGGATGGGCTTAAACCGCAGCCGCTTTTTCCACCAAGCGGGTTGCAACCCAGTTCTTGGTCTTGGAAATCGGCCGGCTTTCCGTGATTTCGATGACATCACCCAGCTTGTACTCGCCCTTTTCGTCGTGGGCGTGGTACTTGCTCGATTTGCCAACGATCTTGCCGTAGAGCTCGTGCTTGACGCGACGCTCAATCAGCACGGTCACTGTCTTGGCACGCTTGTCGCTGACCACCTTGCCAATCAAGGTGCGCTTGAGGGATTTTTTAGCTTCCGTCATTTATCGCTCCTTATTTGGCGGATTTTTCAGCGCTTTGCTTCTCGACAAGAATGGTCTTGGCGCGAGCAATATCGCGGCGCGTGGAGCGCAGCGTAGCGGTGTTGTTGAGTTGTTGCGTGGCTTTTTGCATGCGCAGGCCAAAGTGGGCTTTTTGCAGCGCTTTGACTTCGGTTTGCAGGCCGGCAACGTCTTTTTGGCGCAGTTCAGCAGCTTTCATTTCTTCATTCTCCTGATTACTGGCCGATCATGCGGCTGACAAACGTGGTGCGCAGCGGCAGCTTGGCAGCGGCCAGGCGGAACGCCTCGCGAGCGAGTTCTTCGGGCACGCCGACGATCTCGAACACGATCTTGCCCGGCTGGATTTCAGCCACGTAGTACTCGGGATTGCCCTTGCCGTTACCCATCCGCACTTCAGCGGGTTTTTGGGAAATCGGCTTGTCGGGGAACACGCGAATCCAGATACGGCCACCACGCTTGACGTGGCGGGAAATCGCGCGACGCGCGGCTTCGATCTGACGCGCCGTCAAACGGCCCCGGTCTGTGCATTTCAGGCCAAAGTCACCAAACGCGACCGAGCTGCCCCGGGTTGCGATGCCGGTGTTACGGCCTTTTTGCTCTTTGCGGTATTTTCTACGAGCAGGTTGCAGCATGTTTATTCTCCTTTGGCACCGTCAGCTGCTGCAGCTGGCGCGGCTACCTTGCGGACGCGCTTAACGGCGGTTTTCGGGGCATCGGCACCAGGGGTGGCCTCTGCGGGTTTGTCACTGCCATCTGCCGGCGCGGTGCTGGCACCCACCGGACGACGGGCGCCACGTGCTGGGGGACGGTCACCGCCAGGGCGGGCACCACCACGGTCATCGCGACGCGGGCCGCGGGGGCGGCGCTCTTCTTCAGCGCGGGGCTCCATGGCGGCCGGCAGGTCATTGCGACCCAGCGTATCGCCCTTGTAGACCCACACCTTGACGCCGATGACGCCGTAAGTGGTCTTGGCTTCGGAAGTACCGTAGTCGATGTCGGCACGCAGGGTGTGAAGCGGCACGCGTCCTTCGCGATACCACTCACAGCGGGCGATTTCAATGCCGTTGAGGCGGCCGGACGACATGATCTTGATGCCCAGGGCACCCAGACGCATGGCGTTTTGCATGGCTCGCTTCATGGCGCGACGGAACATGATGCGCTTCTCGAGCTGCTGCGTGATGCTGTCGGCAATCAGCTTGGCATCGATTTCCGGCTTGCGCACTTCCTCGATGTTGACTGCGACCGGCACGCCCAGCTGCTTGCTCAGTTCGCGCTTGAGGTTCTCGATGTCCTCGCCTTTTTTGCCGATCACGACGCCCGGACGGGCCGAGAAAATCGTGATGCGGGCATTCTTGGCAGGGCGCTCGATCAGAACGCGCGAGACCGATGCATTTTTCAGCTTGGCCTTGAGGTACTCGCGCACCTTGATGTCTTCAGCCAGCATGCCGGCGAAGTCACGGTTGTTGGCGTACCAGCGTGAGGCCCAGTTGCGGCTGATCGCGAGGCGAAAGCCGGTTGGGTTGATTTTTTGTCCCATATCTTCCAGACCTCTTTCAGTTGCCGACCGTCACGTACACATGGCACGTGGGTTTTCTGATTTGGTTGCCACGGCCTTTGGCGCGGGCTGTGAAGCGCTTGAGCGAGGCGCCCTGTTCGACGTAGATGGTTTTCACCTTCAACTCGTCGATATCGGCACCGTCATTGTGCTCGGCGTTGGCAATGGCAGATTCCAGAACCTTCTTGATGATCACCGCAGCTTTTTTCTGGGTGAACTGCAGGATGTTCAGCGCTTGGTCCACCTTCTTGCCACGGATCAGGTCCGCGACCAGACGGCCCTTGTCGACCGACAGACGAACGCCACGAAGGGTTGCACGTGTTTCCATGGTCACCTCCTTATTTCTTCTGGACTTTTTTGTCCGCCGGGTGACCCTTGAAAGTCCGGGTGAGTGCGAACTCGCCCAGCTTGTGGCCAACCATTTGATCGGTGATATAGACCGGCACGTGCTGCTTGCCGTTGTGCACCGCGATGGTCAAGCCGATGAACTCGGGCAGGATCATGGAGCGGCGCGACCAGGTCTTAATCGGCTGTTTGTCCTTGGTGGTGACGGCCTTGTCGGCCTTGGCCACCAAGTGGTGATCCACAAATGGACCTTTTTTGAGAGAGCGAGTCATTTACCTTCCCCTTACTTCTTGCGACGCGACACGATCATGACCTGCGTGCGCTTGTTGTTACGGGTACGGTAACCCTTGGTCAGATTACCCCAAGGATCGACTGGGTGGCGGCCTTCGCCGGTTTTTCCTTCACCACCGCCGTGGGGGTGATCGACCGGGTTCATCACCACGCCGCGAACGGTCGGGCGAATACCCATCCAGCGCTTCACGCCGGCCTTGCCGAGCTGGCGCAGGCTGTGCTCTTCATTGGCCACCTGGCCAATTGTGGCGCGGCATTCGATATGGACTTTGCGAACCTCGCCGGAGCGCATGCGAACCTGCGCGTACGTGCCTTCACGCGCCAGCAGGGTCGCCGAGGTACCGGCGGAACGCACAATCTGCGCGCCCTTGCCCACCTGCAGCTCGATGCAGTGGATGATCGAACCGACCGGAATATTACGGATCGGCAGGGTGTTGCCAACACGAATCGGAGCCTCGGCACCGCTCATGATGGTGGCGCCCACTTCCAGGCCGCGCGGCGCGATGATGTACTGACGCTCGCCGTCGGCATAACACACCAGAGCGATGTGCGCCGAGCGGTTCGGGTCGTATTCAATACGCTCGACCTTGGCCGGGATGCCGTCCTTGACGCGGCGGAAGTCGACCACGCGATAGTGGTGCTTGTGGCCGCCGCCCTTGTGACGGGTGGTGATATGACCATTGTTGTTGCGGCCGGCGTGCTGGAACTGGGGTTCGAGCAAGGGCGCATAAGGTTCACCCTTGTGCAGATGGTCACGCGAGATCTTCACCACGCCACGACGGCCCGGTGAAGTTGGTTTCATTTTGATGACAGCCATGATTACGCAGCCTCCCCGCCGAGGTTCAGCTCTTGACCGGGCTTCAGCGTCACATAGGCCTTGCGAACGTTGTCGCGACGGCCCACGGATTTGCCAAAACGCTTGGTCTTGCCTTTGGTGTTCACCACAGAGACGCCTTTGACCTCGACCTTGAACATCAATTCCACAGCGGCCTTGATCTCATATTTGGTAGCGTCCTGCAGCACCTTGAACGTCACTGCATTGCTTTTCTCCGCCACCATGGTTGCCTTTTCAGACACGATGGGGGCGACCAGCACCTGCATCAGACGGCCTTCTTCAAACTTGGAAATATGGGTGCCGTGGCTCATGCGAACATCTCCTTGAGTTTGTCCATGGCCGCCTTGGTGACCAGCACCTTGCGGTAGTGAACCAGCGACAGCGGATCGGCGTAGCGCGGCTCGACCACCAGCACGTTCACCAGATTGCGCGAAGCCAGGTACAGGTTCTCGTCCACTTCGTCGGCGATCACCATCACGGAGTCCAGGTTCATCGCCTTGAACTTGGCCGCCAGCGGCTTGGTCTTGGGCGACTCGACCCGAAGGGAGTCCACCACGGCCAGACGGCCTTCGCGAGCCAACTGGGAGAAGATGGAGGCCATGCCGGCACGGTACATCTTCTTGTTGATTTTCTGCGCGAAGTTTTCATCAGGCATGTTCGGGAAAATCCGACCGCCTCCGCGCCACAGCGGCGAGGAAGTCATACCGGCGCGGGCACGGCCCGTTCCCTTTTGCTTGAAAGGCTTCTTGGTCGAGTGCTTGACCTGTTCGCGGTCTTTCTGGGCACGGGTGCCCTGACGCGCGTTGGCCTGAAACGCCACGACGATCTGATGGACCAGATCTTCATTGTATTCGCGGCCAAAAACGGTTTCCGGCGCTTCGTATTTGGAAGCGGCCTGACCTTGGTCGTTGAGGAGTTCGAGCTGCATCAGTTCGCTCCTTTCGCGCTTTTGGCCTTAACCTTGACGGCGGGACGCACGGTCACGAAACCGCCAGCGGACCCGGGAATGGCACCCCGAATCAAGAGCAGTTGGCGCGCCTCGTCGATGCGAATCACATCGAGGTTTTGAGCGGTGACAGTGTCAACGCCCAGATGGCCAGTCATCCGCTTGCCCGGGAACACGCGTCCGGGGTCCTGCGCCATGCCGATGGAGCCCGGCACGTTGTGCGAACGGCTGTTGCCGTGGGATGCACGCTGGGAACTCATGTGGTGGCGCTTGATGGTGCCGGCAAAGCCCTTGCCGATGGTCGTGCCCTGCACATCCACCTTTTGGCCCACGGCAAACACGGCATTCACGGGAACAGCAGCACCGGCCTTGTACTGGGCAGCGGCATCAGCGCTCACGCGGAATTCTTGAATGATTTCACCGGCCTCAACGCCCGCTTTCGCGAGGTGGCCAGCTTGCGGCTTGGTCACGCGCGAAGCCTTGCGCGAACCGAACGTCACCTGCAGGGCAACGTAGCCGTCGTTCTCTTGGGTTTTGATCTGGGTCACACGGTTGTTGGACACATCCACCACCGTGACGGGCACTGCGTCCCCGTCATCGGTGAACAGACGCATCATGCCCACCTTGCGGCCCAGCAACCCTAGGGAGTTGCTCAGACTCATTTTTTTCTCCGTAACTCTCACCGCTGCGACTTCAATTGGCCACAGCGTTTTTTCGTGAAAGGACTGTTAATAAAACCCGGCCGAAAATGCATTGCAAATCCGGCAGAGCCGACAAGTATAACCGGAACCACCTTTGCAGGCAAGTCCCGCCCCTACTCAATCTCTCAAGGGGCCCGGTCTGCGCCGTTAGCCCCCTTATTTACTTACTGCAGCTTGATTTCCACGTCCACGCCGGCGGGCAAATCCAGCTTCATCAAAGCATCGACGGTCTTGTCCGTCGGGTCGACGATGTCCATCAGGCGCTGGTGGGTGCGGATTTCGAGCTGGTCGCGGCTGGTCTTGTTGACGTGCGGCGAACGCAGAATGTCAAAACGCTTCATGCGCGTGGGCAGGGGCACGGGGCCCTTGACGATCGCGCCGGTGCGCTTGGCAGTGTCCACGATCTCGGCGGCCGACTGGTCGATGAGTTTGTAGTCAAACGCCTTCAGGCGAATGCGGATTTTTTGCTTGGTAGCCATGGTAATTCCTTATTAACTGCGAAATTACGCAAGGATCTTGGCAACGACACCGGCGCCCACGGTCTTGCCGCCTTCTCGGATGGCAAAGCGCAGGCCTTCTTCCATGGCGATCGGGTTGATCAGCTTGACCGTGATGGTCACGTTGTCGCCCGGCATCACCATTTCCTTGCCTTCGGGCA
>JBEIOV010000040.1:0-14979 GCA_040377375.1 Hylemonella sp.
AGCCAGGTGTTGGCCATGTTGTTGCCGTCTCCCACCCAGGCCACGGTCTTGCCCGTGATCGAGCCGCGGTGCTCGATGTAGGTGAAGATGTCGGCCAGGATCTGGCAGGGGTGGAATTCATTGGTCAGGCCGTTGATGACCGGCACGCGCGAGTACTGGGCAAAGCGCTCGATCTTGTCCTGACCAAAAGTTCGGATCATCACCAGGTCCACCATGCGGCTGATGACCCGCGCGCTGTCCTCGATCGGTTCGGCCCGGCCGAGCTGGCTGTCGCCGGTGGTCAGGTGCACCACGCTGCCGCCGAGCTGGTACATGCCGGCCTCGAAACTCACGCGCGTGCGGGTGGACGCCTTCTCGAAAATCATGGCCAGCGTGCGGTCCGCCAGGGAGTGGTGTTTTTCGTAGGCCTTGAACTTTTTCTTGATCAACGCGGTGCGTTCGAACAGGTACGCATACTCGCTGGCAGTGAGGTCGCTGAATTGCAGATAGTGTTTCATGGTCAACTCGATTCAGGCGGCGCCGGTCATGGCGACCGGGCTGATCCGCCGCATGCTCGGCAGCAATTGCCGGGCATGCAAGGCATGTAGGGCAGGGGTCAGATTTTCTCGTTGAGCAGCTTCTTGATCAGGGGGCACAGAATGCCCACCACCTCATCAGCTTCCGCCAGGGTCATGATCAGTGGCGGTACCAGCCGGATTACGGTGTCGGCGGTCACGCTGATCAACAGACCATTCTCGGCGCATTGCAGCAACAGCTCCGAGCAGGGCCGGGTCAGCTCAATGCCGATCATCAGGCCCTTGCCGCGGATCTCCTTGACGCCGGCCAGGCCACCCAGCTCGCGCGTCAGGGCGGTTCTCAGGTGAGCCCCCACGGCGGCGGCATTGGCCAGCAAACCGTCTTCTTCCATGATGCGGATGGTCTCTATCCCGGCGCGCATGGCCAGCGGATTGCCGCCAAAGGTGGTGCCATGGTTGCCCGGCTGGAAGATGTGGGCGGCTTTCGGGCCGGCCACCACGGCGCCGATCGGCACGCCCGAACCCAGTCCCTTGGCCAGCGGCATCACGTCGGGCAGGATGCCCGCCCATTGGTGGGCAAACCATTTGCCGGTGCGGCCCATGCCGCACTGCACCTCGTCGATCATCAGCAGCCAGTCGCGCTCGTCGCAGAGCTGGCGTACCTGCTTGAGGTAGTCCAAGTGCATGGGGTTGATGCCGCCTTCGCCCTGAATGGCTTCGAGAAACACGGCCACCACATTCGGGTTGCCTGCGGTGGCAGCCTTGAGGCTGTCCAGGTCATTGAGGGGCACGCGGATGAAACCCTCCACCAGCGGGCCAAAGCCGGCCTGCACCTTGGGGTTGCCGGTGGCGCTCAGGGTGGCGATGCTGCGGCCGTGAAAGGCCTTCTCGTACACCACGATTTCGGGCTTCTCGATGCCCTTGTCGTGGCCGAACTTGCGCGCCAGTTTCAGGGCGGCTTCGTTGGCTTCCAGGCCGGTGCAGCAAAAGAACACATTGCTCATGCCCGACAACTCAACCAGCTTGGCCGCCAGTGTTTCCTGGCCGGGGACGTGATAGTAGTTGGAGCTGTGGATGATTTTGGCAATCTGGTCCTGCAGCGCTGGCACCAGCCTGGGGTGGTTGTGACCCAGCGTGTTGACTGCAATGCCGCCGAGCCCGTCCAGATAGGATTTGCCATTGATATCCCAGACGCGGCAGCCCTGGCCATGCGACAGCGCGATCGGCACGCGGCCGTACGTGTTCATCACGTGGGGCGAGGCGGCTTCGGTGAAATGCGGGGCGGCAGCGTTCATGTTCTCACACTCCAGGGTTGGCTCAAAACACAGCGGCCCAACGCATGTTGGGCCGTTGAGCCGTGATTTTAGACCCGAAGCTCGCACGGTTTTTCGACTATTTTGCATTGCAGCAATGCCTGTTCCTGCACCCGGGGCCGCTCCGCTCCTCGGCGGCAAGTCTTATATAAGATAGAATACTTGGGCGGTGCAGCGGCCCGGCCCGGAATGTGCAGTTTAATGAGACCGAAGTCTTGTTTCTCACACTGAAAGTCCTTGCCCCCTGTTTTCCTGAATTGGATCCGACTCACTTAAACCACCGCCATTTACATCTACCCGATGCTCTCCAACTCCGTCAAAGAAGTTTTTATTCTTGGCCTGACCCAGGATGGAAAAGTTTTTCGCCCCAGCGACTGGGCTGAGCGGCTGGCGGGTGTCATGAGCCAGTTTCGTCCTGGCGGACCACAACCCGGCAGTCACCTGGGTTATTCCCCCTGGTGCATCCCGACCAATCTCAACGGCGTGAAATGCGTGGTGGTGCACCATGATTTGCGCGACTATGACCCCATGGCCTGGGACTTCGTGCTGAACTTTGCCAGGGACAATCATTTGCAGGTCAGCGAGGCCTGCCTGATTCCCGACGCTCCCCGCAACTGAACAGGGCCGCTGGCTCGGCAGCGCCGCATCGAAGGCCGCAAAACAAGCGCCCACAAAAAAGCCGTCTTTCGACGGCTTTTTTGCTTTGCTGACAGCGCACCCGTTACAAACGGCGAATTCCGGGATCTTGCGAAACAGGAATCCGTGCGATTTGCCTGAAAATCAGGCGGCGGTTGCCAAGGCCTTGACCTTGGTGGACAGGCGGCTCTTGTCGCGAGCGGCCTTGTTCTTGTGGAAGATGCCCTTGTCGGCCACGGTGTCCACCACGGCCTGCATCTTGCCGAACAGCTCGGTGGCTTTGGTCTTGTCGCCTGCCAGAACTGCTTTTTCAACGTTTTTCACCGCAGTGCGGTACTTGGAACGCAGCGATGTATTGGCTGCGTTGATCTTCACGTCCTGACGGACGCGTTTACGGCCCGACGCCAGGCGCGGGTTCTTTTTCTTGGGTTTTCCAGATGCCATATTGATAGTTCCTTGTGTCTGAGGATGTTGCCAGCAAAGCTTTTTATTATAGCAGCTGACCCCAGGCCGCATGTCGAGGCGGCGTGCCGGGCTACACTCGGGACGTGAGTCTCTTCAAAGCTGCTTCTACGGTTTCCCTATTGACCCTGGTCTCGCGCATCACCGGTTTGGTGCGCGAACTCCTGATTGCTTCCACGTTCGGCGCCAGCGCCATGACGGATGCGTTCAATGTGGCGTTTCGCATTCCCAATCTGTTTCGCCGCTTTTTTGCCGAAGGGGCGTTCAGCCAGGCGTTTGTGCCGGTTCTGGCTGAAAGCAAGGTCCAGCATGGCGATGCGCAGACCCGGCTGCTGATTGACCGGGTCGCGACCTTGCTGACCTGGATCCTGATCTTGACTTGCGTCATCGGGGTCGCCGCGGCGCCTGTCCTGGTGTGGGCCATGGCCAGCGGGCTCAAGCAGGAGCCGCGTGGTTTCGAGGCCGCGGTGGTCATGACGCGCTGGATGTTTCCCTACATCGGCTTCATGTCGCTGGCGGCGCTGGCCGCCGGGGTGCTCAATACTTGGAAACGCTTCGCCGTGCCCGCCGCCACGCCGGTGCTGCTGAATCTGTCCATGATTGCCGCGGCCTGGCTCGGGTCGCCGTGGTTCAGGACGATCGGCCTCGAGCCCGTCTATGCCCTGGGGGGCGGGGTGATCCTGGGTGGCACGCTGCAGCTGGGGGTGCAGCTGGCGGCGCTTCACCACTTGGGCTTGCTGCCAAAAATTGGCGGGAGATGGGCCGCGGTCAAGGATGCATGGTCGGATCCGGCGACGAAAAGGATAGCAACCTTGATGATGCCCGCGCTGCTGGGCGTGAGCGTGGCGCAGATCTCCATGCTGATCAATACCCAAATCGCCTCGCATCTGACGCCGGGCAGCGTGAGCTGGCTGACCTACGCCGACCGCTTGATGGAATTTCCGACGGCCTTGCTGGGGGTGGCGCTGGGGGTGGTCTTGATGCCGCAGCTGGCGGCGGCCAGGGCTGCCAGTGACACGGGCCGCTACTCCGCCATGCTCGACTGGGGGCTGCGCCTGGTGGTTTTCATGGCCGTGCCCTGCGCCGTGGCCCTGCTGACGTTTTCAAAACCGCTGGTGGCGGTGCTGTACCACTATGGCGCCTTCACCGAGCGTGATGTGCAGCAGACCACCACGGCGCTGATGGGCTACGGCGCCGGGCTCGTGGGTCTGGTGGCCATCAAGGTACTGGCGCCTGGTTTTTATGCCAACCAGGACATCAAGACGCCCGTGCGCATTGCCATCGGGGTGCTGATCATCACGCAGTTGCTCAATCTGGTTTTCGTGCCGCTGTTGCAGCACGCGGGGCTGGCGCTGGCCATCGGCATCGGTGCCGTGATCAACGCCTTGCTGTTGCTGGTCGGGCTGATGCGGCGCGGCAGTTACAAACCCGCGCCCGGCTGGGGCATGTTCTTGTTGCAGGTGTTCGCGGCAAGTGCCTTGCTGGCGGTCTTTCTGATGTGGGCCGCCGGGACCTTTTCGTGGACGCAGATGCGGGCCGAGAGCCTGCGCAGGATCGGATTGCTGAGCCTTTGCATGCTGGGGTCGGCGCTCATCTATTTTGGCGCGGCCTGGGCGGCCGGTTTGCAGTTGCGCCAGTTGCTCAGGCGCTGAGTTCCGATGGCCGGGCGCAGCCGCCGCGCATGTGTCGGGTGATTGGCCGGGATCGCAATCAGCGGCACAATGTGGGCGTAGCCACTGAATCCAGTCCGGGAAGACCTGCAGAATGAATTTGTCGTTTGTTGTACCGACTCCGCTGGAGTACTTTTCCTCGCTGGTGCACAGCGACACGGAGTTTCCCTTGCTGGAAACCGCTGTCAGTCTGGCGCAGGACGAGTATCCCCATCTGGATGTGCAGCAGGTTCTGGCCGAGGTCGACCAGCTGCTGGCCCGCCTCAAGCGCCGCATACCGGCCGATGCCGCGCCCATGCACAAGTTGCGCGCCCTGAATCAGTTTTTCTTCCGTGACCTGCGGTTCGGGGGGAATGTCAACGACTACTACGACCCCGACAACAGTTATGTGAGTGTCATGCTGCATAGCCGGCGCGGCATCCCGATCTCCCTGGCCGTGCTGTGGATCGAGCTGGCACAGGGCTTGGGTCTGGCCGCGCAGGGGGTGGGCTTTCCGGGGCATTTCATGGTCAAAGTCAATCTACCTAGGGGCCAGGTGGTGATTGATCCTTTCAACGGGCAGTCGCTCAGCCGCGAGGAACTGTCGGAACGGCTTGAACCGTATCGCCAGCGCAGTGGCTTGACCGATGAATTCGAGGCGCCGCTGGGTCTGTATCTGCAGGTGATGCCATCGCGCGACATCATCGCGCGCATGCTGCGCAATCTGAAGGAGATCCATAAGACGCAGGAAGACTGGCAACGCCTGATTGCGGTGCAGGACCGCCTTCTGGTGCTGCTGCCGCGGGCCTGGGTGGAATACCGTGATCGCGGGCTGGCCCATGCCGAGCTGGGCCATTCGGAGCAGGCGGTGGTGGATCTGGAAACCTACCTCGTCAAGATCGAGGAGGGCTTGGACCTGGATGCCATTGCGCAGCGGGTGGCTGAACTGCGCCGGGCGAAGAATTGAATTGCCGTCAGCCGGCCTGTCTTAAAAAGGCCGGTATCTGCTGGCGATGATGCAGGTTGGCCTGGCGTGCCGACGCCGGAGCGCTGGCGGCATGGACCGGCGCAGTTGCCCTTCGATCCCCTCGAACCCCGGAGAAGCGGTCGCCTGGAATCATGGACTCCTGGGCCGGCATCAGGCTGTCGGGGCGTGGACTTCCCGTGCGGCTGGCAGCGTCGGGGGCTGGAGTGGCCGGCGTGCTGGCCGCCTGCGCCGGTTGGAGGATGGGCAGCAGCCAGTCCATGATGGGCGTCCACTGAGCCTGGTCCGCAGCGGCCCGTTGCCCGGGCAAATCAAATATCGTCATGCCACGCTCAAGGCATTGCACATACAGCTGGGTTTCGCGCAGCACGCCCAGAAATGGCAGCCCCAGCCCAGCCGACCAGTCGCCCAGCACCTGGGCTGCATGGGTACGGGCATCGATGCGCATACCGATGCCTGCGAGCCGGCAACGTCCGCTGGCCACGCGCGGCAGGGTCATGAGCTCGGCGTGGCATGCGGCGGCGGCCTCGCGGTCGAACGCAGAATTGCAAACCGGCATGAGAATCACGTCGGCGAACATCACCATGCGTGCCAGGTCAAAACCGTGCAGGCCACCGGGGGTGTCCAGCACCACATGGGTAATGCCGGTGGGAACGCGCAGCACGTTTTTCTGGTCAATGGTCCAGGCCGCGATGGCGGGAAGCGCCGCGTTGCGCCGGCGCAGCCAGGCGCGGGTGGATTGCTGGCGATCCACGTCGCCAAGCATGACGGCGCTGCCCTGGTGCGCGAACCATGCAGCCAAGTGGGCGGCGACTGTGCTCTTGCCGCTTCCCCCCTTGCGATTCACGATGGCAATCACCGGCATGAAAACTCCAGATTCAGGACCAAAGTCACAGTTTGATACAAAAAAGCATCAAAGTCCATATCCCGCGAAGGGAGGGAGCTATTGTTTTTGTAGCCAAACAACGCTGAATGGCCTGCCTTGTCAGGCGTCATTGCCTGGCTTGGCTTTGAAGGGGGCGATGGCCGCCGCGCCGCGGATGCGCTGACTCGGCATGAGCCGGCGTCGGTGCAGGCGGGGTCAGGCCACCACGACGGCCGCGCCGGTGCCGCGCGCTGCAATCTGGCCGATCTCGAACACTGTCTCGCCGGCTTGCCGCAGGGTTTGGGCCGTGGCGGCGGCATGGACGGCGTCGACCACGACCACCATGCCGATGCCATTGTTGAAGGTGCGGTTCATTTCAAAGTCGTCAATGCCGGCCGTCTTTTGCAGCCAGGCAAACAGTTCGGTCTGGGGCCAGCTGCCTTTTTTGAGGTGGGCGGCCGTGCCCTCGGGCAGTACCCGCGGGATGTTTTCCAGCAGACCGCCACCGGTGATGTGGGCCAGCGCCTTGATCGGGTGCTGACCCAGCGCGGCCAGCACGTTCTTCACGTACAGGCGGGTCGGCGCCATGATGGCCTGCTTGAACGGTTTGCCGTCGAGCGTGGCCGGCCGGCTGGCGCCGGCACGCTCGATGCACTTGCGCACCAGCGAGAAACCGTTGGAGTGCACGCCACTCGATGCCAGGCCCAGCACCACGTCGCCGGGCCGGACGCTCTGGCCGGTCAGGATTTTTGACTTTTCGACGGCACCCACGCAAAAGCCGGCCAGGTCGTATTCGCCGGCCGGGTACATGCCGGGCATCTCGGCGGTTTCGCCGCCAATCAGCGCGCAGCCGGACAGTTCGCACCCTTTGGCGATGCCGCCCACCACGGCCGCGGCCGTGTCCACGTCGAGCTTGCCGCAGGCGAAGTAGTCCAGGAAGAACAGCGGCTCGGCGCCCTGCACCAGCACGTCGTTCACGCTCATGGCCACCAGGTCGATGCCCACGGTATCGTGCATGTTCCACTCGAACGCCAATCTGAGCTTGGTGCCCACGCCGTCGGTACCGCTCACCAGTACCGGTTCCTGGTAACGCTTGGGGACCTCGAACAAGGCGCCAAAGCCGCCGATGCCGGCCAGCACGCCCTCGCGCATGGTCTTCTTGGCCAGGGGCTTGATGCGCTCGACAAGAGCGTCACCCGCGTCGATGTCAACGCCGGCGTCTTTGTAGGAGAGAGGGGATGTGGTCATGGCAAAGTGGAGGGACTCACCCCGAAAGAAGAGAGCCCGATAGAATTTGGGTAGATTTTAAGGGTTTCACCCCAGCCGGTCCGTATGCAACTCACCTCCCCCCAAAAACGCTTCGCCGCCTGGACCGCAATCGCGGTCCTGATGATGCTGGCCTTGTGGCAGCTGGCGCCCGTGCTGACGCCATTCATCGTGGCCGCCGTGCTGGCTTATGCGTTGACGCCGCTGGTGGACTGGCTCGATGCCCTGGGTCGGGGCCGTTTTCCCCGGCTGATGGCCGTGGTGCTGGTCGAGCTGCTGTTCATCATCGCGGTGCTGGGCCTGCTGCTCCTGATCGTGCCGATCCTGGCCAAGGAGCTGCCGCTGCTGCGGGACCAGGTGCCCGTGCTGCTGGAGCGCATGAATGGCGCGCTCAAGCCCTTTCTGGCCCAGTTCGGGCTCAAGTTCTCGCTCGACATCGCCAATATCAAGGCCTTCGTTCTGAAGTACCTCAGCGCCAACTTCGAAGATGCCTTCGGTTCCGTGATCTCGTCGCTCAGGCTGGGCGGCAGCGTGGCGCTGGCCATCATCGGCAATGTGGTGTTGATTCCGGTGGCGCTGTTCTTTTTGCTGATGGACTGGCACAGGTTCGTGGCGCGCGCGCTGGAGTTCGTGCCGCCGCGCCTGCGTGGCGCTTACGACCGTTTCATGGATGAGGCGGATGGCGTGCTGGGCCAGTACCTGCGGGGCCAGTTGCTGGTGATGCTGATTCTGTCGGTGTTTTACAGCGCGGGCCTGGCCCTGTTCGGGCTGGATCTGGCGCTGCCCATCGGGATTTTTACCGGGCTGGCCGTTTTTGTGCCTTATCTGGGTTTTGGCCTGGGCCTGGGCCTGGTTCTGGCCATCCTGGCCGGTTTGCTGGAGTTTGCCTCGACGGCCGGTCCCGCCAAGGCCGTGATCATGGTGACGGTGGTTTACGGCCTGGGCCAGCTGGTGGAGGGTTTTTATCTGACGCCGCGACTGGTGGGCGAGCGCATCGGGCTGCATCCGCTGGCGGTGATCTTCGCCCTGCTGGCGTTCGGACAGGTGTTCGGCTTTGTCGGCGTGCTCGTTGCGTTGCCTGCCAGTGCCGTCCTGCTGGTGGCCATGCGGCGCATGCGCGCCAGCTACCTTGGCAGCAAGCTGTACCGGGGCTGAAGCAGATGAAGCAAATAGCGCTCGATATCGGGCTGGCGAGTGGACCGACGCTGACCAATTTTTTTTCCGGTCCCAACGAGGCCGTGCTCAGGCACCTGGTGCTGTGGGTCGGCGGCAAGCCGGGAGCGACCCTGCGCTCGCCGGTGCCGACCTACCTGTGGGGCGGCAGCGGCAGCGGCAAAACCCATTTGCTCAAGGCCGTGCGCGAGGCCCTGCGGGAGCAGGGCGCGACGGTGGGCTGGCTGGACGCGTCGGTGCATGAGCCCCCGGACTTCAACGAAGGCTGGGCGGCCGTGCTGATGGACGAGGTGCACCTCTACACCGCCGTGCAGCAGCATGCCGCCTTCAACTGGTTCGTCAACGCGCAGACCCACCAGCAGGGGGTGCTGGCTGCCGGCGAGCTGCCTCCGGCTGACCTGAAGCTGCGCGAGGATCTGCGCACCCGCCTGGGCTGGGGGCATGTGTTCGCCCTGCGCGTGCTGAGCGAGCCCGAGCGCCGCGCCGTGCTGCGCCAGGCCGCCGATGCGCGCGGGGTGTTCCTGAGCGACGAGGTGATGGATTTCATGCTGACCCGCTTCAGCCGCGATCTGGGTAGCCTGATGCAACTGCTTGAGCAACTCGATGCCTATGCCCTGCAGACCAAGCGCGCCATCACGATTCCGCTGATCAAGGCCATGCTGGAGAATGAGTAACCCCCCCGAGCGGCTGACGCCGCTTCCCCCCAAGGGGGGCAACGCCAGTGGCCCGGCAGAGCCGGTTCCACGGCGTTCCCCGCCTGAACCTCCTTGCGCACGGTGTTTTGTGCGTCGGGGGCTGAAGTGACTGCTATGACAAAAAAGACCAAACTGGCCCTGTTCGACCTGGACCATACCCTGCTGCCGATCGACTCCGACTACTCCTGGGGCACCTTTACCACCACCATCGGCTGGACCGATCCGGTGGATTTCGCTCGCCGCAATGACGAGTTCTACGCGCATTACCAGGCCGGTACGCTCGATGTGCACGATTACGTGCGCTTTGCCACCGAGGCGGTACGGCTGCAGGGCGCGGAGAGGGCGCTGGCGGCGCGCGAGCGCTTCATGCGCGAAATCATCCAGCCAGCGATCAAGCCGCAGGCGCGGGAGCTGGTGCAGCAGCATCGGCAGGCCGGCGACGAGGTGGTGATCATCACCGCCACCAACGAGTTCGTCACGCGGCCGATTGCCGATGCCTTTGGCGTGCAGAATCTGATTGCCGTCGAGCTGGCACGAGATGCCGCCAGCGGCTGGATCACGGGAGACATCCAGGGCGTGCCCTCGTTTCGCGAAGGCAAGGTCAAGCGTTTCGAGGACTGGTTGGCCGCGCGCCGGCTGGCCTGGGACGAAGCCGATGTCACTTTCTATACCGATTCCATCAACGACCTGTCGCTGATGGAAAATGTGAACCATCCGGTGGCGACCAATCCGGACGAGCGTTTGCGCGCCATTGCCACTCAGCGGGGATGGCGCATACTTGAACTATTTTCCAAAAATCAATGATCAAGAGAATTATCGACAAACTGCTGGGCAAGTCGCCCGCGACATCAGGCCCCGGCAAGAAGCCCGCGTTCGGCAAGCGCGAGGAGACCGGCGCGGCGGTGCACGGCATCGATCCGGCCCTGGTGGACGATCGAGCGCTCAATGTGGTGCACACGCTCAAGGACGCCGGCTACGAGGCCTACATCGTGGGTGGCGCCGTGCGTGACCTGCTGGTGGGCTTGCGGCCCAAGGATTTCGACGTGGCCACCGATGCCACGCCCGAGCAGGTCAAGAGCCTGTTTCGCCGCGCCTTCATCATCGGGCGGCGTTTTCGCATCGTGCACGTGGTCTATGGCCGCGGACGCGAGCATGAGGTGATCGAGGTTTCCACCTTCCGCGCCTACATGGACAATGCGGCGGCCGAGCAGGTCGCCGGCAATGAGAAAACCAGCAAGAGCGAACTCGCGGGCATGAAGCACGCGGTGGACTCCACCGGCCGGGTGCTGCGCGACAACGTCTGGGGGCCGCAGGAAGAAGATGCCGTGCGGCGTGACTTCACCATCAACGCCATGTACTACGATCCGGAGACTCAAATCGTGGTGGACTACCACGGGGGCCTCAAGGACGTGAAAAAGCGCGTGCTGCGCATGATCGGCGACCCGGCCACACGCTACCGCGAAGACCCGGTGCGCATCATCCGCGCCGTGCGCTTTGCGGCCAAGCTCAGCGCCCTGGGCTTCAAGCTGGAGCCCAAGACTGCCGCGCCGCTGATCAAGTCGCAGGAATTGCTGGCCGACGTGCCGCAAAGCCGCCTGTTTGACGAGATGCTCAAGCTGCTGCAAACCGGCCACGCGCTGGCCTCCATCGCGCAGCTCAAGGCGCTGGGCATGGCGCGCGGCATCTACCCGCTGCTCGATGTGGTGGTGGAGCGTGCCGACCAGACTTTTGTCAATGCCGCGCTGCTGGACACCGACCGCCGGGTCGGCGAAGGCAAGCCCGTGGCGCCGAGCTTTTTGCTGGCCTGTGCCTTGTGGGCCGATGTGCGCGACGGCTGGGCGCAGCGCATCGCGCAGCATCAGCACGCGCATCCGGCATTGCAGGACGCGATTGACGAGGTGTTCAACGCCCGCATTGGCGATGTGTCGGGGCGCGGCAAGCTGGCGGCCGACATGCGCGAGATCTGGATGATGCAGCCGCGCTTCGACAAGCGGGTCGGCAGCGTGCCGTTTGGCCTGGTGGACCAGCCGCGCTTTCGGGCCGGTTTTGATTTCATGCGCCTGCGCGCCGATGCCGGTGAAATCGATGAGGTGCTGGCCGATTGGTGGCAGGAGTTCAGCATGGCGGACGACAACCTGCGCCAGGACATGGTGGACCAGGTACGCGATGAGCAGCAAAAGCGCCAACGCACGCGCATTCCCCGGGCCGAGCCGGCGCCGGTTGCCGCCGGGCCCGAGCAGCAAAGCGCGCCCGAGATGACGGACGCACCCAAAAAGCGCCGCCGCCGCCGACGCCCGGGCGGCGCCAGGAGCACGGGCGAAGCCGCCCCGGATTCAGGCGCTTGAGCCGGGTGCCGCGACCTCTCGTCACGGCGTACATTGCGCTGGGCGCCAATCTGGGCGATGCCCGCGCCACCGTCAGGCAGGCCATGGATGACATGGACGCCATCGATGACACCCGGCTCGTGCGCCGGTCGTCGCTGTATCGCACGGCACCGGTCGATTCGGCCGGGCCGGACTACATCAATGCGGTCGTCGAGCTTGCCACGGGCCTGAGCGCGCCGCAACTGCTGGGCCAGCTGCAGCAGCTGGAGCTGGCCGCCGGGCGGCAGCGTCCCTACCGCAATGCGCCACGCACGCTGGATCTGGACATCCTGCTCTTTGGCGACGCCAGAATGGAGAGTCCGGCACTCACCATTCCCCATCCCCGCATGGCTGAACGTGCTTTTGTGCTGGTGCCGCTGGCGCAGATCGCACCGGCGCGGGTCACGCCGGCCCAACTGCAGGCCGTGCGGGCACAGCGCATCATGCGGCTGCCGGAGCACTGACTTGTCCGCCGCCATCCAGGCCGATGGCGGCCCGCGACGGGCCAGGAACGGCGCAAGGATGGCTAAATGCCTGCCTGAATTGGGCCGATAGAATCAGGCATCACTCCAAACTGAAGGCATCATGAGCATCAACAATTTGCGGGTTGCCACGAAACTGTGGCTGGCGGTCGCGATCATCGTTATTTCGCTGGCGTCGCTGATCGGGTTTGCGGCGCTCAGGTCGGCCCGGCTCCAGGCGGAGACCGAGACCTTGCTGGCCGGGATGAACGCGCGGGTCAAGGCGGCCAATACATGGGCGGGCTTGACCGAGGCCAATGCCGCGCGCACGCTGGCCGTGATGACGACCTTTGATCCGTCCGTCGAAGGCTTGTTCAATGATGCCATCGCCGCGACGGCGGCCAAGATTGCCGCGGTTCAGAAAAGCATTGAGTCGATGCCGCTGGGCAAGGAAGAGCAGGCCCAGATGCAAAAAATCGCCGCCAGCCGCAAGGCCATGCTGGACCTTCAGGGCAAGGCCGCGCAACTCAAAACCGAGGGCAAGAGCGAAGAGGCGCAGAAACTGGTCAACGAGCAATACAACCCGGCGGTGGCGGCCTATCTGGCGACCCTGCGCGAGCTGGTGCAGGTGGAAGAGCAGGCCACGGCCAATGTGGTGGCCGACATGGCCCAGGCCCGGGCGCTGACGGTCAAGATCGCGGGCGGATTCATCGCGCTGCTCCTGCTGGGCATTCTGGGGGGAGCCTTCTGGCTGATCCGCTCCATCCGCCAGCCGCTGGCCCAGGCCAATGAGCTGGCCTCGTGCATCGCGCAAGGCGACCTGAGCGCCCGGATCGATACCTCGCGCGCCGACGAGTTCGGGGAGTTGATGAAGTCCCTGGCCACCATGCAGGAGTCCCTGGCGCGCATGGTGCAGCAGGTTCGCGAGAGCACGGACAGCATCGCCACCGCCAGCGCGGAAATCGCCACCGGCAACCATGACCTGTCGGTGCGGACCGAGCAGACATCGAGCAACCTGCAGGCCACCGCCTCCTCGATGGACCACTTGACCAACACCGTGCAGCACAGCGCTGATAACGCGCGCCAGGCCAGCACGCTGGCGGCCAACGCTTCCCAGGTCGCGGAAAAAGGCGGCTCGGTGGTCCAGCAGGTGGTCTCCACCATGGATGAGATCAATGTGTCTTCCAGGAAGATTTCAGACATCATCGGCGTCATTGACGGCATTGCCTTCCAGACCAACATCCTGGCGCTCAACGCCGCGGTGGAAGCGGCGCGCGCCGGCGAACAGGGCCGCGGCTTCGCCGTGGTGGCCTCCGAGGTGCGCAGCCTGGCCGGGCGCTCGGCCGAAGCAGCCAAGGAGATCAAGGGCCTGATCGGCACCTCGGTGGCCAAGGTGGAGTCGGGCGCGCGACTGGTGGCCGATGCCGGCAGCACGATGAACGAGATCGTGCAGTCCGTCAAGCGGGTCACCGATGTGATCAGCGAAATCACGGCGGCCGCGGCCGAGCAGAGTGCGGGCATTGCGGCCGTCAACCAGTCGATCGGCAACCTGGATCAGATGACGCAGCAAAACGCGGCCCTGGTCGAGCAAAGTGCCGCCGCGGCCCAAAGCATGCGCGAGCAGGCGGATCAACTGGCGCAGGCCGTGGCTGTGTTCAAGATCAACGCCCTGATACCGCAACACCCCATCAAGGACATCACGCCACGCTCTGCGCCGCCACAGACGCTGATCAGCCAGCCCCAGCCGACCCCGGTGCTGTCCCATGCCAAGGCCGCGTCCAGGCCAGCCCCGCCTGCGGCCCCCGCCGAGGCGGCTCCCGCCAAGCCGGCCCCGACGATGGCCAAGGCTGACGAGGGTGACTGGGAAACTTTCTGAGCGGCTCCAGGGCCTGAACGCAGGCCCTGGCGGCCTCAGGCCAGCTCGGCTATCAGCTCGATCTCCACGCAGGCGCCCATCGGAATCTGGGCCACGCCAAAGGCGCTGCGCGCGTGCGCGCCCTGCGCTCCAAACACCTGGCCCAGCAGCTCGCTGGCGCCATTGGTCACGAGATGGTGCTCGGTGAAATCGCCCGTCGAGTTGACCAGCGACATCACTTTGACAATGCGCTTGACGCGGTTGAGGTCGCCCGCGGCCGCATGCAGCGTACCCATGAGGTCAATTGCCACGGCCCGGGCAGCCGCCTTGCCTTCCTCGGTGCTCATGGTCTTGCCGAACTGGCCGACCCAGGGCTTGCCGTCTTTCTTGGCGATATGGCCGCTGAGGAAAACCAGATTGCCGGTTTGCACAAACGGCACGTAGGCGGCCGCCGGCGCCGCGACTGGCGGCAGGGTGATGTTGAGTTCGGTCAGCTTGTCGTAAATGCTCATTGGAAACCTTTCTTTTGAATTGACGTAATTGTCGGGGATGTTGGTGTCGGGATGTGCGCCCGACAGCGCACTCACTTTTCTTTGTTTCGCCTGTATAGACCGGAGACATGGGAAACGGGTGTGCGGGGACATAGGAAACACTTCTTCTGCGCAAGTAGCGCCAGGAGAAGTAAATGCCTTGGCAACCGAAAGCCCTGATGGACATCAAACGAGAATTTGTGGAACTGGC
>JBEIOV010000001.1:0-255421 GCA_040377375.1 Hylemonella sp.
ACTCGGGCTGCGGCAAGTCGACGCTGCTGAACCTGATGGCCGGCCTCACCCGGCCCACGCAGGGCAGCCTCATCTGCGCCAATCGCGAAATCGCGGGCCCCGGACCGGACCGCGGCGTGGTGTTCCAGAACCACTCGCTGCTGCCCTGGCTGACCTGCTTCGAGAACGTGTACCTGGCGGTGGAGCGGGTGTTTGGCGCCACCGAAAACAAGGCGCAGCTCAAGGCCCGCACCGAAGCCGCGCTGGCGCTGGTGGGCCTGACGCCCGCCGCGCAAAAGCGCCCGGGCGAAATCTCGGGCGGCATGAAGCAGCGCGTGGGCATCGCCCGGGCCCTGTCCATGGAGCCCAAGGTCCTGCTGATGGACGAACCCTTTGGCGCGCTCGATGCGCTCACGCGCGCCAAGCTGCAGGACGAGCTGCTGGCCATCGTGCACAAAACGCAGAGCACCGTGGTCATGGTCACGCACGACGTGGACGAGGCCGTGCTGCTGTCCGACAGGATCGTGATGATGACCAACGGCCCGGCCGCCACCATCGGCGAAGTGCTCGGCGTGGCGCTACCGCGCCCGCGCAACCGGGTCGAGCTGGCCGAGAGCACGCAGTACCTGCAGTACCGCAAGGCCGTGATCGACTTCCTCTACACGCGCCAGGCCCACGTGGAAAAGGCCGCTTGAGTATGAAACACCCCTGTGCCGCGCCTTTGGCGCGTCTCCCCCTCAAGGGGGCGACACCAGCGGCCCGGCGAAGCCGGTTCCGCGGTGTCTCTGGCCTGAATACCTGGACCAACCCCATCGGAGATTGACATGGACATGAGAGTCAAGCCCAAAGACCGGATGAAACTCGTGATGATCGGCAACGGCATGGCCGGCGTGCGCACGATTGAGGAACTGCTCAAGATCGCGCCCGACCTGTACGACATCACCGTGTTCGGCGCCGAGCCGCACCCCAACTACAACCGCATCCTGCTCTCGCCGGTGCTCGCGGGCGAGCAGACGCTCGACCAGATCGTGCTCAACGACTGGAGCTGGTACCAGGACAACGGCATCACCCTGCACGCCGGCTGGAAAGTGACCGACGTGGACCGCGTGCGCCGCATCGTGCAGGCGCAAAACGCCGCGGGCGAGACGATCAGCGCGCCCTACGACCGCCTGCTCATGGCCACCGGCTCCAACCCCTTCATCCTGCCCATCCCCGGCAAGGACCTGCAAGGCGTGCTGGCCTACCGCGACATCGCCGACACGCAGGCCATGATCGAGGCGGCGGCGAGCTACAAAAATGCCCTGGTCATCGGCGGCGGCCTGCTGGGCCTGGAAGCGGCCAACGGCCTGATGAAGCGCGGCATGAACGTCCACGTGGTGCATGTGGCGCCCTGGCTCATGGAGCGCCAGCTCGACGACATGGCGGGCAAGCTGCTGCAGAAGTCGCTGGAAGAGCGCGGCATGAAGTTCCTGATCGGCGCGCAAACTGAAACGCTCGTGGGCGATGCCGATGGCCGCGTCAAGGCCGTCAAGTTCAAGGACGGCAGCGAGGTGCCGACCGACCTGGTGGTCATGGCGGTGGGCATCCGTCCCAACACCGAGCTGGCCGAGAAGATGCGTCTGCACGTGAACCGCGGCATCGTCGTGAGCGACACCCTGCAGACCGTGACCGACGCGCGCATCTATTCGGTGGGCGAGTGCGCCGCGCACCGCGGCATTGCCTACGGCTTGGTGGCGCCGCTGTTCGAGCAGGGCAAGGTGGCGGCCAACCACCTGGCGCAGTTCGGCATCGGCCGCTACACCGGGTCGCTGACCTCGACCAAGCTCAAGGTCACGGGCATCGACCTGTTTTCATGCGGCAACTTCATGGGCGCGTCCTCCGGGCGACCCGAGGATGCGGGTGCCGAGGAAATCGTGATGAGCGATCCCCATGGCGGCGTCTACAAGAAACTCGTGCTGAAGGACGACAAGCTGATCGGCGCCTGCCTGTACGGCGACACGGTGGACGGCAGCTGGTACTTCAAGCTCTTGCGCGATGGCCGCAGCGTGAGCGACATCCGCGACCGGCTGATGTTCGGCGAATCCAACATCGGCGACGCGGGACACGAGGGCCACAGCAAGGCCGCGGCCATGGCCGACAGCGACGAGGTGTGCGGCTGCAACGGCGTGACCAAGGGCACGATCTGCAAGGCCATCAAGGAAAAGGGGCTGTTCACGCTGGACGAGGTGCGCAAGCACACCAAGGCCAGCGCCTCCTGCGGCTCGTGCACCGGGCTGGTGGAGCAGATTTTGATGTTCACCGCCGGCGGCGACTACTCGGCCACGCCCAAGACCCGCGCCATGTGCGGCTGCACCGAGCACGGCCACCAGGCCGTGCGCGAAGCCATTGTGGCCAACAAGTTGCTGACCATTGCCGATGTCTTCGGGTCCATGGCATGGCGCACACCCAACGGCTGCGCGAGCTGCCGCCCGGCCGTCAACTACTACCTCCTCAGCAGCTGGCCGAAAGAGGCCAGGGACGACCCGCAAAGCCGCTTCATCAACGAACGCAGCCACGCCAATATCCAGAAGGACGGCACCTACAGCGTGATCCCGCGCATGTGGGGCGGCGAGACCACGGCCGACGAGCTGCGCCGCATCGCCAACGCGGTGGACAAGTACAAGATCCCCACGGTCAAGGTCACGGGCGGGCAGCGCATCGACCTGCTGGGCGTGAAGAAGGAAGACCTGCAGGCCGTGTGGCACGACATCGGCATGCCCAGCGGCCACGCCTATGCCAAGGCGCTGCGCACGGTCAAGACCTGCGTCGGCAGCGAATGGTGCCGCATGGGCACGCAGGACAGCACGCAGATGGGCAAGGATCTGGAACGCGCCATGTGGCGCATGTACGCGCCGCACAAGGTCAAGTTCGCGGTATCGGGCTGTCCGCGCAACTGCGCCGAGGCCGGCATCAAGGACGTCGGCATCATCGGCGTCGATTCCGGCTGGGAGATGCACATCGCGGGCAACGGCGGCATCAAGACCGAGGTGGCGCATTTCTTCACCAAGCTCAAGACCGCCGAGGAAGTGCTGGAGTACACCGGCGCCTTCATGCAGCTGTACCGCGAGGAAGGCTGGTACCTGGAGCGCACGGTGCATTACGTGAACCGGGTCGGGCTGGACTACGTGAAAAAGAAGATCCTGGACGACCACGAGGGCCGCAAGGCCTTGTGGGAGCGCCTGCAGTTCGCCCTGGACGGCGAGCCCGATCCCTGGTTCGAGTTCGACAAGGCCACGGTGGACACGCGCCAGTTCGAAAAACTGTCCGCATGAAATCGGCCTCTAGCCCTGATGAAATAAGCGCCAACAGCTACAAAGAAGTGAACACATCATGAGTGAATGGAAAACCATCTGCCGCGTGGAAGACATCCCCGTGTTGGGTGCGCGCCGTGTGGCGCGCCTGCAGGGCATGGACGTGGCCGTGTTCCGCAATGACCAGGACCAGGTGTTCGCCCTGCTCGACCGCTGCCCGCACAAGGGCGGTCCCTTGAGCCAGGGCATCGTGTTCGGCACCAGCGTGGCCTGCCCGCTGCACAACTGGACCATCGGCCTGGATGACGGCTGCGCCCGCGCACCCGACACCGGCTGCGCCCAGCGCTTTGCCGTCAAAGTGGAAGCGGGCGTGGTGCATCTGGATTCACGGGAGCTGGCCACCCTCGCCATCGATCTGCTGCCTCCGGTGGCCGGGCCCGCACACAAAACCGCAGACTGCGCATGAGCTCTGAGGCGCTTAGGGAAACCAAATCCACCTGCCCCTATTGCGGCGTGGGTTGCGGCGTCATCATCGAATCAACGGGCGACCGGATCACCGGCGAAAAAATTGTGGGGGTCCGGGGCGACCCGGCGCACCCGGCCAACTTCGGGCGGTTGTGCTCCAAGGGTTCGACCCTGCACCTGACGGCCAGCGCCGAGGTGACGCGGCAGACCCGACTGCTGCAGCCGATGCGGCGTGCGCAGCGCGATGCCGCGCCCCACCCCGTATCGTGGGACGCGGCGCTCGGTTTTGCAGCCACCCGCTTTGCGCGGATCATCCGCGAGCACGGGCCGGATGCCGTGGGCTTTTATGTCTCGGGCCAGCTGCTCACCGAGGACTATTACGTCTTCAACAAGCTGGCCAAGGGCCTGGTCGGCACCAACAACATCGACACCAACTCGCGCCTGTGCATGAGCAGCGCGGTGGCGGGCTACAAATCGACCCTGGGAGCCGATGCGCCACCGGCCTGCTACGACGACATCGGCCAGGCGCAGTGCATTTTCATCGCGGGCTCCAACACGGCTTATGCGCATCCCATCCTGTTTCGGCGCATCGAGGAGGCGAAGGCGGCCAGGCCTGAGCTGAAAATCATCGTGTGCGACCCGCGCCGCACCGACACCGCCGGCCTGGCCGACCTGTTTTTGCCGATCCAGCCCGGCACCGATGTGGCGCTGTTCAACGGCATGCTGCACATCATGCTGTGGGAGGGCTGGCTGGACACCGCCTACATGGCGGCCCACACCTGCGGCTTTGCGGAACTCAAGGCCACGCTGCGCGACTACACGCCCGATGTGGCGGCGCAGACCTGCGGCATCGCCAAGCAAGACCTGTTCGAAGCCGCCCGCCTCTTTGCCACCTCGGCTTCCACGCTCAGCCTGTACTGCCAGGGCCTGAACCAGAGCAGCAGCGGCACCGCCAAGAACGCCGCGCTGATCAACCTGCATCTGGCCACCGGACAGATCGGCAAGCCCGGCGCCGGCCCGTTCTCGCTCACCGGCCAGCCCAATGCCATGGGCGGACGCGAGGTCGGCGGCCTGGCCAACCTGCTCAGCGCGCACCGCGACCTGGCCAACCCGCAGCACCGCGCCGAAGTGGCCGCGCTGTGGGGTGTGCCCAATGTGCCCGCCACACCCGGCAAGACCGCGGTCGAGATGTTCCAGGCCGCGGCCGACGGCGAGATCCGCGCGTTGTGGATTGCCTGCACCAACCCGGCGCAGTCCATGCCCGACCAGGCCACCGTGCGCCGTGCGCTGGAACGCGCCGAACTGGTGGTGGTGCAGGAAGCCTTCGCCGGCACCGCCACCTGCGACTTCGCCGACCTGCTGCTGCCCGCCACCACCTGGGGCGAAAAAGAAGGCACCGTCACCAACAGCGAGCGCCGCATTTCAAGAGTGCGCGCCGCCGTGTCCGCCCCCGGCGAGGCACGGCATGACTGGTCGATTGCCGTGGAGTTCGCGCGCCGGCTGGAAAAAGAAATGGGGGTCGGATCCGAATTCAGGACCGTGGCCTCAGAGGACGCAAACCATCCCGAGCGAAATTCGGCTCCGGTCCCCACTTCGTTGTTCGCGTATCAACACCCCGAATCCATCTGGAACGAACACCGCGAATCCACCCGCGGCCGCGATCTCGACATCACCGGCATGTCCTGGACCATGCTCGACCAGGCCCCGCAGCAGTGGCCGTTGCGCGAAGGTGAAACCATAGGCAAAGTCCGCCTCTACGAAGACGGTGTCTTCCCCACCCCCGACGGCCGCGCCCGCTTCGCCAACACCGTGTACAAAGGCGTGGCCGAGCCGCGCGAGTCGCGCTATCCGTTTTCGCTTGGCACCGGACGGCTGCGCGACCAGTGGCATGGCATGAGCCGCACCGGCACGCTGGGCCGCCTGTTCGGGCATGTGGCCGAACCCGCGATCCAGATGAATCCGCAGGACATGGCCCGACGCCTGCTGCAAGAAGGCGATCTGGTGCACGTCACCAGCAAGCGCGGCTCCATCGTGGTGCCGGTGCAGGCCAGCGATGAGGTGGGCTTGAGCCAGGTTTTCATGGCCATGCACTGGGGCCAGGAATACCTGAGCGGCATGAGCAGCACCGGGCAGGTTCTTGCCGGCGTCAACGCGCTGACCACCTCGGCCTGTTGCCCGGTGTCGAAACAGCCCGAGTTCAAGCACGCGGCCGTGAAAATCCTCAAGGCCGAGCTGCCGTGGACGCTTCTGGCCATGGCCTGGCTGCCGCAGGAGCGCGCGCTGGGCGTGCGCGACGCGCTGCGCCGCCTGATGGCCCGTTTCCCCTTCGCCTGCTGCGTGCCCTTCTCGAACCATTTGCCCCTGGCGGGCGCAGTGGGCCGCGAGCGCAGCGGCGTGCTGTTTCGCGCCGCCAGCCATGAAGCGGTGCCGGACGAACTGCTGGCCGAGATCGAGCAGTTGCTGGACCTCCATGACAGCAGCGTGCTGCGTTATGCCGACCGCCAGCGCGGCCAGCACCGCGCGATGCGGCTGCGGCGCGCGGACGGACAAGCCACGCTGGAAGGCTTCATGCTGGCCGGCGACACCCGCGCGCAGAGCTGGATCAAGACGCTGTTGCAGGACGAACTGCCCGCCCAGAGTTATGGCCGCCTGCTGCTGCTGCCCGGCGCCACGGCGCCCGTGGCCGTGCAGTCACGCGGCAAGCAGGTCTGCACCTGTTTCAACGTCAGCGACGTGGCGATCGAGGCGCACCTGGCGCAGTGCGGCGGCTCACCCGGGGAACGGCTGGCCTCGCTGCAAAAGACGCTGCGGTGCGGCACCAATTGCGGGTCGTGCGTGCCGGAGTTGCAGAAGATGGTGAGGGTCGGCTTGCCCGTGAAGCAGGCGGCTTGATTCGTTTGCCTTGTCTTTGTGTTTTTTTGATTTGGCTTGAAAACCTCAAGAAAAGACCGAATTAGCTCATAACCAAAAGTCATCAGCCATCAAAGACAATCACCCCATGGGCATCAGTCAATACATCAAGGAAATCGGCCGCGGCAAGCAAGGCGCGCGTTCGCTCAGCCGCGAACAGGCGGCTGACCTGTTTGGCCAGGTGCTGGATGGCGCGGTGACCGATCTGGAGATCGGGGCCTTCTGCCTGTCCATGCGCATCAAGGGCGAAACGCCGCAGGAAATGGCGGGTTTTCTGGATGCCACGTACCAGCGACTGAACCGCGTTGCGGCGGGTGACGCCCCCGTCGTCGTGATCCCCAGCTACAACGGCGCGCGCAAGCTGCCGGTGCTCACGCCGCTGCTCGCGCTGCTGCTTGCACGCACGGGCCTGAGCGTGCTGGTGCATGGCACGGCCACCGAGTCCAGCCGGGTTTACACATCAAAAGTGCTTGAAGCCCTTGATATTCCTGCGCAGATAGCTATAAAAACAATAGCGGCTGGAGAAGTTGTTTTTGTCCCCACCCAGCTGCTGTGCCCCGGCTTGCAGCGCCTGCTCGATGTGCGCCGCGTGGTGGGACTGCGCAACCCGGCCCACAGCCTGGTCAAGCTGATGAATCCGTGCGCCGGCCCCAGCCTGATCGTGAGCAGCTACACGCACCCGGAGTACGCCACCGCCATGGCGGCGACCTTCGAGCTCATGCAGTCCGATGCGCTGCTGCTGCGCGGCACCGAGGGCGAGGCCGTGGCCGATGCGCGCCGCATGCCGCAGATGGAGGCCTTCATCGCCGGCCGGCGCGTCCTGCTGCAGGAGGCCCAATCGGGTCCGCTGGCCAGCCTGCCCGAGCTGCCCAAACAGCTTGATGCCGCCAGCACGGCGGACTACATTCGCCAGGTGATGGCGGGCCAAAGCCCGGTTCCCGCCCCCATCGCGCGACAGGTGGAACACATCTTGCATCTGACAAGCCAGCCATGAACACCGAATACAAACGCTCCCACACCACAGGCGCCAAGGCGCATGCGGCTGGTGGCACATGCACCCTGGTCGGCGCGGGCCCCGGCGACCCCGAGCTCCTCACGATCAAGGCGCTCAAGGCCATCCAGTCCGCCACCGTGCTGCTGGTGGACGACCTGGTGAGCGAGGAGATCGTCGCGCTGGCTTCGCCCGGTGCGCGCATCGTGCATGTGGGCAAGCGCGGCGGCTGCAAGTCCACGCCCCAGGCCTTCATTGAAAAACTCATGATCATGGCCACGCTCGAAGGCGAGCAGGTGGTGCGCCTCAAGGGCGGCGACCCCTTCATCTTCGGCCGCGGCGGCGAGGAAGTCGAGCACCTGCAGGCCGCGGGCATCGCGGTGCGCGTCATTAACGGCATCACCTCCGGGCTGGCCGCCATCACCTCGCTCGGCGTGCCGCTCACCCACCGCAAACATGCCCATGGCGTGGTATTCATCACCGGCCACGCCAGGCCCGGCGCGGCGGGCACCGACTGGAAGGCGCTCGCGGCCACGGCCCGCAGCGCCAAACTCACGCTGGTGATCTACATGGGCGTGCGCGGCGCGCGGCAGATCCAGGCCGACCTGCTCACGGGCCTGGCACCCGCCACGCCCGTGGCCATCATCCAGGATGCCAGCCTGCCCCGGCAGCGCCATGCCGTGTGCACGCTGGCCAACCTGAGCGACACGCTGGCGCAAGAAGGCCTGGCCAGTCCCAGCGTGATCGTGGTCGGTGATGTGCTGTACGGCTTGGCGCAGCTGGCCCAGGAACAAACTGGCCCGGGGTTTGCTTTGATCGCTTGAAAGGGCAATGCGCCCGGTTCGGGACTTTTCAAGGAAACTCTTTATGAACAGCACCATCCCCCCATCCCCCCCCACCCGCCAGATCAGGCGACCCGGAGCTGTCTCTCGTCAACCTCGCGGCCCGCCAGCGCATGCTGTCGCAGCGCATGATTTTGCAGACCATGCTGGCCGCCCAGGGTGATGCCAGCAAGCTGGATGACGCCGGACGCTCGCTGCGCGTCTTCACCGAAAGCCATGCCCAGCTGCTGGCCACCCCGCGCCAGCTCGATCCCCCCAGCGCCCGGAAAATCGAGAGCACCTACCACGGCACGCAGGGCGTGGGCGGCGTCATCGATGCCTTCGTCAAACTGGTCCGCACCGCGCTGGAGCACATCACCCAGCGCGACCGCCGCCAGCCTGAATCGATCGCGGCACTGGTGAGCCACACCGACAAGGTGCTCGAAGCGCTCAACACCGCGACCACGGCCTTTGACGAGATCACCAAGGCCAAGGCCGAGTCCGTCATGCGCGAGCTCACCAGCATCGTGAGCGACATCCAGAACGTGGCCAAGGAAGCCAAGGTGGTCAGCTTCAACGCACAGGTCATGGCGGCGCGCGCGGGCCAGCACGGCCGCGAGTTCGCTGTCGTGGCCAGCGTGCTGTCCGGCATCTCCGGGGAGGTGGACGGCTTGTCGCGCAAGGCCTTCGTGCTGGTCAACCGCAGCAAGGTCGCCGGCTGAAGCGAAACACCCCCAGGCTGCGCGCACTGCGTGTCGCTACGCCACCCCCCCAAGGGGGCAAAGCCGGTTCCATGGCGTTCCCCGCTTAGACCGTTTCGTGCGTCGCGGCTCACGCGCCGAATCAGCCTCTACACTGCGGGCCATGCAGAAATTCGATGTCGTGGTGATCGGGGCCGGCGCTGCCGGTCTTTTTTGTGCGGGGGTCGCGGGCCAGCTCGGGTGCAAGGTGCTGCTGCTGGACCACGGCGAGAAGGTCGCCGAGAAAATCCGCATCTCGGGCGGCGGCCGCTGCAACTTCACCAACGTGGAGGCCAGCCCGGCCAACTTCCTCGGCGAGAACCCGAACTTCTGCCGCTCGGCCCTGTCGCGCTACACGCCGCGCCACTTTATCGAGCTGGTGCGGCGCCACGGCATCGCCTTCCACGAAAAACACAAGGGCCAGCTGTTTTGCGACCGCTCGGCCGAGGACATCATCGCCATGCTGCTGGCCGAATGCGGGGCCGGCGGCGTGACGCGCTGGCAGCCCTGCGGCATCAGGCACATCCGCACGGCCACGCGAGACGGGGTGGACGGCTATGAACTCGACAGCAGCCAGGGCAGCATCGCCTGCCGCTCGGTGGTAATTGCCACCGGCGGCCTGTCCATCCCGAAGATCGGCGCCACCGACTTCGGCTACCGCGTGGCCCGGCAGTTTGGCCTGCGCCTGGTCGACACCCGCCCGGCCCTGGTGCCGCTGACCTTTGACGGCACGGCCTGGGAACCCTATGCGGCTCTCGCCGGCCTGTCGCTGCCGGTGCAAATCGAGACCGGAGGGCAATCAAGCCCCCACGCTCCGCCGCTGCGCGGGTCGCTGCCCCCCGAGGGGGCGCCTTTTGCCTTGGGGCGGCCCGGCGGCAAAAGAAAGGACCGCATCGTTTTCCTGGAAGACCTGCTGTTCACCCACCGGGGCCTCTCCGGCCCGGCCGTGCTGCAAATATCGAGCTATTGGCGTGAAAACACGCCAATTCGCCTCAATCTGTCGCCAGATCATGACATCCTGCGATCCCTGCTTGATGCCAAGGCACGCTCGCGCAAGCTCATCGCCAACGAACTCGCCGCCCTGGTACCGGCCCGGCTGGCCGATGCCTGGGTGCAGCAGGACAGCGCCTGGCAACGTCCGGTCAACGAAGCGTCCGACAAGGCACTGGCCGCGCTGGCCGAGCGGCTGGCGCGCTGGGAACTCACGCCGTCGGGCACCGAGGGCTACCGCAAGGCCGAAGTCACGGCCGGCGGGGTGGACACGCGGGACCTGTCCAGCCAGACGATGGAATCGAAACAGGCCGGGCTGTATTTCATCGGCGAGGTGGTGGATGTCACCGGCTGGCTGGGCGGCTACAACTTCCAGTGGGCCTGGGCCAGCGCCCATGCCTGTGGCGTGGCGCTGGCCCAGGCCCTTCGGGCGCATTAGCATTAGGTTCTCCCCTGGCTCCCCCAAGGGGCAGGCCACGCCGGCGGCGTGGCCTCTGTCTAAAATCCTTGGTCCGGGCGTCCGCCGGGGCAGTTGCCAGCGCCGGCCGACCAGCTATAATGCTTGACTTTGCTGGCATTGCCCCGCCGGCCAAATACTAGTTACAGGCGGGGACTATCGCTTTCAAGGTGTGCGGGCCTGATCTTCCAGCTCACCCTCTGATTGCACATTTCGGAAAAAATGACGTAATGACGACCATTCGTGTAAAAGAAAATGAACCCTTTGACGTGGCGCTGCGCCGCTTCAAGCGCACCATCGAGAAACTGGGCCTGCTGACCGACCTGCGCGCGCGCGAGTTTTACGAGAAGCCCACTGCCGAGCGCAAGCGCAAGAAGGCGGCCGCCGTCAAGCGCAACTACAAGCGCATCCGCTCGATGCAGCTGCCCAAGAAGATGTACTGATCCAGTACCGCCTTCCAAGGCCAAAAAAGCTCGCCTGGGGACGCTCCGGCGGGCTTTTTTTACTTCAGCCCCATCGCCATCCCCACCTCAGGAACCCCTGCCATGACACTCAAAGACCAGATCACCGAAGACATGAAGACCGCCATGCGCGCCAAGGACAGCGAGCGCCTGGGCACGATCCGCCTGCTGCTGGCCGCCTGCAAGCAAAAGGAAGTGGACGAGCGCGTGGTGCTGGACGACATGGCCGTGGTCGCCATCGTCGACAAGCTGATCAAGCAGCGCAAGGACTCTATCGCCGCCTACGTGCAGGCCAGCCGCCAGGACCTGGCGGACAAGGAAGCCAGCGAGATCAAGGTACTGGAAGCCTACCTGCCGCAGCGCCTGTCTGCCGAAGAAGTCGCCGCCGAAGTCAAGGCCATCGTGGCCGAACTGGGTGCCAAGGGGCCAGGCGACATGGGCAAGGTGATGGGGGCGGTGAAGACACGGCTGGCGGGCAAGGCGGAGATGGGCCAGGTGTCGGCTGCCGTGAAGGCCGCGCTGGCCGGTTAATGCCTGCTGCACCTCCGGGTGGGGTTCGCCCTCACCCTGGGGCGTCCGCCACGGCGGGTGCCGGATAGCGATAGCGCAACAGCCGGTCGTAGGTCTGGTAGCCCAGCCGCTGGTAGATCGGCTCGCCATACGGACTGGCCTGCAAGGTGACCACGCGCGCACCATTGGCAAACCCGGCATGGGTGGCCAGCCGGGTGCATAGCTCCCCCAGTCCCGAGCGCCGCGCAGCAGCCGTGGTGCCCACCCAATAGATTCCTGCCCCCTCGCCACTGAGAATCGTCAGCGCAGTCGACACCGGCACGTCATCACGGTAGGCAACAAAGCCGATGACCTGCGGTGACAACAAGGCCTCTGGTTTCCCGAAAAACACCCGGGTTTCTTCTGCCGGCAGCTTGAGCGCCTCATAGGCCTCGGCGTTGATCTGCACCGCGTGCTGCACTTGCGCCTCGCTGGCAAAGCGTTCGATCCGGATGACAGCTGGAATGGCCGGCTCGGCCACCGGCGCCTCGATCAGCATGCACGGGCTGTCCGCCAACGGCGCCACCCCATCCGCTTGCAGCGCCTCGGCCAGGTCCTGATCGCGGCGGCCCCGCACCAGTACCGCAAAACCCCGGCCCCGCTGCGAGAAAAAGGCCTGCGCCCGTTCCAGCACCTCGGCCGCTGGAATGCGGCTGTCGGTCCGTGCCACGCAGTTGCGAAACACGCCCGGAAAGGCATTCGCGCCCGCCATCATCAGCACGCCGTCTTGCTCAACGAGTTCGCACGGAGACTGCCAGCGCGCATGTTCGCGTATCGCCTGCAGCAGATTGGCGTCGGCGAGATCCTCGATTGCGGCATTCATGAATTCAGCATACATCAAGAGGCACATACTGCCGCAAGGTCTTGCTTACGGTCTGGCCTGTACCCGCCTCGATAGGACATCACCTATGCGCTCAATCTCGTTGGTCCAGATGCCACCTCGGTAATCTGCCGGCAGCCGCTGGAGATCATCCACGGTATCGATGCCTTGTGATGGCCCGCCAGAATAGTCACCCACGACAAACACGGCACTTCCAACCGACTGCATCCGCTCGACGAAGCGACGATGCCAACCCCAGATCCATCCTGTGTAGTTAATCGGAATCAACACCAGCATGCGCCCACAGGCAGCCGGGAGACTGCCGCTCCAACCCGTCAGCAGATAGCTGATCAGACAGGTCTTCAAGGAGGCACGGCTCATGGTCAACACGTCGTCAACCCGCTCCCGGAGTTCGGCCACGGGCTTGTCTCCGCCATAGACCGCGAGCACCTGCCGTTGCTGCGGTTTGAGCCGGTTGAGATAGTCCGCAAGCAGCCGTCCTTCAACCGGATCGTTGCTCTTCACATTGATCAACAGGGGCTGCCCAGGGAATGCTTTCAGAACCTCCGTCAACGAGGGCATCAGACCGATCCCCTTGCCGCGAAACGGAAAAGTTTCCCCGCCGTCAGCCGTATAGCCATAACCGATGTCGAGCGACTTCAGATAAGCCAGGTCATGGTCCCTCGTTCTGCCTGTGCCGTTGGTTCGACACTCCAGCGTCCAATCGTGGAAGACCGCGAACTCGCCATCAGTTGTTGGATGAACATCCACCTCCACCACCCCCGCGCCGGCCTTGATCGCCGCAGCTATTGATGCCAGCGTGTTTTCCAGCAGCGCATGCCGGGGAGGATGAATGCGATTCGCCGTGCAGGTCGAATCGGTTACCCCCGTTGGGTCGAATGTCTGCGACACGCCACGATGCGCCAGCAGCACAGGTCCTGCCGAGGTAGCGGCAAATGGCGACAGCGACTTGGATGCCGCACAGCCCGTTAACACGGACAGCGCACCCATGATCCCGATAAGCTTCCAGAAATTAAACACCGACAGCCACAGCGTAAGGTGAAATGTTCTCGGCAGAGTACGCCGTGACCTGACAACGAAACCTCAGCTCCCCGCCACCTTCATCCGGTTCACCAGAATCGACCCCACCGTCTTGGCCCCATAGTTGTAGGCATCCGCCCCCACGGCCTCGATGCCGGCCAGCATGTCCCGCATATTGCCCGCGATGGTGATTTCCTGCACCGGATAAGCGATGCGGCCTTTTTCGACCCAGAAGCCGCTGGCGCCGCGCGAGTAGTCGCCGGTGACGTAGTTCACGCCCTGGCCCATCAGCTCGGTCACGAACAGGCCGGTACCGAGTTTTTGCAGCATGGCGTCCAGGTCGTCGCCGGGGCGCGTCAGGCGCGAGGTGAGCACCAGGTTGTGCGAGCCGCCGGCGTTGCCAGTGGTCTGCATGCCGAGCTTGCGGGCCGAATAGCTGCTCAGGAAATAGCCCTGCACGCGCCCGGCATTGACCACCGAGCGCGCCTGCACGCGCACGCCCTCCTCGTCAAACGGCGAGCTGCCCTTGCCGCGCTTGACGAACGGGTCTTCCAAAATGTCGATGTGCTTCGGGAAAACCTGCTGGCCCAGCGAATCCAGCAGGAACGAGCTCTTGCGGTACAGGGCACCGCCGCTGATGGCCTGCACGAACGCGCCCAGCAGCCCGGCGGCCAGCGGCGACTCGAACAGCACCGGGACTTGCGTGGTGGCGATCTTGCGGGCATGCAGGCGGCTCAGGGCGCGCTCGGCCGCATAGCGGCCGATGGCCTCGGGCGAGGCCAGGTCGTCCGCATGGCGCTGCGAGCTGTACCAGGCATCGCGCTGCATGTCGTCGCCACGGCCGGCAATCGGCGACACCGACATCGAATGCCGCGAGCTGGCATAACCGCCGCGAAAGCCCCGCGTGTGGGCGCTGAAAAAATGCGATTGCTGGGCCGACACGCCCGCGCCCTCGCTGTTGGTGATGCGCTTGTCGGTCTGCAGCGCCGCGGCTTCGCCCGCCATGGCCAGTTGCGCGGCCTGTTCGCTGTTGATGCTCCAGGAATGGAACAAATCCAGCTCGGGCAAGGGCTGCGACGCCGGCACGATGTCCTGCGCATCGGGCAAGCCGGCCATCGGGTCTTCCGCCGTGAAGCGCGCGATGTCGTAGGCGGCCTGCACGGTCTGCTCGATGGCGGCCTGGGAGAAGTCGGAGGTGCTGGCATTGCCGCGGCGGTGGCCGATGTAGACCGTCACGCCCAGCGACTTGTCGCGGTTGCGCTCCACGTTCTCCAGCTCACCCTTGCGCACCGACACACTCAGGCCGCAGCCCTCGGAGGCCTCGGCGCCGGCATCGGTGGCGCCCAGCTTCCTGGCATGCGCCAGGGCGGTGTCCACCAGGTTTTCGAAGTAGGGGCGGCTGTAACTGAAACCGCTGTCAGCACGTGGGTCGGGTTTTTTCATATCGGGAGCTATGATACTTGGCTGTGCGCAGCTTCACCGCGCCACACCGGATTCCCTTGGGGATGGCTTTCAAAACTACCGACATGTCACGCAAACCCAAAAAAGGCTATTACGTCAAAGGCCAGTTCGTCGCCGAAGGCAGCGAGCTCGACCTGGAGCTCAAACGCGAACTCAAAGGCACCGACGAGCAGAGCCGAACCGACCTCAAGCGGGAAAGCACCGAGCTGCAAAAGCTTGGCGAGGAGCTGCTGACGCTGCGCGCCGACCTGATGGCGCGGCTGGATTTGTCCGAGAAACTGAAGGACGCCGTGGCCGAGGCCAGGCGCATCACCAACTTCGAGGGTAAGCGCCGCCAGATGCAGTTCATCGGCAAGCTCATGCGCCTGCTCGACCCCGAGGTGCTGGACACCGTGCGCGCCGCGCTCGCCGAGCAGCACACGCCTTCCGCCCGCGAAACCCTGGCCCTGCACCAGGCCGAGCAGTGGCGCGACCGGCTGATTGCCGACGAGGAGGCCGTGGCGCAATGGGTCCACAACTTTCCGCAGACCGACACGCAGCAGCTGCGCGCCCTGGTGCGCCAGGCGCGCAAGGACGCGCCGCCGGTCGACAGGGCGGCAGAGTCCAAGGGCCTGGCCCCGCGCCAGGGCCGCGCCTACCGCGAGATTTTCCTGCTGGTGCGCGAGCAGCTCGCGGGCGGGGGCGACAGCCCGGCCAGCAACGACGAACACCCCAGACCGAATCTGACATGACGTCCACTGACAACACCCCGGCATGCGATCCGGTGAAGATCGGCATCGTCTCCATCAGCGACCGCGCCTCCAGCGGCGTGTACCAGGACCAGGGCCTGCCCGCGCTGCAGGACTGGCTGAGCCGCGCACTGAAAAACCCGATCGTCTTCGAGCCGCGCCTGATCCCGGACGAGCTGGCCACCATCAGCGCCACGCTGATCGAGCTGGTCGATGTCGGCTGCGCGCTGGTGCTGACCACCGGCGGCACGGGTCCCGCGCTGCGCGACGTGACGCCTGAGGCCACGCTGGCCGTGGCGCACAAGGAAATGCCGGGTTTTGGCGAGCAGATGCGCCAGATCAGCCTGAAATTCGTGCCCACGGCCATCCTGTCGCGCCAGGTGGCGGTGATCCGGGACAAGAGCTTGATCATCAACCTGCCGGGGCAGCCGAAATCGATCGCTGAAACGCTCGAAGGACTCAAGGATGCGGATGGCAAGTCCATCGTGTCGGGCATCTTCGCCGCCGTGCCCTACTGCGTGGACCTGATCGGCGGGCCGTATATGGAAACCCATGACGAGGTGTGCAAGGCGTTTCGGCCTAAATCCGCTGTTCGTCCTGCCCGCTCCGCTTGAAGCGTCTTTAGCTGGCGCCACGCTAGTTTGGTTGGCACGCCGGGCGAGCGGAGGTCCCGTTCTCCGGGGCACGCTCGCGGGCCGATGTGACGGGTTGTTGGCCGTTTCTTCGTCAACACAGCTCATGGTGTGCCAACGTGCGGGCAACCGCGAATGGCCCCTGCGCCCGGGCTGCTCCGCTCACCCAGCTTGATCGGTCGGGTTGGGTGGGGCCGGATCGGACTTCCCCGCACGCCGAGAACATCTGTACAAGCTGGGTGGCTGGGGATATCCGGGCGCAGGGGCCATTCGCGGTTGCCCATGCCGCAACACGCTGCAAACAGAATTGACGGGAAAGCGGCAGCAGACCACTCAGTTGGCCCGCGAGCGTGCCCCGGAGAACGGGTATCCCCTGCCGCCCGGCGTGCCAACCAAGCCCGCGTGGCGCCAGCCAATGGCAGGAAGAGTTACTTCCCGACCAGTTGGTTGAGCTTGGCGGCCTCGAAGTTTTCGCTGCGCGCGGCGTCGTCGGGTACGCAGTCTTCGCCCTTCTTGCTGGTGGAGAGCTTCTCGATCGCCTGCCACAGCAACGCAATCTGGTGCTCCTGCGAAGAGGCATTGTCGATCAGGCCGCGCATGGCCTGGCTCAGCGGATCGTCCTCTTGCGTGATGCCGTAGGCCGTGAACTTTTTCTCCGGCGCCGTCACGTCGGCGCTCTCGCCGGCCCTGGACGGAATGATGCGTGCCGGAATGCCCACCGCCGTGGCGCCGGCGGGCACCGGCTTGATCACCACCGCGTTGCTGCCGATCTTGGCGCCATCCCCCACCTCAAAACCGCCCAGCACCTTGGCCCCGGCGCTCACCACCACATCGCGGCCCAGCGTGGGGTGGCGCTTGCTGCCCTTGTAGAGCGAGGTGCCGCCCAGCGTGACGCCGTGGTAGATGGTGCAGCCGTCGCCGACCTCGGCCGTTTCGCCGATCACCACGCCCATGCCGTGGTCGATGAAGACGCGCTGGCCGATCCTGGCGCCCGGATGGATCTCGATGCCGGTCAGCCAGCGGCTGAGGTGCGAGATGAAGCGCCCCAGCCACTTCAGGCCATGCATCCAGCACCAGTGGCCCCAGCGATGAAAGATCAGCGCATGCAGCCCCGGGTAGCAGGTGAGCACCTCCCAGGCGCTGCGCGCGGCCGGGTCGCGGTCGAGAATGCACTGGATGTCGGAGCGAAGGCGGGAGAACAACATGGCGTCAAGTCTATCCTTTCGCGCGGGCCGCCGTCTCCAGCATCGCCTTGGCAACACCTCTGAGGATGTGGATTTCCTCCTGGGTCAGCTGGGCGCGGTTGAACAGCTGGTTCAGGCGCGGCATGAGTTTTTTCGGCGCGGCCGGGTCCAGAAAGCCGATGGATACAAGCGACTGCTCCCAGTGCGCCAGCATGCCCGCCACCTGCTGCGCATCGGCCAGCACGGCTGGCGCCGTGGCCTGCTGCACCGCAAACCCACCCAGCGCCAGGCGCCATTCGTAGGCAATCACCTGCAGCGCCGCGCCCAGGTTGAGCGAGCCGAAACCCGGGTTGGTCGGGATGCTCAGGGCCACGTGGCAGCGGTACACGTCCTCGTTGCTCATGCCGAAGCGCTCGGAACCGAACAGGAATGCCATGCCCTGGGCCGGTTGCTCCGCCACCGGACGGGCCTGAAAATTATTGGCATTTTCGGCCTCCAGACCTTGCAGGACGGGCGCAGAGCGCTCCTTTTTCAATAGCGCCTCGAAATGCTCGCGCGGCGCCACCGTCGGTGGGCCGAAGTCGCGCGGCGTCATGGCGGTGGCGCACAGGTGCGTCATGCCGTCCAGCGCCTCATCCAGCGTGGCCACGATGCGCGCCTTGGCCAGCACATCGAGCGCCCCGCTGGCGCGCTGGATGGTTTCCTCGCGCCGCAGCACATTGGCCCAGCGCGGCGCCACCAGCACCAGCTCGTCAAAACCCATGACTTTCATGGCGCGGGCGGCCGCGCCCACATTGCCGGCGTGGCTGGTGTTGATCAGGATGAAACGGGTCTGGAAATGGCGGATTGGCATCGGAAACTGCGCAGGCGGGTAAAATCACGCTATTGTCGCTGCCCGCATCGCCGTGCAGTCCCGTCCCGCTCCTGGTCAGTTGGGGACAGAGCCAAAGGTCTGTCCCGCAAACATCTCACAATTTATGTCGTCCCCCAACCTGCATCCCATGCTCAATGTGGCCGTCAAGGCCGCCCGCGCCGCTGGCGCCATCATCAACCGCGCGGCACTTGACGTGGAATCGGTCCGCATCTCGCAAAAACAGGTCAATGACTTCGTCACCGAAGTGGACCACGCCAGCGAGCAGACCATCATCGAGACCCTGCTCACCGCCTACCCGGGCCATGGCATCCTGGCCGAGGAAACCGGCAGCACCCATGGCGCGAAGGATTCCGAGTTTGTCTGGATCATCGACCCGCTGGACGGCACCACCAACTTCATCCACGGCTTTCCGGTCTATTGCGTGAGCATCGCGCTGGCCGTCAAGGGCAAGATCGAGCAAGCCGTCATCTACGACCCGAGCCGCAACGACCTGTTCACCGCCACCAAGGGCCGTGGCGCCTACATGAATGACCGCCGCCTGCGCGTGTCCAAGCGCCTGCGGCTGGAAGAGTGCCTGATCTCCACCGGCTTTCCCTTCCGCCCCGGCGACGACTTCAACAGCTACCTCAAGATGATGGGCGACGTGATGCAGCGCACCGCCGGCCTGCGCCGCCCCGGCGCGGCCGCGCTTGATCTGGCCTATGTGGCGGCCGGTTTCACCGACGCTTTTTTCGAGACCGGCCTGCAGCCCTGGGACGTGGCCGCGGGCTCGCTGCTGGTCACGGAAGCCGGCGGCCTGGTCGGCAACTTCACGGGCGAGGCTGATTTCCTGGAACAAAAGGAGTGCCTGGCCGGCAACCCGCGCATTTACGGCCAGCTTGTTCCCATCCTGGGCAAGTACAGCAAGTTTGCCAGCGCCGCTGACAAGGCCGCCGTGCGGCAAGCCGCGGCTGAACCGGCCACGCCGCCAGCCACGCAGGCCGGACCCGCCAGCGACACGTCCGTCTAGCGTCCGGGACAGGACCCTAGGACGTCAGCGAAGCTGCCGCGGCGCCCAGCGGCAGATCCGTCACCGGACCGGGCCGGCCGAACAGGTAGCCTTGAAAGCCATGGCAGCCGTTGTTGAGCAGGAAGCGGCGCTGGCCTTCGCTCTCCACGCCTTCGGCCACCACCGCCAGATCCATGCTGCGCGCCAGCGCCAGGATGGTACGCACGATGGCCGCGTCGTTGGGGTCGGTCAGCACATCGCGCACAAAGGACTGGTCGATCTTGAGCTGGTCCAGCGGCAAGCGCTTGAGGTAGGCCAGGGAGGAGTAGCCGGTGCCGAAGTCGTCCAGCGAGAAGCCCACGCCCCGGGCCTTGAGCTCGGTCATCTTGCCGATGATGTCTTCCACGTCATTGAGCAGCAGGCTCTCGGTCAGTTCGAGCTTGAGCCGGTGCGGATTGGCTCCGGTGTACTCGATCACCTCCAGCACTTGCGCCACGAAGTCCGACTGGCGGAACTGGCGGGCACTGACATTGACCGCCAGGGTCAGCCCGGCGGCATGAGGCTGGGCTGACCAGGCCACGAGCTGTTCGCACGCCGTTTGCAGAACCCAGCGGCCCAGGGGCAGGATCAGCCCGGTTTGCTCGGCCAGGGGAATGAACTCGGCCGGCGACACCATGCCGCGCCGGGCGTGTTCCCAGCGCACCAGGGCTTCCGCCCCCACCAGCTGGCCCTGCGTATCCACCACGGCCTGGTAGTGCAGCACCAGCTCCCCGTTGTTCAGACCATGGCGCAAGTCGCCCTCCAGGGCGGCGCGCGTGGCCACGGCGGCCTGCATGTCGGGATCGAAGAAACGCAGGGTGTTGCGGCCGGCCGCCTTGGCCTGGTACATGGCCAGATCGGCGCGCTTGAGCAGTTCATCCACGCTGTGCAGGTGGCCGCGGAACAGGGTGATGCCGATGCTGGGCGTGCTGTGCTGCGGCAGTCCCACGAGGTCGTAGGGCTGCTCGAACAAGGAGAGGACCTTCCCGCTCACGACCTCCACCTGGGTGGCGGCCTTGCGCACGTCGTCGCTCAGGTCCTCGAGCATGATGACGAATTCATCGCCGCCCAGGCGGGCCACGGTGTCGCCCTCGCGGATGCAGGTCGCCAGGCGGGCGGCCACCTGCTCCAGCAGCTTGTCGCCCATGTCATGGCCCAGGGTGTCGTTGAGGTCCTTGAAGTTGTCCAGATCAAGAAAAAGCAGCGCGCCATGGCGCTGGCTGCGCGCGCTGATGGCCAGGGCCTGGGACAGCCGGTCCAGCAGCAGGCGCCGGTTGGGCAGGCCCGTCAGCGGATCGTAGAAGGCCAGGCGCCGGGTCTCGTCCTCGGCACGCTTGCGCTCGGTGATGTTGCGCCCGATGCCGCGGTAACCGCGAAAGACGCCCTCGCCGTCGAAAATGGGCGTGCCGCTGACCGACACCCAGTAGGGATTGCCCTCCACGTCGACGCGCAACAGCTCGAAATCGTAAAAGGTCTGGTGCGCCTCGACCACGGCACGGTGCGAGCGCCAGTCCGCTTCCGTCATGTTGAGCGCTCCCACCTCCCAGCGGGTCTTGCCCAGACTCGCGCTGCGGGGTCCGGCCGGGCCCGTCGGGCTCACCTGGCGCCCCTCGAAGCGCACGAAACGGAACTGCTCATCCTGCTCCCAATACCAGTCGGACGAGAGCTCCGTCAGGCTGCGAAAGCGCGCCACGCTCTCGCGCAGCGCCTCCTGGGCCTCGACATAGGAGGTCACATCGGCGTAGGTCCGCACCATGCCGCCGCTGGGCAGGACCCGGGTCTTGACCTCCAGCACCGTGCCCGATCTGGTCTTGCGCAGGTAGCGCTCGGGCGGGGCCTCGCCCGTGCCCCGGGCCACATAGTCGCGCCCGACCGCCTCGACCAGGTCGTAGGTTTCGCCAAAGTCGCCGCGCCCGGCCTGAAAACGCACGATTTCCTCATGCGTGGGCCGTGTCAGCAGCAGGGATTCCGGCAAGTCCAGCAGCTCCAGGTAGCGCTGGTTGTAGATGGTGGTGCGTCCCTCGGCATCCACCGTGCTGATGCCGTGGTTCATGCTGTCCAGCGTGGTGTAGAGCGCCTGGGTTCTTTGCTCCAGCAGTTCACTGGTTTTTTGCAGCTCGGCCTGCACCCGGCAGCGCTCGGCCTCGCCGCGCCGGGCCTGCACCATCTGGCCGATGGTGCTGCACAGGGGATCGAGAAAATCGATATCCGCCTGCGAGTAGCCCCCGGGCTGATTGGCCAGCCCCACCATAGCGACCAGCTCGCCGTCGCTGTGGATGGGAAGGCCCAGAAACGAGCGCATCACCAGGTGCCCCGTGGGCAAGCCGCCCCGGCGCGGATCCCGCTCGGGCTGGTTGGAAATGACCGGCTCGCCGGTGGCCAGCGCCGCGCCAAACAGCGTGTTGAGATTGGGCACTTCCATCCCCGCGCCGGCGGCGATATTTTCATGCATGCGCCGGGAGGTTTCATCCCAGGCCAGATCCGAGATGGCCTGGATCTTCAGGTAAGGCTGCTGCGCCGCATTGAACAGCACTTCACCCACGAATCCATATTCGCTGCCGGTTGCCGCCAGCAGATCGACCAGCAGCCAGTCGAACAGTGTTTTGGCGTCGATGCTGGTGATGAAAACCGTCTGGGCCCGGCTGATGGCCTGCAGCAGCCGGTGCTGGCGGGCGAACTCGTCCCGGGTCTGCTTGAGCTCGGTGATGTCCATGAAGGTGCCCAGCAAACGCACGGGCGCGCCGGTCACGTCGCGCTCCACCACCCGGCCCCGGCTGAGCACCCAGACCCAGTGCCCCTCCTTGTGACGCAGCCGGTACTCGCACTGGTACTTGCGGATACGGCCCGAGAGATAGGCATCGCTGGTCTCCTGGATGGCCTTCCAGTCATCCGGGTGCACCACGTCCTGCCACGAGTTCACGATCCACTCGACCTCGCCCTGGGTATAGCCCAGCATCGCGCCCCAGCGTTCGCTGACCGTCAGCTTGCCGCTGATCAGGTGCCGCTCCCACAAGCCCAGATCGGCGCCGCCCAGGGCCAGTTCAAAACGTTCGGCGCTTTCGCTCTGGATCCGGATCATGTCCGAGCCGCCGCGCACCACCTCGATACGCGAGCACAGCGACTGCAGGTAGCCGAGTTCGGCGTCCTTGATCAGGTAGTCGCTGAAACCCTGGCGCAAGGCCTGCGCGGCAACCGCCTCCTGGCCGGGCATCACGCACAAAATCGCCAGCTTCCCCGTCAGGGAGTCCATCAGGTCAAAGACCGTGCCATCGTTGAGCCGGTGACTCACGACGACGACATCGAAGAAATGCACCGTCATCAGCGCCCGGCTCTGGGCGACCGAGTCGGCGACCTCGACCTGCCAATCCGGCCGCTCAGCGGCCAGTACCTGCATCTCGGCGCTGGCATGGCACTCATCGCTTTCAATCAACAGGACAGAGAGGGTCATGAGGGCACGATCAGAAAGAATATCCGGACAAAGCATGAACTTTACAGCCTGTTTCGAAAATTCCTCCCCGATCGCGCCGGATGAGGGGAGGCAATCACGAAAAATTGCCAAAAAGACGACACATGCCCAGCCGCCGGGAGCACCCGGCATCACCCCAGGGGCGTCACCAGCGACAGGGTCTGGACCGGCTCCGGCCTGCCGAACAGGTAACCCTGGAAAACCTGGCAGCCGTGGTGCAGCAGGAAGTCGCGCTGGCCTTGCGTCTCGACGCCTTCGGCCACCACCGTCAGGCCCAGGCTTTGTCCCAGCGCCAGAATGGTCTTTGCGATGGCCGCGTCGTTGGGATCGGTCAGCACATCGCGCACGAAGGACTGGTCGATCTTGAGCTGTTCCAGCGGCAGCCGCTTGAGATAGGACAGGGATGAATAACCGGTGCCGAAGTCATCCAGCGAGAAGCTCACGCCGATCGACCGGAGCTCGCCCATTTTCTGGATCGCATCCTCCATGTCGGTGAGCAGCAGGCTCTCGGTGAGTTCGAGCTTGAGCCGGTAGGGATTGGCCCCGGTCTTGCGCAGCAGGTCCAGGATCTGCCGGGCAAAGTCGGGCTGGCGGAACTGGCGCGCACTGACGTTGACGGCAATGCTCAGCCGCATGGTGGCTGGCTGCGCCGACCAGCTCACGAGCTGGGCGCAGGCGGTCTCCAGCACCCACTGCCCCAGCGGCAGGATGAGCCCGGTTTTCTCGGCCAGCGGAATGAACTCGGCCGGAGAAACAATGCCATGCTGCGGATGCCGCCAGCGGGCCAATGCCTCGACCCCCATGACGACGCCCGTCGCGTCGACCACCGGCTGGTAGTACAGCAACAGTTCCATGCGTTGCAGCCCCTGGCGCAAATCGGCTTCCAGCGCGGTGCGGGCCGCCACCGCCGCCTGCATCGCGGGATCGAAGAAACGCATGGTGTTGCGACCCGCGGCCTTGGCCTCGTACATGGCCAGATCGGCGCGTTTGAGCAGTTCGTCAACGCTTTGCTGGTGGTTAAAGAACAGGGCGATGCCGATGCTGGGCGTGCTGTGATGCTCCCGGTCGCCCAGCGGATACGGCTGATTGAGGGCCACGAGAATCTTCTTGCCGATGGCCTCGGCCTGGGCGGCGGCTTCATCGGGGGTTTTGGCAAGTTTTTCAAGAATGACCACGAACTCGTCGCCGCCCAGCCTGGAGACGGTATCGACCTCGCGCACGCAGCTGCCCAGGCGCGTGGCCACCAGCTGGAGCAGCCGGTCACCCACATCGTGCCCCTGCGTGTCATTGAGGTCCTTGAAATTGTCCAGGTCGATGAACAGCAGCGCGCCCGACAGGTGATCGCGTTCGCTGGAGGCCAGCGCATGCAGCAGTCGCTCCATCAGCAAACGCCGGTTGGGCAGGCCGGTGAGGACATCGTAAAAGGCAAGCTGCTCGATCTTTTGCTCGCCACGCTTGCGCCACGACACATTGCGCCCGACGCCGCGATACCCGCGGAATTCGCCTTGCGCATCGAACACCGGCTCGCCGCTGACCGACATCCAGTACTTGCGTCCCTGCGCATCGATGCTGAGCAGCTCGAAGTCGTAAAAGGCCTGATGCGCCTCCAGCACGGCGCGGTGCGCCTCCCAGTCGGCGGGCGTCATGTTCAGGGCACCGATGTCCCAGCGCGTCTTGCCGATGCGCGAGACCACCGTCACGTCGCTCTCCTCGATGAGGCCGCCCTCGAGCCGCACAAACCGGAAGTCCCGGTCCAGTTCCCAGTACCAGTCGGAGGAAAGTGCCGTCAGGCTGCGAAAGCGCTCCTCGCTTTCCAGCAGCCGGGCCTCGGCCAGCTTGCGCTCGGTGATGTCGGTCGAGGCGCCGGACCACACCACCGAGCCATCGGCCTCGCGCTGCGGCACGGAACTGCCCAGCAGCCAGCGCACGGAACCGTCCGCCAACCGCACGCGGTACTCCTGGTCCCACTGCGTCAGGTCACGCGCGGAGATTTCAATGGACTTCCTCAGCCGCGCCTGATCGTCCGGGTGAACCACGGCAAAAACAGCCGCGGCATCCTGGCGCGCCTGCTGGGGCGACACCCCGAACATCTCCTGGATGGCTTCGCTCGCATAGGGGAAACATGCACTGCCGTCGGGCCGCAGCAGGAACTGGAACACCACGCCGGGCACGCGGCTGGTGATTTTCTGGATGAATTCCAGCTGATCCTGCACCACCCGCCGCGCCTCGTGCTCGACCGTGATGTCCTGCACCACGCCGAACTCGGTCGCCACGCCGCCGCTCTTGTGATGGCGCAGCATGCGCGAGCGCAGCCAGTGGATCGTCCCGTCCAGATGCCGCCAGCGATACTCGATCATGGCGCCATCCATGCGCTTGCGGGCCGCCGCAAACGCGGCCTGGTCATCCTCGTGAATGCCGCCGCGCGCCTCGGCGCTGGACAAGGCCTCCCCTGGCGTCGTGCCCGCCAGACGGTGCAAGCCATTGGACCAGTCAACCCACTGCCCGTCCGGACTGGCCGTCCAGTGGCCCACCCACGCCAGGCTCTCGGTGATGTCATACAGCTCCACCTGCTCGCTCAGCTTCTCGTTGGCCTGCTGCAGCGCCAGCTCCCCGGCTTGCAGGGCGGCCTGCGCCAGGCACTCGGCCGTGATATCCGTGACGTACATGAGGATGTGCTGCTCACCCGAGACTTCGAACACCGAGCCATTGAGCCGGACCAGGCGCTGCGTGCCGTCTTTCATGGTGAGCGTCGTTTCATGATCACGCAAGCGCCCCTGGCTGATCAGGGGCGCCATGGCCTTTTGCCGCGAGGCACTGTCCGGCCAATGGCCGATGTCAAGCACCGTGCGGCCCAGGACTTCCTCGCGCGAAAAGCCCGTGAGCCACAGCCACTCCTGATTGACATCCACGATCAGGCCGTCGCGAAAGCGGGTCAGGGCAATGGCTTCGGGACTCTGGTTGAACGCCACGGAAAAAAGCCGCTCGGAACGCCCCCCGTCCGGTTCGGATGGGGCTGGCGACGCTGCGCCAAGAACCGAGAACTTGACGGCAACACGGCAGGGAGCGACCTGGAACGCGAGGAATCCGAAGGCAGACGCGCCTCGCAGGCCCGCGCCAGGCACGTCATTGAACTCGGCGACGCCGCCATGGAGGGCCACATCGCCCCATGCGCCCGCAATGCCGGTGCCGGCCAGGCACGGCAAGACCTCTTGCGGGGGCCTGCCCAACAAGGCTTCTCCCTGGACGCCCAGCAGGCTGTCGGCCATGGCGCTGGAGCGGACCAGCTCCAGCGCCCCGTCGTCGCGCAAGACGAATTCCAGTGTTCCCTGCCCCAGACCCGAGGCATCGACCACCGCCCGCAGGCGCTGCTGCGCTTGCTGCAATGCTTCGCTGAGCCGCTTCACTTCCTCATTGTCTGTCGATGAATGCATGCTTGACCAACAGTGAATGTTTCAAAAAAGAAACCATGGAGGCTGAAAGACGCCCGATGCCGCATCGTATCCGAGGTTGCATCCACGTCGCCACGCATCCTGTTGCGCGACGAAAACGCCCCCCGCATCGGTCGAGTACCGCGTGCTGCCTAGACCATGGCCGGGGCCAGCCGCAGCTCATGCACCGGCACGGGCCGGCCGAACAGATAGCCTTGAAAGGCCGTGCAGCCATGGCTCAGGAGAAACTCCCGCTGCACCGCGGTCTCCACCCCTTCGGCCACCACCGCCAGATCCATGCTGCGCGCCAGCGCCAGGATGGTACGCACGATGGCCGCGTCGTTGGGGTCGGTCAGCACATCGCGCACGAAGGACTGGTCGATCTTGAGCTGGTCCAGCGGCAAGCGTTTGAGGTAGGACAGGGACGAATAACCGGTGCCGAAGTCGTCCAGCGCGAAACCCACGCCAATCGCCCTGAGCTCGCTCATTTTGCTGATGGCGTCCTCCACGTCGCTGAGCAGCAGGCTCTCGGTGAGCTCCAGTTTGAGCCGCGCGGGGTTGGCACCCGTCTTCATGAGCAAGGCCATGACCTGGTCGCCAAAGTCGGGCTGGCGGAACTGGCGCGCGCTGACATTGACGGCGATGCTCAAGTGGCTGGTGGCCGGCTGCGAATGCCACGCCACCAGCTGCGCGCAAGCGGTCTCCAGCACCCACTGGCCCAACGGAATGATGAGCCCGGCCTGCTCGGCCACGGGAATGAATTCACCGGGCATGACCATGCCGCGCTGCGGGTGCTGCCAGCGCACCAGGGCCTCGACCCCGGTGACGCGGCCCGTTTCATCCACCACGGGCTGGTAGTGCAGCACCAGCTCCGCGCGCTGCAGACCCTGGCGCAGGTCGCCCTCCAGCGCGGCCCTGGCCGATGCCTGCGCCTGCATCCCGGGGTCAAAGAAACGCTGCGTGTTGCGCCCCGCGGCCTTGGCCTGGTACATCGCCAGATCGGCCCGCTTGAGCAGCTCATCGACGCCTTGCAGCGGGTCGTGGAACAGCGTGATGCCAATGCTGGGGGTGCTGTGATGCTGCTGGCCAAGCAGGTCAAAGGGTTGATTGATGGCCGCCAGGATTTTCTGCCCCACGCTTGCCGCCTGGGCCGCGGCATCACCCTCGGCCTGGCTCAGGTCCTCGAGCATGACGACGAATTCATCGCCGCCCAGGCGGGCCACGGTATCCGCTTCGCGCACGCACTGGCGCAGTCGCGTGGCGACCTGGCGCAGCAGCAGGTCTCCCACATCGTGACCCCGGGTATCGTTCAAGTCCTTGAAGTTGTCCAGATCGATGAACAGCAGCGCGCCATGGCCCTGGCTGCGTCCGCACGCGGTCAGCGCCTTTTGCAGCCGGTCCGTCAGCAGGCGCCGGTTGGGCAGGCTGGTCAAGCCGTCGTAAAACGCCAGGCGCTCGATCTCCTGCTCGGCCCGCTTGCGCTCGTTGATGTTGCGCCCCACGCCGCGATAACCCCGAAAAACGCCGTTCTCGTCAAAAAACGGGGCGCCACTGGTCGAGGTCCACACCAACTCGCCCTCGGGCGTGCGCCGCTCCAGCTCCAGGTCCCGGAATACCTCGTGCGCGTACAGCACGGCGCGATGCGCGACCCAGTCGGCCTCGCTCATGTTCGCGGCCGGAACATCCCAGCGCGTCAAACCGATATCCGGGTGCAGCCCGAACGCCGCCGGAACCTCGACGCGGCCGTCGATCCGCACGAAACGGAACTGCTCATCCTGCTCCCAATACCAGTCGGACGAGAGCTCCGTCAGGCTGCGAAAACGGGTCTCGCTCTCCCGCAGCACCGCCTCGGCCCGCTTGCGCTCGGTGATGTCCATGTGGGTGCCCACCATGCGCACCGGCATGCCCGCCTCGTCGCGAGCCACCACCTTGCCGCGCGCCTGAACCCAGATCCAGCGGCCATCCTTGCGGCGCATGCGGTGCTCTGATTCATAGAGCGGCACCTCGCCCCGGATATGCTGGCCCAGCGCCTCGCTGGCGGCAAGCAGGTCCCCCGGATGCACCAGATCCTGCCAGGTGATGCCGGACGTGTCGATTTCCTCGCGTGTGTGGCCCAGCATCGTGCACCAGCGCTCGTTGTAGGCTCTGACGTTGGTGGCAAAGTTCCTGTCCCACAGCCCCATGTCGGCGCTGCCGAGCGCCAGCTCGAGCCGCTCCAGGCTTTCCTGCCGCTCTTTCTCGCGCTCGAGCCCCAGGCGGTCGAGCAAGACCCGGCGCCGCTGAAGCACATAAAGCGACAGGCCGGCGATCAGGGCCACCAGCGCGTACAGCGCCATGTACAGCCACAGGTGTTCACGCCACGGCTTGTAAATGGCGGCGCGCGCGCGGCTGACGGTCACCACCAGGGGCTGGCTCATCTGCGTGCGGCTTGACTCCAGCGTGCGGCCGACCCCCAGGCGCTCATTGCCCTGGGTCAGCGGCGGAGCGCCTGCGGCGCCCTGGCCCGCGGCCGCCTTGGGCGCGCGCGCATCCTGGCTCACGGTCAGGAACGGCTGGCCGTCATGGCTGGTGAGGGTGGCCAGCATGTCGGGCGCGTAGATCACCGAGCGCATCACCACGCTGAAATAGTCGGGGTCCAGCGTTGCGGAAACCAGGCCGGCAAATTCACCCCGCAAGTCCACGACGGCCCGGCTGACCGTGAGGGTGATGACACCGCGCGCGCTCAAAAAAGGAGTCGAAACGTAAAGAATCTCCGGGTCCGGACGCGCCAGGATCGTCTTGAAAAACTCCCGCTGGCTGCGGTCCGCGCCAATCATCTCATTCCAGTTGGCCGCCCAGACAATGCCATTGGCATCAATCAGGCGCAAGGTCCGCACGCCGGGCATGGCCTCGCTCAGGGCCCGCAGCCGGTTCGAGACACTGGCATGGAGATCGCGCCCCTGCCAGCCCGGCGGCAGCTCGGCGCGGACTCCCAGCAGGGCGCTGTTGATGCCATCGAGCTGGCGCCCCAGGCCATCGGAAATCACCCGGGCCTGGACCTGCAAGCGGTCCTGTTCAAACTCCCCGGTTTTCTCATGTTCCGTGTAAAGCAGCGCCCCCAGCAATCCGCCAAAACCGAGCAAGACAAGGCACAGCCCGAGCCATTGAAGACGGGCGCGCCGCATCATCCGTGAAGTTGCTTTATTCATGAAACACTGCGAACAATGCTACCTCAGAGTGTTGCCCTCGTCTCCAGCGTTTGTCCCGCGCCATCGCGGGCGCCGCCGCGTCCGTCCGCGCCAGGCTCTAGAATGCCCCTCTGCCGGATTGGCGCTGTTCATGGCGCCAATCCGTAGCGCCCGCCTTCATGACCGCCATTCCAGCCATCGACCAACACACTCCCATGATGCAGCAGTACCTGGGCCTCAAGGCCGGGTACCCCGACACGCTGCTGCTCTATCGCATGGGCGACTTCTACGAGCTGTTTTACGCCGACGCCGAAAAAGCCGCCCGGCTGCTCGACATCACCCTGACGCAGCGCGGCCAGTCCGCGGGAGAGCCCGTGGTCATGGCCGGCGTGCCCTTTCATGCGCTGGAGAGCTATCTGGCCCGGCTCATCAAGCTGGGCGAATCGGTGGCCATCTGCGAGCAGGTGGGCGAGGTCACCGGCAAAGGCCCGGTGGAGCGCAAGGTGATGCGCGTGGTCACGCCCGGCACGCTGACCGACACCGAACTGCTCAGCGACAAGTCCGAGTCGCTGCTGCTGGCCGTGCACCAGGGCGCGCGCAACAGCTGCGGCCTGGCCTGGCTCAGCGTGACGCAAGGCGAGGTCCACCTGGCCGAATGCGGCCCGGACGAGCTGGCCGAATGGGTGGCGCGCATCAGTCCCAGCGAGCTGCTTTACAGCGCGGGTGTCACGCCCGCCTTCGAGCAGCGGCTCAAGGCCCTGCGCCTGTCGTCTTCCGGCTCATCCGCCCTGTCGCTGGGCGTGCGTCCCGACTGGCAGTTTGATGCCGCCCTGGGCGTGGCCAAACTGCTGGAGCTGCTGGGCGCCGCCAGCCTGGCGAGCTGGAACGCGCAGGACCTGCCCCAGGCCCATGCCGCCGTCGCCGCCCTGCTGGGCTACGCCGAGCACACCCAGGGCCGGGCCCTGACCCATGTGCACGGCGTGCGCGTGCAGCGCAATGACGAACTGATCGACCTGCCGCAAACCACGCGGCGCAACCTCGAACTCACGCAGACCCTGCGCGGCGAGGACGCGCCCACGCTGTTTTCGCTGCTCGACACCTGCATGACCGGCATGGGCAGCCGCCTGCTGAAAAACTGGCTGCTCGAGCCGCGGCGCGAGCGCGGCGCCGCCCAACAGCGCCAGGACGCCATCAGCGCGCTGCGGGGTGGGCAGGCGCACACCTCGCATGCGGGCCCGTGGCAGAAACTGCGCGAGCAGCTCAAGGGCTGCAGCGATGTGGAGCGCATCACCGCGCGCATCGCGCTGCGCCAGGTGCGCCCGCGCGAGCTCGTCGCCCTGCGGCAGACGCTACAAAAAACAGAGCGCCTTGCGCCCGTCCTGCATGGGCAAACCGCCTATTTGGCTCAAATTTCAGAACATCTGCTGCCGCCCGCGGGCTGCGCCGAACTCTTGCAGCGCGCCATCCTGCCGGAACCCGCCGCGCTGGTCCGCGACGGCGGCGTGATCGCCGCCGGCTTCGACGCCGAACTCGACGAGCTGCGCGGCATCCAGGACAACTGCGACGCCTTTTTGCTGGACCTGGAAGTGCGCGAGAAAGCGCGCACCGGCATCGCCAACCTGCGCGTGCAGTTCAACAAGGTGCACGGCTTCTACATCGAAGTCACGCAGGGCCAGGCCGACAAGGTGCCCGACGACTACCGCCGCCGCCAGACCCTGAAGAACGCCGAGCGCTTCATCACGCCCGAGCTCAAAAGCTTCGAGGACAAGGCCCTGAGCGCGCAGGAGCGGGCCCTCGCGCGCGAGAAATGGCTGTACGAGCAGTTGCTCGATGCGCTGCAGCCCCATGTGCCCGCGCTCACGCGCACGGCACGCGCCCTGGCCGCGCTCGACGTGCTCTGCACGCTGGCCGAGCGCTCGCTCACGCTGGCGTGGTGCGCGCCCCAATTCGCCCTGGAACCCTGCATCGACATCAGCCAGGGCCGCCACCCGGTGGTGCAGGCGCGCCTGGCGGAAACCAGCAGCGGCGCCTTCATCGCCAACGACACGCGCCTGGGCGTCAAGCAGCGCATGCAGATCATCACCGGCCCCAACATGGGCGGCAAGTCGACCTACATGCGCCAGGTGGCCCTGATCGTGCTGCTGGCGTCCATCGGCAGCTACGTGCCGGCCTCCGCCTGCCGCCTGGGGCCCATCGACGCCATCCACACCCGCATCGGCGCGGCCGACGACCTGGCCAATGCGCAGTCCACCTTCATGCTGGAGATGACCGAGGCCGCGCAAATCCTGCACGCCGCCAGCCCCAGCTCGCTGGTGCTGATGGATGAGATCGGTCGCGGCACCTCCACCTTCGACGGCCTGGCCCTGGCCAGCGCGATCGCCACGCAGCTGCATGACAAGACCCAGGCCTTCACGCTGTTCGCCACGCACTACTTCGAGCTCACCGAATTCCCGGCCAGGCACCATGCCGCCGTCAACGTGCATGTGAGCGCCGCCGAATCGGGCCACGACATCGTCTTCCTGCATGAAATCCAGCCGGGCCCCGCCAGCCGCAGCTATGGCATCCAGGTGGCGCGCCTGGCCGGCATGCCCGCCGGCGTGCTCAACCATGCGCGCCATGCGCTCGAATCGCTGGAGGCCAATGCCTCCGAGGCGCAGGCCCAGGTTGACCTCTTTGCCGCGCCGCCGGCGGCACCGCCGAGCGCCCCCAGTGCCGTGGAGTCCAGCCTGGCCGCCATCGACCCCGACGCGCTGAGTCCGCGCGAGGCTCTTGACGCCCTCTACGCCCTGAAGAAACTGGGAACCCAAAAATGAACACCCACCTGCCCCACATCATCTTCTCGCACGGCAACAGTTTTCCCGCCAGCACCTACCGCACCCTGTTCGCCGACTTGCGCCGGCGCGGCTTCAAGGTCAAGGCGGTGGAAAAGTACGGCCACGAGGAACGCTACCCGGTCACGGACAACTGGCCGCACCTGGTGCGGCAGCTGGCCGATTTCGCGGCCGACCACCAGCAAAAAACCGGCGAGCAAGTCTTCCTGGCGGGCCACTCCCTGGGCGGTTTTCTGAGCCTGATGGCCGCCGCGCGCCACCCGGAGCTGACCCATGGCGTGCTGCTGATCGACTCGCCCATCCTGGGCGGCTGGCGCGCCACCGGCGTGGGCGTGGCCAAGACGGCGCAGCTCATCGGCGCCATCTCGCCCGGCGCCGTGAGCCGCCAGCGCCGCAACAGCTGGCCCGATGTCCAGACCGCCTTCGAGCACTTCCGCCACAAGAAGGCCTTCGCCCACTGGGACGCGCAGGTGCTGCGCGATTACGTGGAGCACGGCATGCACGATGAAGACGGAAAACGCGTGCTGAGCTTTGAGCGCGAGGTGGAGACCGCCATCTACAACACCCTGCCCGACAACCTGGACCGACTGCTCAGGCGCCACCCGCTCAAATGCCCGGTGGCCTTCATCGGCGGGCGCCACTCGGTGGAAATGCGCCAGGTCGGCATGGCCATGACGGAGAAAATCACCAAGGGCCGCATCATGATGCTCGACGGCTCGCACCTGTTCCCGATGGAGCAGCCCATCGCCACGGCCGCCGCCATCGAAGCCTCGCTGCTGAACCTGCACCGCGTGCGCGAGCTCAAGTCCAACAACCACTGACGCCACAACAAAAAGGCCGCATACCGCAGCCTTTTTTCTTTGCGCCTCAAGCGCCGTTCAGGCCGTCCACTGCACCGCGCCGCTCCAGGCGCTGGCCAGCACCACGATGCCGAACACGATGCGGTACCAGGCAAAGCCGTTGAAGTTGTGTGTGGAGATGAAGCGCAGCAGCCAGCGCACGCACAGCCAGGCGCTGAGGAAGGAAAACACCAGCCCCACGCCGAACAGGGGCAGGTCGGCCATGGAGAGCAGCGCGCGCTCCTTGTACAGGCTGTAGGCGCCCGCGCCGATCAGCGTCGGAATGGCCAGGTAGAAAGAGAAATCGGTGGCCGCCTTGCGCGACAGGCCCAGCAGCATGCCCCCGATGATGGTGGCGCCGCTGCGGCTGGTGCCCGGAATCATGGCCAGGCACTGCGCCAGGCCCACCTTCAGGGCGTCCAGCGCGCTCATCTGCTCCACCTCCTGGATGCGCGGCGCGGTGGCGGCATTCCTGTGGCGCTTTTCGGCCCACAGGATGATGAAGCCGCCCAGGATGAAGGTGCTGGCCACCACCACGGGATTGAACAGATGCGCCTTGATCGCCTTGCCAAACAGCAGGCCCAGCAGCACCGCCGGCACGAAGGCGATCAGCACGTTGAACGCGAACTGCCGCGCCTGCCTGCTCGTCGGCAGCGCCACCACGGTGTCGCGGATCTTCTGCCAGTACACGATGATCACGGCCAGGATGGCGCCGGTCTGGATCGCGATGTCGAACACCTTGGCCTTCTCGTCATCGAAGCCCAGCAGGGCGCCGGCCAGGATCAGGTGGCCGGTTGAGGAAATGGGCAAGAACTCGGTCAGTCCCTCGACCACGCCCATGAGGGCGGCCTTGATCAGCAAGGTGATATCCACGTGTACTCCTGTTAAGACGCTGGATTATCGTCTGAGGCCTTGGCATTGACTGGCGCCGCCATCCTGCATTTCACGCCGCCCTGGCTGCAATTCGTCGCGCCGCGCTGGCCAGGCGCCCCAGGCCGCGGCACAGTTCATCCCACGCACCACCCTGCCGGAGAACGCCATGACACTCACGCCCGTTATCGCCATCCACCTCAGCGCCGCCCTGGCGGCCACGCTCATCGGCCCGCTGGCCCTGTGGGCCCGCCGCGGCCGCGCCCAGCGCCCGCGCCTGCACCGGGCCTTCGGCTACGCCTGGGTCACGCTGATGCTCGTCACCGCGGTCTCAGCCATCTTCATCCGCAGCACCACCCTGCCCAACATCAATGGCTACACGCCGATCCACCTGCTGATCCCGATCGTCTTCGTCGCGCTGTTCGGCGCCTTCTGGTACCTGGCGCGGCACAATATCGCTGGCCACCGCCGGGTGATGCAGATCACCTACGTCGCCGCCTGCATCGTGGCCGGCGGCTTCACCCTGCTGCCCGGCCGCCTGCTGGGCAGCCTGGTCTGGGGCGGGATGGGCCTGGCCTGATCCCGACTCAATTTCAAACCAAGGAGAACGCGCATGAACGCATCGCCCCACCCGGATGACATCGAACAACTGGCCCGCAAGCGCGCTGGCGCCAAGCTCGGCTGGTACATCCACGCCACCGTCTACATCGTCGTCAACCTGCTGCTGGCCGCGCTGTCGGCCATGAGTGGCCATCACTGGGCCGTCTTCCCCGCCCTCGGCTGGGGCATCGGCCTGGCCATCCACGGCGCGGTGGTGTTCCTCCTGAGCGGCGGAGCCGGCCTGCATGAGCGCCTGGTGCAGCAGGAGCGCGATCGCCTGACGCAGCAGCGCGACCCGTGGTAAGCCGGGCCCGCGCCATGACCCGATACATTCTCGCGTGCCTGGCCGCGGCGCTGGCGGCGGCGGCGCACGCCGGCGTGGGCCTGACCGAACTGCCCGGCCTGCAAGGCGACGGCCCCGTCACCGTGTTCTACCCGTCCAGCAGCGAGGCCCAGCCCATCCAGCGCGGACCGTTCGCGCTCTATCTCGCGCCGCAAGGCGCGATGGTGCAAGGCAACCGGCGCCTGGTGCTGCTGTCGCATGGCTCGGGGGGCTCGCCCTGGGTTCACGCCGACCTGGCGCGGCGCCTGGTCGATGCCGGCTTCGTGGTAGCGCTGCCCGAGCATGCCGGCGACAACTGGAACGACATGAGCAAGGTCGGGCCCGAGAGCTGGAAACGGCGTCCGGCCGAGGTCTCGCGCGCCATCGACGCGGTGGCCCAGGACGCGCGCTTCGCGCCGCTGCTGGCGCTGGAGCGGGTCGGCATGTTCGGCATGTCGGCCGGCGGCCACACCGCCCTGAGCCTGGCCGGCGGGCGCTGGTCGCCGTCGGCCTTGCTCAAGCACTGCGAGGCGCACCTGGACGAGGATTTCCCCACCTGCGTGGGCCTGGCCACGCGCCTGAACGGCGACATCCTGGACGGCGTGAAGAAACTGGTGGTGCGCACCGTCATCCGCTTTCGGCTGAACGACGCCAACTGGTACAGCCACAACGAGCCGCGCATCCAGGCCGTGGTGGCCGAAGTGCCCTTGGCGGCGGACTTCGACCCGCAGTCGCTGGCCGCGCCACGCATGCCGCTGGGCCTGGTGCAAGCGGGCCAGGACAAGTGGCTGGCGCCGCGCTTTCATAGCGGCGCCGTGCTCGCGGCCTGCGCCGCTTGCACCGTCGTCGCCGATGTCCCCGGCGCCGGCCATGGCTCCTTCCTGTCGCCGCAGCCGCTGGACCTGTCCGGCTACGCGGCCGATCTGCTGAACGACCCGCCCGGCTTCGACCGCGCCGAGGTGCCGCGCGTGCACGAGCGCATCGTCGATTTCTTTCGCAAGCACCTGCTCCCCTAGAATCAACGCAGCATGACCCCACCCTCGTCCCAGCCCCTCCGTCCCGAAGACATCGAGCGCCTCGCGCGCAAGCGCGCCGGCGCCAAGCTGGGCTGGTACATCCACGCCAGCCTCTATGTACTGGTCAACCTGGCCGTGTTCGCCATGTCGACCCACGGCTTCGGCCACCGGCCCTGGTCGCTGCTCCCGCTGCTGGGCTGGGGCCTGGGGCTGGTGCTGCATGGCGTGTCGGTCTTCCTGATCGGCGCCGGCCTGCGCGAGCGCATGGTGCAAAAAGAGCGCGAGCGGCTGCAACGCAATGAACACAACACGCCCTGAACCGTGATGCAAATCGACTGGCTCTCCAAGCTGCGCAACTTCCTGCAGGTGCTGGCCTTCGCGCTGGCCATCGCGACCCTGCAATACGCCTTCATGCCCGAGCGGCCCTATGGCCCGCCGGCCGCGTATTCGCTGCTGATTGCCAGCATCACCTGGGCCATCATCGACCTGGGCCGCCACCTGTTTCCCTCCAGCGCCGAAACCGGCTGGCCCAAGGGATGGTCCTGGCTCCTGCTGGTGCTGAGCGGCATGGTCACCGGCTACCTGCTGGGCACCTGGGCCGCCAACCAGCTCTGCATTTACTACGGCTGGTATCCGGCGGGTGCCGGCAACAGCGTCCAAGTGCGCACCTCGATCCTGATCACCGCGCTGGCCGGCATCACTGGCACCTATTACTTCTACAGCGTCGGCAAGAGCGCCTACCTCGAACGCAAGATGACCGAGGCGCGCCAGCACGCGAACGAGGCGCGGCTCAAGCTGCTGGAGACGCAGCTGGAACCCCACATGCTGTTCAACACGCTGGCCAACCTGCGCGCGCTGATCGGCAGCGACCCGGCCCGCGCCACCGAGATGCTGGACCGCATGATCGCCTACCTGCGCGCCACGCTCGCCGCCTCGCGCACGACCACGCACTCCTTGAGCGCCGAGTTCGACCGCCTGCGCGACTACCTGGAGCTGATGGCCATTCGCATGGGGCCGCGCCTTTCCTACACGCTCGACCTGCCGCCCGAGCTGGCCAGCCTGCCCGTGCCCACGCTGCTGCTGCAGCCGCTGGTGGAAAACAGCATCAAGCACGGGCTGGAGCCCAAGGTGGACGGCGGCAGCATCACCGTGCGGGCCCGTCGCGCAGGGCCACTGCTGACGCTGGAGGTGAACGACACCGGCGTGGGCCTGGCCACCGCCCCGCCCGGCAATGCGGGTTTTGGCCTGGCCCAGGTGCGCGAGCGGCTGGCCACCGCCTACGGCAGCCAGGTCGCCATCAGCATGGCCGCCGATCCCGCAGGCGGGACCCGGGCCAGCATCACATTTCCTTACACACCATGAGCGCCCCACCCGCTTTCACGGCCCTGATCGCCGAAGACGAGCCCCTGCTGGCCCAGGCGCTGCAGGCCGAGCTAGCGCGCGCCTGGCCCGCCCTGCGCGTGCTGGCCAGCGTGGGCGACGGCGCCACGGCGGTGGCGCAGGCACTGGCGCTCAAACCCGATGTGCTGTTCTTCGACATCCGCATGCCCGGCATGAGCGGCCTGGACGCCGCCGCCGCGCTGGCCGACGAATGGCCGCGCGAAGGCCCCGGCGCCGCACCCTTCCCCGCGCTGGTGTTCGTCACGGCCTACGACCAGTACGCGGTGCAGGCCTTTGAAGCGCAGGCGGTGGACTACCTGCTCAAGCCAGTGCAGCCGGCGCGCCTCGAAAAATCAGTGTCAAAAGTGCAGCTGGCCCTTGAAAACAGGGCGCAAGGCGCTATCAATTTCGAAGCAACTTTGGCGCAGCTGCGCCATCTGCTGGCCGCGGTCCCCGCGGCCGGTGGCGCCCTGCCCGCGCCGCCGGCCGGCAGCGCGCCGCTGCAGCTCATCCAGGCCAGCGTGGGCAGCACCATCCGCATGGTGCCGGTGCACGAGGTGGTTTATTTTGAAGCGGCCGACAAGTACGTGCGCGTGCTCACCGAGGAGCATGAATACCTGATCCGCACCCCGCTCAAGGAGCTGCTGCCCCAGCTCGACGCGCAACTGTTCTGGCAGGTGCACCGCGGCACCGTGGTGCGTGCCAGCGCCATCGACACCGTCACCCGCGACGAAACCGGCAAGCTCTGGCTGCGCCTGCGCGGCGGCCCCGACCGGCTGGCCGTGAGCCGGCTCTACGCCCACCTGTTCAAGGCCATGTAGGCACGTTCGCCACGATCGCTGAATTTCCAGCACACCCGCCAGGCCCAATGGCATGGGACAACTTGCCGCAGTGGCATGGCTCACGGCGACTTCCGGACACGGCCGCGCATGCACTGCTTCTTCAAAACGTCCAGGTGGTCGCTACGTACGCCATGCTGCGCGCTGGCAATTGCATCAGCACAGCGTCAGCAGGCCCGGCATGAACGCGCAGCCCGCCTTGTACCTGAACCCGGTTGCCCTGCCAACTCAGCGAGGCCGTCACCACGCGCCCCCTGTCAGCCGGCGTGTAGAGCATGTCCAGCGCCGGTTGCCAAGCTTCGTGCTGCCAGCTCAGGCGCAAGAACACGTTGCCCCGCCGCAGGCTGGGCGACACGCTGAAGGCCTCTGCCTGCCAGGCCAGATTGCCGGCCACGGCGGCCGCCGGTGCGCCCTGGATCGCCAGCGCGGCGAGCTGCTTGTTGCGCCGCGTCCAGGCATCCCACTGCGCATCCGCGGGTGCCGTACCGTCCCACCAAACCTCGGCCAGCAGGCTGAGCTGGCTCGCGTGGGTCCAGGTGCCCCCCACCAGAAACTGCGTCACGTCCTGCGCTGTTCGCAACTGCCAGGGGTTGCTGCTCACCAGCCCCGTGGCATTCGGGTCGATCATCTTGCTGTCAACGCGTTCAGAAAACCGCAGCGAGCCGTGCAGCTCCAGCGCATCACTGGCGACCCACGACAGCGCCCCGCCCACGCTGGCGCCGGTATGGGAGCCAAGGCGTGCAAAACCGTGCCAATCCATGGCGCCATCGCGCTGGTAAAGGCGCGCCGCCAGGGCCGGCTCCTGCGCGCCCGCCTGCTCGGCGGGCTTGGTCGGATTGACCAGCACAAACGACCAGGCCCGGGCGGCGCTGAAGTGCTCGGCCATCACCATGGCCCGACCTTCCAGCGTACGGCTCACCAGCGGGCGGCGCTCCTCCTGCTGCACCATGTCGTTGGGGCGAAAGCCGTAGCCCACGTCCCAGGCCACGATTTTCTTGCCCACGCTGAACTGCCAGGCCCCGCCATCGTGCGAGGCATACAGCTCATTCACCCAGGCCCGGCTGTCGGTGGGGAAACTCTCCATGCGCTGCTGCTGCAAGGTCATGACACCGGTCAGGCCATGGCCGCTGGCATGCAGCTCGGTCTCCAGCGTGGCGCCGCTTGCGGGCGGGGCCACCGTGCCACTTTGCAGCTGGTTGGCCTGCGCCAGCGGTCCCGTGGGCGAGGCCTCCTGTCCGGTCCACATCAGCCGCACCTGGCCGCCGGCTTCCACCTCCCCTTGCGCCAGGCAGGACACGCTGCATGCGAGTGCCAGCACACCTATCCAGGGGCTCTGCATGGCTTACTCCAGCGACGGGTTTCTGGCCAGAAACATGGGGTTGAGCCAAGTCTCGGGCACGGTGCGCTCCTTGCGGCTGAGATAGCGCACGCGGGTTTCCTTGCGGTTGCTCAAGCGGTCAAGCAGCACCATCTCCGTCACCATCGTCGGTGCGCCGGGTTTGTCCATCACAAAGCGGGCCTGCTTGGCCTGCTTGTCGGACTGCACATACAAATCAGCCCGGATGGGCTCGTGATGCGCCTTGCCGATCCACAGCTCAATGCGCTGGTAGGTCACGCCCTTGCGGCTGGCCGTCAGGCTCAGGTGCAGGCACATCGGAGCACTGCCCTCGGCGCAGCGCTCCTCCCCCACCAGCGTGCCGGAGTAATCCTCGGCCCAGCTCATGGTGGCCACGTCGCCGGTGGACGCATCGCCCAACAGCTTTTGCATGGGCGTGATGCGCAAGGGGCGCTGGCTGCCGGGCATCAACAGCCAGAAATCGTCGCCCAGCATCAGCACCTTCTGGCCTTTTTCCGCCGGGCTTTGCATCAGCACCAGCGACTGGTGCCTGGCCTGCGCGAACACGGTGTAGCGCCGCTCCTTGTCGGGCGTTCCGTCGGCGTTGAACACGCTGATCTGCGTCTCCACCTGCAGATTGTCCGAACTCATGCGGAAGCGGTCCGCAGCCTTGAGCAGCGCCGCGGCATCCTGCGCCTGTGCGGGCAGGGCAGCCACGGCCAGCGTTGTCGCAAGCATCAAATAGGTAAGAGATTTCATGATGAGTCCAATCAGTGAAGGCAGGAATCAGGTATGGGCCAGGGCATCAACCACCGGCATGTGCACCGTTTTGCGGGCGACCCAGGCCGAGGCCAGCATGGTGAGCGCCACCATGACTGCAAACGTCGCGAGGTAGAGGGTGGCGTCCATCGTGATGTTCAGCGGATACCCCACCGAACGCCCGGGCGGCGGCGGCATCTGGACTGGCACCACATACAGCAAGAGCGACACGGCCAGCGACAGCAGGGCACCAGCCAGGCCTCCCACGCCGCCCAGCACCATGCCTTCGAGCGCCAGCGTGCGCATCAGCTGCGCAGGCAGGGTGCCCAAGGCGCGCAGCGTGCCGATCTCGCGGGTGCGCTCGATGATGGCCATGGCCATGGCGTTGGTCACCACGAACACCACGATCACGCCGATGATCAGCCCCAGCGCGCCAAAGATGCGGTTGTACAGGTCACGCACCGAACGGTAGAAGAAGGCCTGGTCCATCCAGGTCTGCACCGTCAGCGCCGGATGGGCTGCCGCCAGGCGCTGCTGCGCACTGTGCGTATATTCCATGCGGCTCAGGAACACGCCCAGGCTGGACACGCGTTGCGTGTTGAGCAGCTTTTGCGCGGTGGCCATGTCGGTGTACACCAGGCGCCGGTCCACATCGGGCACGCCGGTGGTGAACACGCCCTTGACCCGCACATCCATGGCATTGAGCGCGCCATCGGTGGTGCTGGCCAGCAGCGTCAGGCTGCTGCCCGGTTTGGCTTTGAGGCTGCGCGCCAGCGCATCGCCCAGCATCACCTCCGCCTCGGTCGAGCCAGAGGCCAGCACAGTGCCTTCGGTCACCGTCAGAAACGGTCCCTTCACCGCGAACTCGGCGTCCGGGTCGATGCCGGTGGCCATCATCACGGTCGATTTGTCGCCGTTGCTGATCAGCCCGCTGAACTCCACCCGGGGCAGCACGCTGCGCACTTCAGGGTCCGCCAGCAGGCGGGCCCGCAGCTCGGCCGGGTTGTCCAGCCCATGCTGCAGCGGCGTGTCTTCATCGTGCGTGAACTGGGCCGGCTTGCCCAGGATCAGGTGCCCGGTCGTGCGTGCCGCCGCCTGCGCCAGCGCCTCGTAGGTGTACAAGGCAAAACCTCCGGCCAGCAGAATGGCCGCCGTGCCAAGCGCCGCGATGGACACCGTGACCAGCGAACGCCTGCGGTTGCGCAGCGTGTTCTGCACGGCGAACCTGAGCCACATGAAATCCATGTTTCCCAATGTGATGGCGTTCATTGCAGCCTCCCGTCCAGCAGTGACACAATGCGGTCGCAGCGCTGCGTCAGGCGGCTGTCGTGCGTGGCGATCACAAACGCCGCGCCCTCCGAATGACCGAGTTCGCGCATCAACTCAAGCACCTGGTCAGCCGTGTGCGAATCCAGGCTGGCCGTGGGCTCGTCGGCAATCACCAGCCGCGGCCGTTTGACCAGCGCGCGCGCTATCGCCACCCGCTGGCGCTGCCCGCCCGACAGGGCGTCGGGCCGGTGTTGCGCATGGTCTTGCAGGCCCACGGCCAACAGCTGCGCGGCCACCCGCTCGCGCCGTTCGGTGGCGGGCACCCCGGCGATGAACAGCGGATAGTCCACGTTTTCGGCCACCGTCATCACCGGCACCAGATTGAAGGTTTGGAACACAAAACCCAGCGCATCACGGCGCAGCAGCGTGCGCTGGTTCTCGTCCTGCCCCGTGACCGAACGGCCCCCCAGCACGATGTCACCCGAATCGGGCGTGTCAATCAGCCCGCACAGGTTGAGGATGGTGCTCTTGCCGCTGCCCGAGGGCCCGGTCAAGGCCAGCAATTCGCCGCGTTGCACGGCCAGGTCGATGCCTTGCAGTGCAGGCACCACATGCTGGCCCAGGCGGTAGGTCTTGTACACGCCACGCAGCTCGACCACGGTGTTGTTGACCTTGTTCATGGTGTCAGGTCCTTGAGTTGCGCGCGTGCTGCATCCGCCTGCGGCGCGTTGCTGGCAATTACCTCGTTGAGGTATTTGCGGGCATCTTCCGGGCGCTTTTCAGCCTGGGCCTGCGCCGCTGCCCGCAACCAGACAGCCCCCTTGAACCCCGGCGGCGATTGGGCCAACAAGGGGCTGTCCAGCACCTCCGCCAGCAACCTGGCGCCGCGCGCGCCCCGGTTCATGAAACCCGGCACGGCCAGAAACGTATTGGCCGCCACAAAGCGCACTTCCAGGGCCCCCGGTGTGCCGTGCTGCACCACGGCGTTGTGCGCGGGGGTCAGCAGGGCCAAGGCCTTGTCGATCATGGCCATGCCGTCCTCGGCGTAGGACATCTTCTTCCAGGGCAGCAGGGTGGTACCCGCCAGCCTGGCCGTGGAGGCGCCGGCATAGGCCATGAGCACCGGGTTGCCGGGTTCGGTACGCAGCAAGGCAGCGAAAGCCTCGGCGGCCTTGTCGATGCTGGTTTTGTCGCCAGAAGCGGCCTGCGTAAACAGCGCAGCAGCCTCCTGAAACTGCGCGTCCGGCACGGCGTGGGCCGCCGTGGCCAGCAGCACGGCTGCCGCCGCGGCCAGCAAGCGGCCAGAAAATCGGGGAGTGAATCGGTAGTGCATGGTTGGTTCCTTCCAATGGGTAAGACGATGGGACGGGCTGAAGCGTATTCAGACCCGTGGCCCCATGCACCCCCATTGCGACGAAACGCCAGGCGCTGGCGTGAAACGCCGACTCAGCGGCGTGAAGCGATGTGAAAACACCCGGAAAAACCGGGCATGGTTCGCCTGCGCGGCGGCCCCGACCGGCTGGCCGTGCGCCGGCTCTGCGCCCACCGGTTCAAGGCCATGCAGACATGCGCCACCGCACACCCTGGGCGCTTCAGCTAAAATTGGGCATCGGTTGGCGCGCCCGGCGCACCACGCCAGTGCACCCAGCGTATCAAGCTGCAAACCCATCCACACTCATCCATGTCCATGCCCGAACTGACTGCGCAAGCCCCATCCTCACCGGCTGATGCAGCCCTGCTGCTGGAAGTTGCCGAATTGGTGGTGAGTGCCTTGAACCTGGAAGTCACCGCGGCCAACGTGCAGGCCGACGAGCCTTTGTATGGCGACGGTCTGGGCCTGGACTCGATAGACATTCTCGAAATTGCACTGGTGGTCTCCAAGACCTACGGCCTGCAGCTACGCGCGGACCACGAGGACAACCACGCCATCTTTCACTCGCTGCGCAGCCTGAGCGACCATATCGCCGCCCAGCGAACGAAGTGAACGCCGAACGCAGGACACGGTTAAAACAAGCCTTGCGCTGGGCAGGCGTGATCACACTGGGCATAGGCTACTCGGTGCTCGCCCATCTGGCTGCCGCGTCGGCCACACCCGATCTGCTCGATGCCCTGGTGGCCATCATTCCGCTGGTCGCTCTGGCCGTCGTGATGGCCTGGCGCTCATCGCGGCGCGCGCTCATGCTGGCCCTGTGCCTTGTGGCCTGCGCCGTGCTCTACGGTGCCAGCGCCTGGCTGGTCACCCATTACCACTGGGTCTTCCTGCTGCAGCATGCCGGCATTTACGCACTGCTCTGCGGCGCTTTCGGCCGCACCCTGCGGGCCGGCCGCACGCCCATGATTGCAGGCTTTGCCCGCATCGTGCACGGCGATCTTTCGCCTGCGCTCACGCGCTACACGCGATCCGCCACCTGGGCCTGGAGCATCTATTTCGGCAGCATGTCGGGGCTGTCCCTGCTGCTCTTCTGGCTCGCCCCCGTTCCCGTCTGGTCTGCATTTGCCAACCTCCTGGGCGGTCCGCTGCTGGTGCTGATGTTTGCTGCCGAATATGCCGCGCGCTGCTACGTGCTGCCGGTCGCGGACCGGGCCGGGCCGCTGGCGGCGATTCGCGCCTATCGGCAGGCTTCTTCAGGCGGCACGGCGCGCCAGCCATGACCACGTTCCCGCTCGTCACGCATTCCCACGCGCAAGACATCCTGGCCTACCGCCATGGCAAGCCCATCACGGTGGCCCATTTTTTGGCCGATGCGCGGCGGCTCGCCGCGGCGCTGCCCGCCGGCCGGCATGTCCTCAACGCCTGCGGCGACCGCTACCGGTTCGCCGTGGGCATGGCGGCGGCCTTGCTGGCCGACAAGATCAGCCTGCTGCCTCCGACGCTCACGCCGGAAATGGTGCGCCAGGTCAAGGCCTTCGCGCCCGACGTGTTTTGCCTGAGCGACCAGCCGCAGTCCATCGACATGCCGCAATGGGCCTGGAGCGACGCGCCGGCTTGCGCATCGGCCACGACCGATGCGCAAGCCGGCGCGTGCGACATTCCGCAGATTCCAGCCGCGCGCACGGCGGCCTTCGTGTTCACCTCCGGCTCGACCGGCTCGCCCGTGGCGCACCGCAAAAGCTGGGGCGGACTGGTTCAAGGCGTGCGTGCCGGGGCCACCCGGCTCGGCTTGCTCGACGGGCGACGCCACAGCATCGTGGCGACGGTCGCGCCGCAACACATGTTCGGCTTTGAATCCTCCGTGCTGCTCCCCCTGCAAAGTGGCGCCGCGCTGAACGCCGCGCATCCGTTTTACCCGGCCGACATCTGTTCGGCACTGGCCGCCTCGCCCCGTCCCCGCATGCTCGTCACCACGCCCATCCACCTGAAGGTGCTGCTGGCGTCGGGCCTGGACATTCCCTCGCCCGATCTCGTGCTGTCGGCAACAGCGCCCCTGCCCCCGCAACTGGCGCTGGCCGTCGAGGCCCGCCTGCAGGCGCCCCTGCTCGAAATCTACGGCTCCACCGAGACCGGCCAAATCGCCTCCCGCCGCACGACCGAGACCGCCGAGTGGGCGCTTTATCCGGGCATCACGCTCAAGCCCGCGCAAGGCGGCATGTGGGCCTCGGGCGGGCATGTCGAGCAGGCAACACTTCTTGCCGATGAGCTCGAACTGCTGTCTGCCGAGCGCTTTTTGCTGCACGGCCGCACCGCGGACCTCATCAACATCGCGGGCAAGCGCAGCTCGCTGGGTTACCTGAACCACCAGCTCAACACGGTGCCGGGTGTCATCGACGGCGCGTTTTTCATGCCCGACGACAAAGAAGCCGATGGCCGCAACGTGACCCGCCTGATGGCCTTTGTCGTGGCCCCCGGTGCCAGGCCGGCCGATCTGCTGGCGGCCCTGCGGGAGCGCATTGACGCCATTTTCCTGCCGCGTCCCCTCGTGCTGCTGGATGCGCTGCCACGCAGCGGCACCGGCAAGCTGCCGCGCGACACGCTGGTGGCGCTGGCACAAGCACACCAGCGCCAAGGTGTTTCCCATGCACGCTGAAACCACGCTCCACATTGCGCCGGATCACCCGGCTTTTGCCGGTCATTTTCCCGGCGCGCCCATCGTGCCGGGGGTGCTGCTGCTCGATGCCGCCGTGCACGCCATGCGGCAGATGCTGCGTCCTTCACTGTCTGGCGGCGAGGGCGAGGGCGGCAGCCAGAATACCTGCCAGATCAGCTCCGCCAAATTCCTCAGTCCGGTCGGTCCGGGCGAAACGCTGACCCTGTCCTTCAGCACCGCCGCCTCGGGCAGCACCCGCTTCGATATTTCGTGCGGCAGCCGAAAAGTGGCCACGGGCACGCTGCTGCTGTTGCCTCCCGAATCATGAAAAAAGAGCACAAGACCGCACCCCCGGAAGGCCCTGACTGGAAGCACAACCCCGAGCGCAGCAGCCTGTTCATGCTGCGCCTCATGACGCGGCTGTCGCTGCGGCTGGGCCGGGCCCGTAGCCGCGTCATGCTTTACGGGATCGCGGCGTACTTCCTGGCGTTTGCACCCACCGCGCGCCGGATGTCGCGCAGCTATTTGCAGCGCGCGCTCAAGCGGCGATCGCTCGCGGAAGTCGGCTGGAAAGCCCTGTTTCTGCATTTTCTGAGTTTCGCCTCGGTGATCCACGATCGCATTTACCTGATCAACGACCGCTACGAGCTGTTCGATATCCGCGTTCACAACAAGGCGCTCATCGACGATGCCGTGGCCGATGGCCAGGGCGTGTTCCTGGTCGGCGCCCACCTGGGAAGTTTCGAAGTGCTGCGCAGCCTGGGCCGCCAGCAGCCCGGCCTGCGCGTGGCGATGGTGATGTACGAGGAAAATGCGCGCAAGATCAACGCGGCGCTCGCCGCCATCAACCCGAATGCACGGCAGGACATCATTGCGCTCGGGCATATCGATTCGATGATCCAGGTCCATGAACTGCTGGCCCGGGGTGCCGTCGTCGGCATGCTGGGCGACCGCTCCCTGGGTCAGGACGACGACACCCGCCAGCTTGATTTTCTGGGCCATCCGGCCGCGCTGCCGCTGGGCCCGTTCAGAATGGCCGCCATCCTGAAGCGCCCGGTCCTGTTTATGACCGGGCTGTACCGCGGCGGCAACCGCTACGACATCCACTTCGAGTCCCTCGCCGATTTTTCGGCGGTGGCGCCGCAAGGCCGCGCACTGGCCGTGCAGGCCGCCATGACACGCTATGCTGCGCTGCTGGAGCACTACTGCCACCAGGCCCCTTACAACTGGTTTAATTTTTTCGACTTCTGGCGGGCCCCCCCGGCCCGCCAGGCGAAGCCTCCCGCACAAACCACATGACCTTCCCTGCCCCCTCCTCCCGCCTGGCCTTGCCGCGCGCACGCACGCCGCGCGGCCTTGCGCGGCGTCTGGTGTCCGTGCTGGCCGCGCCAGTGGCAGGCCTGGTGCTTGTCACGCTGAGTCCGTGCGCCTGCGCCGCCTGGGACCTCCAGCAATTGATGGAAACGCTGGCGCAAAACAAATCAGGCCGTGCCACCTTTGTCGAGACAAAAAAAATCGCCATGCTGGACAAACCCATCGAGTCCTCGGGCGAGCTGCTTTACACGGCGCCAGACCGGCTCGAAAAACGCACGCTCAGGCCCAAACCCGAATCCATGCTGGTGCATGGCGATGAGCTGCTGATTGAGCGCGGCCGCCAAAAGCATTACCTGCCATTGCAGGCTTACCCGGAGCTGGCCGCTTTCATCGACAGCATTCGCGGCACCCTGGCGGGCGACCGCAAGGCACTGGAGCGCAACTATCGGCTCAGCCTCAGCGGCTCGGCCGAACGCTGGACCCTGCAACTGCTGCCGCTGGATGAAAAGATGCTGGCCGTGATACAGCGCATCCGGATCGACGGCGCGCGCGACCAGGTCAACCGCATCGAAATCACCCAGGCCGATGGCGACAGCTCGCTGATGGTCATCGAAAAATTGGCGACGCCGCAATGACTGCGACACGCCGCCGCGGCCTCCCGGTGATCGTGCTGTGGCTGGCGTTTTTGCTGGCCTGCGCTGTCGCGATCAGCCGCGCCCACTTCACCACCGACCTGTCGGCATTTTTGCCGCGCACCCCCACGCCTGAGCAAAAACTGCTCATGGATCAACTGCGCGACGGCCTGGCCTCGCGACTGATCCTGGTCGGCATTGAAGGCGCCGATGCGCCCACCCGCGCCCGGCTGTCCAGGCAAACCGCCCAGCGTCTGCGCGCCGACCCTGCGTTTGCCACCGTCAGCAATGGCGAGCCCGTCAACACCGAGCGCGATCGTGCGTTCCTGTTCAACCACCGCTACCTGCTCAGCCCCGCGGTGACGCCCGCGCGTTTTGGCGTCGACGGCCTGCATGCGGCCTTGAGCGACAGCATCGATCTGCTTGCCTCGCCCGCCGGGCTGCTGGTCAAGTCCCTGCTGCCTCGCGATCCCACGGGTGAAATGGTGCGATTGCTCGACCAGCTCAACAGCGGGTCGCACCCGACGCTGATCGATGGTGCCTGGGCGTCCCGCGACGGCACCCGCGCCTTGATGCTGATGCAAACGCGCGCGGCGGGGTCCGATACCGATGCCCAGGAACAGGCCATGGCCGCCATCCGGCAAGCGTTTGACGCGGCCGCCAGCACCACCCTGGGCGCGAAACTCGTGATGACCGGGCCCGGCGTGTTTTCGGTGACCTCGCGCAGCACCATCAAAAGCCAGGTCAGCCGCCTGTCCATCATCGGCGTCGCGCTCATCGCCGCGCTGCTCTTGCTGGTTTATCGCTCCCTGACGGCACTGGCGCTGGGTTTGCTGCCCGTCGTCAGCGGCGCGCTGGCCGGCATCGCGGCCGTCAACCTGGGCTTTGGTTCAGTGCACGGCATCACCCTGGGATTCGGCACGGCGCTGATCGGCGAGGCGGTGGACTATTCCATCTACCTGTTTGTGCAATCAGCGCCGGAAGGCGCGGACCGGCAGGCCTGGATCAAGCGCTTCTGGCCGACCGTGCGCCTGGGGGTGCTGACCTCCATCTTTGGCTTTGCGTCCTTGCTGCTGTCCGGCTTTCCCGGACTGGCGCAACTGGGCCTGTATGCCATTGCCGGCCTGGTCGTCGCCGCCTCGGTGACCCGTTTCGTCCTGCCTCATCTGCTGCCGCTGAAATTCCGCATTCACGATGTATCGGCCATCGGCGCCCGCCTGTCCCGCTGGGTGCAACGCGCCCCCGCCCTGCGCCCGGCGGCGGCACTGGTGTTGCTCGCGGCCTGCGCCGTTCTCATCCAGCACCGCTCCAGCGTGTGGAACGACACGATCTCCTCATTGAGCCCGGTATCGCAAGCCGACGTGGCGCTCGATACCCGCCTGCGCGCCGATATGGGCGCGCCGGATGTGCGCTACCTGGTGGTGGTATCGGGTGCCAGCCGGGAAGCCGTATTGCAATCCTCCGAGCAGGTTTGCGTGCTGCTGCAAGCACAGGTCGATCGCGGCGAGCTCGCCGGATTTGAAAGCCCCAGCCATTACCTGCCCAGCAGCGCGACGCAGCGGGCGCGACAAGCCAGCCTGCCCCTGCCCGAGGCCCTGCAAACCCGCCTCGCGCTTGCCGTGCAGGGCCTGCCGGTCCGGGCTCAACTGCTGGCACCGTTTGTTGCCGATGTCGCGGCGGCCCGCACCCAGCCTTTGCTGGAGGCCCGCGACCTGGAACAGACCTCCATGGCGCTGGCGCTCCAGGCCCTGCTGATTGAGCAGAATCACCAATGGAATGCCTTGCTGCCGCTGACCGCACCCGAGGGCGCCGGCATCCAGGCCGACAAGATTCGCGCGGCGTTGAGCGCGGCCGGATTGCCCCATGTTCTGTTTGTGGACATGAAGGCCGAATCCGACCGCCTGTATTCGGGCTATCTGCACGAGGCCACCGTACTGTCGCTCGGCGGGCTGGTGGCCATCGTCGGCTTGCTGCTGCTGGTTTTTCGCTCGCCCATGCGCGTGCTGCGCATCGTCGCGCCCCTGGCGGCCGCCGTCATCAGCGTCACCGCGGGGCTGGCCGCCCTCGGCCAGCAACTGATGATTCTGCATCTGGTGGGCCTGCTGCTGGTGGTGGCGGTTGGCTCCAACTACGCCCTGTTTTTTGACCGTTCCGATCCCGGCACGGCCATCGCGCCGCGCACCCTGGCCTCCATGCTGTTTGCCAACCTCACCACCGTCGCGGGATTTGGCCTGCTTGCGTTTTCCAATGTATCCATCCTGCAGGCCCTGGGGGTGACCGTGGCGCCGGGTGTCATTCTGGCGCTGATCTACTCGGCGATTTTTGCCAGGCCATCCCATGCCTGATCCGCGCTGGCACACCACACCGCTGATCCGCGCCTCCATCGCGCTGCACCTGCTGGCAGGGCTTGGCGTCATCGCCGCCCCCGGGCAGTGGCCGTGGGCGCTGGGCGCCGTCGCGGCCAATCACCTGCTGATTGCCGCCGTCGGCCTGTGGCCGCGCAGCCACTGGCTGGGTCCGAACTGGACACGGCTGCCCGCCGCCGCCACGGCCAGAAACGAAATCGCCCTGACCATCGACGATGGGCCCGACCCCATCGTCACCCCGCAGGTGCTGGCCCTGCTGGATCGATATGCCGTCCAGGCCACCTTTTTCTGCATCGGGCAACAGGCAGAACGCTGCCCTGACTTGTGTCGGGAAATCGTGCGTCGCGGCCACGCCGTCGAAAACCACAGCCAGCGGCATCGCCATCATTTTTCGCTGATGGGTCCGCGCGGCCTGATGCATGAATTGCAGGCGGCCCAAGGCACCTTCACCCGGATTTGCGGCCAGCGCCCCCTGTTCTTTCGTGCCCCGGCCGGTTTGCGCAACCCGTTTCTCGAACCGGTGCTGGCCCGGCTCGGGCTCAGGCTCGCCAGTTGGTCAGCCCGCGGCTTCGACACCCGGGTGGGCGACGCCGAACGCGTCAAGGCCAGCCTGCTGAGCGGCCTGCGGGCGGGCGCGATCTTGCTGCTGCACGATGGCCATGCCGCGCGCACGGACAAGGGCATTCCGGTGATTCTCGACGTGCTGCCCGCCGTGCTCGAATCGGCCGCCGCCGCCGGCCTGCGCGCGGTCACCTTGCGCCACGCCATGTCATGAACACCCTCGGTCAAAAGACACCCTGGTACCGTCAGGCTGCGGCGGTCATCCCCAAACACCTGTATTTGAAAAGCATCGGCACCACGGTTTTCATCAGCCTGTTTTTCGTTGCTTACTTCTATGTGCTCAAGAACCCGGCCTACCCGCCGACGGTGATGCCCGTGATCTGGCTGGATCGCCTGATCGGCTTTGAGCCACTGGCCCTGCCCGTGTACCTGTCACTGTGGCTTTATGTCTCCCTGCTGCCGTCCTTTTTTGCCACGCGGCCCGAGCTCTACCGGTATGGCCTGGCCATGACCTTGATGTGCGTCTTCGGCCTGTCCATTTTTTATTTCTGGCCCACGGGCGCACCCGTTCCCGATATCGACTGGGCCCGCTATCCCGACATGGGTTTTCTCAAGAGCATCGACGCCTCGGGCAATGCCTGCCCTTCCCTGCATGTCGCCACGGCTTTCTTTTCGGGTGTCTGGCTGCATCACCTGCTGCGTCGCTTCGGGGGACCGCTGTGGATACTCACGCTCAACTGGACCTGGTGCGTCGCCATCGTTTATTCCACGCTGGCCATACGCCAGCATGTGGCGGTTGACGTCGGCGCGGGGCTCGTGCTGGGCGGGCTGGCCGCCTGGCTGTCACTGCGTTATCGCGTGCCCGCGCAGGTCGTCGCCGTCCAAGCCGGGCGCCCGTCCCCTTGAGGGTCTGGCCGTGGCCGCCCCGACCCTGTGCATTTGCTAACATCCCAGCACTTATGGATTGGCTAGATTTCCTCTGAACCCGCTCTGGCTCTCTCATTTCACCGCGACCAGCAGCATCGGTCGCGGCCTCCCGCAAACCCTGGCCGCATTGCGCCAACGCCGCGGCGGACTGGCGCCCTGTGCCTTTGACACGGTGGACCTTCCAACCTTCATCGGCGAGGTCGCGGGCCTGGATGCCGTGCAGCTTCCCCCCGAACTGGGCGCCTTCGATTGCCGCAATAACCGGCTCGCGTTCCTGGGGCTGATGCAGGACGGCTTCGCCGATGCCGTGGCCGCCGCGGCTCGCGCCCATGGCGCGCAACGCGTGGGCGTATTCCTGGGCACCAGCACATCCGGCATATTGCAGACCGAGCTGGCTTACCGCCGGCGCGATCCGGCCACTGGCGCGCTGCCCGCCGATTTTGTTTACGCCACCACGCACAATACTTTTTCAGTGGCCGATTTCACGCGGCATTATCTTGGCCTGAGCGGTCCGGCCGCCGTGGTGTCGTCGGCCTGCTCATCGAGCGCCAAGGTATTCGCCTCGGCCCGGCGCATGATGGCGGCGGGACTGATCGACGCGGCCGTGGTGGGTGGCGTGGATTCGCTGTGCTTGACCACCTTGTATGGCTTCAACTCCCTGGGCCTGATTTCCAGCCAGGCCTGCCGCCCCTTCGACATCGCGCGCGACGGCATTTCCATCGGTGAAGCGGCGGCATTCGCCCTGCTCGAACGCGTGCCAGCGCAGCTGGACGAGAATGCCGTGCTGCTGCTGGGCGTGGGCGAATCCAGCGATGCCCATCACATGTCTTCCCCTCACCCGGACGGGCTGGGCGCGCGCATGGCCATGCAGCAAGCGCTGGAATCGGCGCAACTCGATGCGGCCGACATCGACTACATCAACCTGCATGGCACCGCCACGCCAAGCAACGACGCGGCCGAGAGCAAGGCCGTCGCGGCCGTGTTCGGTTCAGGCACGCCGTGCAGTTCCACCAAGGGCGCGACCGGACACACGCTGGGCGCAGCGGGCGGCCTGGAGGCCGTGATCTGCGCGCTGGCCTTGCAAAACGGCCTGTTGCCAGGCGGCCTGAATACGCGGCAGCCGGACCCGGCCCTGCCCCTGAATTACCTGCTGGACAACCGCGAGCAGCCCATCCGTCGCATCCTGAGCAATTCCTTCGGTTTCGGCGGCACCAATTGCAGTCTCGTCTTTGGCCGCGCCCCGTCAAAGGCGCGTTGAACATGCCCGCACCCGCCCCAAGCCCGGCCGCCCCGCTTACCGTCTTTGTCGATGGCATCGGCCTGATCGGCCCCGGTTTTTCCAGCTGGGAAGAAGGCCGCCTGCAACTGGCCGGCCTGGCGGCTTATGCACCGCAAAAAACAGTGCTGCCCTCGCCGATGTCCTTGCCGCCGGCAGAACGACGGCGCGCCGGTGCCGTCATCAAGATCTCGCTGGCGGTCGGCCACGAGGCGGTCGGCGCCGCCGGGCTACGCGCCGCCGAGCTGCCCTCGGTGTTCAGCTCATCCAGCGGCGACGGCATCAATTGCCATGAAATCTGTTCGGCGCTGGCCTCGGACGACCGACTGATTTCGCCGACCCGTTTTCACAACGCGGTGCACAACGCGGCATCGGGCTACTGGAGCATTTCCACCGGCGCCATGTGTTCCTCATCGGTGCTGTGCGCCTATGACGGCAGCTTTGCCGCCGGCTTGCTCGAAGCGATGACGCAGGCCGTCGTCGATGACGGCCCGGTGCTGCTGGTGGCCTACGACAGCGACTACCCCGAGCCGCTGCGCAGCAAGCGCCCGGTCCCCGACACCATGGGCGTGGCACTCGTCCTCAGCCCGCGGCACAGTGCGCGCAGCCAGGCCCGGATCACGCTTCAAGGCACCCGTTTCCTGACGGCCGCCGCGGCGCACACCATGGATGATGCCGCGCAGGAGCTGCTGCGCCAGGCCATTCCAGCCGCCCGCGCCTTGCCCCTGCTGCAAGCCATCGCGCGAAAACAGGCGATGTCCCTGGCCCTCGACTATCTGGACGGCGCGCGACTGGCGCTGGAGGTCGCGCCGCCATGAACAGTCCGCAAACGCTGAACCGGGACGACATCGCCCGCCGCATCCCCCACCAGGGCAGCATGTGCCTGCTCGACACGGTCCTGGCTTGGGACAGCCATCTCATCCGTTGCCAGGCCAGCAGCCATAACGACCCCAAACACCCGCTGCGGGCCCATGGCCGGCTGGGTGCGGCCTGCGGCGTTGAGTATGCGGCGCAAGCGATGGCCGTGCACGGCGCGCTGGTGGCAGAAAGCCTGGCCGGTGCCGGCAGCCCGCCACCGCGCGCCGGTTATCTGGCCAGCCTGCGCAGCGTCACCCTGCATGTCGAACGGCTGGATACGGTGGCCGGCCCCCTGACGGTGGAGGCAGAGCGCATCACCGGGGACGCCAACACCGTGCTTTACAGTTTTACGGTGCAGGCCGGCACGCAACCCCTGCTCAGCGGGCGGGCGGTGGTCGTGCTCGACGCAGCCGGCATCGCGCCCAGCCCGGCGAACCGCCGCAACACGGCCTGAGCAAACCGGCCCAGGAAGGACAGCCCATGACCACACCTCTCAAACGCGCACTTGTCACCGGCGGCAGCGGCGGCATCGGCTCGGCCATCTGCCGGCGTCTGGCAGCCGACGGCTTCAGTGTCATCGTCCATGCCAACAGCCATCTGGCCACCGCGCAGGCCCTGGCGGCCAGCATCACGGCCGAAGGTGGCCAGGCGCAGGCGGTGGCTTTCGATGTGACCGATGCGAATGCCACCGCGGATGCGCTGCAGGCCCTGCTGGAGCAGGGCCCGATCCAGGTGCTGGTCAACAACGCCGGCATCCATGACGACGCCGTGTTCCCCGGCATGCAACTGGCCCAGTGGCAGCGCGTGCTCGATGTCTCGCTCAACGGCTTTTTTCACGTCACCCAGCCGCTGACGCTGCCGATGATACGTACCCGCTGGGGCCGCATCATCAGCATCACCTCGGTGGCCGCCGTGGCCGGCAACCGGGGGCAGGTCAACTATTCGGCAGCCAAGGGCGCGCTGCATGCCGCCACCAAATCGCTGGCCCTGGAAGTGGCCAGCCGCGGCATCACCGTCAACGCCGTGGCGCCCGGCATCATTGACACCGCCATGAGCAACAACAGCTTCAGTCCCGAGGTGATCGCCCGCATGGTGCCGATGAAACGCGCCGGCCGGGCCGAGGAAGTGGCCGATCTCGTCGGCTTCCTGGCCTCGGAGCGCGCGGCCTACATCAGCGGGCAGATCATCTCGATCAATGGCGGGATGATTTAGCCCCCACGCTTGTCGCTTCGCGTACCACGCTGCCCCCCGAGGGGGCTAATTTCCTTGGGACGGCCCGGCGGAATTTAGCCCCCACGCTTGTCGCTTCGCGTACTACGCTGCCCCCCGAGGAGTTGCTTCAGGGATCAGGCGCCTTTGATGCGCCGGGCGATCAGCAGCGGCAGGCGCAGCAAAAAACCCATGAGAAGACGGCCGTGCATCCAGCTCAGCAGCAGGTTGTCGCGCAGGTAGTTGAAGTGCGACACCCCGCCTTCCTCGGGCCGGAAATACTTGACGGCGGCCGGCAGGTTGACCGGCTTGACGCCGTGCCAGCACAGGCGCACCACGGCCTCGGGGTCGAAGTCGAACCGGCGCATCCAGCGCTGCCCATGCATGATCTGGCGCAGCGGCGCCATCGGGTAGACGCGAAAACCGAACAGCGAATCGCCAATGCCGGCCCACAGGGTTTCCAGATCGGCCCAGCCGTTGGACAGCTTGCGGCCGTTGACACGCAGGCGCGGCGCGTCGGCCGCGAACACCGGCACCCCCAGCACCATGGCAGCGGGCTGGGCGCTTGAGGCGGCCATGAAACCGGGAATCAGGTGGGCCGGGTGCTGGCCGTCCGAGTCCATGGTCAGCACATGCGTGAAGCCAAGCGCCGCGGCCAGGTCCATCCCGTGCAGCACGGCGGCGCCCTTGCCGACGTTGTGCGGCAGCACGATCACGCGCAAACCCTCATCCTGCGCCGCCATCGCCTGCAGCCCCGCGGCGCTGGCATCGGTGCTGCCGTCCACCACCACCCAGACCGGCGTCCATTGCGCGCGCGCCGATTGCACGGTTTCATAGACCTTGGGGCCAGGGTTGTAGCTGGGAATCAGGACAAGATGCGTGGAAGAGGCGCTGGGCGAGGAACTGTTCATTGCATTGGCGTGAAAACGGGGAGGTAAAAACGAAACGAGGGTCACGCCGCAGGCTGCGAAACGGGAAAGTCGGGCAACCGCGCATGCGCCAGCTCGGACTGGAAGTACTGCTCCAGTTCGCTCACGAATTGCGCCGTGTGGCCGGGCGGGTCAAAGCGCTTGCCGAGCCGGATTCGATAGGTGATGGGCATGCGCGGCGTCCACCGCGGGGACCAGCCCTTGCCCAGAAAACCCGAATCGGTTTCTATGAACACCGTCTGCACCGGCACCCCGGCGCGCTTGGCGATCAGGCCGGTCGTCCCCTGCAGGGCGCCCACGGGAAAGCGCGTCGTGCGCGTGCCCTCGGGAAACAGCAGCACATGACTGCCCTGGTGCAGGTCCGCAACGGCCAATTGCACCATGGTGCGCAGCGGCGTGTTGCGGATGTAGCCCGCCAGCCGCGCGCCCGCGCCGAAAAAGACGCTGTTGACGATGTCCGCCTTCATGATGCAGGTCGCGCCGGGAAGCCGCGACAGGATCATGACCGCGTCCAGCAGCGAGGGATGGTTGGGCGCGATGACCATGGCCGGGGCGTCCCGCAAGGCATCGAGCGCCGCCAGGTCGAAACGGCAGGCCCCCATCCAAACCAGAAAGCGCAGGTAAGCCCGGGCCGAGGCGGCAACGAGCTTGCGGCCGAGCCGCCTGCTCAGCACGCGCGGCAACAGGGCGCGCATCGCAAAGGCCAGCAGCGAGACGGCCAGGCAAATCACGCCCAGCAGCGCAAAACCCAGGTACAGCCTGCCGGTTTCGTGCGGCGCCCGGCGGCCGGGGTTCAACTTGAGGTGCTCGCTCAGCACGCCATTGCTCTTGTTTTCCATGGGGTCGGTGCGTGTCGCGGCCTTTTAAAGCACAGCGCGCTCACTCATGGCGGGGGAAGATGAGGTGGCCGCAGAACACGGATCGGTCATGGCCTGTCCTTGGGTATGGGTTTTCCGAACCTGCCGCCAACCTGGGGCATCGGTCCGGACACGGTGATGGAGCGTTTCAGGCTTCAAGTCGGCCATTTTACGTCGGGGGTCCCAGCCGGCCTGGCCGCCGTCCGTCAGCGCGGCGCTCAAGTTCCGGCCGCGGCAACCGTTATATCCATTACTGGGGGTGTTTTATGCGAGCCTCCCCAGTGTGAGTTTTTTCTGGTGAGTCTCCTCAGACCGGCTTGTCATGGGGCTGGTTTTTTTCAACCCGCAGGGTCACACCTGCGGGTTTTTTTCATTGCGGCTCAGTCGCGGTGGCCATGGCCACGCTCATCGCGCCTGTGGTCGAAGCGCTCGCGCTCGTGGCGGCCATGGCCATATTGCCAGCCCCGGCCCGGCTGCACCCAGGCCGTTTGCACCACATACACCGGGGCAGGACGCATATAGACCACGGGCTGGGTGGCCACGTAGACCGGGCGCTGCTGCACGTACACCGGCTGCACATACACCGGCTGCACCAGCACCGGCGGCGCGCTGGCCACCCCCAGCTGCACGCCGGGCGAGGACACGCCGACCGACCAGTACACATCGCCCGCCCGGGCGGCACTGGACGCCCCCAGCGCGGCAGCGCCCAGGGCAGCGGCGACGGCCAGGGAATAGACAGAACGGTTGAACTTCATACAGATCTCCTGGAAGAAAAACACCAGGGGCAAAAAAACACCCCTCAGCCTGCAACGCGGCAGGGGACGGCCCGGATGCGTCTCTTGTGTGAAGGACGTAGCCAAAGGTAAGCGGCGCGGTTCGGCCCTAAAATTGGCCGCATGAGCTCCCCCCACCCCACCGACAGCAAAGACGCACCCAAGATCAGCAACTTCCTGCGCCAGATCATCGAGCACGACCTGGCCGTCGGCACCTATTCCGGCCGCCGCTGGGCCGGCAGCCCGGGCGACGCCACCCACCAGGCCCCGGGCGAAAACGACCCGGCGCGCATCCGCACCCGCTTTCCGCCCGAGCCCAACGGCTACCTGCACGTGGGCCACGCCAAGAGCATCTGCCTGAACTTCGGCCTGGCGCGCGACTACGGCGGCGTGTGCCACATGCGCTTTGACGACACCAACCCCGAGAAGGAAGACGTGGAATACGTCAACTCCATCCTCGACGCCGTGCAGTGGCTGGGTTTTGGCTGGGACGCTTACGCCACCTCCCACCTGTTCCAGGCCAGCAACTACTTCGACTTCATGTACCGCGCCGCCGAGTACCTGGTGGAAACCGGCCACGCCTATGTGGACGAACAGACGCCCGACGAGATGCGCGCCAACCGGGGCGACTTCGGCAAGCCCGGCACCGACAGCCCCTTCCGCGCCCGCACCCCGGCCCAGAACCTGGCCCGCTTGCGCGAGATGCGCGACGGCCAACTGGCTGACGGCGCCGCCGTGCTGCGCGCCAGGATCGACATGGCCAGCCCCAACATCAATATGCGCGACCCGGCCATCTATCGCATCCGCCGCGCCACGCACCACCACACCGGCGACAAGTGGTGCATCTACCCCATGTACACCTTTGCGCACCCGATCGAGGACGCGCTGGAAAACATCACCCACAGCATCTGCACGCTGGAGTTTGAAGACCAGCGCCCGTTCTACGACTGGCTGCTGGAGCGCATCGTGCCCCTGCTGCGCGCGCCGCAGTTCGCCCACGCGCGCGAAGTGGTCGAAAAAATCGAAGGCCAGGGCCTGGAAGCCGGCAAGGAATTCGCCCTGCACTGCCACAACCACGCCGACAAGCTGTTTGCCAGCGCGGCGGAAGCGCAAATGCGCGAGATGTTCATGCGCTGGGAGCACAGCCCCGACGCCGTGCTGCGCGAGCTGCCCGCGTTTTTTGCCCTGCTGAAAAAAGACATGGCGCAGTTCACCCCGCTGCTGCAGCACGCGCTGGACGTGGAACGCCCCAACATCTTTTTGCTGCCGCACCAGCACGAGTTTGCGCGGCTGAACCTCACCTACGTGGTCACCAGCAAGCGCAAGCTGGCACAACTGGTAACCGAAGGCAAGGTGAGCGGCTGGGACGACCCGCGTTTGCCCACCATCGTGGGCCTGCGCCGGCGCGGCTACACGGCGCAGAGCATCCAGCTTTTTGCCGAACGCATTGGCGTGACCAAGAGCGACAGCTGGATCGACTACAGCACGCTGGAAGGCTGCCTGCGCGAAACGCTGGACGTGTCCGCCCCGCGCGCCATGGCCGTGCTGGACCCGGTGAAACTGGTGCTGACCAATTGGGACGCCGTGATGGGCGCGGACAAGCTCGATGAGTGCAGCGCCCCGGTGCACCCCGGCCAACCCGAGCTGGGCCGGCGCAACTTCACAATAGGCAAGGAAGTGTGGATCGAGCGCGGCGACTATGAAGAAGTGCCGCCCAAGGGCTACCACCGCTTGTATCCGGGCAACAAGGTGCGCCTGAAATACGGCCACGTGATCGAATGCAAGGGCGCGGTGAAAGATGCCAGCGGCCACATCACCGAAGTGCACGCCGAGCTGATCCCCGACACCAAGAGCGGCACGCCTGGCAGCGACGCCGTCAAGGTCAAAGGCGTCATCACCTGGGTCGGCGTGGCCGACGGCATCCCCGCCGAAGTGCGCCTGTACGACCGTTTGTTTCTGGATGCGCAACCGGACGCCGGCGGCAAAGACTTTTTGGCCAGCCTGAACCCGGACAGCCTGAAGACCGTCACCGCCTACGTGGAGCCGGCGCTGGCCGCTTGTGCGTCGGATGACCACTTCCAGTTCGAGCGCCACGGCTACTTTGTGGCGGATCGCAAGGACCATGCGGTGGGTAAACCCGTATTCAACAGAGTGACTGGATTGAAGGATAGTTGGGGGAAATAAGAGGCCAAGACAAACTGCTAAAGAGCAACCATACTCTGTTGTCAAACTGAGCCAGAAACTGCGGCAAGACAGTTCGTTGGGGTTAGGGTTTTCCAAATTCCATATATGAGGGCTGAGCGCCTTCACACTTAGGGGAGAGCTGAACATGCCTGAAAAAAAGGCTCCCGTGTTCTGGACGGAGGCTCTCGGTCTGAATCTGACTCAATCAGAAGTCGATTTTGTAATTCCAAATCTGACCAGTGACCTGCGGCTCTATCTTGACCCGTATCTCTTCTATCGAAGTCGCAATGAAGACTTCCAGAGCGTCCACGCGCAACTTCACGAATTTTTCAATACAGCAATCGATCAAGTCCGCCAAGGGAGAGAAGACATCGCACGTCGAATGCTGATGTTTCCCGAGGTCAAGGAAATCATGCTTGGCATGAGCAAAGGCAGTCACGCAGGCCACGGTTCTGGCCCCCGTCATGGAGAAATTCTCTTCAACGAACTCGTTGCCAACCAGAACATTCAACAACACGGTGTCAAACACATCGCCGAAATGCAATTGATCGTCGAAGGTGTCGGCCCCGACTTAATCAGCGATATGGTTGCCAACATAGCAAAACCTTTTTTCATCGAATACACACAGCGCCAGTGCGCTCTTTACGGAATTCCAATTGAACACGGCGTCTGCCTGGAGCATGTGTTCGATTGGGAACGTCTTGACTGGGACGATCAGCACGTTGATTTACCTGTTAATCCGTTGAACTCACATCCAATTCTTCTTGTCCCGAAGACCGTCGTCCGCCGGATCATGACGATTGACTACCGGGATTTTTGGACTCGCACCTACCGATATATGCTGCGGGAGATTGAGACTTCCGCCTCGCTGCAGGTACTAGGAAAAGAACCGCTAACCAAATGGAAAGACATTGACGCGAAGTATGGCTTCAGGAAATCCACTGTTGTTGAAGTACTCAAGAATTCTCCCGAACTTCGCGAAAAATATGTTGCCGCTGTCGAGGATCAAGTTAAAGAACAACTCAGCTTAGACATTGAGAACACAAAAGGTGCTGACACACGAGTAACTTCAGCAGATGAATATGCAAAACTTCTCTCGGAAATCCGGCCAGGAACAGCGGACGCCAAGAAGTTTGAGCAATTGATTCTTCGAATTCTCTCTCGACTGTTCTCCCCTCCGCTAATCGACCCAAGAGAGCAAGTTCGATCAGCCGACAACCGAGAAATTAAAGACATTACCTTCTACAACGGTGCTCGCGAAGGTTTCTGGTTTGACGTGAAGCTGCAGCATGGCAGTGTGTCCGTCGTTTTCGAGCTCAAGAATATGGTTGACTTAGGGAACGAGGAATTCGCCCAAATTTCTATGCGCCTTGATGACATTAAAGGAAAGTTTGGCGTACTAGTTGCTCGTGGGAAAGATAATCTAGACATGCAGCGAGCCTATAGGCGACTTCACAATGAGCGAAAGATCATCCTAATCCTCACTGACAATGATCTTATTAGCATGCTTAGACTCAAAGTCATGGGTGATGACCCGAGCAACTCCATGCTGGGTCTATATCGAAGCTTCATTGACGCAGCGTAAATCCAGTCACGTTAAGTCCACCAATGAAAGCCACTTGGAACAACACCGTCATCGCCGAGTGTGACCACACCGTCGTAGTGGATGTGGCCCACTACTTCTTCGATTCAGGAGTCAATGACTATGCAAGCGAAGTTCGAACTCGGCACAATTGACGGAAGCGCAGCCTACCGGCTTGCAAGCCAGGTTGTCATCCCGCGGCTGAAAGTTGAGGTTTTCCCCAAGAAGGGGGCGGAACCCTTTAGCCTTCGTGACGAAATCTACTCAATACTCGACGACGAGGTTAAGAAGGGGACCCTCACGCAAGCCGATCTCGAATCGATCTCAAGAGTAGATGCCAAAGGCGTCAAATCGACCCTTATGTCGCAAACGCGGTACTTTGTACTGCACATACTGAAATCATCCGGTGTGCTCATGTCATCCGACACCCGTGGCCTCTTTATTCTTACTGATGCAGCAGCCTTGGAAGAAGAGGAAGAAGACGAGATTGATGGAGCCGTGTCGGTCGGCTCAATATATGCCTACACCTTTCCCTCGCTTAATGGAACGATGATCAAGATTGGAAAGGCATCAGGAAACGTTGAAGACCGAATCAATCAGCAGCTTGGCACAGCCAATCCAGAGCCTCCGCAGATCCTCAAGATCTGGCCGTCAACTGATGCCGATGCCTTTGAGACAGCTATCCACGGCGTACTAAGAGCTAGAGGCAAGTGGGTGATCGCACCTCGAGCAAGGGAATGGTTTCGAACGACCATTCAAGAGATAGACTCAATCATCCAGTTCGTAAAAGCAAGTTGAACCGAAAGAGGCAACGCGCAGCGTACTGAGTAGATCGATAATCGCCTTTAGTTGTCGTCTGTCGAATATGAAAGCCACCTGGAACAACACCGTCATCGCCGAGAGTGACGACACCGTGCTGGTGGAAGGCAACCACTACTTCCCCGAGAGCGCACTCAAGCGCGAGTACGTCACCTTCAGCAACCACAAGACCAGCTGCGCCTGGAAGGGCCAGGCCAGCTACTACTCGCTGATCGTCAACGGCGAGATGTGCACCGACGCCGTGTGGTACTACCCCGACCCGAAACCCGAGGCCGAGATGGTGCGCGGCCGCGTGGCCTTCGGCAATGCCGTGAAGGTGGAGGCCTAGCCGCCATGGCACGGGCCAAGCCTCGCAAACCGGCACCGCGTGTCATCGTCTTTGCCGGCCCTAACGGCGCTGGCAAGTCCACGCACGCAGATGCGATCCTGGCCACACTGGGCATCCACACTTTTGTCAATGCGGACTTCATTGCCCGTGGTCTTTCGGGGCACCACACCGAGGCAGTGACGTTCACGGCGGGCCGGATCATGTTGCAACGGCTGCACCAGTTGGCGGACGCTGGGGAAGACTTCGCGTTTGAAAGCACGCTCGCCAGCCGAACCTTTGCCCCTTTTCTGCGCGATCTCAAGGCACGGGGTTATGGCGTGGCGATTTATTACTTTTCGCTGACCAACGCGCAACTCGCCGTACGCCGTGTCAAACTGCGCGTGGCCCTGGGCGGGCACGACGTGCCAACCGATGTGGTGAAGCGACGCTTTGGGCGCAGCCTTGATAATTTCTTCAAGTTGTACGCGCCACTTGCATCGCGCTGGGCCATCTTCGACAATTCGCGCTCACCCCATGCACGGCTCGTTGCCACCAGCGAAGGTGATAATCTGTCCATTACGGAAACACCCACATGGCACAAACTGCAAAAAATGGCGAACCGCGGCTGATGCCCACGCCGAAGGCGCTTGAGAAGGCACTGGTGCAGTCCGCCGAACGCGCCCGGCGCCTGGCCAAGGCTTTTGGCGTCAAAGTGCCCATGGCCCCGGGCAAAGCCCAGACACCAGCAACCAAGGCCAGCTGACCCGAAACCCGAAGCCGAGATGGTGCGTGGCCGCGTGGCTTTCGGCAATGCCGTGAAGGTGGCGTGAGTCCCCACTCTTTTGACGACGCAGATCAAACTGCTACATTTTTGATAGCTTCTCGCGCATATTCCACCTGGGATAGAGCCCATTTTTATTCTTAAATCTTCCCCAGATTCCGCCCGTGACCACCCTCACCCTGACCCCGGTCAACACCGATGTGCACAGCGTGCACCTGCCAGACGGCTCGCACGTGGGCAATCTCAAACGCATTGGCGCTGTCTGGAAATTCAAGGCCATCGGCTACGACGCCGCGGGCAACATCATCCCCGGCGGCGGCCCCTTGACCGGGCGGCACAACACCGCGTTTGGCGCGCCGGATGCCGCTGAAGTCAGCGCCCGGCTGGGCATGGGTTAACCTCGCCGCCTCACAGACCAGGAAACCCACCATGAAAAAACTCAAGGTCACGATCAAGCTGGAGATGTCCGTCCCGGACGATTGGGAGCTGGCCCAGACCTCCGAAGGCGGGCACGTGTTGAAGCTGCCGAACGGTCAATTTCTGGACCTGGCCATCGAGCCCCTGTTTGCCGGCGACCCCGAGGAAACCTGGAGCAGCACCGAGAGCGATGATGCCCTGAATGACATTCTGGACATGGTGGAGAGCGAGGACGTCGTTTACGAGTTCGTCACCCACTAGGCGCTCAGCGGGTTTTCTCAACCGGGTTGGCTGTCAGCCCGCTGGCCGGATAGGCCCGCATGAACTCCCGGGCCTTCTCGGGGCTGGCGCTCAGCCACGCATCAAAAGCGCCCTCGTTCAATAGGGCCACCATGCGTTTTTCGTTGCCGGGCTGCTGGTAGCGGTGCATCAGGGCATGGCTGTTGGCGTTCACCGTGAGCAGGGTGTAGCTGACGATGACCTCGCCGTCGGCCCCGGTCCAGCTTTCCCACAAGCCCGCCACGCCCATGGGCTTGCCGTCCACCCGGGTTATGCGGGTGGGCACGGCCTTGCCGCTGCGCCAGTCGTCTTCCAGGAACGCCATCATCGGCACGATGCAGCGCTGCCCGCCCAGCCAGGCATCGCGGAAGTTGTTGGAGGTGGTGACGGTTTCTGACCGTGCATTGACCAGCTTGGTGGAACGCAGCTTGGCGTCAGACGCCGACTTGACCCAGCGCGGCACCAGGCCAAACTGCCCGGCCACCAGCTCACGGGATGGCAGCCCACCGGCAGACGGCTCACGCGGGGGCTGGTCGGCGCCTGTGGCTTCTTCGGCTTGTGGCCCGCCCTGGCGGATGAAAACGCCCGCTTGGCGCGGCCACACCTCGCGCCCCACGGGTGACACGGGGGCTGCCACATGGAAGGCATCGGGGTACAGCGAGGCGACTTGAACGCTCTCGTAATGAAGACTCATGAGGCGATGCTATCGCAGTGCAGCTTTCCCCCCGTGTGGGCTTGTGACGCTTGGGTTAATCTCCACGCCTCACAGAGAAGGAAACACACCATGAAAAAACTCAGCATCACCATCCAACTCGAAATGTCCGTCCCGGACGACTGGGAACTGGTCGAAACCTCGGAAGGCACGCCTGTGGTGAAGCTGCCCAACGGCCTGTTCATGGACATGGCCATCGAGCCGCTGTTTGCCAGCGATCCCGAGGAAACCTGGGCCAGCACGGAAGACGATGAGGTCCTGAACGACATCCTGGACATGGTGGAGAGTGAGGAAGTCGTTTACGAGTTCAGCTCCGACTAAGGGCGCTCTCAGGCTGGCCTAGCGGGCGACTGGTCCGGCCAGCCCCAGCGCATGGAACACCCGGATGGCCGCATAGGCGTCATTGGCGGCGTAGACCAGTTGCGCCTCGGTCAGCCGGGCATGGGCCCAGTTGCTGGTGGCGGCTTTCTTGGATTTGATGAAGCGCTGGTTGAACAGCACGGCCACGGCGCCCTTGACGCCCATGTCCTTGCGGTAGCCGCGCTCGCGGAACACGGTGTTGAGCTCCAGCACGCCGGCGGGCTCCACGCCCAGTTTCTGGATGATGCGCTTGCGGTCGTCCCCCAGCCCAAAGCCGGCCTTGGCGATGCCACCCAGGGCCAGCAGCTCGGCCGCCACCGCGCTGCAATGTGGGTCGTGCAGCTGAAACACCCAGGCCCGCTCGGCGGTGGCCAACTGCAGGATGTGCGGCCCCTCGGACACATCCCCCACCCGGAAGGTGGGCTTGGATTCGGTGTCAAAGCCCCAGGCGGGCGTGTCGGCCAGCTCGCGCACGGCCTCGCGCGCCTGGGCCGCGGTGGTGACGAGGGCAATGCGGTCCAGCCCCAGCCGCTCAAAGGGCGGGAGCAAGGCGATGGCGTCTTTGTCGGGGGTGGCGTGGCGGGTAGGCATGGCGGGTATCGGGGCTTTCAACAACAACGGACCCATCCTATCTGAAGCCCGCCCCGGTCAAAGCTAAACTGCGGCAAGCGCCCGCGCCGCATGTACCGCTTGCCGATGGCGGCTGCGGCGCGATGAACATATGCTATATTTTTGATAGCTGCTTGCGCATATTCCACAAGGGCTAGTGCCCGTTTTCATTCATATTTTCATTCATAAACCCCGCACTGCACCGTCACCATGCCCCCGCCCGACTTCAGCCCCGCCGCCGAGCGCAACAAGCAGCCCATCCTCGACTTGCTGCGCCAGCTGCTGCCCGAGCAGGGGCGCGCGCTGGAGATTGCCTCGGGCACCGGCCAGCATGTGGCCTGGTTTGCCGCCCATCTGCCGCGCTGGACCTGGCAGCCCAGCGACAGGCAGACGGACCTGTTCCCGTCCGTCACGGCGCGCATGATCGAGGCACGGCTCGGCAACGTGCAGCCGCCCAGACTGCTGGACGTGCTGGCCGCAGCATGGTTGACGAATACCGGGTTGCCCGACGATGCGCCAGGCAAGCCGCCGCTGTTCGATCTGATCTACTGCGCCAACATGCTGCACATCTCGCCCTGGGCCAGCTGCGCCGCCTTGATGCAGGGCAGCGCGCGGCATCTGGCGCCCGGTGGTGTGCTCGTCACCTACGGCCCGTATCTGGAAGACGATGTGCCTACGTCAGAGGGCAACCTGGCGTTCGACCAAAGCCTGCGCGCGCAAAACCCGGCCTGGGGCATCCGGCGGCGCGAAGACGTGGCGCAAGAGGCCGGCCGCGCCGGGCTGCGACTGGCCGCGCGCCACGCCATGCCCGCCAACAACCTGCTGCTGGTGTGGACGGGCATGGCCCCTGGGGCCGTGAGCAACATCGCGCCCACGGATAATCCATCCCCATGAATCTTTCTCTTTCTTTTTTCCCCCTGGGCTGGCAGCACTACCTGCTGGGCGGGATGATCATCGGCACGGGTGCGGCGCTGCTGTTCGTGCTGACGGGCCGCATCGGCGGCATGAGCACGGTGTTCTCCAGCACCTGGTCTTACGTGGTGCGCCGGCCGTTTTTTCAGCAGGGGCGTTTTGTCGATTCGCGCGACTGGCGGCTGGTGTATGCGGCGGGGCTGATCCTGGGCGCGCTGGTGTGGTGGCTGGGTTTTGCGGGCGGCGTGCGCGAAGCCACGGCGGTGCCGGCGTGGCAGCTGCTGGTGGGCGGCTTTTTCGTGGGCTACGGCGCGCGCCTGGGCAACGGCTGCACCTCGGGCCACGGCATTTGCGGGCTGGGTTCGCTGCAGTTGCCTTCGCTGATGGCGGTGCTGACCTTCATGGCCACCGCCTTCCTCACGGCCAACCTGGCCGCCAGGTGGCTGGCATGAAGGCGGCCCGCATGACACTTTTGCGGGGGCTCGCCACGCTGGCGGCGGGCGCGCTGTTCGGCTTCGGCCTGTCCTACGCCAGCATGATCCGGCCCGAGGTGGTGCTGAGCTTTTTGCGCTTGTCTGACTTCGGTCTCATGCTGGTGATGGGCGGCGCGGTGCTGGTGGTGCTGCTGGCCTACCAGCTGGCGCCCCGCCTGCTGGCCCGGCCGCTGCTGGACGACCACTTTCACGCCCACCCCAGCGCCTGGAACCGCAACACCGCCGTGGGCGCGGCCCTGTTCGGCGTGGGCTGGGGCCTGTGCGGCGTGTGCCCCGGCCCGGCCATTGCGGGCCTGGGTGCGGGCAACTGGAGCCTGCTGTGGGCGCTGGCCGGCATAACGCTGGGCGCGCTGGTGCAGGGGCTGCGGGTGAAGTGACCGACCGCCCATCCCGCCTGATCCGCTTCAACAAGCCCTACGGCGTGCTCAGCCAGTTCACGCCTGAAGGGCGCTGGCGCGGACTCAAGGATTTCATCGACATCCCGCACGTCTATGTGTCCGGCCGGCTGGACGCCGACAGCGAGGGCCTGCTGCTGCTGACGGACGACGGCCAGCTGCAGGCCCGCATTGCCGACCCGCGCTTCAAGATGGAGAAGACCTACTGGGTGCAGGTGGAGGGCGTGCCCGATGAAGCCGCGCTGGCGGCCTGGCGCCACGGCGTTCAGCTCAAGGATGGCCTCACCCTGCCGGCGCGCGCGCGCCTGCTGGAGCCGCCGCCAGCGGTGTGGGAGCGCGTGCCGCCCATTCGCGTGCGCCAATCCAAGCCCACGACGTGGATCGAGCTGGTGATCCGCGAGGGACGCAACCGCCAGGTGCGCCGCATGACGGCGGCCGTGGGCCACCCCACCCTGCGCCTGATCCGCGCGGCGATTGGCCCCTACACGCTGGACGGCCTGGCGCCGGGCAGCTGGCAGGGGTAAATTGACGCTGCGGCAGCGCCCGCCGCCTTGCGTCCATTTGCTATTTGTTTCGTAGCTATTGACGCTTGACCGACGGGGACTTCAAACCCTTTTACCTTGAAAGCATCGCATGAAAGCCACCTGGAACAACACCGTCATCGCCGAGCGTGACAACACCGTAATAACAAAATGAGCCCCTCCTGGTACGAGCGCCACATCCTGCCCCGCGCGCTGGACTTCGCCTGCGGCCTGCCCATGATCGGCCGGCAGCGCCAGCTGGTGGTGCCGCTGGCGCAGGGCCGCGTGTTGGAGGTGGGCATGGGCACGGGCCTGAACATGCCCTATTACGACAAGCGCCGCGTCACCCGGATCGTGGGGCTGGACCCGGCGCTGCAACTGCATCCGCTGGCGCGCGAGCGCATTGCGCAGGCCGGGCTGGACGTGGAGCTGGTGGGCCTGTCAGCCGAGAAAATTCCGCTGCCCGATGCCAGCTTTGACACCGTGCTCGTCACCTACACGCTGTGCACCATTCCCGACCCGCTGGCCGCGCTCAAGGAGATGCGCCGCGTGCTCCAGCCCAGTGGGCAGTTGCTGTTTTGCGAGCATGGCCGCGCGCCCGATGCATCGGTGCGGCGCTGGCAAGACCGGCTGCAGCCGCTGTGGGGCCCGCTGGCCGGCGGCTGCCACCTGGGGCGTGACATCCCGGCCCTGCTGCGGGCGGCGGGTTTTGCGCTGCCCGAGCCGCACACGCGCTACCTGCCCGGCCCGCGGCCCTTTACCTTCCATTACTGGGGCGTGGCCCTGCCAGCTTGAGCCGCCCGGCGGCACACGTCGGATGCTATGTTTTTTATAGCTGCCTGCGCATATTCCACAAGGCCAGAGGGCCAATTCAATGCTCAATACAATCATGCATTGCCGTCCATGAACCCGACCCGACACGCATGAACCCCAGCGACACGCCCCCGTTTTTCATTGCCCGCGTGGAACCCGAGGGCCAGCAGTTTGATGCCTGGGCCGGGCAGCCGCTGCTGATCTCGCTGGAACAGGGCGGCATTGCCTGGCCCAGCTCGTGCCGCAACGGCACCTGCCGCACCTGCATCGGCCAGGTGGAAAGCGGCCAGGTGCGTTACGAGATCGAATGGCCGGGCCTGAGCCCGCAGGAAAAGGCCGAGGGCTACGTGCTGCCCTGCGTGGCCTTGCCGTGCTCAGACCTGGTGCTGCGCGGCTGACGGCTTGGCGGCCGCGACAAACGTGCCGCTGAGCAGCTCGGGCAGGCGCTCGGTGGGCATCTTGAAGCCGCAGGCCTGGGCATGGCCGCCGCCGCCCATGCTTTCGGCCAGGGCGATGCAGTCAAAACCCCGCTGCGAGCGCAGCCCCGCCTTGATGACGCCACCCTTGGCGGCGCTCCACATCAGCGCAAAGGTGCCGCTTTGCCTGGACAGGATGTCGCCCACCAGGCTGTGAAAGACGCCGGGCGCATTGACCATGAGCCCGTGCTGGCCGTTGAAGGTGATGGGCTGCGCGCCCTCGGCGATATCGGCCGCGAGCTTGCTGAATTTCTCGTCCATGGCCTGGCCGCGCGCCATGAAAAATTTCAGCTGCTCGGGGGTGAAGGAGGCCATTTCGGCCCAGCGCTCGAAAGTGCAAGGCTCCATGTCCAGCGCCGCGAGGAAAGCGGCGCTCTCGGGGTATTGCCACACCCAGATGTCGCGGTCTTCGATGAAGCGAACCAGGTCCGGCATCGCCCGGCCGGGCTGGAAGAATTCCCACGCGAGGCGCGAGCCCGACTTGTGCATGTCAAAGTGCACCACCCCGCAGCGGCAGGCAAAGCCGGTGAGCTTTTTCGCCGCGCTCTTGTGGTGGTCCAGCATCACCAGTTTGGCGGCGCGCTCTTCAATGCCGTGCATGAGCTCGGGCGAGAAGGAAAAGTCGAGGATGTAAACAGCGCGGCCGTCGAGCGCGGGCAGGTCCTGCACCGTTTTGATGTCGCCGTGGTCCAGCCCCAGGAACTCGGCTTGGCCCTCGTAATAAAGCCAGGCGGCCAGGGCTGCCGCGAACCCGTCCGGGCAAGCGCGGCCGTGGTAGATGACGAGGGGCTGGGGATCGTTCTTGTCGGGGGCAATCAGCAGGCTCAGGGGAAGAATGGTTTTTTTCATGGGGATATTTTCGCGCAACGGCGCGGACGCCGGGCGAAGGTGCGAAGCCTGACGCAAGAGCGCGATCCGGCGCAGCGGCCCGGTTGTCGCCGGCCCTGATTGTGGCTTACCATTGCGCCTTCAGGTCTTGCTTCCCAGGACCCCCGTTGAGGACACATCATGGCCAAAGGCGAACAGCGCAGCAACAAGATGGCGAAGAAGCCCAAAAAGGACACTTCGCCCCCGAAACCACCCAGCACGTCAGACCGCCCGCATCAGCCCACCACCACGGTGATGCCGCGCGGCAAGGAAAAATACAAATAAGCCGTCATGCGTCCGGGCGTGGCGGGCGCGGAATTTTCTTGAAGCGGATCATGCGGTCCAGTTCAATCGCGTCCTTCTTGAGCTGCCGCTCGGCATCCACTTTTTTCCCGGCGGCCAGCCACTGGGCAAATTCCTCGGGGGTTTCCAGCGTGATCGGCCCCAGGGTGCCGGCGCGAAACTCGAAGATGACGATCTCGGCCGCTTTTTGCATGTTCACGCGGCCCCGCCCCTGCAGGGCGCCGCGCTTGCGGCCGATCTCATCGAGCAGCTCTTCATCGCTCAGACCAGCCACCGCATCGAGCTTGAAGCGAGCCTGCAGCAAGGCTGCGTAGTGCTGCCTCAGATAGTCCAGCAGTTCCAGCGCCACCTCTTCCTCGTTGAACGCATTGCGGCCGATGGCGCCGCTGGCGGCCAGGTTGTAGCCGCTCTTGGCCACGATGATGCGGGGCCACAGCATGCCGGGCGTGTCGTACAGGTAAAAGTCATCGGCCAGCGAGATGCGCTGCTCCAGCTTGGTGATGCCGGCCTCGTCGCCCGTCTTGGCCGCGCGCTTGCCGGTGAGTGTGTTGATGAGCGTGGATTTGCCCACGTTGGGAATGCCGCAGATCAGCACGCGCATGGGCTTGACCATGCCGCCGCGGTTGGGGGCCAGCGCGTGGCAGGCCTGGATCAGGGCTTTGGCGGGCGTGGCCATGCTGGCGTCCAGCGCCACCGCCCGGGTGCCAGGCAGGCTGTTGTAGTGGGCCAGCCATAACGCGGTGCGCGCCGGGTCGGCCAGGTCCTGCTTGTTCAAAACCTTCAAGGTGGGCTTGCCCGCGGTGAGCTCGGTCAGCATGGGGTTGGCGCTGGAGCCGGGCAGCCGGGCGTCCAGCAGTTCGATCACGACATCAATGTTCTTGACGCGCTCCTCAATCGCTTTTTTGGTCAGGTTCATGTGACCCGGAAACCACTGGATGGCCATGCGCTTGCGCTCTCTTTTCTGGGCTAAGGGAATAAGGGATGGATTGTGGGCCTCCGCGTCATTCCTGGTGGGATGGTGCGCGCTGGTGCCGGGCCGGGCCGGCACGGTGCGGTTCTTTCTGCGACGCAGGGCCGGCCAACAGCCCCAGGCGTTGGGGCGACACGTATTCCTGCCGGAAAATCTCGAACGGCATGGTGTCTGCTGCCTCGATCGCTTTCTGCGCTTCAAGGGACTGCCGGGCCATGGCTTCGAAATAGGCCTGCTGCCGCGGCGTCCAGGGCAGGTCCAGCAGGGCTTGGCGCGTCTGCTGCGAGCGGGCGCGGGTAAAGTCCCGGAACGAGTTGTCGTGCTGCGCGGCCATGGCCGCCAGCACGCGGGCGGAAGGCAGCGTGGCGGCATCGCGCAGTCCCACCCCGGCCGCGCGTACAGCCTGGCTGTAATCGGTGCCGCCGTGCGCGGCATCCAGTGCCCGCGCGATCGGCTCGAACGCCTGCAGCAGCTCGGCACCCCACTCGGTGAGCCGCACTTCGCGCCCACCGCGCAGCAACTGCCGCTCAGGTTCGCGGCCGCGAGCCGCCGTGAGATCCTGGTTGCGAGCCAGCTCGGCAATTTCCTGCGGAGTGTCAGGCGGGCTGTCGGTCAGCAGGCAGTGCATCAGAAACACGTCGATGAAACGCATGGTTTGCGCATTGATACCCACGGTCTCGAAGGGGTCCAGGTCGAGCAGGCGCACCTCCACATACTCCACGCCGCGCTCGCGCAGCGCATGCAGCGGCCGCTCGCCGGAGAAGATGGTGCGCTTGGGGCGGATGGTGCCGTAGAACTCGTTTTCGATCTGCAGCAGGCTGGTGGCGAGCTGGATGTAGTCGCCGCCCGGATTGACGATGCCCAGGCCCTCGTAGGCCGGCCAGGGGCGCGTGAGCGCGTCGTGCAGCGACTCGGCATAACCCTCCAGGCTGTTGTAGCTCACGGCCAGCGAGGCCTGCGCATCGCTCTGGTAGCCCAGCCGCCCCATGCGCAGCGAGGTGCCGTGCGGCATGTAGAGCGTGTTGCCGGTCAGCGTCTGCAACTCGTGCTGCCGTCCGGCCACGAAAGTGGAGCACACCGCCGGCGAGGCACCAAACAGATAAAGCAGCAAGAAGGCGTGGCGACGGAAGTTGCGGATCAGGGCGAAGTACTGCTCGCTGGTCACTTCAGGCAAGGACCAGTTGTAGTGGATGCCAGAGATGGTCTGCATGCGCCGGCCGTAGCGGTGGCCCAGGCCCATGCGGTAGACGCTCTTGGCGCGCCCGATGTTGGACGAGCCGTAACGCCCCAGGGGAATGGTTTCGTCGGTCGGCAGGCCGCAGGGCATGCTGGAGACCCAGAGCATCTCGTCGCCCGCGTCCCGCAGCGCGCGGGAGGTGTACTGGTGAACCTCGGTGAGCTCGTCCAGGCAGGCCTGCACCCCGGCATGCACCCCGGTGATGAGTTCAAGCTGGGACTCGCTGTAGTCGGTAGTGATATGCGGGTGCGTGAGCGCCGAACCCAGCGCCAGCGGGTGCGGCGTGAGGGCCAGCACGCCCTCTGGCAGCGCGCGCAGGCTTTCCTTCTCGATGCCGCGGCGAATGCCCAGCAGGCGCTCGGGAGCCAAGGCGCCCAAACGTTCGCCCAAATCCGCATGCATGCTGTTCATGGGGGTGTTTCTCATTATTTTTTGTCCGGCCCTGAAGTTACCATGTCAGGGAAAGGACGTCCCGCGCAGGGGTTTGAAGGTCTTACGGCACCGGCATGAACCATGGCGATTCATGGCCTGCCCTGCCCCAACCTGCTCACTGCGGCCGGCGTGGCGGCACGCGGCAGCGTGCCGCAAGACGGCGACAAGGCGACGCATCTTTTGTGCCTGCAGGGCAGGGCTTAGGGCGAGGGAGTTGCGTGCGCCTTTTTGCCCACGAGGTTGGCAAGATCGCGGTCCAGAATGTAGGGATCGCCTGAATTGAGCTCCACCAGCTGGCGCAGGTGGGTGATGCTGTCCAGATCGATGCCATCGCAATGCAGTCCGAGGTGTGAACCTTCGACATGCGCCACCGTGGCTTGCATCGTGATGCTGGTGTCGGCGGCGAGGTCCAGGCGCAACTGGCATTTTTGACCCACCGCGCCTTGCCATGTGGCATCGACTTCCAGCAGGGCGCCCTTGAGCGACACATCCAGCAAGCGAGCCAGACTGCTGCGCCCCTGCGTGCTGAGATGAACCGGCGAATGGAAAACAGAGCGCCAGAAATGACGACGTTCAGCGGCCTTTTTCACGTGAGTGCTTCCTGGATAGTGCCCGGCGGGAACAGATGACGCGCCAAGCTGACCGGCAGAAAATTCAAACCCTGGCGCGAAGTATGTGTGGCCTTGCCGGCCATGTCAAAGGAAATAGTGGCGCCCGGATGAGCGCGCATTCCTCGTCGAGGGCAGCCCGGGTCAACGCGCCAAAACCGGCTGCACCGGCTTGTCAGCCAGCGTGGATTGCCAGAAATGCCTCAAGGCCGCCTGGTATGGCGCGGCGTTGCGGCTTTGCAGATCGGCGTGTTCGCCGCCCTGCACCAACAGCCAGGTCTTGGGCTCATGGGCCGTGTCAAACAGTTTTTTGCCCAATGCCCATGGCACGGTCGTGTCGGCGCTGCCATGCATCACCAGCAGCGGCTGGCGAAGGGATGGCATTTTTGACAGGGCATCGAACTGCAGGACGCTCCAGGGCGCCAGCAGGCTGCCCCAAAAGCCATTGGCCGCCGCCAGGTCCGGCATGCTGGTGAAGCCGGACTCGACAATCAATCCGGCATAGGCGGGCCTTGGCGGAGCACCCCCCGCGGCCACGGCTGCGGTGGAGGGGGTCAGCCGATACGCCAGGTTCACAGCCACCGCGCCCCCCATGGAATGCCCGTAAATGAATCGCTTGCCGGGATCCGGCTGACGGCGCGTCAGCGCGCCCCACGCCACCCAGGCATCCTGGTAGATGCTGGCCTCGTCGGGCACCAGGGCGCTGCTTTCGCCCCAGCCGCGGTATTCGACCGCCAGCACCGCAAAACCAGCCTCATGCAGGGCCATGACTTTTTCAAGGTTGTGAAACAGGGTTCTGAACGTGCCGTGCAGGTAGAGCAGCGTTGGCGCGCTGGCGTCCGGTTGCGCCAGCCACCACACCTGCACATGGCCCGGCTGGGCGCTGTCGCCCTGCATCACCGGCAGGGCGCTCGCTTCAATCCAGGGCGGCAAGGCAGCAGCATCCGCCGGCCGCCCCGGCGTGGGCCGCAATACCAGCATGCGCTGCCGGGCATCCATCCACGCGCAGGAACCGAGCGCGGCGACAAGGGCGGTGAGAAAAATGAAAAGCCGTATCCGGTCTTTTACAAGAGTTTGTCTTCTCATGATTTGCGGCCCCAAATCATGAGAAGCCCCGTTCTAAAGCTTCTTGGACACCATCAGCATCAAGGCCGCCGTACCCAGAAAATTCACCTGCACACTCCAGGCGTCGTCCAGGTGCCAGCCAACGGCGGGAATGATGGCGGGTGCGAAACCATTGTTGTTGTACATGATCTTGTCGTCAAAAGGCACCTTGTAGCCGTAAATCACCCCAATCGTCCATTTCAGGTACAAGGAGTCAAACCGGTCCCACACCTTGTTGTAGACCCGGCCGTAGTAGCCATAGGCACTGGGCTGTCCGAACGAGTTGGAAAATGCCGTGAACCCATACAGCGAGTGATCTGGCGACTCTCGCTCCAGACCGACAGCCCACACCTGTCTGTGTTCCGGATCAAAATTGTAGTGATGCGTGTAAGGGCTGAATTCGATCCGCCAGGCGCCATCACTGGCTGGTTCCTTGTCCTGCGCGGCAACACCAAACGAAGCCGCCAAGGCAAAACCGCACACAACCAGGGAATGCAGGCATCGCCCGCGAAAAAGACGTTGGAAGAGGGTCATCTGATGCATTCTTTCACAATCCACGCCCCGCCGCTTGCTAAAAATCAAAACCGGAGCAGCGGATTTTAGTTCACTCGCAAAGCCCCAGGCCATCGCCGGGTGCGGGGGAAATGCCGGCCGTTCATTCGATAATCGAGCCCATGCCCCAACCCAACACATCCCCAGCCCAGCGCGGCAAGGCCAACAGCGAGCTGCTGCAAAAAGGCGTCCTCATCGCCCTGATCGGCCTGGCCGTGCTCATCGCTCCGGCCTTCATGGCCGCCACCGAGATGCGCGCCATCGTGACGTCTTCCTATCTGGTGGGCTGGTTCGCGCTGTTGCTGGGCGGCGTCTTCATCGCGCAGCATGCCGCGCGGCGCTGGAAGGACCGCCAGGCGCGCGGGACGGACAAGCGGTAATTTTCCCGGCGGCGCCTCCACGACGCCGACGCGCGGTCCGCGTTGCTTCCTGCTTCAGGCCAGTTCGTCCAGCAACGTGCCCATCATTTTTTTCTCGGTCTGAATGACCTTGAGACTTGAGATGAAAGCGTAGCCCGCGCTGATTTGTTGCACCACGTCTTCCGCCAGTGCCTCGCCCGCCACACCGGCCGGCTTGACACCCGCTTTCACGCCGCCCTGCGCCACCGACTCTTGCACCACCTCTTGCCGGCGGAAATTGTCGGTTTGCAGGTTGGCGATATTGTGGGCAGCCGTGTTCATGCGCAGCTGCGCTGCGTTCAGACCGGATTGGGCGATGGCGGATGCGGAATTCATGGCTTTGAATGAGCAATTTAACAAATTTCCGGCGCTTCACGGCATGGTCATTTGTAACAAATAGTCCACTTCCTGGCGCGATAATGCCCGGCGCCTTGTTTTCTCCCCTCTGCTTTTCTTTGGATGCCTCCTCTTCCCACCCGCCGCGACGCCGCACTGGCCGTCTTTACCGAACAACAGCAGCGCGCGCAGCAAATGGGCGTGACGCTGCGTCCGCCGCCGCCCGAACCCAGCACCTGCTGCGGGCGCGGCTGCAACGGCTGCGTGTGGGGCAGTTATTTCGAGGCGGTGGACTACTGGCGGCAGGAAGCCCTGCTGATCCTGCCGCCTTAGGATCTGTTCCCACGGAGCGCGGTGCGCATGCTCCTGCTTAACTGTTCGCCCGTTTCTTCAGCCAGCGCATCAGGCCGCCCACCACGGGCAGCTTTTCATACAGCTCCTCGGCGGCGTCCCAGTAATCGCGGTGAAAGCGGATGCGGCCATCGGCACAGAGCTTCAGGTGCGAGGCACCGCGCACGGTTTGCGCCACGCCGGGGCTGAATTTCCTGAAGCGGAAGTGAAAGTTCCAGGTCAGGAAGCACTGATCGCCGTCCACCACACGGCTGGTAATGACGAAGCGCGGCTCCTGCAGCACCACATACATGTGCCGGAAGACGCGTTGCACCTCGGTTAGACCGCGCACTTCGTTGAACGGGTCCTTGAACCAGGCGTCATCGGTGTAGAACTCGCCAAGACGACTCACGCTTTGCGGCGTGAGGGTTTCAAAGAACATCACTATGTTTTCAATGGCATGGTTCATAGTCCGGTGAACTTTCTGACAAGGGGGAAGTAGAAACGGTAAGGCAACAGGCGTAGGAACTTCATCCAGCGCGTGAAGCGCTTGGGAAAATGGATTTCAAAGTCGCCGCGCGACCATCCCGCCAGTATGGCGGTGGCCGCCTGCTGCGGCGTGATGAGAGCGGGCATGCTGAATTCATTCTGCGCGGTCAGCGGTGTTTCGACAAAGCCGGGGTTGATCACGCTCACGCCGATGCTCAGCGGGCGCAGGTCCAGATACAGCGTTTCGGCCAGACTGATGAGGGCGGCCTTGGTCGGGCCATAGGCCAGGCTGTTGGGCAATCCTCTATAACCCGCCACGCTGCTGACCAGGCTGATATGTCCCGCTGCCGTGTGCGCCCGGGCACTGGCACGCAAGAGCATGGCGGGCAGCACGGCATCGAGTACATGCAGGGCGCCCACATAGTTGATGCTCTGGTGTTTGAGCATCTCCTCCAGGCTGAACGCGCTGGCCCGCAATTCGCGGTAATGGCCCGCGCAATACATGACGAGATCGATGGACTGGTGCGCCTCGATGGCCTGCGCCGCCGCGCGCACCGCCTGCGCATCCGTCACATCCAGCGGCAGGGCCACGGCACGCTCGCGCCCCTGTGCATCGGTGCCTGGGTGTTGCGCCACCCAGGCATGGAGCGCATCTGCGTTGCGGGCCGACACAAACACGGTGGCGCCCTGCGCATGTAGGGCTGAGGCAGTGGCCTGGCCGATGCCGGAAGACGCGCCCACCAGCCAGACCGACTTGTCGCGCCAGTGGCGCAGTTTGGGATTGAGTGCCATACCATCTACCTTTTGACAAACGAGAGCGTGACTTCGCCCAACCGCACGCCCCACTTGCTCATGGTGGCCTTATTTAACATGACCTTGTCGCTCATGAGGTACATCCAGTCGTCAAACTGCACGTCGACCACGCGAGCATCCAGCGGCAGGCTCAAGGTGTAGCGCCAGTAGAAGGCATTGCCCTGCTCCAGGCCCAAAGCCTCGCCCACCACATCGTCGGCACGCCCGGTGTAGCGGCCTTGCGCCCCGGCGCCGGGCGCTCGTTTGAGGCGCCAGATGCGTTTTTGCCGGGTACCGTCCGAGTAACTGAAGTCTTCGTCCAGCACGCCCTCCTCCCGCCCCGGATCGCCCTGCCAGCTGCAGCGCATGACCACGGTAAAGCGTTTGACCACTTTGCCTGACCGGTCGGTGAACACCCCAAAAGCATCTACCACGCCGTTGAAGTAGCTGCGCATATCCAGTTGCGGGGTCTGGCCGGCATAGTCGCTGAGTTGCTGAGAAGCACAGCCCGTCAGGACAGTGGTGCCCAGCGCCGAGGCACCGGCAAGTAGAAGACGTCGTTTCATGGGGTGACCTCTGAAATGGTTTTATGGGGCGTGCCACCTTCATGGCGACGGATGATGAGGGAATACAGGGCGCCGGCCGCCAGCAGCTTGAGGGCGCAAGGCAGCAGGCAATAAGCCACGGTGAGTGCCTGCAGGGCCTGCGGGTCGCGCGCACCGGGCACATAGCCGAACAGGCCCAGCAAGGGCAGCGCCACGCCAGCCGCCAGGGCGAGGTTGAGCTTGGTGGCAAAGTTCCACCAGCCAAAATAGGCGCCTTGCACCTGGCCAAGGTCGCCAGCCCGTGCAATGACGCCGGCCAGCATGGCGCCGGGCAGGGCCAGATCAGCCCCCAGGGCCAATCCGGACAGGGCACAGATGAGAGCGAAGATGGCCGCATCGCCTGCAGATAGCTGGCTGGCCCAGCCGAACACGAGCACCGACAGGAGCATGCCGCACAGCCAGGCCCTGGACAGCCCGAGGCGCCCCACAACCCTGAGCCACAGCGGCATGGACAGCGCTGCACACAGAAAGAAGCTTCCCAGAAACAGGGGCTCCAGCGCCCTGGCCGCCTGCAGCCGGTCCTGCACGAAGAACAGCAGCAGCGTGGCCGGCACGGCACTGGCAATGCCGTTGATGACGAAGACGGCGGCCAGTCGCCTGAATGCGGCGCGTCTGAAAGGCAGCCACAGCGCGCCCTGCTTGGCCACGGCCGCGCCGTGAGTCAGCGTGGCGGGGTTCAGGATGGGCCGGGGTGCACGCCGCCAGGCCAGCCAGCCGGCAGCGAGGGCCAGCCAGAACAGCATGATCATGGCCGGCATGCCGAGCAAGGCGGGCGCCACCGAGGCCAGCACCACACCCAGCAAGCCCAGGCCTTCGCGCCAGGCCACGATCCGGCTTTGCTGCATGGCATCGCCTCCGAGCAGGGCGCCCCAGGACTGGTGGGCCACCGTCACCGCGCTGAAGGCGGCATAGGTCAGCATGAGCAGCCCGGCACTGCTGATGAGCAGCCCGTCCATGTCGCGGGTGGGCGGGAAAAACAGCAACAGAAAACCCAGGGCCATCAGGGCGCAGGCCACCGCGCCAAACCACAGCACCGCATGGGCTGAGCGGCGAAACAGCCGGTCGCTCCAGCGCCCGAGCAGCGGGTCGATGAAGGCATCGAGCAGCCGGGTGGCGAGCAGCACGCCACCCAACGCGGCCAGCGGCACGCCAAACTCGCGGGCATAGTGGTTGGGCAGGATCACATACAGCGGCAAGGCAACAAACGCGAGCGGTAGCCCCATCAGGCCATAACTCAAGCCATGACGCCAGCCATCGCGGCGGGTAAATGCGTGGGAGGCCGGCATGCCGCGCTTTCAGGGTTGAACGGCAGTGCCGGCCAGGCCCAGCAGAGCCTGGCGCAGCTGCGGCTCGGAAGACTTGTCCGACAGCCAGATGCCGAAAAACAGGCGCGCGAACTCGGGATCCGGCACCTCGGCCGTGGCGCGGCCGTTGACCAGGAAGCGCACCCCCTGGCCGGGCAGGTGGATGCCGGTCAGGCGGTCACCCGGGCCAACATCGGGAAATGCGGCCTGCATGGACATGAGCCAGGCTCTGGCCTGCGCCTCGGAAAATTCGCCAATGCGACGCATCTCATCGATGGAGCGCTGCGCAATGTCGCGGCCCTTGAAGCCGCGCAGGTAATGCAACTCAAGCGCAAACCGGCTGCGCGCGGGATCGCCGCTGCGAAAACCGGGCTCGACCCACAGGGCAGCCTGATAGATGTCAAAGCCCCAGTAGGTGTAGCGCGAGGAGCCGGCCAGCCGCGGCTGGGTCAATTCCGCCGCCAGCGCGGTTGGCGCCGGGGCTTGCGATCTGGCCGGAAAATGAAAGCAAAAAAGGCCGGAAAGCAGCATAAGAAAAGCGTAATCAGCTATGCTTTTTGTAGCGTGTACTGGACCACATCGATATTGGCCGCGTCGAAGGCTGTTTCGCAGTAGACAAGGTAGAACTCCCATAAGCGCATGAACCTTTCGTCAAAACCCAGCTTCATGATCTGGCGCTTCTCGGCCAGGAAGTTGTGGCGCCAGCGTCGCAGCGTCTCGGCGTAATCGGGGCCGAAGCACAGCTCGTCCACCACCTTGAGCCCCGCCGCCGCGGCCTGCCGGCGGAACTCGCGCGGACACGGCAGGCAGCCGCCCGGAAAGATGTACTGCTGGATGAAATCGGTCGAATTGATGTAGCGCTCGAACAGGGCGTCGTCGATGACGATGGACTGGACACAGGCGCGGCCACCGGGCTTGAGCAGCCGGCTGACCGTCTCGAAGTAAGTGGGCCAGTACTCGCGCCCCACAGCTTCCACCATCTCGATGGAACAGATGGCATCAAACGGTCCATCGGCAATGTCGCGGTAATCCTGCAGGCGCAGCTCGGCATGCGGCCCCGGGCCGGCACCTTGCGGCACGCCCAGGCGCGCCATGCGCTCGCGGCCATAGGCGAGTTGCTCGGTACTGAGCGTGACGCCCACCACGCTGGCCCCGAACCCGGTGGTGGCCATCTCGGCCAACGCGCCCCAGCCGCAACCGATCTCCAGCACGCGGTCGCCCGGCCTGACACCCGCCATGCTCAGGGCGCGGCGCACCTTGGCCTGCTGCGCCGGCTGCATCGGGCCATCGAGCCGGCCCTCGAACCAGGCCGACGAGTAGTTCATGGTTTCGTCGAGCCAGAGCTGGTAGAACGCGTTGCCCAGGTCGTAGTGGGCGTGGATGTTCTTCCTGCTGTTGCTTTTGCTATTGCGATGAAGCAGGTGGCGGATGCGGTACAGCAGGCGTCCCAGCCAGCTGCCGTAGATCACATCTTCCACCTCCTGGCGGTTGCGGATGAACAGCGTGAGCAGATCCGCCAGGCTGGGCGTGCTCCAGTCGCCCGCCATATAGCTTTCGGCAAAACCGATGTCGCCGGACTTGAGCGTCGCGGAGAACAGGTACCAATTGTTGAGTACCAGGGTGGCACCGGGCTGGGTGCCACTGCCGCCAAAGCGCTGCACCGTGCCATCGGGCAGGTGCAGGGTCAGCGTGCCATGGCGCAGGTTCTGCAGCAGCTTGAAGACCGTGCGTGCACTGGCCGGTGCGCCTTGCGGGATCAACAGGGACGGAGCGGTGGTGGTGTTCATGAGTCGGTTGGAACGTGGGGCTTACCGGGTGACAAAATCGTCAGGCGGTGCCGGCTTGCTGAAAAACCGCATGCGTTTGCGCCACAGCAGCCAAGCCTGCCAGTGGATGCGGGCGATCACGCCCAGCGTCATCGCCGGGTAGCGCCACAGGGCTTTGCGGATGGACTGGCGCGTGACGGGTTCGAGCATGCCACTGACGCTGGTCTGGAGCAGCGGGCCGCTGGCGTCATCGACATCGATGCGCGCCACCGTCTGCGCCACCCCGGCGTGCGTGGTGCGCATGAAGCGAAAGCGGTAGCCGCCCTCGACCTGGCAAAAGGGCGAGACGTGAAACATCTTGGCCGCTTGAAGCTCGGCACCATAGCGGGGCGCGTCGAGCAGGTAGCAGTGGCGCTCGCCAAAGGTGTTGTTGACCTCCACCACGATCGCGCGCAGTTCCTCCGTGGCGCTGTGGCAATACCAGAAGCTCACCGGCTTGAAGGTGTAGCCCATGACGCGCGGATAGCAGTGCAGCCAGACCTCGCCACCCGCGTCGGTGATGCCTTCGCCTTGCAGCAGCTCATCGAGCCAGCCCAGAGCACCGCCTTGCGCGGGCGCACGGCCATCGCCATGGTCCGCATCAAAGAAACTCAGCCAGGCACGGCGGTTGTGCGCCAGCGCGCCGGAGCCATGGCGCTGCATCGAACGCAGGGGCAGCATCAGGAAGTAGGTGGGGTAGGCAAAGGCATGGCGCACGGGCCGCAGGCGCGTGTGGCGCACCTGGCCGAAGCCGATCAGCGGTGCGGCGGGCAGGCTCACGGCAAACCTCCGGTGCGCGGCTTGCCATCGATGATGAGCTGGCGTGCCACGCTCAACCCGGCCAGGAGTCCGTCTTCGTGGAAACCATAGCCCATCCAGGCGCCGCAAAACCAGCTGTGCTGCTGTCCCTGCAGCTGGGGCACATCGTCCTGGGCCCGCAGCGCGGCCAGGTCGAACACGGGATGGGCGTATTCATACTCGCCCAGCACATGCTGCGCCGGGATGCCCTGGACCGGATTGAGCGACACCAGCACCGGCTGCTCGAAGGGAAGGGGCTGCAACTTGTTGATCAGGTAGTGCAGGCAAACCCTGCTTGACTCCGTGTCGCTGGCAGGGGCGCGCTCATAATTCCACGCGGCCCAGGCCCGGCGCTGCCCGGGCAGCACCGAGGCATCGGTGTGCAGCACGGCCCGGTTGGGCTGGTAGCGGATGGCGCCCAGGGTCCGCCGCTCCAGCGCCGTGGGTGTGCGCAACAGGGCCAGCGCCTGGTCCGGGTGGGTTGCCAAGACCAGGCGGTCAAAGCGCTCGGGGCCCGTGTCGGTGAAGACCGTCACGCCGCGGGCATCGCGCTCGATCAGGCGCACGGGCGTGTTCAGGCGCTTGTCGGCAATGCGGGCGATGATTTTTTCTACATAGTGGCGAGCGCCGCCCATGACGGTCCACCACCGGGGCCGCTGGTTCACCTGGATCAGGCCATGGTTGTGGCAGAAACGGATCATGGTGGACACCGGGAACTGCAGCATCTGTGAGGTCGGACAGCTCCAGATGCAGCCCATCATGGGCAGGAAATACCAGTCGCGAAACGCTTGGCCAAAGCGGTGCGCATCGAGGAATTCGCCCAGCGGCTGCACCAGTTCGGCCTCTTGCCCGGCCTCGGCCAGCTGGGTGGCCAGTGTGTTGAACCGCAGCACCTCGCGCAACATGCCTATGAAACGCCAGTTCAGCAGGTTGGCGCGCTGGGCAAACACCGTGTTCAGGCTGGCGCCATTCCATTCGAGGGGGCGACTGGATACGTCATCGACCGTCTTGACGGAAAACGACATGTCGGATGGGGCCGTCGCCACCCCGAGTTCGGCCAGCAGGCTGATCAACTGGGGATAGGTGCGCTCGTTGAACACCAGGAAGCCGGTATCCACCCCATGGGTCACCTGCCCATGCGCCGTGGGCAGCGTAATGTCCACAGTATGGGTGTGCCCGCCAAAGTAGTCGGCCGCCTCGAACAGGGTGATATCAGCGCGCCCCCGCATGGCATGGGCCACGGCCAAACCGGAAATGCCTGAGCCGATGATGGCTAGTTTCATGATGCGTTGGGAACCCTCTGACCCTGTCAACTGCCTTGTCAGGCCGGCCTTTATGTGCATGCATCGAGGTCGCCGTCTCAATTTAACATGGACACAAGATTAAATTTATTGAAATTATTTCAAATTTCATAGATAATTATCTCATTTGTCCTAGACAAAATAAAAAATATTTCAATACCCTGCCAGCATGTCAACAATCCTGAGGCCTATGCCTACCCGCCCGTGAATCACGCCACCGCCCCTGCCGCAGCGGCGCATTCCATCTCGGCCGTGGAGCGCGATACCGGCCTATCCAAGGACACGTTGCGGGTCTGGGAGCGCCGCTATGGCTTTCCCCGCCCGGTGCGTGATGAATTCGGGGAACGTGCCTACCCGGCCGAGCAGGTCGAGCGGTTGCGGCTCATCACCCGGCTCCTGAACAGCGGACAGCGGCCCGGGCGCGTGGTCCCCCTGGAGATGACCGAGCTGCAGCAGCTGGTGCAGGATGCAGTGCCTGCCACGCGGCGCGATGGCGCAGGCGATGCGCAACTGCAGGCCTGTCTTGAGCTGCTCAAACGCCACGAGGTGCAGCGCCTGCGCCGCACGCTGAACCAGGCAATACTTCATTTGGGATTGGCCCGCTTCGTGACCGAACTGGTCAGTCCGTTCAATATGATGATCGGTGAAGCCTGGGTGCGCGGCGAGATCCAGATGTTCGAGGAGCACATGTACACCGAGAGCGTGGCGTCGGTGCTGCGCATCGCCATCAACAGCATTCCCGAATCATCCGCGCCGGCCCGGCCGCGTGTCTTGCTCACCACCTTTCCGCAGGAGTCGCACGGCATCGGCTTGCTGATGGCCGAGACCGTTCTCGCGCTGGAGGGCTGCCAGTGCATGTCGCTCGGGGTGCAGACACCGATCATGGAGATCGTGCAGGCCGCCGCCGCAAACCGCTCCGACATCGTGGGCTTGAGCTTTAGCGCCAGCCTCAACCCCAACCAGGTGCTCAGGGGCCTGCAGGAGTTGCGCGAAAAACTGCCCGCAACGACCGGCATCTGGGCCGGCGGCAGTCACCCCTCCATCAGGCGGCGCGATATCGAGGGCATCACCCCGGTCCCTGACCTGGACAGCATCAGGCCATTGCTGGCGCAGTGGCACGCCCTGCGGGCTGCTGCCGTGCCAGCCACTGGTCAATGAGCGCGGGCTCGTTGACGGTGCGCAGCGCCAGGTAGGCCGCCTCGGCCTCGGGGTAGCGCCGGCGCAGGAAGTTGAGCCACTGCTTGAGGCGCCCGGCCTGCTGGCGCCGCTCCAGCCGGCCGCAGACCAGATGCCAGAAATCGGCGATGAGCGGCTGCAGCGTTTGCCAGCTCACGGCGCCGTCTTGCCGCGACAGCGCATCGACGGACTCCGCAGGTGAAGACAGGGTGGCCTTGACCGCCAGCGCCAGCCCGGGGTCGGTCACCATGCCGCGGCCCAGCATCAGCCGGTCGCAGCCCGAGAGCGCGCGGCAGCGCAGCGCGTCGGCCACGGTCCAGATTTCGCCATTGGCCACGACCGGAATGCGCACGGCGGCGCGGATGTCGGCAATGCGCTCCCAGTAGGCCGGCGGGCGGTAGCCGTGGGCCTTGGTGCGCGCATGCACCACGATCTCGGCCGCGCCGCTGTCGGCGATGGCATGGGCGCATGCCTCGGCCCGCGAGTCGTCGTTGAAACCCAGCCGCATCTTGGCCGACACCGGCATGTGCGCCGGCACGGCGCGGCGCACGGCTGACACGATGCGGGCAATCAGCTCGGGCTCGTCCAGCAGGGCCGCGCCGCCGCCATGGCGGTTCACCACCTTGGCCGGGCAGCCGAAGTTCAGGTCAATGCCGGGCGGCCCCAGCGCGGCCAGCACGGCGGCATTGTCGGCCAGGCAGACCGGGTCGGAGCCCAGCAGCTGCGGGCGCACCGGCACGCCGGCCAGCGTGCGCCCGTCGTTGAGCAGCTCGGGCACGATGCGCGTGAAAACGCGCTCGGGCAGCAGCGTGTTGGTGACGCGGATGAACTCCGAGACGCAGCGGTCCACCCCGCCCACGCGGGTCAGGATGTCGCGCAGCACAAAGTCCAGCAGCCCCTCCATCGGGGCAAGAAGAATGGTCATGGCAGGGCCGGCTCGCGGGCCGGCAACAAAAAGGGGCGCAATATGCTATATTTTTTATAGCTTATCGCGCCCGATCGACAAGGGCCAGACCGTGATTTTGCTACAAAAATCAGGCCAGGGCCGGCTCCGCAACCGGCGCTGCGGCCGCGGCCGGGGCCACCGCGCGGATCAGGTGATCGAAAGCGCCGAGCGCGGCCTTGGCACCGTCACCCGCGGCAATGATGATCTGCTTGAACGGCACGGTGGTCACGTCGCCGGCGGCAAAGACGCCGGGCAGCGAGGTCTGGCCACGCGCATCCACCACGATCTCGCCGTGCTTGCTCAATTCCAGCGTGCCTTTGAGCCACTCGGTGTTGGGCACCAGGCCGATCTGCACGAACACGCCTTCGAGCGCGACGTGGCGGGCGCCCCCGCTGGCGCGGTCGGTGTAGTTCAGGCCGTTGACCTTCTGGCCGTCGCCGGTGATCTCGGTGGTTTGCGCCGAGGTGTGGATGCTCACATTGGGCAGGCTCTTGAGCTTGTTCACCAGCACGGCGTCGGCGCGCAGGGCATCGCCGAACTCCAGCAGCGTGACATGGGCCACCAGGCCGGCCAGATCAATCGCCGCTTCCACGCCGGAGTTGCCGCCGCCGATCACGGCCACGCGTTTGCCCTTGAACAGCGGGCCGTCGCAGTGCGGGCAGTAGGCCACGCCCTTGTTCCTGTACTCGGCTTCGCCGGGCACGTTGACATTGCGCCAGCGCGCGCCGGTGGACAGGATGACGGTCTTGCTCTTGAGCACGCCGCCATTGGCCAGCCGCAGCTCGATCAGGCCGCCGGGCTGCGCGGCGGGGATCAGCTGGTCGGCGCGCTGCAGGTTCATGATGTCCACGTCATAGGCCCGGACATGGGCTTCCAGCGCGGCGGCAAACTTGGGGCCGTCGGTCTCCAGTACCGAGATGTAGTTCTCGATGGCCAGCGTGTCGTTGACCTGGCCGCCAAAACGCTCGGCCGCCACGCCGGTGCGGATGCCCTTGCGCGCCGCGTACACGGCGGCGGCGGCGCCAGCCGGACCGCCGCCGACGATCAGCACGTCGTACGGGGCTTTGGCGGAGAGTTTGGCCGCGTCGCGAGCGGCCGCACCGGTGTCGAGCCTGGCCACGATTTCCTCCACCCCCATGCGGCCCGAGCCGAACACCTCGCCATTGAGAAAGATGCTGGGCACGGCCATGATCTGGCGCTGGGTGACTTCGTCCTGGAACAGGCCGCCGTCAATCGTCACCGTCTTGACGCGGGGGTTGAGCACGGCCATCAGGTTAAGCGCCTGCACCACGTCCGGGCAGTTGTGGCAGCTCAGGGACATGTAGACCTCGAAGTTGTAGTCGCCTTCGAGATTCTTGATTTGTTCGATCACTTCGGGCTCGGCCTTCGGCGGGTGGCCGCCGACCCACAGCAGGGCCAGCACCAGCGAAGTGAACTCGTGGCCCAGGGGAATGGCCGCGAAACGCAGGCTCATGGCCGAGCCGATGCGGTTCAGGCTGAACGAGGGCCGGCGCGCGTCGGTGCCGTCGGTCCGCAGCGTGATCTTGTCGGTTTGCGCCTGGATGTCCTGCAGCAGGCCCAGCATGTCGCGCGCGGCGTCGCTGTCATCGAGGGAGGCCACGATTTCAAAGGGCTGCGTGACCCGCTCCAGGTAACTCTTCAATTGCGCCTTCAGGCCATCGTCCAACATCGTGTACTCCATTTCGACAGTGCATGCGATCCCTGCCCCGGCGCCGGCCTTGTGAGCCGGCGCCGGGGTGGGTCGTTTAAAAACCCTTCAGTTCAGATGAGCGCCGGGCTCAGATCTTGCCGACCAGGTCCAGCGACGGGGTCAGCGTCTTGGCGCCTTCGGTCCACTTGGCCGGGCAGACTTCACCGGGGTGGGTCGCCACGTACTGGGCGGCCTTGACCTTGCGCAGCAGTTCCTTGGCGTCACGGCCGATGCCGTTGTCGTGGATTTCGCACAGCTTGATCTGGCCTTCGGGATTGATCACGAAGGTGCCGCGCAGGGCCAGGCCTTCTTCCTCGATCATCACGTCGAAGTTGCGGGTGATGGCGCCCGTGGGGTCGCCCACCAGCGGGTAGTTGACCTTCTTGATCGCGTCCGAGGTGTCATGCCAGGCCTTGTGCGCGAAGTGGGTGTCGGTGGACACGCCATACACCTCGACACCCAGTTTCTTGAACTCGGCGTAGTTGTCGGCCAGGTCTTCCAGCTCGGTCGGGCAGACGAAGGTGAAATCGGCCGGGTAGAACACCACGACAGACCACTTGCCCTTGAGGCTTTCGTTGGTGACGGGCACGAACTTGCCATTGTGGTAGGCGGTGGCGGCAAAGGGTTTGACTTCGGTATTGATCAGAGACATTTCGATTTTTCCTGTTAATGAATTGCGTTCGCCAGGGAACGGAATGAATCTTATTGCAGCGCAGCATTGCTTTGGGTTAATTGATTAAATAAAAGCAATAGCAAAAGACTATTTATAGGCCGTGGCAGCACACCCGCGGAGCCGCAACGGGGCTGCTGAGCCAGGGATTTTTTGATGCGGGCGCGCAGCCCGGTGCGGATTGCCGGCATGGCCGGCGGCGGCCGGGCGCTATTTCAAACCGTCTTGAGCTTGTCCACGCTCGTTTGGACCGCGACAAAGGCCTGGTATGCCAATTCCGCATTTCCAGTCGCGAGGCTGCCAGCCAGGCCGATCACCTGGGCCACCAGGCCCAGGGCGGCCTTCGCGGTCTTGATGTCCTTCAGAACCTTCTCGGCATCGCTGATCACGCCCTGCATGGCGGCGAGGGTGGCCTTGGACTCGTCGACCAGCACCGTGAGCCCCTGCGTCACCAGGTCCGTCGCATGGTTGCTCAGCGTGGTCTGGCTTGAAAGCAGATCGGAACGTTCCTTCGCGGAAAGCGTGTCGTAGTTCTCCTTGACATACTGCCAGGCCGCGTTCGCCAGGGATTGGTATTTGCTGGCGAGCTCGAATTTTTCCTCGGCGGTGACTCTTTTGCTGGGCATGATGACTTCCTTATTCGACGTTACGGATAATTTGCATCGACTCGCGAATCTCCCGGGCGTATCGTCTGGCCTCGATCAGGACCTCCTTGTCGGATAGCTTGCCGCGTTCGCGGTACAGCTTTTCATGGCCGATCTGGATGGCCTCAAGTGCCTTGACATAACCCGCCAGCTTGGCACGCCGGTCTTGAATCGCCTGCAGCTTCGACTCGCGCTGAAGCGCCACCAGCTTGAGCACGGCGGGGTTCTTGCCCGCCTCCAGTTCCAGCAGCTCGAAATACCTGGTTATTGCATCCTGCTCCTGCTGCAATGTGAGCCCATAGGCTTGCCGGTTGATCAGCAGGAGATCCCCCAACAGCGTGCTGAACGGCCCATATCCGGCTTCGATATAGTTTTGCAGTTCACGCTGGCGCCACAGGTCCACGGCAATGCCCAGCAATTTCCCCAAGGCGGAGACCGCGGCGGTCTGTTTTTCGCTTGCAAACTCATATTTGAGCGCGGCTTCGTTGATGGCATCGACCTCGGACTTGAAGCTTGCGGTTTCGTCCGCCGCCAAGGAGGCCATGATCCGCATGTAGGTTTCGAGCGAGCGATGAATCGCCAGCAAGCCGGGGGCCAGTTCAACACGCCTCTTGCGCTGCTCCTCAAGGAATTTTTCATTGCCTGGCTCGAACTGCTTGCGCCGCTCCAGGGATGCCGAGAGGTCCTTCACAAAAGACTGGTAGCTGGCCGAATCCGCCGAGAGCGCGGCAAACTGGCGTATTTCCACCAGATTGGCGCAAGCAGCCAGTCCGCCGCAGACCAGGATTGCGAAAACCTTGCGAATGACTCTCATGCGAATTCCCTTCTTTTTTCCATGTGACCCCGGGAGGGCGACGCGGGCAGTGCTCGCGTGCCCGCGGCTCATGCCTTCTCGGATTTCTTGCCCAGCAAATAGGTGCCCGCGCTCAAGCCCATCAGCAGCAGCCAGTTGTCGTCAAACACCGGAAAGCTCAGGTCGCGGTAGACCGTGACCGCGCCGGCCGCCAGCAGCAGCAAGGTGACGACTAGCTGCTGCAAACGATGCAGCGAAGGCGTGTCGGCGGCGGCATCGAGATCCTCGTTGGTCACATCGCGAAAAAATCCCTTGCTCGGGTGCAGCTTCGATTGATTGGCCTGCTCAACCAGCTTGGCCGATACGGTGGTGCCGCCACTGACCAGCAGGATCAGCAGCACCGTGCCCGACAGCTCGGGCAAGGCACTGGTCACGGACCAGAGATAGAGCGTGGCGACGAGCATGAACAGCAGCCAGAGGAACAGCTGTGTGCGGGCCAGGCTGAACGACGGCGTGCCGCTCACGCCCTCGGCAAAGCTGCCGCGATCGCGGATCAGCGCCCACTGTTTGCCGCGCAGCTTCCAGGTCAGCACCAGCAGGATCACCACACCGCCCCAGAACCATTGCATGGCATGGGGCGCGCGCACTTCGAGCGCGAGCGTTTTGTCCTTGAGCACCATGGTCTCGCCCTTGTCATCGGGGCCAAGCCCGACCATCACATCCAGCTCGCTCGTGCCCTTGTTGAGCGCCGCCTGGTCGAGCGCCTTCCAGTTTGCGGCAGCTTCCTTGGTGCGGTCCAGCAAAAACGTGACGGAGCAGGTAACGGCGCTGGATGCGATCGGCACAAGGCCCGCCAATGGCATGTGCGCGAGGTAAAGCACGGGGCTGCGGTCTGCACTCAGGATCGCCTTGTAGTCGGCCTCGCCCAAGGCGATGTTGATCCGTGTGCCAAGACGTGCCTTCAGGGTCCTGGAATTGACGGCATCGTCCATCCAGACCCTCGGGATCGTCTTGGCCGCCTCCTTGGGTGCGCAGGACTCCGGTGCATCCTGCGCCCCTGCGCAAACCGACATCCCGAGCATCAGCACGACGCACGGCATCCGCAACCGTTTCATGAGTGGTCTCCCCGCTTGATGCGGCTGCTGATCGCGGTGCGCGCAACGCCCCTCCAGCCCAACATCCGTCAGCAATCGCCTTGTTTCATTTTTGCGCGATTGTGATCCGCGAAAAAGAAATTTGCAAGACGTCGGCGCCGCGGCGCACGCCGCTCAGACCAGCGCGCGCCTGAGCCTGATTTCTTCCACCCGCACCGATCCCAGCGGAACGGTTTTGAGGCTCGCCATCTCGCGCTTGAAGCCGGCGGCATGTTCATGAAAGCGCAAGGCACGCTCGTTGCCCAGGCGCAGCCAGACCGTGACCTGGGTGCAGCCTTCGTCCTGCAGGCCGTCGCGCGCGGCATCCCACAAGGCCAGGCCGATGCCCCGACCCCAATGCGAAGGGATCACATAGATCGCCCAGATCTCGCCCACGGTGGGCTTGGTTCCCTTGTCGCGGGAGCGGTCAAAGCCGACGAAGCCGACGACTTGGTCGCCGTCGAGCGCGACATGGACCTGGGGCTCGCCGTATTCAATGGCTTCGCGCCAGAAGGCCAGGCGTTTTTCGGCGGGTATGGGGTCGAGCTGAGCCTCGGGCGCCAGGCCCTTGCAGGCGGCGGCGTCAGCCTGGGCGTGAATGTCGGTGACGGCCTGGGCGTCGTGCAGGGTAGCGGGTCGAACCTTGTAACTGGACATGGGGGAATTCTTGTTGGTGTCGCAAGACTGGGATTTTCAGGATCGGAATTGTCGCCGCAAACCACAGCCGCCCCGCGTCATGCGCCCCAGGGCAGCCGGCCGAAAATCAGGGGCGGCATGGGGTTGCTACTTTTTTCATAGCACGCCACACCCGCACCGCATAGGGATTACCGGATTTCTTCTCATGAAAGCAGAGCCCCACGCGCATGCAACAGCCCGCTATTGCGCGGCGGCGCCCAGCCGGCGCAGCTTGCCCTGCCATTTCTGCACACCGGCGGTGTCGAGCTTGTCCACCATGCCGATCAGCGTTTCATTCACGGGCGCGATGCCGACAAAGCCCAGGATATTGCGCTCCAGCGACTTGAGGCTATGGGCGCGGAAATACCAGCGGTACACCAGCGCCGGCATGCCCATGGTCACCACCAGGCGCGCCGAACGGCCCGTGAGTCCCTTGTGTCCGAAGGGGTTGGCGCTGTCGCGGCTGAAGGCGAACCCGGGACGGGCCACCTGCTCCAGGAAACCCTTGAGCACAGCCGGCATGTCGCCCAGCCACAGCGGAAAAAACAGCACCAGATGCTGGGCCCAGGCGATATCGGCCTGGGCCTGGGCCAGCGCGGGCGGAACGCTGCCGTTTTGCCAGTCCTCCTGGCTGTGCAGCAAGGGAAAATCGAGCCGGGCCACCTGCACGCGCCGCACCTGATGGCCCGCCGCCTCGGCGCCCTGGGCATACGCATCCTCCAGCGCATGGCCCAGATGCGGCAGCAGCGTGTCCGGGTGGCCCTGAATCAGAAGAATGTTTTTTCCGGACATGATGTGCTCCTCAACCCGCAGCAGGTCATGCTGCCACGATGGCCCCTGCAGCCTTTGATGTCGGTCAAAATTTGCATGCATCGCCCGCATCGGGCCGGCAACTCACGCTCCCATCATGCACTTGCTCAAAAACCATGCGCGCGGCCAGGTTCCATCACTGCGAGGCGGATAGCTTCTCCAGATCTTGCGGCACAAAATCCTGCAAAAGCCCCCCGGCGCATTGCTGGAGCCAGCGCTGCGACAAGCGGCACAGCAGCATTTGTGATTCCTGCTGCCCGGCATGGCCGGCAGGGACCGGTACGACCGCATCCACCAGTCCGGTCGCGTTCTCGCCTCGCAGCATGTCCATTTCCTGGATCTTGCGGGTATCCACCTCCAACACGGCGCCCAGGGCATCCACCCGCAAGAGCAGTTCATGCTCGCGGCCGGAATCGGCCTGCACCCGCACCACGATCAGCTGGCGGGTGCTGTCACTCGCGCGTGACACGGGCAAAGGGTCCGTCCGCGCGTCAGCCTTGCGGGCGATCACGCTGCGCAGATCGATCACCGGATACGCCTTGGATCCGACCTGGGTAATGCCCAGAAAAGGCGCGCACACGCTGCCCCCGCTCACGATCGTGGCGTCGGGGGCCGCCAGCACCACTTGCGCCGCCGGCAACCCCAGCCAGTGCCCACCCACGGTGAAGGTGGCCATTTGCAATCCGTAGCCGGCATCCGTCCGATGCGCCTGGCCTGATGGCCGGTAGGTCTGGGCCCCGGGCGCACGGGACTGTGAATTGCACAGATTCCTGAGTACCACGCAGCTCAGGCCATGGTCATAACCATCGCGGACCCGGAACTCGCGGTAACCCTGGCCACGGTCAGCCCCGACGCCATACAGGGCGCCGGCCAGATCCACAATGCGCTCCCCCTGCTGACAGCGCGCCACCGTCTGGGCGTCGGGCAACAAGGCGGCGTTCCCGTGTGCCGCGACCAGATGGCCGGCGCCATCCACAAACGCCAGCAGGTCCTGCGCGGCGGCGCCATCGCCACAGTCCGCCAGAATGGACGACAACTGGCTTGCGGCATCCCACACAATGCCAATGCCGCCGAGTACCGGCGCTCCCGCGGCATCGGCGTCCCGCACCGCGGCGGCATACACAAAGGTGGGGGTTTGACCGGAGAACTGGCTTGGCGCGAAAGCACTCACGGCATAGTCCTGGCTGGTGGCCAGCTTCAAGGCCTGCCCCGCCCAGGCATCCTGGATGGCTTGCCCGACATGATGGGCCAGGTCGGGATTGGAGACCGCCACCACGGTGCCCCGGCTGTCAAACAGAACCAGCGAGGTGTACACCGTGTAGAGCGAATTGATGTACGCCAGTACCCGCGTGGCTTCGATGCAGCCCAGGGTGCCGCTGCGCAAGGTATCCACAAACTGGGGCGTCAGCGCCCACCAGCGGCAATCGTTGGCCCGCTCATACAGGTTGCGATCCAGAATCTGCATGGCCAGGGACGCCCGCCCTTGCGCATCACGCAGCACGGACCGTATCACCACCGAGTGCAGGTCTTGCAGGGAATGGGCAAAGGCCTGGGCCGTCTTGTGCGCCGTGCTGCCGATCTCGGACAACAGGGTTCGCGCGAACATCACATCGCGAGCCTGGGCCGCCGAGCCATCGGACTCCAGCCGGTTGATATCCAGCAGGCCGTTCCAGACGGAGCGCTCCAGGCTGGCCTGGATCGCGGCCGAATGCTGCGGAATGTCGCGCAGTTCGTCCGCCAGCAAGTCGGTGCTGCGGGCCGCCTCGATCATCAGGGGCGAGCGGCCCTGCTCGTCATCGTCGTCAAACGCCATGTCGATGGGCAGCATCGCCAATCCGCGCCAGCCCGGTCCGGTGTAGCCCTGGAAGCCATGGGTGTCACGCACCACCATCAGGTATTCCCGCCCGAGATGACGCACCATGAAAGTGCCCGCCTGGCAGGCCTGGGGAAAACGCCAGTCCATCGGCAACTGAAGCGGATCGTTGCTGCCAATCACGCCCCCACCGGCATTGATCACAGCCAGCACGGCGCCATCGCCCACCGACTCCGCAGCCTGGATGGCATTGAAGATGGCGGGCATCTCATCGGCCAGGTTGAACTGAAGGCAAAGCGTGCCCCATGTCGTCTGGTTCGCCTCAATCCGGTGCGCATAAAGCAGGGTTGGACTGTGTGATGCCCCTTGACTTGCACAAAAACGGTGCTCGGCGTAGTGCTCGACATAAGGCGCATCGCTGGCCTGCACATCCCGCAGGAAAGCCTGATCCTGCGCATCCATGACCTGCACAAGGTCGGGGTGCGGCTGCAGGCTGGCCCGCAATCGTCCCTGCATGTCAACCAGATAGATATCGCTGTACACCGAATACTTCCCGGCGTACTCGCCCAGCCGGGCTTCCATTTCCCCACGCCGGGAGGAGTCCGGCTGGGCCATGTAGCCCGCGATCACCGCGTCGGTGGCAAAAAATCCGATGTCGGCCGTTCGCTCAAACAGGTTGCGCACCATGATGTCAATGCAGACCTGCGCCTTGGAGCCCAGATTGTCCAGCGCGTTCTTGAGCCCCTCCGACTCCAGTCCACGCATCATTTCATCGGACAGGGCGGCAAAATCCTGCCGGGCGCGGCCGAGGTCCGCGCCCGATGAAGCATCGGATGACAAACGCGACAAGGACGACAGCAGCGACAGATTGTCCCAGGCGGCCTCAACCAGTCGCAGTTCCTGTCGCCGGAACTGCACTCGCGGCATGTACCGCAGCAAACGCCCAGAGCTGTGAGAAAAATCAGCCATGTTGTCCCCTACAAGCAATAGCTTGCCCTCTGCGAGAGTATGAAATTTAAATGCAAATGGGAGCATGCACGCAAGTTGTGCGCCTGTGTTGCCTGGTTTTGTTGCAAATAACTTGAAGATCAGCCCGAAACGTCTGCGCCAGCCGGTGCTTGCGGCGATTCAGCGCCTGCATGGTGCAAGCATCTGATGGGCCTTGATCCGTATCAAGGCAAGACGGGCAGGCAGCGCAAGGAGGGACCCGTCCCCTGGCGCGGGGACTTGAGCGCGCATGGCAGGCGCCATGCAGACGGGCCTAGGGTCAATACCGATTATCTTTATGCCACCCAGCCTCAATATCGGGAACAGAACAAGGAGGCGCTGCGATGACCAAGCCGGCTGATCTCTCGCCCGACGTGCTGCCGCTGCAATGCTTTTATCGCTGGGAACGGCAACGGGCCCGGGAGATTTTCCTCACGCAACCCGCCGGTGGCGGCATCGTGCGGGACATCACGTGGGCCCAGGCCGGTGACGAGGTGCGGCGCATGGCCACCTGGCTGCAGGCCCAGGGCTGGCCTGCCGGCAGCAACATCGCCATCTTCGGCAAGAACAGCGCGCACTGGATGCTCGCCGATCTTGCCATCTGGATGTCCGGACATGTTTCGGTTCCGATTTATCCCACCTTCAATGCCGAGGCGCTGCACTACATCCTCGACCACAGCGAGGCGCGGGCCTGCTTCGTGGGCAAACTGGACGACACGGCCAGCCTGCAAACCGGCGTGCCGGCCAACCTGCCCTTGATTGCCCTGCCGCTGGCGCCAGCGATCAACGCCACCTCGTGGGACAGCATCATCTCCAGCAGCCCGCCGCTGCCAGGCGAACCGGTGCGCGCGGGCAAGGAACTCGGCACCATCATCTACACCTCGGGCACCACCGGCAGACCAAAGGGCGTGATGCAAACCTTCAATGCCGTGGCGTGGGGCCTGGCGATGGCGACCAAGCGAGTGCCGATGAACAGCGACGACCGCTACCTGTCCTACCTGCCGCTGGCCCATGTGGCCGAGCGCATGGTGATCGAACAAGGTGCCCTCAGGTATGGCGGCCGGGTTTTCTTCGCCGAATCGATCGATACCTTTTTGCAGGACTTGCAACGCGCCCGGCCGACCATCTTTTTCTCGGTGCCGCGGCTGTGGGTGAAATTCCAGCAAGGCGTGCATGCCAAGATTCCCGCGGCAAGGCTCAAGCGCCTGCTGGGGCTGCCGCTCATCGGCAGGCTGGTGCGCCGCAAAATCCTGCGCGGCCTGGGGCTCGACCGGTGCCGGCTCGCGGCCGGCGGCGCCGCGCCGATACCGCCCGATGTGCTGCGCTGGTACCGCGACCTGGGGCTGGACCTGATCGAGGTCTACGGCATGACCGAGAACTGCGGCGCCTCGCACTCCACCCTGCCCGGCACCAGCCACCCCGGCACGGTGGGCTGGCCCTACGAGGGCGTGGAGCAGCGCATCGACCCGGCCTCCGGCGAAATCCAGATGCGCAGCCCCGCCCTGATGCAGGGTTACTACAAGGACCCGCTGCAAACCGCGGCCGCGTTCACCGCCGACGGCTGGCTGTGCACCGGCGACCAGGGCCAAATCAACGACGACGGCTGCCTGCACATCACCGGTCGCGTCAAGGACATCTTCAAGACCAGCAAGGGCAAATACGTGGCGCCCGCGCCGATCGAGGACCTGTTGGTCACGCACCCCGACATCGAAGCCTGCGCCGTCACCGGCGCCAATTTCTCGCAGCCGCTGGCGCTGGTCATGCTGTCGGTCGAGGCCGCACAGCGCGCCGCCTCACGGGAGGGACGCTCCGCGCTGGTGAGCTCGCTGGCCGTGCACCTGCAGTCGGTCAATACCCTGCTGCCGAAACACGAAAAACTCGATTGCCTGGCCGTCATCACCACCCACTGGACGCCCGAAAACGGTTTCGTCACGCCCACGCTCAAGGTCAAGCGAACACGCATCGAGGAGGTGTACAGCAGCCGCTATGCGGGCTGGCTCAGCCAGGGCCAGCCGGTGGTCTGGGCCGAAGGCTGACCCGTCTCCAGGCGGCGGCGCCCGGCGGCGTAGTAGCATCCCCCCATTGCGCGCGCCGTCTCCTTTTCTCCTCTGGCCATGCGTGCCGGCGGCCTGCGGTTCTTGAGCTTGTGATGTTTCGAATTTCCTCCCGACTTGCCGTGCTGGCCCTGCTGGGCCGCGCTACCTTCGCCCTGGCCGCGCCCGTGTTCGAAGACACCATGGCCCAGCGCACGCTGGCCTGCACCGCCTGCCACGGCAAACAAGGCCGTGCCGGGCCCGATGGCTACTACCCGCGCCTTGCCGGCAAGCCGGCGGGTTACCTCTACAACCAGCTGCTCAACTTCCGCGACGGACGGCGCCACTACGGCCTGATGAGCGGCATGGTGGCCCCTTTGAGCGACGCCTATCTGCTGGAGATGGCACAGCACTTCGCGGCGCTGGACTTGCCCTACCCGGCCCCGCTGCCTCCCGCGGCACCCCCCGCCGTGCTGCGGCGCGGGGAGGCACTGGCGCGACAGGGCGACGCCGCGCGCCGCATTCCTGCCTGCGTGCAATGCCACGGGCAGGCGCTCACCGGCGTGACCCCCGGCATCCCCGGACTGCTGGGCCTGCCGCGCGACTACATCAATGCGCAGCTGGGCGCCTGGAAGACCGGGCAGCGCCAAGCCCACGCGCCCGATTGCATGGCCTCCATTGCCGAACGGCTGAGCCTGGATGACGTATCCGCCGTATCGGGCTGGCTGGCGTCGCGCCCCATGCCCGCCCACACCAAACCGGCAGCCCGACTGCCGGCCCCTTTGCCCATCAGATGCGGCACGGCACCGGACATCCAGCCCCCCGCAGCGGGGGGCCGGCCATGAGACGGCGGCTTTTGCTGCTCGCCGCCGGACTGGCCTTGCTGGCGGCAGCGCTGGCCGCGCTGTGGCTGTTGAACCCGCGGGACGAAGCCGATGCGCCGGGCGCCGCCAGCAGCCTGGCGCCGCCCACGCCCGAGCTGTTGGCGCATGGCGCCTACCTGGCGTGCGCGGGCAATTGCATGAGCTGCCACACCGCGCAAGGCGGCGTTGCATACGCGGGCGGACGGGGCATTGAGACACCGTTTGGCACCGTGTTCTCCAGCAACCTCACACCCGACGAACAGACCGGCATGGGTCGCTGGACAGCCGCGGATTTCTGGCGCGCCCTGCACCACGGGCGCTCGAAAGACGGCCGCCTGCTGTACCCGGCGTTTCCCTACACCAGCTACACCCAGGTCACGCGCGCCGACTCGGACGCCCTCTACGCCTATCTGCGCAGCCTGCCCGCGGTCAGCCAGCCCCCGGCGCGCCACGCGCTGCGCTGGCCCTACAGCACGCAAGGCGCGCTGGCCGCATGGCGCGCGCTGTACTTCAGGCCCGGCACCTACCAGACCGATGCGTCCCACACCGCCGAATGGAACCGCGGCGCCTATCTGGTGCGCGGCCTGGGCCACTGCGGCGCCTGCCACACCGCGCGCAACACACTGGGCGCCAGCCAGGACAAATCCGATCTGGCCGGTGGCCTGATTCCCATGCAAAACTGGTACGCCCCCTCGCTCGCCTCCGGCACCGAGGCCGGCGTGGCGGACTGGGAGACGCGGCATGTCGTGGCCCTGCTCAAGACCGGCATATCGCCGCGCGGCTCGGCCACCGGCCCCATGGCCGAGGTGGTGCTGCACAGCACGCAGTACCTGTCGGAACAGGACCTGGGCGCCATGAGCAGCTTCCTCAAAACCTTGCCGCAAGCGGACCGGCCAGACGGCCCGGCAAGCACCAGCGCTCCCGCCGGACCGGCCCGCAGCAGCGAGCGCGGCGCCAAGATGTACGAGCAGCACTGCGCCCAGTGCCATGGCGAGCACGGCGAAGGCGTGGCCGGCGCCTACCCGCCGCTGGCAGGCAACCGGGCCGTGACGATGCACAGCACGGCCAACCTGGTGCAAATCGTGCTGCATGGCGGCTTTGCCCCGGCCACCGCCGGTAATCCGCGTCCTTTTGGCATGCCGCCCTTCGTCCTGCAGCTGAGCGACCGGGACATTGCCGCCGTGCTCACGCACCTGCGAACGGCCTGGGGCAACCGGGCCTCCGAGGTCACCGAGCAGGAAGTCAGTCATTGGCGCAATCTGGCGACCCGCTAAGGCGCCGCGCCGGTGCCGGGCGGTGTCGCCGGACATGCCGGCTTCCCTGCACGGCGCCTCTGACCTTAAACTAGCCGCTCCCAGGTAACCATCATGGTCACATCCACACAAAAAAACACGATGCGGAATTCTCTGCCCAAGTTGATCGAGGATTTGCGCGCTTACCAGTCGGAGCTGGAAAATCAGAACGCGGTATTGAATTACAGCCGCATCGCGGCCGAGGGGGCGTCGGAACGCTTCGAGTCGCTGTTTTCCAATGTCCCGCTGGCCCTGATGGTGGTCGATGAGTTCGGCATGGTGGTGCAGAGCAACGCGATGGCGCTGAGCCTGTTCCGTCCCTACGAGCATGACCCGCCACTGAATTTCCTGCTGCCCCTGGTGGGCAGCGACCATGTCGGGCGCGTCGAGTATGCGTTCGCCGAAGCCAAGCGCAACGGCACCTGCGACCTCAGCGAAGTGGTGTTTTCCCGCGGCTCCAAGGGTCGCTTCACGGGCGATCTGCACATTGCGCGCATCCAGTACTCGCAGGACGAGACCACGCATTTCATCTGCGCCATCATCGACCAGGGCCCCTTGCTGACGGAGCGGCGCGCCCTCAACGAAAGACGGCGCGCCCTGCAGGAAAGCGCGGCCGCGCTGCAGCAGCGCAATGAAGAGCTGCGCCTGAGCGAGAACCGGCTGGCCGCCATCATCAACTCCTCGCTCGACGCCATCATTTGCGTGGACAGCGAACAGCGCATCACCGTCTTCAACCCGGCCGCCGCCACCCTGTTTCGCTGCCCGCCCGACCAGGCCCTGAAAAGTCCGCTGGACCGCTTCTTGCCCGACGCCATCACGGCCATCGCGGCGACCCAGGTGTCAACCCATGCCCTGCTGGGCGAAATGGCGGGGCGCACCACGGACGGAAAAACACTGGCGCTGGAAGTCAGCGTCTCCTGCGAACGCCATCCGGAAGGCAACATCACTACCGTCTTCGCGCGCGACCTCACGGCCCGCAAGTCGGTCGAGGCCCACCGCAACACGCTGGAAATCCAGCTGCGCGAATCCCACAAAATGCAGGCCATCGGCACCATGGCCGGGGGCATTGCCCACGACTTCAACAATATCCTGGGCGCCATCCTCGGCAACGTGGAGCTGGCCAAGCAGGATACCGGGCCGGACTCGCCCGCGATGGTGAGCCTGGTGGAAATCGAAAAGGCCGGGCGCCGGGCACGCGATCTGGTGCGCCAGATTCTCACCTTCAGCCGCAACGAGTCGCCCAAGCGCAGTCCCATCCAGCTCGCTGAAGTGGTGCAGGGCACCGTGCGCCTTCTCAAGGTCACGCTGCCGCCGCACGCCAAGTTGCAGGTTCGGCTGGCCAAGGAAACGCCGGCCGTGCTGGCGGACGCGACGCAGGTGGAGCAGGCCCTGTTCAATCTGTGCACCAATGCCATCCATGCCCTGGAGGACCACAAGGGCACGGTCAGCATCGAGCTGGGCAACAGCAGCCCCGATGCCCTGCACTGCCAGCGGCTGGGCATTGCGCCCGGGCATTACGTCACGATCTCGGTGCGCGACACCGGCAGCGGCATCGATCCTGAAACCCAGCAACGCATTTTCGAGCCCTTTTTCACCACCAAGCAGGTGGGGCAAGGCACCGGCCTGGGACTGGCGGTGGTGCATGGCGTCATGCGCACCCATGAGGGCGCGGTCGATGTGGAGAGCGTGCCTGGCGTGGGCAGCGTCTTCACGCTTTATTTCCCGGCCGTCAGCGCTTGCGCGGAACCGCTGGCCGTTGAGCCGTCCAGGACCAGCGTCGTGCAGGGAGGCGGCAAGCACGTCATGTACGTGGATGACGACCAGGCGCTGGCGTTCCTGGTGGAGCGCGTTCTGAGCCGAAGGGGCTTCAAGGTCAGCACGTTCACCGATCCGCACCTGGCCGCCGCGGCCCTGCGCGAGAACCCGCAAAACTACGACCTGCTGGTGACCGACTACAACATGCCCGGCTACAGCGGCGTGGATCTGCTGCGCGAGGCCAAAACCATCCGGTCCGGACTCCCCGTGGCGCTGGCCTCCGGTTATGTCACCGCGGAAATCGAGCAAAGCGCGTTTGCCGAGGGCGCCAAGGCCCTCATCCACAAGCCCAACGACGTGAGCGAACTGTGCGATGTGGTCCAGCACCTGATCCAGGGCGGCGACGCGTCTTGATGGAGGCGACCGCGGCCATGGACCGGCCCCTGCGGCCGGGCGAGAGCAGCGCCAGCGGCATAACCGTGCTGCATGCCGACCCTGCGCTGCTCATCCTGGACAAACCCGCCGGGCTGCTGTCGGTACCGGGCCGCGGCGCGGACAAGCAGGATTGCCTGAGCCGGCGCATCCAGCAGCATTACCCGGATGCACTGATCGTGCACCGCCTTGACATGGCCACTTCCGGCCTGATGGTGATGGCGCGCGGGGCAGCGGCCCAGCGCAGCCTGAGCCGGGCGTTTGCCGAGCGCAATGTGAGCAAACACTACGTGGCCATCGTGTCCGGCTGCATGGCGCCGCCCGGCGACAACTGGGGCGTGATCGATCTGCCCATCGTGGTGGACTGGCCCAACCGGCCCCGCCGCATCATTGACCATGAGCGCGGCCAGCCGAGCATCACGCGCTGGCAGGTGCTGGCCTGCGACGGCGCGCCAGCCTCGACGCGGCTGGCGCTCGAACCGGTCACGGGCCGCTCCCACCAGTTGCGGGTGCACCTGCATGCCATGGGCCACCCGATACTGGGCGACACCCTGTATGCCAGCCCGCAGGTGCAGGCCCGCGCCAGCCGCCTGCTGCTGCACGCCAGCGCACTGACGCTGGCACACCCCGAAACGGGGGAGACACTGGCATTCCAAAGCACGCCGCCGTTTTGAGACAGGCGCCGCAACGGGCGCAATTCACTATGAAAATGATAGCGCCTTACGAAGATGTGGAATGGGTGAAAGCCATTTTTCATGCTTGAACCGCCATGGAGGGCGCGGCCCAGCTCGGGAACAGGGCCCGCTTCAGCGAGCCGCTCAATGCAAGGCCAGCACCGGGATGGTGGTGTGCGCCAGCACCCGCTGCGTCTGGCTGCCGACAAACAGGCGCTCGAGCATGCCCAGGCCACGCGTGCCCATCACGATCAGATCGGCCTGCGAGGTCTGCGCCGCATCCAGAATGCAGCGGTACACCGGCCGCTCGCGCACCAGGATGCGGTGGCACTTGACGCCCGCCGCCCTGGCCACCTGTTCGGCCCGATCCAGCCGCTCCAGCGCCATGCGGTGCCCCGGCTCCTCTTCGCCGCTGTCGTCGGGCCGGTAGGAACTGCCCATGATGCCGGTCGGGAAATGCTCCAGCGCGGTCATCACCGTCACATCGGCACCGTGGATGAGCGCCAGTTCAACCCCCTGGACCACCGCCCGCATCGCGGCGTCCGAGCCATCGGTCGGCAAAAGAATATGCTTGAACATGGAATACCTCCAGCCTGCGCCATCGGGCGCCAGGCACGCGGTGCCCGCGACCTGTTGATGGAAACAGCTTCAGTCTAGGCGCCAGGCCCGTTACAGTCATGATGCAGATCAAATCATCAACAGGCTGACCGGGGCTTTTTTGACGCACACTGCACGCTTGCACCACTCCATTTGCCACGCGAGGTTCAGAAAACACCACATGCGCCACGCCCCTCTGAGCACGAACGCGGAAAACAAGACATGACACAGCGCCGACACTGGAGTCTTGGAGCCAAGCTGGCCCTGGTGGGAATGCCCTTCCTGCTGCTGGCGCTGCTGTCCACCGCAGCCACGCTCTGGGTGTCATGGCAACTCGATGGCGGCGCCGCCGCGGTCAACGAGGCGGGGCGCATGCGCATGCAGACCTACCGCATGGCACTCTCCATTGGCACGGGTGAAGCGGATGAACTGCCGGCACAAGTCAGGGAGTTCGAGCAAAGCCTGGCGCTGCTGCGCAGCGGTGACCCGGAACGGCCCCTGTTTGTCCCCTGGGACGACACGGTGCGGCAGCGCTTCGTGGTGGTGGAGCAGGACTGGACGCGCTTTCGACAGCACTGGATTGGCTCGCGGCCGCAGATCGTTACCCCCTTGCGCGCCGAGACGGTCACCTTTGCCGCCCACATTGATGCGTGGGTGGCCAGCATCGAGGCCCACATGTCCCACTGGACGGCCATGCTGCACCTGTTGCAGATGACCATGCTGGCGATGGCTGTGCTGGGCGCGGTCGTCCTGCTCTACACCGGCTATCTGTTCGTGCTGGAGCCCGTCACCCAGTTGAAGCAGGCCATCGAAAAAATCCAGGGTGGCGATTTCGGCGCGCGGGTGGACCGCGTGACCAGCGATGAATTCGGCACCCTGGCCGAGGGATTCAATGGCATGGCGGAGCACCTGCAGTCCATGTACCACAACCTGGAGAGCAAGGTGGCCGAAAAGACCGCGGAACTCGAGGAGAAGCGCGAGCGGCTGGGCAGCCTGTACGAAGTCACGACCCTGGTCGCCAAGGCCTCCTCGCTGGACGAACTGGCCCAGGGCTTCGTCAAGAGCATCTCCCGCATTGCCCGGGCTGACGGCACGGCGCTGCGCTGGTCGGACCAGACCCATCAGCGCTACATGATGCTGGCCGCCAACGGCCTGCCCTCTTCCATGGTGGAGGCGGAGAAATGCATTCACACGGGCGACTGCGATTGCGGCGCCTCCTCCGCCGCGTCGGGCCTGCGCGTCATTCCGATTCATGCCGCGACCGACAGGACGCCGCAGCATTGCGTCCAGGCCGGATTCGAAACCATTGTGACCATCCCGGTGCATCTGCATGAGCGCCTCATGGGCGAGGTGGATCTGTTCTTCCATGCCAAGGTCAACCCCTCCGAGGCCGAGCGCTCCCTGCTGACAGCCCTCACCAGCCATCTGGCCAGTGCCATGGAAAACCTGCGCCTCAATGCGCTGGAAAAAGAGGCCGCCGTCTCGCAGGAGCGCCATCTGCTGGCGCGCGAGCTGCATGACTCCATCGCGCAATCCCTGGCCTTCCTCAAAATCCAGGTCCAGCTCATGCGCGACGCCGTCCAGTCGGGCAATGCCCGGCAGATCGCACTGGTGCTGGAGGAGATCGACACCGGCGTGCGCGAGAGCTACGGCGATGTGCGCGAATTGCTGCTGCACTTTCGCACCCGCGCGAATGCGGAGGACATCGAACCGGCGCTGGCCACCACGCTGAGAAAGTTCGAACACCAAAGCGGCCTGAAGACCAGCATGCAGATGCATGGCAACGGCATGCCCCTGTCGCCGGATCTGCAGATTCAGGTGCTGCACATCGTCCAGGAGGCGCTCTCCAACGTGCGCAAGCATGCCCGGGCCTCGCAGGTCTGGCTCGATGTCCAGCAGCAGCCGGAATGGCGCTTCGAAGTGCGCGACGACGGCCTCGGTTTTGCCGCCGACAACGCCAGCCTGGATGAAACCCATGTCGGCTTGCGCATCATGCACGAGCGGGCCGAGCGCATCGGCGCCCGGCTCGACGTGGTCTCCACGCCGGGACGCGGCACCTCCATCGTGCTGACCTTGCCGCCGCCCCCTCATCCCATGCCCCCGGCCCCGGCCGTCCCGCAAGCGGTCGCCCTGCATTGACGCCATGAGACCGAGCCCATGTCCGACATGATCCGCATCCTGGTCGTTGACGACCACACCCTGTTTCGCCGCGGCCTGACGGCCCTGCTGTCGCGGGACCCGGGCTTTGAGGTGATTGGCGACGCCGCCGATGCCGGCGAGGCGCAACGCCGGGCGCTGGAACTCCAGCCCGACCTGGTGCTGCTCGACAACCACCTGGCCGGCGTGACCGGCGTCGATGCCCTGCCCGCGCTGCGTGAAGCGGCGCCCCAGGCGCGCATTGTCATGCTCACGGTGAGCGAAGACGAAAATGACCTGGCCGCGGCGCTGCGGGGTGGCGCCGCCGGCTACCTGCTCAAGACCATCGAGGGAGACGCCCTGGCCAGCGCCATCCGGCGCGTCATGCACGGCCAAAGCGTGGTGGCAACGGAGATGACCAGCAAACTGGTGGCCGCCTACCGCGATGCCGCCGCGCCCGCGTCCGTGCTTGCCACGCCGCCAGCCGCCCCCCCACAGCCCGCCTCGCCCTTGTCCCATCTGTCGCCGCGCGAGCTCGATATCCTGCGCGGCATCGCGCAAGGCGCGAGCAACAAGGAAATCGGCCGCGATCTGGGCATCGCCGAAACCACGGTCAAAATCCACGTCCAGCATGTGCTGCGCAAGCTCGATGTGAGCTCGCGGGTTCACGCCGCCGTCATTGCAACCGAGAACGGTCTGCATTGATCTGGCGCAAACTCTTTCCATTCTCCTTTCGCCCTAGTTCTTTTGGACGATGGTGGCTTGCGGCGCCATCGTTCTTGCGCCTGTGCGCACCGCCTCCTCCGGGGGATGTTGCCTTGCGCCCTTGATCCCTACAGTCTGCTCATGCACAAGAAGGAGTCTTCGACATGAGCAAAAAAGGACAGGCACTCTCGGTACTGATCGTCAGCACGCTGGCATTCACCGTGTGTTTCATGGTGTGGATGATGTTCGGCGTCATCGGCATTCCGATCAAGAAGGCGCTTAACCTCAACGCCACCGAATTCGGGCTGCTGACGGCCACGCCGGTCCTGACCGGTTCGCTGATCCGGGTACCGCTGGGCATCTGGACCGACAAGTACGGCGGACGCATCGTGATGGCCATCCTGATGGCCTTGACCGTGCCCGCCATCTGGATGATGAGCTATGCCACCGCGTACTGGCACTTCCTCTTCATCGGCCTGTTCGTCGGGCTGGCCGGCGGCTCGTTCTCGGTCGGCACCCCCTACGTGGCGCGCTGGTTTCCGAAAAACCAGCAGGGGTTCGCGATGGGGGTCTATGGCGCCGGCAACTCGGGCGCGGCGGTCAACAAGTTCGTGGCGCCGGCGCTGGTGGTGGCCTTCGGCTGGACCATGGTGCCGCAGGTGTATGCGGCCATCATGCTCGGCACCGTGGTGCTGTTCTGGCTGTTCAGCCACAGCGATCCGGCGCACCTGGTGCCCAGCCATGTCAAGTTCAGCGATCAGCTCAAGTCCCTGAAGGACCCCAAGGTCCTGAAATACTGCCAGTACTACAGCATCGTGTTCGGCGGCTACGTGGCCCTGTCGCTGTGGATGGTGCAGTACTACGTGGGCGAGTTCGGGCTCGACATCCGCGCCGCCGCCCTGCTTGCCGCCTGCTTCTCGCTGCCCGGCGGCGTGCTGCGCGCGGTGGGCGGCTGGATGTCCGACAAATACGGCGCGCATTCCGTGACCTGGTGGGTGCTGTGGGTGAGCTGGATCTGCCTGTTCCTGCTGAGCTATCCGCAGTTTGACTTCACGGTCGCCACCGTCAACGGTCCAAAAACATTTCACATCGGCCTGAACGTCTATGTCTTCACCGGCCTGATGTTCATCCTGGGCATTGCCTGGGCCTTCGGCAAGGCCAGCGTCTTCAAGTACATCAGCGACGACTATCCCACCAACATCGGCACCATCAGCGGCATCGTCGGCCTGGCCGGCGGCTTGGGCGGCTTCGTGCTTCCCATCATGTTCGGTGCGCTGATGGACCTGACCGGCATCCGCTCCAGCGCCTTCATGCTGATGTACGGCGTGGTCTGGGTCTCCCTGATCTGGATGTACTGGACCGAGGTGCGCCGCTCCGAACTCATGGGCAGCAAAGCCATCGCGTTCAGCCTGAAGAACTGATTCGAACCAACCCGGAAGGAACATCATGAACACAAGCACTAAAACCGGTGTCGACATCGCCGACTGGCGTCCGGAGGACCCCGAGTTCTGGGAGTCCACCGGCAAGAAAATTGCCTACCGCAATCTGTGGATCTCCGTCCCCAGCCTGTTGTGCGGCTTCGCCATCTGGGGCATGTGGGGCATCATCACCGTGCAGATGCTCAACCTGGGCTTCCCGTTCACCCAGGCCGAGCTGTTCACGCTGACCGCCATCTCGGGGCTGGCCGGCGCCACCATGCGCATTCCGGCGTCCTTCCTGATCCGCCTGGCCGGCGGGCGCAACACCATCTTCCTGACCACCGCCATGCTGCTGGCGCCGGCCATCGGCACCGGCATCGCGCTGCAGCACAAGGAATGGCCCCTGTGGGTCTTTCAGCTGATGGCCCTGTGGTCGGGCGTGGGTGGCGGCAACTTTGCCAGTTCCATGTCCAACATCAGCACCTTCTTTCCCAAGCGGCTGCAAGGCACGGCGCTGGGCCTCAACGCCGGGCTGGGAAACTTCGGCGTCACCACCATGCAGATCATCATCCCGCTGGTGATGACCATGGGCCTGTTCGGCGCCTTTGGCGGTGAGCCCATGACGCTGGTCAAGGACAGCGGCTGGATTTTCGGCAAGATCGTCGCCGGCACCCCCACCTACATCCAGAACGCCGGCTTCGCCTGGCTGATCTCGCTGGTACCCCTGTCGATCCTGTGCTGGTTCGGCATGAACAACCTGAAGACGGTGTCGCCCAACATCGGCGGCACGGTAGCCGCGTTCATCAAGATCATCTGGCTCTACACCCTGTCCTTCGTGCCGGCCGGCCTGGGCCTGTACCTGTACCTGCCCAAGCCCACGGGCCTGGGCTTGCTCAACATGTGGGTGGCCATGCCGCTCATCATCATCAGCACCCTGTTTGTTTTGAAGCTGACGGCCTTCGGCACCATGAAGGAAGCCATCACCAAGCAGTTCGAGATTTTCAAGAACAAGCACACCTGGTCGATGACGCTGCTGTACATCGTGACCTTCGGCTCCTTCATCGGCTTCTCGATGGCGCTGCCGCTCTCCATCACCGTGATCTTCGGCATCAGCCACGTGCCCGACGCGGCAGGCATCATGCAGCACACGCTGAAGAACCCGAACGCCCCCTCGGCCCTGACCTATGCCTGGATCGGCCCCTTTGTCGGCGCCCTGATCCGCCCGGTGGGCGGCTGGATTTCCGACAAGATCGGCGGCTCCATCGTCACCCAGGTGATCTCCGCCGTGATGGTGTTCGCCTCCGGCGCGGTGGGCTACGTGATGCTGCTGGCCTACAAGTCGGCCACGCCGGAACAGTACTTCCTGGCCTTCATGCTGCTGTTCATCCTGTTGTTCGCCGCCAGCGGCATCGGCAACGGCTCCACCTTCCGCACCATCGGCGTGATCTTCGACCGCCAGCAGGCCGGACCCGTGCTGGGCTGGACCTCGGCCATTGCGGCCTACGGCGCCTTCATCGCCCCGGTGGTGATCGGCGCCCAGATCAAGGCGGCCACGCCCGAGATCGCGATGTACGGCTTTGCCGTGTTCTACGCCCTGTGCCTGATTTTGAACTGGTGGTTTTATCTGCGGGCCGGCTCGGAGATCAAAAACCCTTAAGTTGAAACAGGGCGGGACGGACCCCGGCAACGCGCGACGAACCCGCCCTGTCCTCCCCATTTTTAGAAACCCCGGAGGCATCTCATGAGCCACTTCCTTGACCGATTGACCTATTTTTCCCAACCCACGGAGCCCTTCTCCGGCGACCACGGCGTCACCAACGGCGAAGACCGCACCTGGGAGAACGCCTACCGCGACCGCTGGGCCCACGACAAGATCGTGCGCTCCACCCACGGTGTCAATTGCACCGGTTCCTGCTCATGGAAGATTTATGTCAAGGGCGGCATCGTCACCTGGGAAACGCAACAGACCGACTACCCCAGAACCCGCTGGGACATGCCCAACCATGAACCGCGCGGTTGTGCCCGCGGCGCCAGCTACAGCTGGTACCTGTACAGCGCGAACCGGGTGAAGTACCCCTTGGTGCGGGGGCGACTGCTCAAAGCCTGGCGCGAGGCGCGCCTGGCCAGCGATCCGGTGGACGCCTGGGCCTCCATTGTCGAGAACGACGCGAAACGCAAGGACTACCAGAGCATGCGCGGACTCGGCGGTTTTGTGCGCTCCAGCTGGGACGAGGTCAACGAGATCGTGGCGGCGGCCAACGTCTACACCATCAAGAAGCACGGTCCGGACCGGGTCATCGGATTCTCGCCGATTCCCGCGATGTCCATGGTCAGCTATGCGGCAGGCAGCCGTTATCTCAGCCTGATTGGCGGCGTGTGCATGAGCTTTTACGACTGGTACTGCGACCTGCCTCCGAGCAGCCCGCAGGTCTGGGGCGAGCAGACCGATGTGCCGGAATCGGCCGACTGGTTCAACTCCAGCTTCATCATTGCCTGGGGCTCCAACGTGCCGCAGACCCGCACGCCCGATGCCCACTTCTTCACCGAAGTCCGCTACAAGGGAACCAAGACCGTCGCGGTCACGCCCGACTATTCGGAAGTCGCCAAGCTGTCCGACATCTGGATGAGCCCGAAACAGGGAACCGACGCCGCCGTCGCGATGGCCATGGGCCACGTCATCCTCAAGGAGTTCTATTTCCCTGATGGCGGCGAAGAACGCCGGACCGCCCCAAGTTCTTCACACCCCCTCGGGGGGCAACCGCCGGCGGGCGGTGTGGGGGCCCGTACCACGCGCAGCGCCTACTTCGACAACTACGTGCGTCGCTATACCGACATGCCCATGCTGGTGATGCTCAAGGAGCACCTGTTGCCCGGGGGCGAGACCGTGATGGTGCCGGACCGCTATGTGCGCGCCTCCGACTTCAACGGCAAGCTCGGCGCCGCCAACAACCCGGAATGGAAAACCGTCGCCTTTGACGAGTCCGGCAAGGTGGTGCTGCCCAACGGCGCCATCGGCTTTCGCTGGGGCCCTGACGGCCGCGCCGACGAAGGCCAGTGGAACCTCGAACCCAAGGAGGCCCGACATGGCGCCGAGGTCAAGCTCAAGCTGTCCGTGATGGAGGGCGACAACCCAAGCACCGAGACCGCCAAGGTCGGCTTCCCCTACTTCGGCGGCATCGTCAGCGAGCATTTCCCCAACAATGCAAGCGGCGCCGGCAGCAAGGACGTGCTGGTGCGTACCGTGCCGGTGCAACGCATTGCCCTGGGCAAGGCAGGCGACAAGCGCGAGGCCCTGGTCGCCACCGTGTTCGACCTGCAGGTGGCCAACTACGGCGTGGCGCGCGGACTGCCAGGCGAACTGGCGGCCACCAGCTTTGACGACGACACCCCGTACACGCCCGCATGGCAGGAGCGCATCACGGGCACGCCGCGCGAGCAGCTCATCACGGTGGCACGCCAGTTTGCCGAGAACGCCGACAAGACGCATGGCAAATCCATGGTGATCATCGGCGCGGCCATGAACCACTGGTACCACAGCGACATGAACTACCGCGGCGTCATCAACATGCTGATGATGTGCGGCTGCATCGGGCAAAGCGGCGGCGGCTGGGCTCACTACGTGGGCCAGGAGAAACTGCGCCCCCAGACCGGCTGGACGGCGCTGGCCTTCGCGCTGGACTGGATCCGTCCGCCGCGGCAGATGAACTCCACCAGCTTCTTCTATGCCCACACCGACCAGTGGCGCTATGAAAAACTGGGCATGGAAGAGGTGCTCTCGCCGCTGGCCGACAAGAAGATGTTTGGCGGCAGCATGATCGACTACAACGTGCGCGCCGAGCGCATGGGCTGGCTGCCTTCCGCGCCCCAGTTGCAGACCAACCCCATGCAGGTGGTGCGCGATGCCAATGCCGCCGGCATGGACCCCAAGGACTACACCGTCAAGGGCCTCAAGGACGGCTCGCTCAAGATGAGCTGCGAGGACCCGGACCACCCGGCCAACTGGCCGCGCAACATGTTCGTGTGGCGCTCCAACATCCTGGGCTCCAGCGGCAAGGGCCACGAGTACTTCCTCAAGCACCTGCTGGGCACCAGCCACGGCGTGCAGGGCAAGGATCTCGGCCGCGATGACGCGAAACCGGAGGAAGTCGTCTGGCACGACAAGGCGCCCGAGGGCAAGCTGGACTTGCTGGTGACGCTGGATTTCCGCATGAGCACCACCTGCCTGTACTCGGACATCGTGCTGCCCACCGCCACCTGGTACGAGAAGAACGACCTCAACACCAGTGACATGCACCCCTTCATCCACCCCTTGTCCACCGCGGTGGACCCGGCCTGGCAATCGCGCAGCGACTGGGACATCTACAAGGGTTTTGCGAAGAAATTCAGCGAAGTCTGCGTGGGCCACCTGGGCGTGGAACGCGAGATGGTGCTGACGCCCCTGATGCACGACACGCCTGCCGAGTTGGCGCAGCCCTTCGGCGTGAAGGAGTGGAAGAAAGGCGAGATTGACCTGATTCCCGGCAAGACAGCACCCAATATGGCCGTGGTCGAGCGCGACTATCCCAGTGTCTACAAACGCTTCACGGCCCTGGGGCCGCTGATGAACAAGGTCGGCAACGGCGGCAAAGGCATCAACTGGAATACCCAGACCGAGGTCAAGCAGCTGGGCGAGCTCAACGGCTTCCACACGGCCGAGGGCGTGACCTGCGGCATGCCCAAGATCGACACCGACATCGATGCCTGCGAGGTCGTGCTGCAGCTCGCGCCCGAGACCAACGGCCATGTGGCGGTCAAGGCCTGGCAAGCCCTGGGCAAGCAGACCGGCCTGGACCACACCCACCTGGCGATCCACCGCGAAGACGAAAAAATCCGCTTCCGCGATATCCAGGCGCAACCCCGCAAGATCATTTCATCACCCACCTGGAGCGGCATCGAATCCGAGACCGTCTCCTACAACGCGGGCTATACCAACGTGCACGAGATGATTCCCTGGCGCACGCTGACCGGTCGCCAGCAGTTCTACATGGACCACCCCTGGATGACGGCTTTCGGCGAAGGCTTCAGCAGCTACCGGCCGCCGGTCGACCTGAAAACCACGGCCGGCATTCATGGCATCAAGCCCAATGGCAATACCGAGATTTTGCTGAACTTCATCACGCCGCACCAGAAGTGGGGCATCCACTCCACCTACAGCGACAACCTGATGATGCTCACGCTCAACCGCGGCGGACCCGTCATCTGGCTCAGCGAGGACGATGCCAGGAGCGCGGGCATCGTTGACAACGACTGGGTTGAATTGTTCAACATCAATGGCGCCATCGCGGCCCGCGCGGTGGTCAGCCAGCGGGTCAACCCCGGCATGGTCATGATGTACCACGCCCAGGAGAAGATCATCAACACCCCGGGCTCGGAGATCACGGGCATCCGCGGCGGCATCCACAACTCGGTGACCCGCATCGTGCTCAAGCCCACCCACATGATCGGCGGCTACGCCCAGTTCAGCTACGGCTTCAACTACTACGGAACCATTGGCACCAACCGCGACGAATTCGTTGTCGTGCGCAAGATGGACAAGATCGACTGGCTGGACACGCCCGCCTCGACCGAAGCACCAGCCAACGCACCCGCCTGAAGGAGAACCGACATGAAAATTCGTGCTCAAATCGGCATGGTGTTGAACCTGGACAAGTGCATCGGTTGCCACACCTGTTCCGTCACCTGCAAAAACGTGTGGACCAGCCGCCCCGGCATGGAATACGCCTGGTTCAACAACGTCGAGACCAAGCCCGGCATCGGCTATCCCAAGGAGTGGGAGAACCAGGACAAGTGGAACGGCGGCTGGATTCGCAAGGCCAACGGCAAGATCGAGCCGCGCCAGGGTGCCAAGTGGAAGCTGCTCATGCGCATCTTCGCCAATCCCAACCTGCCGGAGATTGACGACTACTACGAGCCCTTCACCTTTGACTATGACCACCTGCAGTCGGCGCCGGAAATGAAGGCCACCCCGACCGCCCGACCGCGCAGCCTGATCACCGGCAAGCGCATGGAAAAAATCGAGTGGGGCCCGAACTGGGAGGAAATCCTCGGCGGCGAGTTCTCCAAGCGCAGCAAGGACAAGAACTTCGACGACATCCAGAAGGACATCTACGGCGAGTTCGAGAACACCTTCATGATGTACCTGCCCCGGCTGTGCGAGCACTGCCTGAACCCCGCGTGCGTGGCCAGCTGCCCCTCGGGCTCGATCTACAAGCGCGAGGAAGACGGCATCGTGCTGATCGACCAGGACAAGTGCCGCGGCTGGCGCATGTGCGTGAGCGGCTGCCCTTACAAGAAGATCTACTACAACTGGAAATCCGGCAAGGCCGAGAAGTGCACGTTTTGCTATCCGCGCATCGAAGCGGGCCAGCCCACCGTGTGCTCGGAGACCTGCGTTGGCCGTATCCGCTACCTCGGCGTTCTGCTCTACGACGCCGACCGCATCCAGGAGGCCGCCAGCGTCGAGCACGACCGCGATCTGTACCAGGCCCAGCTCGACATCTTTCTGGACCCCAACGATCCCAAGGTCATCGCGCAGGCCCGCATCGACGGCATTCCGGACGCCTGGATGGAGTCGGCCCGCAAGAGCCCGGTCTACAAAATGGCGGTGGAGTGGAAAGTCGCCCTGCCGCTGCACCCGGAATACCGTACCCTGCCCATGGTCTGGTACGTGCCGCCGCTTTCTCCCATCAGCGCTGCGGCCAATGCCGGCCATCTCGGCACCAATGGCGAGATTCCGGATGTCAAGCAGCTGCGCATTCCGGTCAAGTACCTGGCCAACCTGCTGACCGCCGGTGACACGGTGCCGGTGGTGCGCTCGCTAGAACGCCTGCTGGCCATGCGCGCCTACCAGCGCGAAAAGCATGTCGATGGCCGCATCAATACCGCGGCGCTGGACCAGGTGCAGATGAGCCAGGCTCAGGTGGAGGAGATGTACCACGTGATGGCGATTGCCAACTACGAAGACCGCTTCGTCATCCCCAGCACCCACCGCGAGTACGCCGAAAACACCTTTGACATGCGGGGTGGCTGCGGCTTCTCGTTTGGCAACGGTTGTTCCGACGGAAGCAGCGAAACCAGCCTGTTTGGCGGCAGCAAGAAACGCACTATTCCTATCAAGGCGGAGGTATGACATGACGCTCCCCCCCGTTGCTTGCCCACTTCGTGTGGCCGCCTCCCCCCTCAAGGGGGCAACGCCAGTGGCCCGGCAAAGCCGGTTCCACGGCGTTCCCCGGTTGGATTGTTTTATGCGCCGTGGCTCGTCCTTGGCGCAGAGGAGTAACTAAATGACGACATCTTCCGCCATCAGCCTGCGGGTGCTGGCCCGCCTGCTGTCCTACCCCGACGCGGAATTGCGGGGCCAGCTGCCCGGCATGCGCGAGGCCCTGCACGCTGAAAAATCCGTGGGCCCCGGCCGGCTGGCCGAACTTGACACGCTCATCACCACACTGGACGCCGGCGACCCCCTGGAGAACGAGGCCGAGTACGTCCAGCTGTTCGACCGGGGCCGCGCCACGTCGCTGCATCTGTTTGAGCATGTGCACGGCGACTCGCGCGACCGCGGCCCGGCCATGATCGATCTGGCCCAAACCTACGAGAAAGCCGGCCTGTTTCTCGCGCTAGGAGAGATGCCCGACTACCTGCCCGTGGTGCTGGAGTTCGTCTCCACGCAACCGCCCAGGGAAGCCCGTGCCTTCCTGGGCGAGATGGCGCACATCTTCAACGCTATCTTCAACGCGCTGCAGCAGCGCCAAAGCGCGTACGCCAGCGTTCTCGGGGCCCTGCTGGAGTTCGCAGGCGAGAAGGCGCATGCCGTCAAGGTGGTGCCCGATGAAGAACTCGATGCCGCATGGGAAGAACCCGTGGTCTTTGACGGCTGCTCGGCCAAGGGCCAGGCCAAACCGGATCAGCCTCAACCCATTCACATTGTCAGGAATGAAGCGGCGCGCGCCAAACCGGCGGCTGCCATGCAACAAGGAGCCTCATCATGAATGCCTTCGACAACTTCCTGTTCGGCTTGTACCCCTACATTTGCCTCACCGTCTTTTTCCTCGGTAGCCTGATCCGCTTTGATCGCGATCAGTACACTTGGAAGAGCGACTCCTCGCAGCTGCTCAAGCGCGGCCAGCTGCGCTGGGGCAGCAACCTGTTTCACATCGGCGTGCTGTTTTTGTTCTTCGGCCACTTTTTTGGCATGCTGACGCCGCACTTTGTGTACGAGCACTTCATCGGCGCCGGCGCCAAGCAACTGGTCGCCATGGTCTCAGGCGGCATCGCCGGGCTGCTGGGCTTCATCGGCGTCACCCTGCTGCTGCACCGCCGTCTGGCCGAGCCCCGCATTCGCGCCACCTCCAAGCCCAGCGACATCATGCTGCTGGTTTTGTTGTGGCTGCAACTGGTGCTCGGCCTGGCCACCATCCCCCTGTCTGCCCAGCACCTGGACGGCGGCATGATGCTGCTGCTGGCCGAATGGGCGCAGCGCATCGTGACCTTCCGCACGGGTGCGCCTGAACTGCTGGCCGAGGCCGGATGGATTTTCAAGACCCACATGGCCCTGGGCATGACCATCTTCCTGATCTTTCCGTTCACCCGGCTGGTCCACGTGTGGAGCGGGTTTGGCACCGTCACCTACCTGTTGCGCCCCTACCAGGTGGTACGCAGCCGCCGGTTGAACGTCCCCGCGGATCACAATCTGCCGCGCCGCCCCGGCGCCAGCGTTTAAGGAGCCGACCATGCTGACCGGCTCCCCCGTGAGGTCTGAAATCGCCCGTATCAACGGCACCGCACTCCATGGCGTCGATGAGACGCTGTCGGCCGATGAGCTGCGTCAGCGCGCCTACTCCGAGCTGCTGCGTCAAGCCGCCCAAGGTCAGGGCTTGCTGCCGGCCAGCGACACGCCAGGCACCGACGGCGTGCTCAGCGAAGACGCTGCCAGTGCCATAGAAACCCTGCTGGAGCAGAACCTGCAAATCCCGGAGCCTTCGGACCAGGCCTGCCGGCGTCATCACGCGGCCCATCAGGGCACCTACAGCACCGGTGAGCGCGTTCAGGTGCGCCACATCCTGTTTGCGGTGACACAGGGCGTTGATGTGGTGGCCCTGCGCAACCGGGCAGAGACCACCTTGCTGGACGTGCGCTGCCACGATGGAAGCCAGCTCGATGGATTTGCCAAGGCCGCCGGCACCCTGTCCAACTGCCCCAGTGGCGCGCAAGGCGGCAACTTGGGCTGGCTCACCACGCATGACTGCGCGCCGGAATTTGCCAAGGAACTGTTTGGCCACGCCGAAGTGGGCGTTTTGCCGCGCCTCGTTCACAGCCGTTTTGGCCTGCATGTGGTGGAAATCCTGGCCCGCGAACCCGGCGTGGAACAAGCCTTCGAAGCCGTCCACGGCGCGGTTGCGATGTCTCTCAGGCAAAAAGCGTACGTCACCGCCTTGCGCCAATACCTGCGCCTGCTGGCGGGCGAAGCCGAGGTCGAGGGGGTGGACCTTGAAGCGGCGGACACGCCGCTGGTCCAGTAGCGCCCGCAAGTCGATACACCCATGCCCGACGAACTGCTGGACCGCCTGCGCCGTTTCCACGACAATACCTTTCCAGGGGTTCAGGAGCAGTTTCAAGACCTAGTGACTGGCGGTCAGCATCCGACCATTTTGTTCATCGGCTGCTCCGACTCACGGCTGGTGCCGTACTTGCTGACCGGTACCGGACCGGGCGAATTGTTCATCGTGCGCAACGTCGGGGCCTTTGTGCCGCCGCACGATGGCACGATCGATGCCCTTCCGGACACCCCTGGCAGGGGCGTCCAGCTTGGGGCAAACCGGCGCTGGACCGGTTACCACGGCACTGCCGCGGCCATCGAGTTTGCGGTGCTCAACCTGCAGGTATCCCGCATCGTGGTGTGCGGTCACAGCCATTGCGGCGGCATCCGGGCCCTTTACGAGGGCGTGCCACCGCAAGCCATCAACCTGACAGCCTGGCTTGAACTGGGACGGGAAGCTGCCCTGCCTGTGCAAATCAGCCCTGAAGCGCTGCGCCGCAGCGAGCAGCGCGCGGTGGTGCTGCAGCTGGAACGCCTGATGGGCTATCCCATGGTGCGCGCGCAGGTCGAAGCGGGCAAGCTGGCGCTGCATGGCTGGCACTATGTAATTGAAGAGGGCGAGGTGCATGTTTTCGATGTCAAAAGCGGTGAATTCGTGCCCGCCTCCAGCGCATCACACAGCGGAACCGGCCCTTACAAGCTGCCAGAAGACGTGGAAGACAGCATTTCAAGCCCGGTTTTCAATGAAATTGACGACAGTTACCGGCGGCTCCAACCCGGCGCAGACGATGTCCGTCCATGCAGCGATTCTTGACCCAGCTCAAAACCCTGCGGGCGACAGGCCTTTAAGCTGTAGTTTATTGGCCTTATTGCTTACTGGCCTGCGACCCCCATCTCCTCATAATGACCATTACCGCCTTCTCTGCGTCCATCGATCCGGCCTGCGCCTCCTTGCTTGCCAACAGTGGTTTGCGGCCCCTGCGCTTGGGTGGACGCACCCTGCTTCCCATCGTGCAGGGTGGCATGGGCATTGGCGTTTCCGCCCACAAGCTGGCTGGCAGCGTCGCGGCCCTTGGCGGCATGGGCACGATTTCGTCCGTCGACTTGCGGCGCCATCACCCGGACTTGATGGAGCGCACCCATGACCTGCCTCCCGGCGAGGATGCCAAGCAGCAAATCAATGCCGTCAACCTGCAGGCACTGGAGCGTGAAATCCGCTTGGCCCGGGAGCTGGCGCAGGGACGCGGCCTGCTGGCCATCAACGTGATGCGGGCTGTCAGCGAATACGGCCCCTCGGTGATACGCGCGCTGGAGGCTGGCATCGACGCCGTGGTGGTCGGTGCGGGCCTGCCGCTGGATTTGCCGGACCTGGCCCAGGACCATCCCGGCGCCGCCCTGATTCCCATTTTGTCCGACGCCCGCGGCGTGCAACTGATTGTCAAGAAGTGGGAGCGCAAGAAGCGCCTGCCCGACGCCATCGTCATTGAACATCCCCGGCTGGCGGGCGGGCACTTGGGGGCCGCCAAAATTTCGGACCTGAACGATCCGCGCTTCGACTTCGAAAACGTCGTTCCGCAATCCATCGCCTTTTTGCGCTCGGCCGGCATTGAAAAAGAGATCCCGCTGATCGTGGCCGGCGGCATACGCACTTTTGAAGACATCGCCCGGGTCCAGGCCTTGGGCGCGGCGGCGGTGCAGCTCGGGACGCCCTTTGCCGTCACCGAGGAAGGCGACGCCCACCCTGAGTTCAAACGCATTCTGGCCCAGGCAACAGATGACGAGATGGTGGAGTTCACCAGCGTGGCCGGCCTGCCCGCCCGTGCGGTGGCCACGCCGTGGCTGCGCGCCTACCTGAAGATCGAAGACAAACTGCAGGCGGTCGCCCACCTGAAGTCACGCTGCACCAAGAGTTTCGACTGCCTGGCCCAGTGCGGCCTGCGCGACGGGCTGCAGGGATGGGGGCAGTTCTGCATCGACAACCAGCTCGCCGCCGCACTGCGTGGCGATGTCAAGAAGGGGCTGTTTTTCCGTGGCGTGGGCGCCCTGCCCTTTGGCGACCAGATCCGCAGCGTGCGCGACCTGATCGAGCGGCTGCTGACGCGCCATGAGGCCCTCATCGCCACCTGAAACGGCCATCCGGGCGTTTGTGCCCGCGCGTGACCGCGCCTGTGAACCGACGCTCCAGTTGACAGTCGTTGCGATTTCCTTGATCCTTGTCATGTATCGGACCTTGCTGCGGATTAACATTCTTGCGAGGGTTTTAACCAACGGAGGAATCCCATGCCAGAACTAAGCGCTGCCCACAGAGACAGATTGGTGAGCGATTTGCGGGTCGTCATTGCCGACACTGAGGAGTTGCTGCGCATCACCGCCAATCAGGCGGGCGAAGGCGCGGGCGAATTGCGCGGCCGCATTGAGAAGCGGCTGCAGCAGGCCAAGGCCGAGCTCACACAGTTGCAGGATGCAGCCATCGCCCGGGCCAAGGCTGCCGGACATGCAGCCGATGAGTTTGTGCATGAGAACCCGTGGAAATCAGTTGGCGTGGCCGCCGGCATCGGGCTGGTGATCGGCCTGTTGATCGGCCGTCGTTGACAAGTTGCCACTGATGAACGATTCCTCGTCAAGAGGCGGTATCTTCGCCTCCTTGCGCCAATTGCTGGCGACAACGCTTGAAATGGCGGAAATCCGGCTGGAGCTGCTCAGTTCCGAGATCGAAGAGGAAAAGATACGCCTTGTCGATAGCCTGCTGTGGGCCGGACTCGCGCTGATGTTGCTTGGCATCGGCGTGGTATTGCTGTGCGGGTTCATCGTGATGCTGTTCTGGGATGGCTATCGCCTGGCCGCGCTGGGCGTGCTCACGCTGCTGTTCCTGGGCGGCGGCGTGCTGCTCATGCGCACGGCTCGGGAGCACTTGCGCATTCCCGGCGGCATGTTCCACTCCAGCGTGGCCGAGCTCGCGCGTGACCGCGCCGCGCTCGTCCCGCGCGAGTAAGGCCAAGCATCCATGATGCACAGCCGGCACATGGTGCTCATGCAGCGTCAGCAGCGCTTGCGGATTCGCAGCGCCGAGCTGCGCCTGCGCCTGGCCAACCAGGCGCAGGTGTTGCAGGCACCACTTGCCGCCATCGATCAGGCTCGATCCAGCGTCCAGTGGCTGCGCGCGCACCCGCAATGGCCACTGGCTGCGCTGGCTCTGCTGGCGGTCATGGGCCCGCAGCGCGCTGTGCGCTGGGCCGCCCGTTTATGGTGGGGCTGGGGCCTGTACCAGCGGATGCAGCAGCGGTTGCGCCGGCTGCCACCGCAACGCTTCTGAGCATCTTGCAAATCCATACGCCTTAAAAGGCTTCTCCATTTCTTGCATCGACGGTGCGTTTTCTATAACATTCATTTTTTATGAATGTTATAGAAACTCCGTGCACTTGATGCCATCGCTGCCATGAATACCCATCTGCCCCCCATCCGCACGGCCTCCGGGGAGCCTGCCGCGCCGAGTCTGCCCGGCTGGCCCTTGCTGCGCCTGGGTTTTCGGCCCTTTTACCTGTGTGCCGCGCTCCTGGCCGCGCTGGCCGTGCCCATCTGGATCGCGATGTTTTTCGGCCAGCTGTCGCTGGAGCCGGCCGTCCCGTCCGTGTTATGGCATGCGCATGAAATGCTGTTCGGCTTCGCCACGGCAGTCATCGTGGGTTTCCTGCTGACAGCCGGCAAAGCCTGGACGGGACTGGCCACGCCGCGTGGCCCCTTTCTCGGCACCCTGGTCACGCTTTGGCTGGCCGCCCGCGTCGCTGCCGTGATCGCTCCCTATTCCGTGTACGCGGTGCTTGATGGGGTTTTTCTACCCGTCGTGGCCGCGATCTTTCTCGCTCTGATGCTGCGCGCGCGCAACCGGCGCAACCTGCCGCTGGCGGGGATGCTCATCCTGTTGTCAGTGAGCAATTTCGCATTTCATCTCGCGGTGTCACAAAGGATTCCGGTTTCTCCCCTGGACGCACTGCACGCGGGCCTGGCACTCATCGTCATGATCGAATGCGTGATCGCGGGGCGCGTCATCCCGGCCTTCACCATGAGCGCCACGCCTGGCCTGAAGTTGACAACAAAGCCGATGCTTGAGCGGGTCACCTTGCTGCTGACCGCGCTGGGCCTCGCGTTGTGGGTGTTCGCACCGCCGGGCTGGGCGACGCTGGCCGCACTCGCATGCGCGGCGGGCCTGCATGCTCACCGGCAATGGCAATGGCATCCCCTGCTGACCCGGGGTCGCCCCATGCTCTGGATACTGCATGCCGCCTACGCCTGGATTCCCCTCGGGCTGGGCCTGCTGGCGCTGGCCCAGGTGGCCCTGGTGCCGGTCTCGGCCGGCCTGCATGCACTGGCAGTCGGCGCCACCGGCGGCCTCATCATCGGCATGATCACGCGCACGGCGCGCGGACATACCGGCCGGCCACTGAAAGCTTCCGGACCCGAGGTCATGGCCTACGCCCTGGTGATGCTCGCGGCCGTGCTGCGCGTGCTCCTGCCGCTGGCGTCGCCCGATCTGCTGCCCGTCTCGCTGCTCAGTGCCACGCTGGCATGGACAGCCGCATTCACCATCTACCTCGTGATTTACACCCCCTGGCTCATGCGCACGCGCCTGGACGGCCGCGATGGTTGAGCACGGATGGACTATGGCACCGTCCGTTCGATTCACCTGGCTTGCGTCACGGCCAGCATCTCGCTTTTCATGCTGCGCGGCATGCTGCAGCTGGCATCCGTCAACTGGCGCCAGTGGCGCTGGCTTCGCATCGTGCCGCACGTCAATGACACGGTACTGCTGACGACAGCGGTCACGCTGACCGTCATGAGTGGCCAATATCCGCTGGTGCAATCCTGGCTGACGGCCAAGGTCATCGCGCTGTTCGTTTATGTGGCCGCGGGCAGCATGGCATTGCGCCCGGGCCGGCCCGCGGCGCGTCAACGCAATGCGTTTGTCCTGGCCCTGCTGACGGTAGCCTACATCGTGGCCGTGGCGTGGACGCGCTCGCCGACGCTCGGATGGCGGTAGCCGGTCCTGTCGCCCGTCAGCCCGGGCGGTGCACCAGAATGCGCTTGAGCTCACTCGGCCGCGACACCAGGTCGGCCAGGGTGTAGCGATCCAGCTCGGCATACAAGGCATCAAACGCGCGCACCAGAACGCCCGCGAGTCTGCACGCCGGCGCAATGCTGCAGCGCGGCTCGTCCGACAGGCATTCCACGATGGGCACATCGCCTTCGGCCTGCCGCACCACCTCGCCCAGGCGAATCTGCGCCGGATCGAGCGCCAGCCGCAGACCGCCGCCCTTGCCGCGCACCGTCTCGATGACGCCGCTCAGGGCCAGCTGGTGCACCACCTTCATCAAATGACTTTCCGAAATACCGTAGGCAAGGGCGATTTCCTGGATCGTCGCCAGACGCTCATCCTGTAAGGCCAGGTACATCAGCACGCGCAGGCTGTAATCGGAAAAAGTGGTCAGGCGCATGGCATCGAGATGAAAGATTTATTTTGGGTATTGCTTTTTTGAAATGTACCCGATATATTTAACATGTATCAAATATAGATCTTTAATGCAGCCATGAAAACCGCCAAACAAGGCATTGGAGTTCGCCCATGACAACCGGATTTGCAAACACCATCGACGTTCGCCAGACCATTCCCCGGGAACGCCATCCTCTGATTTTCAACGGCTTCGAGGCGCTGCGTCCAGGCCAGTCCCTGCAGTTGATCAACGACCATGATCCGCGTCCGCTCCGTTCCCAGTTCGAGGCGCTGGCGCAAGGCCAGTTCAGCTGGACCTATCTGGAATCCGGCCCCGAGGTCTGGCGCGTGGAAATCGGCAAGAACGCCGCGCCCGCCCCCGACAGCTGCTGCTCCGGCGGCGGCTGTTGCAACTGAGCCAGGGAGCCCGTCCATGACCTTCGTCGTCACCGAGGCCTGCATCCGCTGCAAGTACACCGACTGCGTCGATGTCTGCCCGGTGGATGCTTTCCGCGAAGGTCCTAATTTTCTGGCAATCGATCCAGGAGACTGCATCGACTGCGCGCTGTGCGTTCCCGAATGCCCGGTGCAAGCCATTTATGCAGACGACGACGTGCCGCGTGACCAGCTTGACTTCACGGCCCTGAACGCCGAGCTGGCGCTGCAATGGAAGCCCATCACCCGCAGCAAGCTGGCCCTGCCCGATGCGGATGAATGGGCCAGTGTCAAGGTCAAGCGCGCCGAACTCAAGCGCTGAGGCCGCGGCCCATGCCTCATCAACCGAATATCACGGGGTGCCCCAGGCGGTCAAAGGGAATGAAGGCGCCAAAGGTGCCGGCCTTGATCGATGCCACCATTCGCTCGAGTGGCTTGCGGGCCTCGTCGGGCGTGGGTGCCACGCCGTTGCGTCCCGGGAGCCCGGCCACGAAAACCATGACCCAATCGTGGCCAAACTGGCGCGACTCTTCTTCCATCTGGCCAAAGCTCACAATCTCCTGCGGCGTCTTGTCGACGCACATCAGGGGAATGAGCGCACCACCCTGGCCCGCGCGGAATTGCTCGCCTTGCGCGGGCGTGCTGTCGTCGGTGAGTTCCGCGCCGGCAAACACAAACAGGAGGCGCTGCGGCTCGGACTGCTGCCGGGCCGCGCTGAGCAGGTCGTCGAAACTGGAGATGTCCATCGCATGATTCCCGGGTGGTGGTTATATTTGAAGCAGAAGAATGATCCTGTTAGATTTCATTCTCTCAGGTTTGCTGTACATCAAACGCACTGCCGTGTTCCGACCCTACGATGCCCGGAACTTGTTCACCCGTCATTTGGAGCCGTGCCCATCATTGACGGCAAGTTTTAACCCCTTCATCCAAACCGAGCCATGTCAGACCAAGTTCTCAAACCCACCGCGGCAGTGCATGCCCTTCCCCCCCAAGCCATCAGCGAAGAAATCCTGCTGGAAAAATACAGCAAGGGAACGGAGCAAAGCATCTTCGAGGTCAACCAGCGCGTGGCGCATGCCCTGGCGCAGGTTGAGGCGCCGGAACAGCTCAAACAATGGGAAGGCCGCTTCCTGCAGGCCCTGCAGCAGGGCTTCCTGCCGGCCGGGCGCATCCAGTCCGCCGCCGGCACCGAACTGTCGGCCACGCTGATCAACTGCTTCGTGCAGCCCGTCGGAGACTCCATCTCGCACATGGAAGATGGCCATCCCGGCATCTATACCGCCCTGACGGAGGCGGCGGAAACCATGCGCCGGGGCGGCGGTGTCGGCTACGACTTTTCGCGCATCCGTCCGCGCGGCGCCTGGGTCGGCAGCACCCAAAGCAGCGCGTCCGGGCCGGTCAGCTACATGCGCGTGTTCGACCGCTCGTGCGAGACGGTCGAGTCCGCGGGCGCGCGGCGCGGCGCGCAAATGGGCGTGCTGCGCTGCGACCATCCCGATATCGAGGAGTTCATCCATGCCAAGGATGCCGGCGACCTGCGCAATTTCAACATCTCGGTCGGCGTGACCGACGCCTTCATGCAGGCGGTGCAGGACAACACCGAGGTGGCGCTGGTCCACCGCGCGGAACCCGGCCCGGCCCAGAAGGCCGCCGGCGCCTACCAGAGCCAGGACAACGGGCTGTGGATCTACCGCAAGCTGCCTGCGCGCGAGCTGTGGGACCAGATCATGCGCTCCACCTACGACCATGCCGAGCCTGGCGTGCTGTTCCTCGATCACATCAACCGCGACAACAACCTGTCGTACTGCGAAACCATCGCCAGCACCAACCCCTGCGCGGAGCAGCCCCTACCGCCTTACGGTTGCTGCTGCCTTGGCTCGATTGACCTGACCCGGTTTGTCCTCCATCCATTTGAAGAGAAGGCGCGCTTCGATCAGGCGGCCTTCGCCGAGCTGGCGCGCGTGGCCATCCGCATGCTCGACAACGTGCTGGATGTCACCGTCTGGCCCCTGCCGCAGCAGCAGGAAGAAGCGCGCAACAAACGCCGCGTCGGCCTGGGATTCACCGGCCTGGGTGATGCGCTGGTCATGCTTAACCTGCGCTACGACACGCCCCAGGCACGCGACATGGCCCGCCACATCTCGGAACTGATGCGCGATGCCGCGTACGAGGCCTCCAGTGAACTGGCGCGCGAGCGCGGCGCCTTCCCGCTGTTCAATGCCGACCTGTTCCTGAGCGGCAACGCCTTTGCCTCGCGCCTGCCGCCAGCCCTCAAGGAGCGCATCCGCGCGCAGGGCTTGCGCAACTCGCACCTGCTGTCCATCGCGCCCACCGGCACGATCAGCCTGGCGTTCGCGGACAATGCCAGCAACGGCATCGAGCCCGCCTTCAGCTGGAGCTACACGCGCAAGAAGCGCATGCCCGATGGCAGCCTCAAGGAATACGCGGTGGAAGACCACGCCTGGCGCCTGTACCGCCATTTGCGCGGCGCGGACGCGGCGCTGACACCGGCTTTCGTGACGGCGCTGGAGATGAGCGCACAAGCTCACGAAGCCATGGTGGCCGCAGTGGCGCCCTACATCGACACCGCGATTTCAAAGACCGTCAATGTGCCGGCCGATTACCCTTACGAGGAGTTCCAGAGCCTGTACATGGAGGCCTGGCAGTCCGGCCTCAAGGGACTGGCCACCTACCGGCCCAACGCCGTGCTGGGCTCGGTGCTCAGCGTCACGCCCACCCCCGCGGCGGCCACGCTGCACATCGATGACACCAACCGCCGCCTGGCGCTGGAACGCCTCCCCGCGCCCGTGCTCTCGTCCCTGCGCTGGCCGGGCCGGCCTGAATTGCCGGCGGGCAACCCGGCCTGGACCTTCATGGTGCACCATCCCTTTGGCGACTTCGCGCTGTTCGTCGGCGAACTCGCGCCCGAGGACGGCGGCGCGCCGCAGCCCTTCGAGGTGTGGGTGAACGGCGCCGAGCAGCCGCGCGGCCTGGGCGCGCTGGCCAAGACGCTGTCGATGGACCTGCGCGCCAACGACCCGGCCTGGCTGCAGCTCAAGCTGGACACGCTGGCCACGGTGGCCGAGGAGCGCACGTTCGAGATGCCGTTTCCGCCGCATGGCGAACTGCGCATGTTCCCGGGTGTCGTCGCGGCCACCGCCGCGGTCATCCGCTGGCGCTGCGAGCAGCTCAAGTCGCGGCAAACCGCCAGCAAACCCGTGGCCACGCCAGTCATGGACGCCATGTTCAGCCGGGAAGAGCCCAAAACCGGCCCCTCGGGCACCCTGGCCTGGGCCGTGGACATCGAAAACCCGGCCACCGGCGAAAGCTTCACCCTCACCCTGAAGGAAGTCACCTTGCCGGGGCCGGACGGCAGCACCGTCACGCGTCCCTGCGCCGTGGGTTTCTCCGGCAACTACCCGCGCGCCTTCGATGGCCTGGCGCGCCTGCTGTCGCTGGACATGCGGGTGATCGACCCGGCCTGGATCGGCATGAAGCTGCGCAAGCTGCTCAATTACGCCGAGCCGCTGGGGCATTTCATGGCTTTTGTGCCAGGCCTGCCACACGGCGAGCGGCGCCAGCAGACCTGGCCCTCGACCGTGGCCTATATGGCGCGCCTGATCATTCACCGTTATGCCATGCTCGGCATCCTGAATGAAGAAGGTTTTCCACTGCGGGAGATGGGCGTGCTGGAATTGCCCCGTGACCTGGAAACGTCCGCCACGCTGGCCGGCAAGGCCTGCCCGGAATGCGGCAACCCGACCGTCATCAAAAAAGACGGGTGCGACTTCTGCACCGCCTGCGGTTACGTGGGGCAATGTGGCTGAACTGAGGGAGCAGCGCGGCCCCACAAGCCGCGGCTGCTGGACCACCGGTTAGGCAGATCGCCCGTGGGAACCTGGGGCAAGTCAAGCATCCCTTTGCACCCCCTATTAGGGGCACCCCTTAGAGAATAATCAGTGGCGACTCACAAGTTACTTTTTGCGTAGGTCTGCCTACGATACGCCCTTACTGAGCATGAAGGGAACGCATCGTGAAAGCAGCCAACAGCACAAGTGGCAACCCCGCGGGATCGGCATCTGGCCGCGCAAGCTCGTTGACTGTGATTTGCAGCCAGCCCCCGGGCAAGCTGGGCGAGGTTTGAGATGAAGGGCCACGCCTCACTGAACCGCATCTACCGATTGGTCTGGAGCCTGACGCACAACGCTTGGGTGCCTGTGGCGGAAACCTCCAGCGGGCGCTGCACGGGCTCTGGCCGCAAGCGCACGGCAGCCACCCTACTCGCCGCAGCCCTGTCCACCTGCGCCGGCTTGGCCCAGGCCGCCCCCGTAGGGGGAGTTGTCACGGCTGGCACCGGCAGTGTGACCCAGAGTGGCACCGCAACCACCATCACCCAGACCAGCCAGAACCTGTCGATGAACTGGACGGGCTTCAATACCACGCCCAGCGAAACGGTGACCTTTGTGCAGCCCTCGGCCAGTGCGATTGCCGTCAACCGCATCTTTGATACCAACGGCACCCAATTCCTGGGCAAGCTCAACGCCAATGGGCAGGTTTACCTCATCAACCCCAACGGCATCCTGTTTGGCCAAGGAGCACAGGTCAATGTGGGGGCCTGGTGGCCTCCACGCTGGACTTCAATGACAACAGCCTGAGCCAGACAGCGCGCACCTTCAGCGGCAACGGCAGCGGCAGCGTGGTCAACAAGGGCACGATCACCTCTGAGCGGGGAACGGTGGGCTCATCCGTGCCGACTGCGCCAAGGTTCTATTTTAGAAAATAGAAACGCAAGATTACAACCTACGAAACAGGAGCGGGAAATGGATAACGTGGCTAAAAACATTGATGTCGCGAACGCCTCATCACCTCCGCATGACTTTGTTGACATCTCCAACTATCAGGTTGACATCCAAACCAAGATGATCCAGGGGATCACCGGCGGCGCAAAAATCGGCACGCTACGACAGATCATCCAGCGTACAGACGCGAACGGCCAGCCGGAACTTTTCGTCATTCTTGCCACCCCCACGGAACGGGGAAATGTCTGCCGCATCGGCCGGTCGGACGCTGCATTGTCCGGCTGGCACAGCACGGCCATCGACACCATGGTGGACCAACTAGCGCTGGCCCCCGCTGATGCAGGCGTTCAGCGCCTGTTCGCAGTCCGGAATAATCTGCAGGACAACAAGATCGAAGTGTTCGAGATCAGTTCGGCGGGCACGGACACCTTCCAGGTGCATCACCTGTGCGACGTCTCTGGAAGTTTCCCCATGGGCCCTGCGGCAATAGGAAAGCCCGCCAATCCAACCGAATTTCCGCTCAAGACCGGCCAGTCAGACGCCGGTCCCATCCTGAGCATTGCCACCAATTCCAGCTTCTACATCATCAACCCGGCGGACGGCGAGACCATCGATACCGGCATGCTTCATGTTTTCCCTGATCACACCACCGTTCTTGTTGGAAAACTTCCCTGGCCAAACTTTGGTGCCGTTGTATTTCCCATAGTTTTGTTAAGTTCTTTACCTCCAACATTTTTAATTTGCACGAAAGGCAATTCAAATGCGGCCTATACATTCACACGATACCCCATGGGAACTCCATCAACCGGGGACGGTTATATGGCGCCGGCAAGTATCAATATTAACCAGAACGGTGACTCGATTGACGTATATGCGGTCATCAAAGGCACGAATTACGTTCCCAGCGACCTTCAATATTTTGGCCCGCTTCAGTTCTGGAAACTGACGCAGACCGGCGGTGGACTCGCGCCGGGCAACCCGCCAATCTGGGGAGCCTGGACACGTATTCCGGCAAGCTTCCTTTCAGACGAGGCCGAGACTCTCGGGACCAACCTGACGGTGGTGAACGAGGGCGGCGGCCGGACGACGTTGTATCTGCTGTCCTACAAGGGCCCAATCACACCGCAGTCCCCGATCCCACGCAGCCCTTTCACCCTCATGACCGCCTCGTTCGAGAACGATCGGTGGTCGCACTGGCTGCCGCTTTGCGCCAGCACATCCGAGGGTGCCTATGCCATGGGCAGCGGCATGGCGGGCACAGGGCAGCTTTTCATCGGGAACGAGCACGGCCTGTTCCAGTTCTACCGTGACAATGCGGGGCCCACCCACCCGCAGGACAGCACCCATATCTGGAATGTCCGGGAGATCGAGCTCAGCGGCGGCGATGCGTCCCAGATGCAGTTCTCGCAGCCCACGATGTACCGAACTTGCTACACCATCCTGGATGAGCGTGGGGCACCGGCTGTCGGCGTCGACGTGGTGCTCAGCGCCAGTGACTTCATGCAGGCGCGGGTGAATGGCCAATCCACCCTGCTGCAGCCTGGCTTGTCGCTGCCGACGACCACCAACGCCCTCGGCCAGGTCGCGGTCGACTACGCTCTGTCCAACCAGATCAGCGCGCCCAGCCTGGAGTTCGCGCTGGACAGCGGCGACGCTCTGTTGCTCCTGCCCGATCGCGAGGCCCAGCAGTTCCTGGCGAACCTCCAGCCCGGTCAGCTCACCGACGAGGTGCTGCCCGAGGGCAAGCGCAGCCAGCAGGCTCGCGACTCCGTCGCCGAGGCCGTGCGCCGGACCATGGCAGCCGCCGAGCAGCAGTACCGGGAGCAGTTCGTCGCCGGGATACCGCTCCGCCCGGGATGCGACAAGCGCGGCATCCGCCTGGCGTCGGCCGACCGCCGGCCGCAGGGGCTGGATCCGGCGCTGATGCCGCCCCAGGGCTGGCGCTTCAGCATGGCCACCGGCCACCCGGTGTTCGAGGAGATATCCCCCGCGCAGTTCGCCGAGACCAAGCAGAAAGCAGCGGCTGCCCGCCAGCAGCTGGAAGCCCGTTTCGGCAGTGACTTTTTCTGGGATGACATTGTCGACTTTTTTGAAGATGCCGCCGAGAGCGTGGAGGAGGGCTTCGGCAACGTCGTCGAGGTGGTTGTGCGAGGCGCGGACATCGTCGTCACTTTCGTGGTCGAGGGCGTGACCCTCGTTATTGATGGTGCAATCGAATTCGCGGCTGACGCGTTCGAGGTCGTGACGGTGATCTTCAACGCCATCGGGACTGTGGTCGGAAAGGTCATCCTCTGGATTCTGAAGCTGATCGGCGTTCTGCCGGACTGGGAGCGCATTGTCGCCCTCAAGAACAGCCTGAAGAGAGCGGCCGCCCAGTTCTGCGCGACATCGGCGCAAAGTTATTCGAATCTGGCCAGCCGGCGGGCAGAGATCGACAGTTACATCGACCACATGGCCGGCCAGTTCGCCGCGTCGCTCACCGCGCTGCGCGGCTCGCCGATGGGCCAGAAGACCGCCAACAGCCTGTATGGCGACTTGCTGCCCGCGGGCACGACCATCGAATCCGCGGTCTTCGACCTTGACGGCGTCAGCGTCTGGAATGCCGGAACCTGGCTGATCGACGAACTGCTGGACGCGCTGCTGTCCAGGCTGCTGCCCGGACCGCAGGGCTTCTCGCAGTTCGGCGCTGCGCTAGGGTCGCTGGACAGCTTTTTCGCTTCCGCCGAAGGGTCCATTGAGCGGCGTCTGTTCGAGCCGGCCGCAACCATCCTCGCCCCCTATATCGACAATCCCGCCACGTTACTGCAGCTCAGCCTAGCCGACCTGCTGGCCCTGTTCGCGCAGGTCGTGCAGGAGTGGGCTAAGGTCGCCAAGGAGCTGGTCGCCGGCATGCTGCAGGCAGCTCAGGCCTTCGTGAACGATCTCAACGATCTACCGCGCTGGCTGGATGCCGGCATCGACATTCCCTTCTTTTCCGCCCTGTATGAAGAGGTGATCGGGGGCAACCCGAGCCTGATGGACCTTGCCTGCCTGATCATCGCGGTGCCAGCGGCGCTGACAGATGGGGTTACGGACGTAGTCGACGAGGAGATGGCCATGCTTGCGGCGGTGTCTGCCACAGCGGCCCGGGTCGTGACCCCGCTCGCCATGTCAATCGGCGGCGTGGGTGGCGTGGCCGTCGATGCCCTCGATTCAGCGAGGTACAAGCAGCTCTGCAAGGCCGTCTCTCTCGTTTCCTTCGGCGTGACCGTGGGCATCAGCGAAGGCAAATGTTTCAAGACACCGGTGGAGGTCTTCTGTGTGCCAGTGACCGTCCTCAACGGCCTGATGGCGGCCACCATGATCGCCATCTGGAAGCGGCCGGATAACAAGTCCGCTTACAACACGCTTTTCCGCGCTGGCCAGGTGCTGACCGGCGCGGGGGGCATCGCATTCGGAGCGATACCCAAGCTGGTCACAACGGGCTCAGACAAGGAACGGGTTTTCGCGATCATGGCGCTGCTCAACGGCATGCTGAACATCATCGAGGGCGTGATGCGGCTGGACGAATCGAGGATCCCCGAAAAGAAAATCCCGCAAAAGCTGCTGAAGGTGAAGGCGTTCGTGAATATTCTGGCGCTGCCGGCGCTGCGGGCAGTCGCCGACGCGCTGCCCGGGCCGGTGGAGCCGCCCCGGACCGTTGTGATCCAGACATCAAGGACTTTCTACCTGACAGCCGTCGATAACGGGGGGGTCGCGGCGACGTCTGGCACAGTCATTTCCACCAACGCACGATCGGTAGGCGCCAACGCCAAGTTCACCCTGGTACCGATCGACGAGGCGAACCAGACCTATGCCATCCGGACCGCAGACGGCCATTATGTGACCGCCGTGCAGGGGGGTGGTCTCGGAAGCGTGGGGGCTATCCATACAGACCAGAGAACCCCAGGCCCGTGGGAAAAATTCATCATTGACGATCTCGGCGACGGCACCTGTTCCTTACGCACTACCAGCAACTACTACCTGACTGCGGACGGTAGCAACAGCGGCCCAGATTACTCTTTATGGCCCCTGCACACTAACGAGACGACTCGCGGTACTTTCGAAACCTTCCGTCTGCTCCCCGTGTGACGACCCCTGCACGGCGTACCGTTTATGTTAAATCGAGTGATTGCCAACAATCCGAGGCCGAAGTCCGGACCAGTAGATCGACTTCTCTGACGCTGCACCTTCTTTTATTAGGGTCACCCCTTAGGGAATAACTAGGGGCAGCTCCCAAGTTACTTTTTGCGTAGGTCTGCCTACGATACGACCCTAAAGAGCTTGAAGGGAACGCATCGTGAAAGCAGTCCACAGCACAAGTGGCAACCCTGCGGGATCGGCATCTGGCCGCGCAAGCTCGTTGACTGTGATTTGCAGCCAGCCCCTGGGCAAGCTGGGCGAGGTTTGAGATGAAGGGCCACGCCTCACTGAACCGCATCTACCGATTGGTCTGGAGCCTGACGCACAACGCTTGGGTGCCTGTGGCGGAAGCCTCCAGCGGGCGCTGCACGGGCTCTGGCCGCAAGCGCACGGCAGCCACCCTACTCGCCGCAGCCCTGTCCACCTGCGCCGGCTTGTCCCAGGCAGCCCCCGTGGGCGGTGTCGTCACGGCTGGCACCGGCAGTGTGACCCAGAGTGGCACCGCAACCACCATCACCCAGACCAGCCAGAACCTGTCGATGAACTGGACGGGCTTCAATACCACGCCCAGCGAAACGGTGACCTTTGTGCAGCCCTCGGCCACCGCCATTGCCGTCAACCGCATCTTTGATACCAACGGCACCCAATTCCTGGGCAAGCTCAACGCCAATGGGCAGGTTTACCTGATCAACCCCAACGGCATCCTGTTTGGTCAGGGTGCGCAGGTCAATGTAGGTGGCCTGGTGGCCTCCACGCTGGACTTCAATGACAACAGTCTGAGCCAGGCTGCACGCACCTTCAGCGGCAACGGCACGGGAAGCGTGATCAACCAGGGCACGATCAACGGGCGCTACGTGGCGCTGCTGGGCAACACTGTCAGCAACCAGGGCACGATCATTTCGAAGCTGGGTGCGGTGGCCTTGGGCGCGGGCAGCGCCGTCACGCTCACCTTTGCCGACACCAGCCTGGTGAAGATGCAGGTGGACCAAAGCACGCTGAACAACCTGGCCGAGAACGGTGGACTGATCCGTGCCGACGGCGGCATGGTGCTCCTGCACGCGGGCGCCAAGAACGCCTTGCTGGCCAGCGTGGTCAACAACACCGGTGTGATCGAAGCGCGCACCGTGCAGGAGCATGAGGGCACCATCATCCTGCTGGGCGGCATGGCCGCCGGTACCACCCATGTAGATGGCCGGCTCGACGCCAGCGCACCCGACGGCGGCAACGGCGGCTTCATCGAAACCAGCGCGGCGCACGTCAAGGTGGCCGACAGCGCAAGCATCACGACCGCCGCCCCCAGCGGCACCAGCGGCACCTGGCTGATCGACCCGGTGGACTTCACCATCGCGGCCAGTGGCGGCGACATGACAGGCGCCGCGCTGGGCACGAACCTGGCCGGCGGCAACGTCACCATCCAGAGCAGCAGCGGCGCCAGCGGCACGGCGGGCAACGTCAACGTCAACGACGTGGTGTCCTGGAGCGCCAACAAGCTCACGCTCAATGCCCAGAACAACATCAATATCAACGCCGACCTGAACGGCTCGGGCACGGCCAGCCTGGCCCTCGAATACGGCCAGGGCGCGGTGGCCAGCGGCAACACCAGCGACTACATCGTCAAAGCCAAGATCAACCTCACGGCGGGCACCAACAAATTCAGCACCAAGCTGGGTTCGAACGGTACGGTGAAGAACTACACCGTGATCACCAGTCTGGGGGTGGCGGGCAGCACCACAAAGACAGATTTGCAGGGTATCAACGGCGGTCTGGGCACCACCGACAACTACGCACTGGGTGCGGATATCGATGCCACGGCCACCTCGGGCTGGAACAGTGGCGCGGGTTTTAATCCGCTGGGCACCAGCAGCAGTGGCCTCAAGGGCACCTTTACCGGCCTGGGCCACAACATCAGCAACCTCACCATCAACCGGACCAGCACCGACTATGTCGGCCTGTTCGGCAAGCTGGATGGAGGCTCAGCGGTCAGGAACGTGGGGCTGGTGGGCGGCAGCGTGAGCGGTCGCGAATATGTCGGCGCGCTGGTGGGGGTAGCCGATGGGGCCGTCAGCAACAGTTATGCGTCTACCACCGTGAGCGGGACCAACAGGGTTGGCGGCCTGATAGGCCAAGCCGCCAACCCGCTCAGCAACAGCTACGCCACGGGCAGTGTGACCGGCAGCGGCGACTACATCGGCGGCCTCGTCGGCTACAACTACACCGCGGCGATCAGCAACAGCTACGCGAGCGGCAGTGTGAGTGGGGGCACCAGGGTCGGCGGCCTGGCGGGGATTAACTACGGTGGTGCGATCAGTACAAGCTACGCCACCGGCAGCGTCACCGGCAGCGGCAACTATGTTGGCGGCCTGATAGGTTTCAACAGCAACTCCAACGCCTCGATCACTACCAGCTACGCCACGGGCAATGTGACCGGGAGCAGCAGTTATGTCGGCGGCCTGGTGGGCAGCAATGAGAACAACATACCGATCAGCAAAAGCTACGCCACGGGCAGTGTGATTCAAACGAGTGGCTACTATGCGTATGCGGGCGGCCTCGTGGGGTACAACGTCGGCGCGCTCAGCAATAGCTACGCCACGGGCAGTGTGAGTGCAACTGGCTGGTATAGCGGCGGCCTGGTGGGTTACCACGCCGGTGGCGCGCTCACCAACAGCTACGCCACGGGCAGCGTGAGCGGGGGCGCCTTATTCGGCGGCCTGCTGGGTTACAACACCGGCACGGTTACCAACAGCTATTGGGATACCCAGACCTCCGGCCAGGCCACATCTTCCGGCGGCACCGGCCTGACCACGGCCCAGATGAAGCAGCAAAGCAACTTCTCGGGCTTTGACTTCACCAACACCTGGATACTCTACGCCGGGCAGACCACCCCGCTGCTGCGCAACTTCTTGACCGCGCTGACGGTGACGGCCAACAACGCCAGCAAGACCAGTGATGGCGTGGCGTACTCCGGCGGCAATGGCGTGAGCTACTCCGTCACACCCAACAGCAACCTGCTGGGCAGCGTCAGCTACAGCGGCACCTCCCAGGGCGCCACCAGCGCGGGCAGCTACACTATTACGCCCGGCGGCCTCTATTCGAGCCAGCAGGGGTACATCATCAGCTACGCCAACGGCACGCTGACGGTGAACCCGGCTTCTTCCTCTTCCTCTTCGTCTTCCTCCTCATCTTCATCTTCATCTTCTTCCTCTTCGTCTTCCTCATCATCCACGTCGGCAGCGAACGGAAACAGCACGGCGGACACAGCCGGCGTGCTGCGTGTCATCACCAGCCAAAGTGGCACAGTCACCGACAACGGGGTCGGTCTGAGCCGGGTGCTTGATGCGCCAATGCGTCTGAACGAATCGGCGTCCCCGGCAATGGTTCAGGCCACGGAAGGCGGAAACGGTAGCGTGGATACCGGCCCCAAGGTAGTCATCGATACCTTGCTCACAGCGGACGGTTCTCTGTTACCGGTGCGCATCGAAAACGGTGGCGTCAGGATGCCCACTGAAGTCATCAAGATCAACTGAATCCCATGTCCAAGATATCTGATGGGTGGCTGCGAAGCAGCCTAACCCTGTGGACAATGCTGTTCGCCTTTGTTCCATTGACCGCCAACGCGCAGGGCGCAAGCCCGGTTACGCCCGGCGTGGGCTCCATCCTGCAGCAGATCCCGCCAGCTACGCCGGCGGCACCTTCGTCCCCCGAGACTGGCCTGAGGCTGGAGCGGGATGCCGGCGCCACGCCACTGCCCAGCATCCCGTTTGAAGTGAAAGCGATTCAGATCACGGGTAATGCCCTGTTCGATACCCCAATACTGCACGCCTTGGTGGCCGACGGCGAAGGCAAGACGCTCAATCTGGCGCAACTCCAGGAGCTGGCCGATCGCATTACGGCGTACTACCAGCGCCAGGGTTACCCACTGGCGCGCGCCATCATTCCGATGCAGATGATCCGCGCCGGGATGGTGAAGATGGAGATCATCGAGGCCCGCTACGGCCAAATCAGGCTGGATAACCGCAGCCAGGTGAATGATGTTTTGCTACAGGACGCGCTCACTACGCTGCAAAGCGGGCAGCCTGTCAGCCAGGCCGGACTGGACCCGGTTCTGCTACTGCTCTCGGACGTGCCCGGGGTTGCTCTCAGTGCGATCCTGAAACCGGGGGAGGCTGTCGGGACCGCAGATCTGGTGGTGCAAACCGAAGCTGGCCCGGCAGTCAGCGGGAGTGTGGGATTGGACAACCATGGCAACCGCTATACGGGGCGAGAACGCCTGAACGGGACGGTGAACTTCATCAACCCCTTGAACCATGGCGATGTTCTGAGTGTGAGCGGGCTGAGTTCCGGGACGGGGATGAATTACGGAAACATCACCTACGAATCGTTGTTGAACGGGCAGGGCTCGCGGATCGGCGGGGCTTACTCGTCGCTGAATTACACCCTGGGCGATTCGTTCGCATCCCTCGAGGCGCATGGTTCCGCCGAGGTACAGAGCCTGTGGCTCAAACACCCGCTGGTGCGTAGCCGCGATTTCAATCTCTACAGCCAATTGCAATATGGGCATATGAAACTGCGCGAGCACATCGACACAGCGGCGACCCGCACGGACCGCCACCTGACGGACTGGACGCTGAGTGTGGCCGGAGATATGCGCGATACGCTACTGGCCGGCGGGCTCAATACGTGGAGCGTGGGCTGGGCCACGGGCGAGGTCGTCTTTGATGATGCCAAAGCGCAAGAGTCCGATGCGACGACCGCCAGGACCGAGGGAAAATTCTCGGCATGGAGCGCTAGCTTCACGCGTCTGCAGGGCTTGAATGCCTCCAGCGAGTTGTTTGTGAGCCTGTCGAGCCTATGGGCAAACAAAAACCTGGATGCGTCGAAGAAGATGATCGTGGGCGGACCCCGCTCTGTACGCGCGTATGACCTGGGTGTGGTGGCAGGCGACCGCGGGACCCTGATCACAGCCGAATTTCGGTACAACCTGGATGTGTCCTGGGGGGGGCGGTGGCAGGCCACGGCATTCATGGACAGCGCCACCGTGGCCATCAACCAGAACACCTGGACCACGGGGACGAACAACGCCACCCTAAGTGGCGCGGGTTTCGGTCTGAACTGGACGGGGCCGGACCAATGGAGCGCCCGGATGTATATCGCCACACCGGTGGGCTCAACGTCTGGTTTGGTGGCGAATATTTCGTCTACCCGTACCTGGGTCGAAATCTACCGCAGGTTTTGAGGAGATTCCTCACTGAACGCATGCAACATCGTGGCTTCCAATGACGCCATCGAAGCATGCAGAATAAGCTTTCGGTATATTTGCCCCCTTCACCGCAGTCTGCGGTGAAGGAAGTCTTGGGGCCTGTCACCCCGAGTGAAAAAAAACGAAGGCATTCATGCTCATGCATTGGATTTCCCCATTCCATCGTTGTCTTGCCGTGTGGGTGATCGGCATCTTTTGCGCAACTCCGCCGTTCGCGCACTGCGCTGAAGATCCGTCGCATCCACTCGACCTTTCCGACCTGGATCTCGAAGGACTGGGAAATCTTCAGGTGACTTCGGCGTCTCGCAAGGCACAACGCTTCAAAGATACGGCTGCTGCGATATTCGTCATCACGAACGAGGACATCCGTCGCTCGGGTGCGACCAGCATTCCCGACGCCTTGCGCATGGTGCCCGGGGTCCAGGTGGCACGCATCGGCAATGACCAATGGGCCGTTTCGGCGCGCGGCTTCAACGGTCAATACTCCAACAAGCTGCTGGTGCAGATCGACGGTCGAAGCGTGTACTCGCCGCTGTACTCCGGCGTGTACTGGCTGGCGCAGGACATGGCGCTGGAGGACATCGAGCGCATCGAGGTGATACGCGGTCCGGGTGCCGCGCTGTGGGGTGCGAACGCCGTCAACGGCATCATCAATATCATCACCAAGAAAACCCAGGATACCCTAGGCAACCTGGTCCAGGCCGACATCGGGACCCAGGAAAAGGGCACTGCCACCCTGCGCCATGGCGCGCAATCCGGCGACGATACGCAGTACCGTCTGTATGCCAAGGCATATGCGCGTTCCGAGTCGGAGTACGCGAGCGGCGCTGGAGCCGGCGACGCTTCGAGGTCACAGCATGCCGGTTTTCGCCTGGACCATCGCCTGACGGCAGGCAACCGCCTGATGGTGAGTGGAGACGTCTACGAGGCACATACGTACCAAAACTTCACCTTGCCGAGTCTGCTTGCTCCGTACAGCACGGTCTCACGGCTACCCCAGAATAATCGCGGCATCCACATGCTGACACGCTACGACCACACGCTGCAGGACGGATCCGCAGCAACGTTGCAGGCCTATGTGGAGAGCACGGCACTCCTGAACGCTTCCGTCACCGAGCAGCGCGACACCTACGACCTGGATTTCCAGCACAGGCTGCTGCTGGGTTCACGGCACGACTTTATCTGGGGGTTCAATTACCGCTTGTCACGGGACACGATAACAACACCGGAAGCCTATGTGGAGATCTTGCCGAAACAGGAGGATTTCCAGATCGCCAGTGCCTTCGTCCACGACGAGATGACACTCGTGCCCGAGCGCTTGCGATTGATTTCGGGCATCAAGCTCGAACACAATTCGTACACCGGATTGGAGCCGCAGCCCAACCTGCGATTGCTCTGGACGCCCGATTCCTCGCAAACCGTCTGGACCGCATGGTCGCGCGCGGTACGCACGCCTTCCCGTGCGTCACGGAACACGGAGCTGGACACTCATGTCACTCCGCCGTTTACTGGCAGCAACCAAACGGCGTTGCCGGTACTCCTGCGCCTGAGCTCCATCGGTGTCGATGTCAGCTCCGAGAAACTGACCGCGCTTGAAATCGGCTACCGCGCCCAGATCGGTCCGCGACTGGCCGTCGACCTGACGGCATTCGTGAACCATTACACCGAACTGGCCGGCGTGACAGCACAAGCAGCTCAGTTCCAGACTTCTCCGGTCAACTACTTGCTGGTGCGTGCCCTGGTTGACAACGACCTCTCGGGGTATAGCAGGGGACTGGAGGCGTCGCTTGACTGGCGGCCTATGGAACGGTGGCGCTTGCAGGCAAGTTACACGCGGCTGCGCATGGACTTCCCAACGTCAAGTGCAGATGCGCTGCGCAATGCGGCAGTACAGAATCTGATAGACCAGTCGCCGGCACACCAGCTGTCGCTGCGCTCCATGTTTGATCTTGCACCCGGACGCCAGCTCGACCTGTGGTTGCGCCACGTCGCGCGCGTACCCTTTGGGGACATCCCGGCTTACACGACGCTCGATGTCCGTTACGGCTGGCAGCCCAAAAAGGGCCTGGATCTGTCGATCATCGGGCAGAACCTGTTTGCGAGCAAACATCCCGAGTTCCTGCCGGATGGCACCGCTACGCAGGCTCTGCAGGTACAGCCCAGTGTCTATCTGCGGGCGACATGGAAATATTAGGCAAGTGGTGCATACGGTGAATCGACCCCGACCTCTGCACCGATTTGCGTTCGGACTTGTTCTGTTCGCGTGGATGCTGGCTGCGTTCGGCCAACATCGGCCCGGCGAGTATGAGGTCAAGGCGGCCTACCTGTTCAACTTCAGCAAGTATCTGGAGTGGCCGTCCGTTGCCTTTGCCAGCAGTGTGGCACCGCTGACCCTGTGCGTGGCAGGGCGCGATCCGTTCGACGGCGCGCTGGCTGCCTATGAGCACCGCATCGTGCAAACGCGTGAGCTGCGGGTACGGCATGGCGTCGGGCTGGACGAGTTGCCTGGCTGCCATATGCTGTTTCTGGCGGAATCCGAGGAGCCGCATGTGCAGCAGTTCTTGCGTGCGACCGCGCGCATGCCGATCGTCACGGCGAGCGACATCGAAGGCTTTGTCAAGGCAGGGGGCACGATCGGCCTTGTGAATGCAGGTGAACGGATTCAGTTCGAGGTCAACCTCGCCGGTGCTCAGCGTGCGGGGATCAAGGTGAACCCCCAGCTTTTGCGGATCGCACGCAATACCAGGGAGAAGATCGAATGAAACGATTCAGTGATCTCCCGCTCAAGCGCAAGCTGGCGGTCATCATCATGCTGTCGACCGGCATCGTGCTGTTGATCAGCTACATGATATTTTCCGCCATCCAGTTGGTGCGGGAGCAGGAGAGAATCAGGACGCAGCTCGCCAGCTACGCAGAGATCGTCGGCGCCAACAGCGCGGTCGCCATCGCCTTCAGTGACCGTCAGGTAGCGGAAAAGACGCTCGAGGCCTTGCGGACCCGACCCGAGATCACCGCCGCCTGGCTTGTTTTGCCAGATGGCGCGACCTTCGCGTCCTATGCCTTGACCTCAAACGGCTCGGCGGCCCCACTCCCGCCCGCCCTTGCCGGCATCGGAGTATGGACGCCGCTGATTCGCAACCTCGTCGTGAGCAGTCCCGTCGTCTTCGACCACGAACACATCGGAACGATCTTCGTGGAAGCCGATCTGAGCGGCGCCTGGCGTGAACTGATCAAGAGCATGCTGCTCGTGGCGACGGGTACGGTGGTGGCATTCATGATCGGGATCGCGCTTTCGGCGCGTCTTCAGGCGATGGTGTCGGTGCCTATTCTGGAGCTGGCGCAGGCGGCGCGGCGCATCCGGATGGAAAAGAATTACGCGCTGCGCCTCAAGCGCGTTAATAACGACGAACTCGGAGATTTGATTGATGGATTCAATCAAATGATGGAAGTGATCGAGGCGCATGACCGTGACCTGGAGGATCACCGCAATCGACTGGAACAGCTGGTTGGCGAGCGAACCGCTGAATTGCGTCTCGCCAAGGATCAGGCCGAAGCCGCCAGCCACGCCAAGTCCCAGTTCCTCGCCAACATGAGCCATGAGATTCGCACCCCCATGAATGGCGTACTTGGCATGATTGAATTGCTTCTTGAGACCCATCTGAACGCCACGCAGCATCAACTTGCCAGGACCGCGCGCAGTTCAGGTGAATCGCTGCTGCACATCATCAACGATATTCTCGATATCTCAAAGATCGAGGCGGGCAAGTTGGAGTTGGAGCAGATCGACTACGATCCGCGCCGGCTGATCGAGGATGTTCTGGGATTGTTTGCGAGCAGGGCGCACGACAAAGGCCTGGAACTCGTTTTGCATGTCGCGTCGGATGTACCGAAGGCGGTAATGGGCGATCCTTACCGTGTACGCCAGGTTCTCAGCAACCTGGTCGGCAACGCCATCAAGTTTACCGAGCAGGGTAAGGTTATTGTGGAAATCGATGTGCGTGTTGGCGTGGATGGTCGGGATGAATTGGTCTTTACGGTACGCGACACCGGCGTCGGGATCTCCCAGGATGCCCAGAACCGTTTGTTTCAGATCTTCAGCCAAGCGGACAACTCCATGACTCGGCGTTACGGTGGTAGCGGTCTGGGTTTGGCCATCAGCAAGCAGATAACCGAACTGATGGCCGGGTCGATTGGAATGAGCAGCGAGCTCGGAAAAGGCTCTGTTTTCTGGTTCACCGTGGGGCTCGTACGAGCGGGTTCCCGTGCAGAGACAGCAGCGGCGCTGTCGCCATCGTTGGCGGGCCTGCACGTGTTGATTGTCGACAATGACAGCGTCAACCGCTTCATTCTGGAAGAGCAGATGCACAAGGTCGGCATAAACCATGAATCGGCACCGGATGCAACGGCCGCGCTCGAGGCTTTGCATCGGGCCGCGGCAACCGAGCCGTTCGACGTGGTATTGCTAAATGCCAGATTGCCAGAGATGACCGGCATTGAACTCGCGCGTGTCATCAAGACCGATTTGGTGATCGCGTCGGCGCGACTGATTCTGCTCACGTCAATCAACTCATCTATCTCGCTGAAAGAGATGGAAAAAATCGGCATTGCGGCAGAACTCCCTATACCGGTGCGCGAGATGGATCTTTACCGCACGCTGTCCGAAATCATGGGTCAGCGCGTGGCATCCGCGGCGCCCGAGGGCGACTCGATGCCGCCGTCCCGGTTGATGCATGCACATGTGCTGCTCGCCGAGGATCAAGCGGTGAATCGGGAAATCGCGATGACATGGCTGGAAAAACTTGGTTGCCGGGTCACCGCTGTGGAGAACGGTCTTGACGCACTGAACGCATTTCGCACTCAGCATTTCGATGCCATTCTGATGGACTGTCAGATGCGTGAAATGGATGGATACCAGGCGACCGAACTGATCCGAAAATTGGAGTGCGAACGCGGAGCAACCAGTCCGACGCCAATCATCGCGTTGACGGCGCACACGCTGGCGGGGGATCGAGAACGCTGCCTCGCCGCGGGCATGGACGATTTTCTCGCCAAACCTTTCAAACGCAATGACTTGCACCGCTGCCTGGCGCGCTGCCTGGGTGGCTTGCCTCAACGGCATGCCGACCCGAAGCTGCAGTCGATGGCCCCAGCAGGGGACCATGGGGCGACGACGCCGCCGACGATCGACACCTCCGTTCTGGAAGCGCTACGGCAAACAGGGGGGAGCGCCGATCCAGAGCTTGTTTCGCGCTGGATCGCCATGTATTTGATCGAGGCGGACAGGTTTCTGCACGCGATCGATCAAGCTCTGAAGGTCGGTGATCTCTTGCCCCTGCAGGCCGTCGCACATTCGCTCAGTTCGAGTAGCGGCATGGTGGGTGCATTGGCCTTGTCGCAGCTCAGCGGCGCAATCGAGGACTTGGCACGCCAGGGAAGTGTCGATCTTGTTCGCGCCCAAGCGCAGAAGTTGCACGAGGAATATGCGCGGGTGCGCCAGGCACTCGGTCGGATCTGCGTTTGAACAGGACGGTATTCAATGAATGCGAATGCGGGAACCATACTTGTCGCCGAAGACAGCTATCAAATTCAATATCTGATTCGATATCTTCTGGAACGTGAGCAGTATCGGGTCGAAGTCGCCAGTGACGGTAGAGAGGCCGAGCGCTTGATCAACACCCTTGCACCGCCGAACCTGGTTCTCCTCGACATCATGCTGCCTTTCGTTGACGGCTTCGAGCTGCTGGAGCGAATTCGCAGCAATGCTGATTGGGCGGCTACCCCCGTGATCATGTTGAGCGGCAGGTCGCGGACACATGACATGGAGCGCGCGCTTGCGATCGGCGCCAGTGACTATATGCTCAAACCGTTCCAACCGGACGCGCTGATTCCTCTGGTGCGGCGTTGGGCAAGCCCTCGAACCCATGACAGCGCCGATAACCCACAACGCAGGGGCTGACCCTCAAGCTGCCTGCCGCAGGGCCGAAATCAGACTTTCGAAGCATCGGCGCTCCTCGCTATTGGGCAACCTCCCGGCCGCCTGAATCAGCTCCAGGCACTGCTCCATTTCAAGCGCCGCCACTCTCACGGCGGCTTGGTAGAACATGGCACCGGCCCCGGCAATCCCATGAACCCTGGCCATCAAGTTCTTCAATTCGACCAGCGGGGCGTCCCCTCCGAGCAGGCGGTGCCAGAGTTGTTCAATCTCGGAGATTTCAGCCGGCAGCTTGAACATGAAGTCCTCCTGCAGCATCGCGATCATCCGTGCCAGATCGTCGCTTGGTTCCGTCATGAACTCACCCTCAGTTGTGTTACGTTCCTCTTGCGCGGCTTTTCCACTTTATCCAGCGAAGCTGCGGCTGATCGATTCTCCGCGACCCTTGGACGCGCGCCGTCTTCTTTATGCTTTTTATCTCTGTGCGAGACAGCTATTTTATTAACAGCCTACACAGCAGGTCGTCAGGTCAATCACATTGGCCGGCGAAGGATTAGAATTTTCGCCAATCACAATCACAGCTGGCAGCACCCATAGACATGTCACTCCCAAAGGCCCGCGTTATGTTGGTAGACGATCATGCGATGGTGCGTCATGGCATCGCAGCGCTCGTGAACGCCCAGGAAGATATGACGGTATTCGGCGAAGCCGGGGATGTGGACACAGCCGTTGCCATGATCAAGTCAGGCGACTTCCCCGATCTGGTGCTAATTGATCTCTCGCTCAATGGTGCTTCGGGATTTGAGTTGTTGAAGAAACTGCATATCCGGTTTCCCTTATTGCCGATGCTTGTTGTTTCCATGTACGACGAACACGAATGTGCCGAGCGCGCGCTGCAAGCCGGCGCCCGTGGGTATGTGATGAAACAGGAGGTGTTCGATGTTCTGTTAAGCGCTGTCCGTCAAGTACTTGCCGGCAACATTTACCTGAGCGCGGCCATGAGCAGCAGCTTGCTGAGACGTATTGCAACAGGCGACATGGAGTCCACCTCGCCGATCAATCGTTTGACGCCTAGTGAGTTCGAAATTTTGCACCTGATTGGTGAGGGTCATACCAGTCAGCAAATTGCATTAATACTGCACCGCAGCATCAAAACCATTGAAGCCCATCGAGGCAACATACGCAAAAAACTCCATTTACGTGACGGCACCGACCTGAATCGCTTCGCCTCCAGCTGGCCCAGGGGACAGGGGAAAACGCCACAATAAAAAGGCACCGGAACTTTTGGCGAGGGCCAACCGAGCCATAATGCAACGGTCATCATGATCTTGTACGGCCTCCAGCTCCTGCTGCCCCTGTTCCATAAGAGGCTTGACTGCACCGCCTGCGGTTACGTGGGGCAATGCGGCTGAAGCCCCGCCCTCTCGCCGCTCAAACGTTTTCGCGCATGACATCTTCCACGGCATTTGCGGGTTTTGATTCACCGGCGGTCGGCTTCGAGCAGCCCTTCGAGATGCTCCAGGCCTGCCATGAGCGCGTGCGCCGCAGCCTGGCCCTGCTGGACAGGCTGGTACGGCACATCGACCACAAGGGGCATGACGGGCCATCGCGCACCGCCGCCGCCGACGTGCTGCGCTATTTCGATCTCGCCGCGCCGCTGCACCACCAGGACGAGGAAATCAATGTGTTTCCGGTTCTGCTGGCGCAGCACAGCGCGGAGATGGCGCGGCTGGTGGATATGCTGCGCGGCGATCATGCCCGCATGGGCACGCTCTGGGCCGCCCTGCGCGAGCCACTGGAGCGCTGGAGCCAGGCCGGTGCGCAGGACCGCATTAGCGAAAGCACCCGCGACACCATCGCGGCTTTTCGCGCCATTTACGCCACGCACCTGCAGATGGAAGAAGGCGTGGTGTTTCCGGCCGCCCAGGCCCTGATGGACGCGCCCAGCCAGCGCCAGATCGGCCAGCAGATGCAGGCGCGCCGCCACGCCTGAGCCGGCGCGACGGCACGACCAAGGCGCAGCGTCAGCTGCGCACCACGAGCACCGGCAGGGCGGCGTGCGACAGCACGCGCTGGGCAACACTGCCAAGCACCAGCTTTTCGATGCCGCGCCGTCCATGCGAGCCCATCACGATCAGATCGGCCCCCACCGAGGCGGCCGTCTCCAGAATGCCGCGCCAGGCAGCATGAGATTCAATGACGGCACTGTCGACACGAACACCCGCATCCGCCAGCGCCTGCCTGGCGTTCTTGATCGCCTCGTTGGCCTCGGCGGTGGCCGCGCCCAGGTACTCGGACTGCCCGTACGCGAAATCGACCCCGACCCCCGTGAAGGGATAGGGATCGATCACATAAATCACGGTCACGGCACTCCCGAAGGCCTGCGCCAATCCGATCGCCTTCTCAACCGCCTGCTGGGCGGTCTGCGAACCATCCACAGGAACCAGGATGTGCTTGAACATGATGCCTTCTCCTCTGTATTCGGAAAGAATCCCAGTACTGAAACGCCATCAGTGTTACGCGATCCGCGGCGCAAAGCCTTGATGCGGATCAAGTCAGCGCCCATCTCCCTGAAAACCGCCGGCGCGCAGGGTCAGCACCAGGGTATCGCGATGGCCTTCCCCCGCGAGCGGCTGAATCGGGGTGGACTCGTGAATCACGCGCGCATCGTCAAGCAGCAGCACCGACCACGGCTCGGTCAGCGTGAAGCGCTGGCCGTCCGGACCGGCGGCTTCGAACACGCGGGTCTCTCCGCCCTTGACGCCCTGGCGCTCGATCAGGAACACGGCCACCAGATCCACGCCGTCGCGGTGCGCCCCCTCCGGCGTGGGGCGGCCGATGCCGTCCGTCGTGTCGATGCGGAACTGGTGCGCCTCCACATACCAGGGCTGCGCGCCCTTGAAGGCCGAGCAGACCTGGCCCAGCCACACCAGCAGCCGGGACCAGGCCGGCTGCGCCAGCATGTCGGGCAGCATGGGCTCAAACCAGCGCTGCATGCCGCCATGCAGCGCGTTGTATTCAACCGGCTGCCAGTGCGCGCGCGGCGGCGCCTGCGTGAGCTGATCGCCCCGAACCACAAAACAGGCATGGCGGCGGCGCCGGTAGCGGCCGCCGTCCTTGAGGTAGGTATCGGGCGGCAGTCCGTTCCAGCTGGGACACAGGGCATTCAGGTCGGCCGCGCTGCATCGGCTCAGGGCGCGCACGCTTTGCGCATCCAGCACGGCATAACCCTGCCGGCGCAGGGTGGCATCCAGCTCGCCGGGCGCCGCCAGCACAGGGGGAAAAACAGGTGTTGTCATGGAGCTTGAGCTTACCGCGAACAGGCGCTTGGGCCATGTGCAGCTTTCCTGACCTGTATCAAGCCCCCATGCGCGCTGGCCCTTATCCTCTGGCTTCAACTCTGGAATTGCCAACATGCCCACGCTGCAATGGTCCGATGCGCTCGCGCTTGACTTGCCCGTCATGGACGAGACCCACCAGGAATTCGTCGAACTGCTCGGCACGGCCGAGACCTGCGGCGACGATGCCCTGCTCGCCAGCTGGCGCACCCTGATCGCCCACACCGACGATCACTTCGGCCGCGAAGACCGCTGGATGCGCGACACCCGTTATGCATCCAACAACTGCCACAGCGCCCAGCACAAGGTGGTGCTGCAAGTGATGCGCGAAGGCGAGGCCGCCGGCCAGGCCGGCGACCTGGCGCTGGTGCGGCAAATGGCGCGCGAACTCGGTGTCTGGTTTGCCCACCATGCCCAGAGCATGGACGCGGCCCTGGCCCTGCATCTGCGCCAGATCGGCTACGACCCGGTCAGCGGCATCGTGAACATGCCCGATGCCCTGCCGCGGGAACAGATTCACGGTTGCGGCGGCGCCGGCTGCTCCGAACCCGATGGCGCCCGGCAGCAAGACAGCGTGGCCCTGGCGGGCTGAATGACGCGGACCAGGCAAGCCGGGCCCGGGCCAGCCGAAACGGACACGGGTGCCGCGAACGGTGAGCCACCGCCGACGGCGCCCTTCGCCAAGCATCGCCCGTATGAAGATGCGCAGGCCCTGCTGACCGGCACCCTGTTCGTGGCCCTCGGTGTCGTCATGTTCGGCTACACGGGCCTGTTGACCGGCGGCACCGCGGGCGTCGCCTTCCTGCTGCATTACGCCACGGGCTGGGACTTCGGCCTGGTGTTCTTTGTCATCAACCTGCCGTTCTACGCCCTGGCTTGGCAGCGCATGGGCCGGGCCTTCACCATCAAGACCTTTGCCGCGGTGGGCCTGCTGTCCCTGCTCGTCCACCTGCTGCCCAGGGTCATCGGTTTCCAGCACCTGCATCCGGCATTCGCCGCGCTCATGGGCGGCCTGCTGATGGGCGCCGGCATGCTCATGCTGTTTCGCCATCGGGCCAGCCTGGGCGGCCTCAACGTGCTGGTGCTGCTCCTGCAGGAGCGGCTGGACTGGCGCGCCGGCAAGGTGCAGATGCTGTTTGACTGCGCGATCGTGCTGGCGGCCTTCGCCCTCGTCGACTGGCGGCACGTGGCGCTGTCGGTCGCCGGCGCGGTGGTGCTGAACCTGACCCTGGCCATCAACCACCGGCCCGGACGCTACATGGCCATTTGAAAGCGCGGCTGCCGCGACGTGGCGCCCTGCCTGGTGGACCGGTACAGCGAGCGCAAGGAGAGCGCCGAGGCGCTGTCAAAACGGGTGAATCAGCGGAGTTTGTGATTTTTTGCAAGAAAAATCGGCCGCCAGCCCATATCGGACGGGCGCGAGCAGCTATTGAATTAATAGCGTACGCTGCCATGCCGGGGATGGCACTGCCGACAGCTGTCGGCAAGCGTCAGGCGGTGGCAACCCAGCCGCGGAATCCGAATCCCGCGTAAAACAGTTCAATCCCGGAAAAGCCGGCCTCGCGCAGCACGGCTTCATCGTCCTGCGGAGACAGAATGGGCAGTTGCGCGCCCAGCCCTTTTTCGCGGGCGCGGGCCTTGTCCGGGTCTATGCCGGACAACACGGCGAAGGCCGTGCAGCGGGCCAGCCATTTGCCGCGTACCGCTGCTTCCTGCGGGAAGCTGAAATGCGCGGCCACAAAGGGCGCGCCGGGCTTGAGCCGGCGCCGCACTTGCGCCAGCGTGCGGCGCCGTTCGTCCCGCGCAAGGAAGTGCAGCGTCAGCAGGCAACATGCGGCATCGAAGGGCCCGGCCGGCGCGACGTCGATCACGCCCTGGTGCAGCTGCACGCGCGGCAAATGCGCATGCAGTCTGGTTTTCGCCAGTTGCAGCATCTCGGCCGACGGGTCCACCCCGTCGAACTGCCACTGCGGCTGCGCCTGCGCGAAGACCTCCAGCTCCAGCCCGCCGCCCGCACCCAGCACCAGGATGCGGGCATCGGCGGGCGCGTTTTCAGCGAGCAGCAGCAAACACATGCGCTGCATGTCTGCAAAGCCGGGAACCATGCGGGGCGGGCCGTCGGCATACGCCGCGACGGCAGCCGGATCAGTGAAGGCGGTCATCAGTTCATTCCGTGTGAGCCATGGCCGCTGCCCGTGTGCCGCCGCGCGTCTGTAGCCGCGCATGGAAGTTTTCGCTGAGCGCTGCCAGCGTGACCTCGCCGAGCCGGCCCAGCAGCACTTGCCTGGCCTCGGTGAAGGCACTGTCGAGCGCCGCATTCACCGCTTCCTCGACCAGGCAGCCGGGCGCCTCGGTGCGGTTGCCCATCGCGAACAGCTCGGGCGCATCCAGCGCGTTGTAGATGTCGCCGAGGGTGATGTCGCCGAGGTTGCAGCTGAGCACCCAGCCGCCACCGTGGCCTTTTTCCGAGCGGACCAGCCCGCTGTTGCGCAGGCCCGCCATGACGCGCCTGACCACCACCGGGTGGGTCTGCATCACCTTGGCAAGGTCGTCCGACGTCATGGGTTCGCCCACCTCGGCCATGTGCAGCACCGCATGAAGCACGCCGGAGAGTCTGCTGTCTCTTTTCATGTAGCAAATGATATTACATGAATTGGCTTGTGTCAATGCCGGCTTGCCGTGACCGTACGACGGCAAGGTGCTTATGCAGGTCCATGAGGCGGGCGCATGAGCTGGAGGAATGCCCGCCGCCTAGAATGTTGCCCATGAAATGGAGGAGGTATTCATGCTGAAAAAATGTCGGGCCATGGGCCTGGTGCTGGTTGTTGCGGCGGTAGCCATGTTGACGATCACGGCCTGCACCGGAGCACGCGTGACCTCGAAGCCGGAAGCAGTCGGACAACTCAAGCTGACATCGGCCAAGGTTCAGTGGGAAAAGTTCAATGGTGTGACCTTGCGCTATCCAAAAGCCTTTGGCGTGGAATACGCCAGCAAAGAGGTTGCACCTGTACTCGATGCCTTCCTCAAGAAGGGACCCGGGAAGATAGAGAAATTGCTCGCTGAGAGCGGGGTGCCCAGGGGCGACGACTTTACGCTCGAACTGACACCCAGGACATTCTCATATAACGGCGCCGGCGCTAAACATTTCGAGATCGCGGTAGTGATCCGTGCGGCTTCCGGCCATACGCGGGGCTGGATTTCGGTTGCTGCGAATGGCTCTGACTACGCGGACCCCGACGCGTTTGTTGACTCATTTGCGAAAATCCTGGTCGGCGAAATGAAGGCCGCCGGCTGGTTTTGACGTCCTTGCTCTTCTTGCGTCAACGCCGCGGAAAAGATACTGGCCAGGTACGCGCCGCCTGTCGCCTGTCCCGGTTAAACGAGTGTATTCACAGCCGTCGCGCTGGCTGGGGGCGCCGGTGATCTGAACCTGGCGGCGTCCCGCGCGGGCGGCATGCCGAACATGCGGGCGTATTCACGGTTGAATTGCGATGCGCTTTCATACCCGACGGAAAAGGCGATGGAAGCGGCGTCGCGAGGTTCGAACAGCAGCAGCCAGCGGGCTCTCAGAAGACGAAGACGCTTCTGGTACTGGATGGGCGTCGTGGCCGTCACAGCCCTGAAGTGACGATAGAAGGCCGCAACGCTCATATCGGCCGTTGCTGCCATCTGTTCCACACGGAGTGCTTCGGTGTAGTGCTCGCCAATCCAGTGAAGGGCTCGCCGGATCTGGGGCAGCCGTCCATCGGGGCGAGCGATTTCACGCAACGTGCCTCCGAGCGGCCCCTGCAAAGCGCGAAACAGGATTTCACGCTCAATCATTGGCGCCAGAACTGCCGCCCAAGCGGCCACCGCGGCGTATTGAGTTCACGGCAGCGCCAATCCGGCGGGAAATTGCCCGGCATCGCGGCGATGCCGGGGTCTCCTCCCGGGCCGGCCTGTGTTCCGCCGCACGGGCTTGATGGCCGGAGCGCCCGGAACGTGTGCCGGCTGGATGGAAGAACATGCCTGTCTCATTGCGCGCAAAACCCCAGGATAGCCTGGATGACGGGCTCGCTGTCCCCACACCAGCAGAAATGATCGTCACCTTCGAGCGGGTGCCAGACTGCACCGGGAATGTTTCGCGCCAGATGCTCACCCGCTTCAAAGCGGACCGCCCGATCGCCCCGCCGATGCATCACCAGTGTTGGCACGCCGATACGCTCCAGATCGGCGCGCATGTCGGTATCGCGCAGGCCTTCCAGAATGGTTGAGAGCCCGCCGGGGGACGCCGCATGGCGCACGAGGCGGGCCCACCAGGCGCGCAGCGCGGGGTCGTCCTTCTCGCTGGGGGCAAACGTCTCGATGCCGACCGGCCCGCCCCATGCAGCAAGGAGCCGCTTCAACCAGACGTCATAGGCAGTGGCGGACAGGGCCCACGGGTAGTCGGAAGCGGCCGAGCCGCGTGCAAGTGATCCAAACAGGCACAAACCGCGGACCCGGTCCGGATGATCGATGGCCAGGCGCATCGCTCCCATCCCGCCCTCGGACGACCCGAAAAGCCATGCCTTGCGCACGCCTTCCTGCGCAAGGATCGCCTCGATATCGGCAGCCATGGCGGACGGCGTGCTGGTTGCGCCCAGCCGCTCGGACAAGCCGACACCGCGCCTGTCGAACAGGATCACCCGGAAACGATCCGCCAGGGCCTCGATAAAGGCGCGAAAAGGTGGATATTCCAGCGCGATCTCGATCTGGCAGATGAAGCCGGGAGCGATCACCATGGTTTGTTCGCCCGCTCCGAGCCCGGTGTAGGCCACGACGCCGAAGCGGCTTTCGGCAAAACGCACGTCCGGCCGCGCCACGCGGTTGGCCGACACACGCTTGAGGTCCTCCGTCAGCCGCAGGTAGGCCTTCTCGGTTTGTGGGCCGGGCCGGATGCCGAACTCCGCTCTCAAGAGGTCCGCGCAGCGCGTGTAGGCCGCCTCGACTCCGGCGCTGTGGCCCTGGCGGGCGTGTAATTGCATCAGATGCACATAGCTGGGCTCACGGTACACGTCTTGTGCAATCAAGACTTCGGCCAGCTCCAGCGCCGGCGCCAGGTCGCCACGCCTGCCGAACGCTTCCACCAGACGCTCGAGCAAACGCGCCAGCAGGCGCTCGTGTTCGATCGATGTCGCCTTGAGCCAGTCGTCAAACATGTCGGATCCGAAAGCGATGCCTTGCAGCAGCGGACGACGCGCCCGCTCCACCCACTGGCTGGCTTCCATCAAGGCCTTGTCATCGAGCGTTGCTGCGGCGACTGCTCCACGGGCGAAATCCGTGAAACGAAGTGCATCGGTCTCGACCATCCCGGCAAGAAGCGCAAGGCAGTCATTGTCGGACGACAGGATCCTGCTGCCGGCCGCGTCTTCAATCGTGTAGATCAGTCTGCGCAGGCGGGCACGTCCTCGCGTTTCGTCCGCGTCCGGCCACAGCACGGCTGCCAGGTGGGCCCGCGGCACGGGCCCGATGTTGAAGGCGAGGTAAGCCAGCAGCGCAATGGCGCGCTTGAGCGGGAGCAGCGTTTCGCTTCCCTGTACGACGGCGACGGGCGCGCCGAAGACCTGCAGTTGCAATGCGGGAGACGGGAGGTGCGGCGGCATGGGGTGTTTATAGCCGTGCGGACATCTTTTGCAAAGGGACGCTCAAGGGACGCGGGGCTTCTAGAGTTGCGCACGTCGCCCAGCCAATCCATGCAACAAAGAGGCTGCGCGATGTGCTGCGGCAGCCGGGACCTGGTGTCCGGGCGTTGTGCACGTTTTCAGGCCCTTGCCTCGGCAGACAAAGCCGGGGCGTCAGATTATCCATACCAACAGGAGGTCGCCCATGCGCGGTCTGTTTTCATTTCTCTACGGCGCGGCGGCTTACCTGGTGGGCATGGCGGCCCTGCTGTACTTCGTCGGCTTCAGCGGCAACCTGCTGGTGCCCAAGTCGGTGGATTCCGGCATGAGCGTTCCCTGGGACCTTGCCCTGCTCACTGATCTGCTGTTGCTGGCCATGTTCGGCCTTCAGCACAGCGTGATGGCCCGTCAGGGCTTCAAGCGGTGGTGGACGCGCATCGTCCCCCCTGTCGTAGAGCGCAGCACCTATTTGCTGGCCACGTCCGCCGTGCTGGGGGTGATGTTCTGGTTCTGGTTGCCGATCGGGGCGCCGATCGTGTGGCAGGTCGAACACCGGATCGGCGTGGCCTTGCTGTGGAGCCTGTTCGCGCTCGGCTGGCTGATGGCCCTGATCAGCACTTTCCTCATCAACCATTTCGAGCTGTTCGGACTGCAGCAAGTCCTTGCACGCCTGACACGGCGTCCCGTGCCCGAGGCCCGCTTCAGGACGCCGCTGCTTTACCGCTACATACGCCACCCGCTGTATGCAGGCCTGCTGCTGGGCCTGTGGTCAGTGCCCGTCATGACGGCCGGACGGCTGCTGTTCGCCTTGGGGCTCAGCGTCTACATCCTGGTCGGCATCGCGTTCGAGGAGCGTGACCTCCTTCAGCAGTTCGGCGACCGCTATCGCACCTATCGCCGGCAGGTCGGCATGCTGTTTCCGCGAGCGGGCTCTTCCCGGCAGAACGCGGGAAACCGCGTGAGCGTCAAAGACTAGTGCGCTCTACCCACCTTTCCATCAAGGACCTGAACATGGAGTCAGTGAAACAAGGGCCGCGCGTCTTCGATGCGGGCCAGGACCCTTTCGACGATGGCCGAGCCTTGCAGGACCGCCTGCAGGTACATTGTTTCGGCTGCGGCACGCTCAATGAACGGGGCCTGCACATCAAGAGCCGCTGGGACGGTCATGAGTTCGTCTGCGTCTGGCAACCCAGACCCGAGCACATCGGGTTCCCGGGCTACGTGTACGGGGGAACGATTGCGTCCGTTGTCGATTGCCATGCCATCTGGGCAGCGCTGTCGGCGCATTGCCGGGAAGCCGGTCATGACCTGAACAGCGGTCCTCCCCCTTTTGGCGTCGTGACCGGCAGCTTGCGTGTGAATTACCTCAGACCGGCCGTGGTGGATCAGGCACTGGAACTGCGCGCGCGCGTCATCGAGCATGGCGGGCGCAAGTCCATCGTGGTCTGCAGCGTGCGCCAGGGTGCGGTGGAGTGCGCCACGGCCGAAGTGATCACCGTACGCGTGAAGGCATTGGGCTGAGATGCGTGCCGTCATCTGCAAGAGCTTCAACGGCATCGACGCACTCGAGTTCGGGGAGCTGGCTGACCCCGTCCCGGGTCCGGGCCAGGTGCTCGTCGAGGTCCATGCGGCCGCGGTCAGCTTCATGGACACGCTGATCGTCGCCGGCCGCTACCAATTGAAGCCGCCCCTGCCTTTCGTTCCCGGCAGCGACGCCGCTGGCATCGTGCTGGCTGTTGGCGACGGTGTCCGGCGGGTTCGCGTGGGCGACCGGGTGGCCTGCAGCCACTGGTATGGCGGCATGGCCGAGCGCATGGTGACACCCGAGCACGGGGTCACGAAACTGCCAGACAGCGTGGGTTTCGAGATCGGCTCGACGGTGCGATACGCCTACGGTACTGCTCGCTACGCGCTGACGCGCGCCCAGCTGCAGCCGGGGGAAACCGTATTTGTCAGCGGTGCTGCCGGTGGTGTCGGCCTGGCGGCCGTCAACCTGGCGAGCCAGTGGGGTGCCACGGTGATTGCAGGTACCAGCTCGGCAGGCAAGGGCGACGCGGCACGCTCCCGGGGTGCGGCCCACACCATTGACTATTCCTGTGAACCTGTGCGCAGCCGCCTGCTTGAACTGACCCAGGGTCGTGGTGTGGACGTCTATTTCGACAACGTCGGAGGGGCCCTGTTCGGCACCGTATCACGGGTGATGGCCTGGGGTGGCCGCATTCTGCCGATCGGTTTCACCGGCGGCGACATACCCAGCCTCGCCATGAACCTCCCGCTGATGAAGAACTACAGCGTGGTGGGCTGCTACTGGGGTGCCTGGACGGAGCGGCAACCACAAGACAGCCGGCTCGCGGACGAGCAGCTTTTCACCGCGGTGGCCCAAGGCACCCTTCGGCCTCAAGTATCGGATGTCCTGCCCTTGTCGTCATTTGCCGATGCCTTGCAGCGTGTCGCTCACCGCCAGGTGACGGGACGGATGGTCCTGCGCGCCAGGCAGGGCCTTGACGCCCCTGCGTGATGCCGCGGGCGCGCCGGTCAGCCCTGCCGCTTTCACCTGCCCGCGGGTTCTTCAGGGCAACGCCTGCGCCATTGCCGCATGGGCGACCAGGCAGCTCCGGGAGGCATGTCCTCCTTACTTCCGGGCGAGCGCAACCGCATCGGCGCCCGCCGGATACCGCAGTGTCGCGGCCTGATCGTTGGCGGCGCGCCACACGGCGTCGGCCACATCGGCGGCGGTCGTCACGGCTGCCGGCTGGCCCAGCGCTGCAAACACGGACTGCGCAAACGGCGCGTAGGCCTCGGGAATCAGGCCTGGCATGCGCTGCGCCCCGTTGGTCGTGAACTGCGTGCCCGGCCCGTAACCCGGCTCGACCAGCTTCACGCGGATCTGGAAGGGCTCAAGCTCCAGGGCGAGGGACGCGGTGAAGCCTTCGATGGCTGTCTTGCTTGCGGTGTAGGCGGCGACCAGCGGCATGGGCGCCAGCGTCACCGTTGACGTCACGTTGATGACCAGCCCTGATTGGCGGGCGCGGAACTGCGGCAGCACGGCCTGCGTCATGGCCATCATGCCGAAGGTGTTGGTGTCGAAGATCTCGCGCACTGTGGCCATGGGCGTCACCTCGAAGGCGCCGAACAGTCCCAGGCCGGCGTTGTTGACCAGGACGTCGATGGGCCCGGCGGCCTCGATGGCGGCAGCGATGCTTTCAGCTTTCGTGACATCGAGCGGCAGCACGCGCAGGCGCTCCGTGGCGGGCAGCACATCGGCGCGCGGCGTGCGCATGGTGGCGATGACCTTCCAGCCCTGGGCGTGGAAGTGGCGTGCGGTTTCCAGGCCGTAGCCAGACGAGCAACCGGTGATCAGTATGGTTTTCATGGGGGTTCCTTTGGGAGGTGGGTTGAAGGTGGCGTAACGATAACGGCGAATTTCAGGACTTACTAAAATTCATAGTCCTTTATTCATTTGTAGGAGTCCGGTTATGGTCGATCCGCTCGCCGAGGTCATTTCGCTGCTTCGACCGCGTGCGGTGTACTCGAAGGTGATCAGCGGCGCCGGGGCCTGGGCCGTGCGTTATTCAGACTTCGGCCAGCCCAGCTTTTGCACCATGCTGGAGGGCGAATGTCTTCTTGCGGTGGACGGGCAGGAGCCCATCACGCTGCTTGCCGGCGACTTCGTGCTGATGCCGGCAACGCCCGGGTTCACGCTATCCGGCTTTGCGCCGGCGGTTCCGGTCTTGCTCGACCCCCAGCTGATGCCGGCGCCCGAGGGTGACATTCGCCACGGCACGCGCGAAGGCCCGCCGGATGTGCGCATGCTGGGCGGCTACTTCGCCTTTGACTCGCCCGATGCGGCCATGATGGTGTCGCTGCTGCCGGCCTTGCTGCACGTGCGCGGCATCAGCCGGCTGCCGCTGCTGGTGCAACTGGTGAGGGAAGAATCGCTGGCGCAGCGACCGGGCCGCGAGTTGGTGCTCGGGCGGCTGATTGAAGTGCTGCTCATCGAGGCGCTGCGCGGAGCGCCCGGTGAAGGTGCGCCGCCCGGGCTGCTGCGCGCACTGGCGGACACGCGCCTGGCCGCAGCGATGCGGCACATGCACGGCGAGCCGGCGCGCGCGTGGACGGTGCTTGAACTGGCGAAGACAGCGGCGCTGTCGCGCTCAGCTTTCTTTGAGCGTTTCTCGCGTGCCGTGGGTGTGCCACCCATGGAGTACCTGCTGGCCTGGCGCATGGCGATGGCGAAGGATTTGCTTACCCGCAGCGACTGCGCCTTGGCAGAGGTGGCCGAACGCGTGGGCTACAGCTCGGCCAGCACCTTCAGCACGGCCTTCCGCCGCCATGTGGGGCAGGCGCCCGGTCGCTACGCGCGGCGGCAACAGCCTGCCTTGTCATAGCGCTTGACGACGTGATGCCGATGCGCCCGTCAGCCTGGCGGGCAATGGCGTTGCAGCATCCAGCGGCCCGGCCAAGACTCAGGCCACCGGCTCATTGGGGATGAGCGCCACCAGATCGGTCACCCCGACATCGATGCCGGCTTGCGACAGCAGCGTCGTGGCTTGGCCCCGGTGGTGCGTCTGGTGATTGAAGAAGTGCATCAACAGGCTGAAGAAGCTCTTGTCCGCCACGATGCCCCTGGTATTGGCGTAGTGCAAAACCTGCGCCAAATCCGCCTCCGTCACGCAGGCGGCCCACCTTGAAATCACGCCATCGAGCATCTTGCGATGCCGGGCGAGGTCCGCAAGATCGGTGAACAACAGCTGATTGAGTGCCGCCGGGCTGGGCCAGGAGCGCACCGGGTCAAGCTCGGCATACTTGGCCGGATGTGCCGCAAAGCGCTGCAGCCAGAGGGTGTCGGCGACGACGATGTGGTTCAGGGTGCCCAGAATCGATCCAAAAAACGCCTTCCTGTGCGCGGCCAGTTCCTGCGCGGGCAACTGGCTGGCCGCCTGGTAGAGCTTGTCGTTCATCCATTCGTTGTAGGACGCCATCAAGCGGATATGGGCACTGGGGTTCATCGCGGGTCTCCATGGCACAAGGCATTGCCCTTTATAGCAGCCCAAGGCGCCGGATCATGGGATGATGCTGCCGACGCAGCAAGAGACATTTGGCATGCCAGACACCCCGGCCCTTTTTTCGCTTCCCCTGTTCCCGCTGGGTACCGTGCTCTACCCGGGTGGTTTCTTGCCGCTGCAAATTTTCGAGGTGCGCTACCTCGACATGATCGGCAAATGCCACAAGACCGACGCCCCCTTTGGCGTGGTGTCGCTGATCCAGGGCACCGAGGTGCGCCGGCCCGGCGACGATGGCCGCGCCGGCGAGACCTTCCATGCCGTGGGCACGCTGGCGAGCATCACGGAGTTTTCCGCGCCGCAGCCGGGCCTGATGATGATCCGCTGCACCGGCACGCAGCGCTTTGGGATTGCCCGCAGCGAAAAACTCAGGCATGGCCTGTGGATCGCCGATGTGTCCCTGCTGCCGGACGATCCCGTGATGGCCATTCCCGAGGACCTGAAGGGCGTGGCCCAGGCCCTGAGCCATCTGATCAGCACATTGCGGGAGCGCGCGACGCCGGCTGCGCAGATGCCCGTGCAAGCCCCTTACCGGCTGGATGACTGCGCCTGGGTTGCCAACCGCTGGTGCGAGCTGCTGCCGCTGGCGCCGGAGCTCAAGCAACGCCTGATGGCGCTGGACAGCCCGCTGCTGCGGCTGGAACTGGTGAGCGACATTCTGGAGCGCAGCGGCATCCTGATGTGAGGCCCAGCACGCCCATGGTTGCTACAAAATAGATAGCTACTCACGCCCGAAAATAAAGGGCCGGATCCTTGTTTCATGCCTCAATTTCGCTGGAACAGGCAGGCCGGCCGGCATCAGCGCGCGGCAGCGCCCTGGCCATAACGCTGCCGCGCCAGCGCCGCGCCTTGCGCCAGCGCCTGCAGTTTTTGCAGCGCCAGCGCGCGGTCCATCGGCGCCAGGCCGCAGTTGGTGCAGGGGAACAGGCGATTGCCGGGAACGAACTGCAAGGCGCGCCCGATGGTGTCGGCCACCTGCTCGGGCGTTTCCACCTCGTCGCTGGCCACGTCGATCACGCCGACCATCACGTCCTTGCCCTCAAGCAGCTTCATCAGATCCGGCGGCACATGCGAGTGGTAGCACTCCAGGCTGACCTGCTGGATGCTGCTTTTGGCCAGCGCCGGGAACACGATCTCATACTGCCGCCATTCCTCGCCCAGGCCCTGTTTCCAGTCCTTGTTGGCCTGGATGCCGTAGCCGTAGCAGATGTGAACTGCCGTGGTGCAGGTCAGCCCCCGCGCCGCGCGCTCCAGCGCCTTGACGCCCCAGTCGGCCGCGTCCCGCATGTAGACATTGAAGGCCGGCTCGTCGAACTGGATGATGTCCACGCCGTCGGCCTGCAGCGCCAGCGCCTCCTGGTTGAGCAACTCGGCAAAAGCCATGGCCATCCTGACCTTGTCGCCGTAGAAACGGTCGGCCACGGTGTCCACGATCGTCATCGGGCCGGGCAGGGTGAACTTGATTTTCTTCTTGGTGTGGGCGCGCAGAAACTGCGCCTCCACCGCGTGCACCCGGCCCTTGAGCCTGAGCGGCGCCACCACCTGCGGCACCTGGGCGTCATACCGGTTGTTGCGGATGCCCATGGTGACCTTGTGCTCGAAGTCGATGCCCTCCACCTGCTCCAGAAAACCATGCACGAAGTGCTGGCGCGACTGCTCGCCGTCGCCAATGATGTCCAGGCCCGCGTCCTCCTGCGCCTTGATCCACAGCAGCGTGGCGTCCTTCTTGGCCTGCTGCAGCTCCTCGCCCTGGGCCTTCCATTGCGGCCAGAGCTTGCGGGTTTCGGACAGCCAGGCCGGCTTGGGCAGGCTGCCCGCGATGGTGGTTTCAAACATGTGCGTCTCCAACGGTTGCTTCAATCCAATGCATTCAGCCCGGGGCAAATGACCGCCCCGCCATTCTGCGCGGTTCGTCAAGACCCCGCCCGCGCCGACGGCTCGCTTGCATAGTCGGGCAGGCGCGCGCCGCAGTGCAGGCAGAAGACCGCCTCGGGCAGATGTCCTTCGGACAGGCATTCCTGGCAGGTGCGGGTCGTCGGCACGGCCCCCATGCGCAGGGCCGTCATTTCGGAGGTGACGATGCCGGTGGGAACCGCCAGCGTGCCCCAGCCCAGCAGCATCATGGCCGATGAGATCAGCCGCCCCAGATCGGTCTTGGGCGTGATGTCGCCAAAACCCACGGTGGTCATGGTCGTGATGGCCCAGTACACCGAGGTCGGGATACTGGTGAAGCCGTTGGCCGGCCCCTCCACCACATACATGAGGGTGCCCATGACCAGCACGATCATCAGCACGGCGGACAGAAACACCAGGATCTTGCGGCGGCTGGCCCGCAGGGCGCGCCCCAGCCCCTGGTATTCGGTCACATAGGCCGTCAGCTTGAAGATGCGGAACACGCGCAGCAGGCGCAGCACCCGCACATCCAGCAAGGCATGCACCTCGGGCACCAGCAGGGCAATGTAGGTAGGCAGCAGCGCCAGCAGGTCGATCACGCCATAAAAACTCGTGGCATAGCGCCAGGGGTGCCGCACACAGGCCAGCCGCGCCAGGTACTCGATCGTGAAGGCCGCCGTGAACACCCACTCCAGCCAGGTGAGCAGCGGCCGGTAGTGCATGGTCACGCCCTGCATGCTGTCGGCCATCACCACCACGATGCTGGCCAGGATCACCGCGATCAGCCACTGGTCGAACAGGCGGCCGGCGCGCGTTTCGGCCTCGAAGATGATGGTGTACAGGCGAAGCCGCCAGCCCGCCAGCGGCTTGCCCAGCATGTCCTGCCGGTACCCGGGGCCGGAAGTCGGGTTGGTTTTGTTTATTTTTTCCACAGGACAGGATTATTGATTCACTTTGCACTTTGCGTTTTGCGCTTCCTGCAACGAACGGCTGCCGCCCTATGTGCGACAGCGCACCGATTGGCGCTTGCCGCAAACGGATAATCCCCTGAACGTCTGGGCATGCCCTGGTTCACCGGTCCTGAAAAAAATATGTCCGCTTCGCCCCTCACACCGCCATGACGCCAGCTCGTTCCCTCAAATGGGTAGCCGGGCTCTTCCTCGCCACCGCCGCGCTGGCCGTTCTCTTCATCGCCATTTTCGGCTGGAACTGGTTGCGCGGCCCGATCGAGCGCATGACGACGGAGAAAACCGGCCGCGTGCTGGCCATCAAGGGCGACCTGAAGCTCAAATTCGGCTGGCCTTGGCCGCGCATCCAGGCCAACGCGGTAACGTTCGCGAATCCGCTTTGGGCCAGGGAGAAGCAGATGGTCGCGGCCGACGCGGTGGACATCGCGATCGATTTGCCGCAGCTGCTGCGGCAGCACATCGTTTTCCCCGAGGTTCAGCTCAAGCGTCCGGTGGTTTTTCTGGAACAAGCCGCCGACGGTCGCAAGAGCTGGTTGCTGGACCTCAACCAACAGGACGAAGGCGCGCGCATCCGGATCGAGCGCCTGACGCTCGATCATGGAACGCTGGGCTACGACGATGCGGGGAAAAAGACCAGCATCCGGTCGACTCTCTCGACCTTGAACCTGCAGGCCGGCGGCACAGGCGCCTCCGATGCGGGCTCGGGTGTGGCTTTCAGCGCCCACGGGCAATACCTGGGACTGGCGCTCAAGGCCCAGGGCACCGGTGGGCCGGTGCTGGCGATCCGCGACGAACGCACCCCCTATGCGCTGAAAATCGATGCCACCGTCGGCCGCACCACGGTGCGGGCAGACGGCACCGTCACCAGCCTGCTCAAATTCTCCGCCATGGACATGCGCCTGGCCCTGAGCGGGGACAGCCTTGAGCAGCTCTTTCCCTTGCTGGGCATCGCGCTTCCGGCAACACGCGCCTACGCGACCGAGGGGCACTTGCTGCGCAGCGGCAGCACGTGGCGCTACGAGAAGTTTTCAGGCCGCATCGGCGACAGCGACATCGCGGGGTCGGTGCGGGTCGATACCGGCGGCAAACGCCCGGCACTGACGGCCGACCTGGTCTCCAGGCTGCTCGACCTCGAGGACCTCGGGCCGATGATCGGTGCGCGGCCCGGCAGCGTGGCGCAAGCGGCCGGCCAGGCCGCGGCGGGCGGACCGACGCCGGTGCGCGTGCTGCCCGACCTGCCGTTCAAGACCGATCGCTGGAACAGCGTGGACGCGGAGGTCAAGCTGGTTGCCAAGACCATTCGCCGCGCCAAGGAACTGCCGCTGGAAGACCTCGTCACGCATTTGAGCTTGCGCGATTCCGTGCTGACGCTCGACCCGCTCAATTTCGGCGTGGCCGGCGGCCATCTCACCGCGGTGATTTCGCTGGATGGACGCAAGGAGCCGATTCAGGCGCAGGCCCGGGTGCGGGCGCGAAAAATTCTCATCTCCAAGCTGTTTCCGACGGTCGATCTGAGCAAGACCAGCATAGGCCAGATCAACGGCGAGTTCAATCTCACGGGCCAGGGCAGCTCGGTCGGGCGCATGCTGGCAAGCGCCAACGGCAAGGTCGGACTCGTTGTTGTCGGCGGCGAGATCAGCAAGCTGATGATGGAAAAAGTCGGGCTGCATCTCTGGGAGATACTGGAGTTGAACCTGACCGGCGACAAGCGCGTCAAGCTGCGCTGCGGGGTGGCCGACTTCGACGTGCGGCAAGGCATCATGCAGGCCGACGCCCTGATCTTCGACACCGAAGTCACCACCATCATCGGGACCGGCAGCATCGATCTGGGGCAGGAGAAGCTGGATTTGACGCTCAATCCGAAAACGAAGAACACCAGCCCCCTGGCCTTGCGCAGTCCGATCTATGTTCGCGGCAGCTTTGCCAAGCCCGTGGTCGAAGTCGACAAGGCGCGCGTGGCCGCGCGCGCGCTGGGCGCGCTTGCGCTGGGCATGGTCACGCCCCTGCTCGCGCTGATCCCCCTGATCGACGCCGGTCCGGGCGGGGACAGCGATTGCATGCAACTGGTCCGGGATGCCCGGGCCATGCCGCATGCGCAGGACAAGAAAACAGCCCCCCGCAAATGAGCCTGCTTCATTTTTCCGGCCAGGCGCCGCGCGCCGCCTCGGCGCAAAAGCGCGACAGCTCCTCCAGTACATCCTGCACAGCGCGATTGGCCGCCACCACGCCGCCATAGGGGTCCTCGCTGGCCGCCGCCGCGTAGCCATCGAACTCGCGCCAGGCCAGTACGCGGCGTGTCCTGTCGTTCACGAGATAGGCCCGCAGCGTGAACCGCACGCGGCTCGGGCTGCCCTGGAACTCGTGCTGCAGCCGGATGATCTCGGTATCGAGCCGCAAGTCGCCCGCCGCGGCGCCAGGCGTCAGCACGACGGCGCGAAATGCGCCGCTGTTCTCGAGCGCGGCGACCAGCAGGGCGCCCAGCATGCGCGCCGGTGGATCGACCCATTCGCTGTGCGCGAAGTATTCGAGCTTGTGGGCCTCGCGCACATAGATGATGCGCTGGCTGTCAAAGCCGGCGGCCGCGTGCGGCGGATTGATGATCAATGTCGGCGTCGACGCGGATGCGGCCGCCGTGGCCGCCCTGGGCGCGCTGTCGAGCGAATAGAAGGCCGGGTGCGGCGTGGCCGCCGGGCGCAGCGCGCCGCAGGCGCCCACGGTCAGCAGCAGCAAGCCGGCGGCAAGGAGCCGGCCCCGTCTGGCGGCAGCTTGCCGGTTCATGCTTCTCATGGTCCTGTTCCTGTTTCTCCCGGCCCTTGCGGCACCGGCTTGCGGCCGAAAAGAATGCCACGCGGGTCACGCTCGGTCTGCTCGCTCAGGCGGCGCAGCGAAGTCGACAGCACGCTCAACTCGCCGAGCAGGCGCTCCAGCTCGGGCAGCGTCTCGGTGCTGAAGCGTTTGACGTCGGCGCCGACCGCGTCGACGGTCTTTCCCGCGCTGGCGCTCGTTCTGGCGACCTCGTTGCCCATTTTCTCGACGGCGTCGGCGCTGCGTCCGATGCGCTCGATCACGGGCCCGATCTGCGCCGTTGCCTGGGATGCGTTTTCGAACGTGCGGGCCGCATGGGTGATGCCCGCGTCAAGCGTGTCCTTGCGCGCGGCGATCGTGCGCGCCACGGCGGCGATGTCGGCAAGCGCGCTCTTGAAGGCCGCCTGGTTTGCGTCACTCAGAATGGCATTGATGTTGCTCGATGTGCTGTCCAGCTTTGCCAGCACGCTGGTGAGCACGTTCTCCAGCCGCGCGCTGAGCGAGGGCTTGGTGCGGATCACCGGATACCGGGCTCCCGCGGCGGCGCGCCGCGGGGGGGAGCCCAGCGCGCCGCCGCTGAGCTCGACATAGGCAATGCCCGTCAGCCCCTGCGTTTTCAGAACCGCCACGGTGTCCTCCTTGACCGGCGTGCCGTGCTCGATGGCGAACAGCAGGTTCACCCGCTGCGGATCGACCGGGTCGAGGTGGATTTCCCGCACTTTGCCCACGTCCACGCCGTTGTATTTGACGGGCGCATTCAGATTGAGCCCGGCCACCGACTCGTTTTCCACCGCGAGGTACAGGTCGTACTTCTGCTGCCACGCACCGCCCGAGGCGAGCCAGAGCACGCCGGCGATCAGCACGGCGCCGAGCACGAGCACGAACGCGCCCACGACGGGAAGGTTCACTTTGGTTTCGATGGCGGCTCCTCGAGGGGTCCTGGGGCTTGTGCCTTGGCCTGCCGCTTTTCCTGTTCTTGCGCGGCGCGCGCGCGCGGGCCGTCGAAGAATTGCCGGATGGCGGGCTGGTCGATGCGCGAAAGCTCGGCCATCGAGCCGATGCCCCGCACCTTGCCCTCGGCGAGAACGGCCACGCGGTCGGCCACCTGCCACAACAGGTCGAGGTCATGCGTGACCATCACGATGGTCAGGCCGAACAGGTCGCGCAGCTTGCGCACCAAGTCATCCACGCCGGCGGCGCTGTCCGGGTCGAGGCCGGCCGTCGGCTCGTCCAGAAACAGCAGCTCCGGGTCGAGTGCCAGCGCGCGGGCCAGCGAGGCGCGTTTCATCATGCCGCCGCTGAGTTCGGACGGATACTGCGCCCCCACCTCCGGCGCAAGACCGGTCATGGCGAGCTTGCACGCCGCGATCTCATCGATCAACGGGTCGTCCAGCCCGGTGTGCTCGCGCAGCGGCAAACCGACGTTTTCCGCCACCGTCAGCGAACCGAACAGGCCGCCATGCTGGAACATCACACCCCAGCGCCGCCGCAGCGCGAGGGCGTCCTCATCCCCGAGCTTCTCCAGATCGACGCCAAGCACCCGGATGGAGCCGGAGTCCGGACGCTGGAGCAGGATCATCTCGCGCAGCAGCGTCGATTTGCCGGAGCCGCTGCCGCCGATCACCGCGAAGATCTCCGCGCGGCGCACAGCCAGATCGACCCCGGAATGCACGACATGGTCGCCAAAGCGCGTCGACACCTGCCTGAGCTCGATGACCGCCTCGCCGGCGGGCGCCCCGCCTTGCGCATCCGTGCCCGTCCGGCGGCCCGAAAGGCGCTGGGCACCCCCTCGGGGAGCAGCGAGCGCAGTGAGCGGGGAGTCATTCATCCTAGAGCTCCAGCGCGCTGAAGGCAATCGAGAACAGGGCGTCGGCCACGATCACGAGGAAGATCGACTGCACGACGCTGCGCGTGGTCTGGCGGCCCACGCTGTCGGCGCCGCCTTGGGTGCGAAAGCCCTGAAAGCAGCCGACCATGGCGATGATGGCGGCGAACACCGGCGCCTTGCCGATGCCGACCAGGTAGGCCGTGATGCTGACGGCCTTGACGAAGCGGTCGAGAAACTCGCCAAAAGACACGCCAAGCTGCGCACGCGCCATGATCATGCCGCCGAATACACCGAGCACGTCCGCGAACACGGTCAGCAGCGGCAGCGCGATCACCAGCGCGATGAGCTTGGGCAGAACCAGCAGTTCCAGGGGCGCGATGCCGATGGTGCGCATGGCGTCGATCTCCTCCGTCACGGCCATCGTTCCGATCTGCGCGGCGTACGCGGAGCCCGAGCGTCCGGCGATGATGATGGCGGTGATCAGGGGCGCGAACTCGCGCAGCATGGACAAGCCGACGAGATCGGCAACGAAGATGTTGGCCCCGTATTGCCGCAGCTGGTCGGCGCCCTGGTAGGCCACAACGATCCCGAGCAGGAAGGACAGCAGCCCGACGATGGGCAGCGCATCGAATCCGGCGCTGCGGATGTTGAACAGGATGGGGCGCCAGCGGATGCGCGCCGGGTGCGTGGCGCAGTGGACCAAGGCGAGCGCGCTTTCGCCGACAAAACCGAGCAGCGCCATAGCCTGTGCGCCGGCCGTTTCAGCGCTACGGCCAATGCGTTCCAGCACGGGCCGGGCCTGCTGCGCCGCGGGCGCTGGCTCGTGGGCCTGGCCGGCGACGTGTGGCGCCACGATATCCAGCAGCGCAGCAAATTCCGGGCGCAAGCCACGCAGGCTCACGACGACGCCCTCGTCGCGCAGCCGCAGCAGCAGCTTTTGCAGCACCCACGCGCCAGCCGTGTCCAGTGCCTCGATGCGCGTGCCATCGGCAATCACCTGCGTTGCGCTAGGCACGCGCACCGCTGCCAGCTGGTGCTCGATGGCGCCGATGCCGCGCGCGGTCCAGCGCCCCGACAGTGCAAGAGCCTGCGGGGTCGGCTGGGCGATTGCGGCGGCGGCCACCGGGACGGGTTTCATGGATTGTCTGAAACATAAATGAAATGCCTGGCCCCGTATGTACGCGAACGCACGGAAAAACGCGGCGAAGTGGCACAAACTTAAATTATGGTTTTCGAACTTGACTGGCACGCCGCCACCGGGGACCAGGCCCATCCACCCCCGACCCTTGAAGGAACCAGTTTATGAAGACCCTGAATAGTTTGAGATCAGTCATTGGCTTGGCCGCCGTGCTGGTGCTGGGCGCCTGCGCCGACATGAATGCGCCGGCCAATACGTCCAGTTCGGGGACGGCCTACCCGCAATCCACCAGCCCGGGCGGCGTCTACTCGGGTTATGGCGTCGTGCAGTCCATCGAGCTGGTCAAGCAGGACAACACCGGCATCGGCGGCAGCGGCATCGGCGTGGGCACCATCGCGGGTGCGGTGGTGGGAGGCATTCTCGGCAACCAGGTGGGCGGGGGCCAGGGCAAGACAGCGGCGACCGTGGTCGGCGTGGCCGGTGGCGCCTATGCCGGCCACGAGCTGGAAAAGCGGGGCCAGCAGTCGTCCGACGCCTACAAATTCACGATCCGCATGAACAATGGCTCCTATCAAACGCTGACGCAAGGCAGCAGCGCCGATATCCGGGTGGGAGACCGCGTGCAGATCGAAAACGGCGTCGCGCGGCGGTATTGATTTCGGCTGAATCGGCCACGCCCCGGCACAAGCCGCCGGGCCCGCGTGCGGCATTGGTGCCTTGACCGGCGCAGGCGCTCAGGACTCCGCTTCCTGCAATGTGCGCCACATCACCTTGCCGCTGCCGCTCTTGGGCAGGGCATCGACAAACTGCACCACGCGCGGCACCTTGTAGACCGCCATGTGCTCGCGGCACCAGCCGATGATCTCCTGCTCGCTCACGCTGCCCTGGTGCGAGGCGCGCAGTACCACGACGGCCTTGACCGACTCGCCGCGGTAGCTGTCCCGGGTGGAGATGACGCAGGCTTCCTGGATGGCGGGATGCCTGAACATCAGCGCCTCCACCTCGGCCGGCCAGACCTTGAAGCCCGAGGCATTGATCATGCGCTTGAGCCGGTCGGTCAGGAAGAAATAGCCATCCTCGTCCACATGGCCCAGATCGCCTGAGCGGAAGAACCGCTTGCCCTCGAACTCGATGAAGGCGTCCGCCGTGGCCTCGGGCCGCTTCCAGTAGCCCTGGAACACCTCGGGCCCGCAGATGATGATTTCCCCCTGCTCGCCCACCGGCATCTCGGCCAACGTTTCCGGATCGATCACGCGCGCATCGGTGCTCATGAACGGGATGCCCAGGCACTGCTGCTTGGTGGCGTCCGGCGGGTTGCTGTGCGAGGGCGCGGCGGTTTCCGTCAGGCCGTAGCCCTCCACATAACGCAGGCCGAACTGCTCGTACAGGCGCTGCGCCACGGCCTGCGGCATGGCCGCGCCGCCGCCGCCGATATAGACCAGGCTGGAGAGATCGTAGGTCTCGAAACGCGGGCTGGCCAGCAGGTCGATCACCATGGTGGGGATATTGGTCCAGTGCGTCACCTTCCAGCGCGAGATCAGGCGTCCGGCCAGGTCGCGGTCCCAGCGCGGCATCATGATGAGCGTGGCCCCGCAGTGGATGCTGGTGTGCATCACGCTGACCATGCCGGTGATGTGGAACATGGGCACCACGGCCAGCGTGACGTTTTCCGCCGTGGCATTGCCCCAGATGCCGCTGGCCACCGCGTTGTGCATGATGCTGGCGTGCGTGTGCATGCAGCCCTTGGGCAGGCCGGTGGTGCCGCTGGTGTAGGGCAGGAGGGCCAGGTCCGGGGAGCGCACCGACAGCGCGGGCGCCGGCGCCGTGACCGCCAGCGCATCGTCCCAGGCGAGGACTTGTCCGCCCTGCAGCGCCGGCAGCGCGTGGCGCGTGCGCAGCCAGTCGTGCCAGGCGGGAGGCAGCGCGTTGTCGCCCGCCACATCGGCATCGAAGACATCGGTGAACTGCGTCACGATCATGTGGGCCAGGCGCTCCTTTGGCGCCAGCTCGTCGCTGGCCCGCGCCAGCTCAAGCGCCAGGTCGCCGGTCGTGATGGCCACTTTCGCATCCGGGTCGAGGATGTAGTGCTTGAGTTCCTCGGCCCGGTTCATCGGGTTGACCGGCACCACCACGGCATTGGCGCGCAGGATCGCGAAGTGCGCGATCACCAGCTGCGGGCAGTTCTGCATGTTGAGCACGACACGGTCACCCTTTTTGACGCCCAGGCCATGCAAACAGGCCGCAAGGCGCTCCGTTTTTTGTAGCAACTCGGCATAGCTGATGACGCGGCCGAAAAAAACCAGGGCCGCCTTGTCGGGGTAGCGCCGGGCGCTGGTGGCCAGGTTGTCCCACAAGGAAGTCGCTGGGATCGTGATGGAATGGGGCAGCCGCGGGGGCCAGAACTTGAAATGGGCTCGCATGAAAACTCCTTCAGGCCGCAGCCTAACGCCCCGCAAATGAAATAGCATCCGGGTAGCCCCCAGGGGAAAGTCGCAGAGGTGACGCGCCAGCGGCTACCATCGCATCTTTTACGGAGCCCGCCGAATGAAATCCATCTCCCGCCAACTCGCCACCGTGCTCATGGCCGCCCTGGGCGCCTGGCCCGGCCTGCCCGCCCACGCCGGCAAGACACTGGACGACATCAAGGCGCGTGGCCAGCTCGTCTGTGGCGTGAACACCGGCCTGGCCGGTTTTGGCGCCGCCGACTCCAGCGGCAAGTGGAACGGCCTGGACGTGGACGTCTGCCGTGCCGCCGCCGCCGCCGTGCTGGGCGACGCCGAAAAGGTGAAATACGTGCCGCTCAACGCCCAGCAGCGCTTCACCGCCCTGCAGTCGGGCGAGGTGGACGTGCTCTCGCGCAACACCACCTTCACCCTCACGCGCGACGCCTCGCTGGGCCTGCACATCACGGCGGTGACCTATTACGACGGCCAGGGCTTCATGGTGCCGGCCAAGAGCAGGATCAAGAGTGCCCGGCAGCTCAAGGGCCAGACCGTGTGCGTGCAGTCCGGCACCACCACCGAGAAAAACATGACCGACTATTCCAAGGCCAACGGGCTCAATATCAAACCCGTGGTGTTCGAGAAATTCGAGGCCGCCACCGGTGCCTATTTCTCCGGCCGCTGCGTGGCCTACACCACCGATGCCTCCAGCCTGGCCGCCATCCGCGGCAAGGAAAGCAAGAACCCGGCGGACCACGTCATCCTGCCCGAGCTGATTTCCAAGGAGCCGCTGGGCCCCATGGTGCGGCGCGGCGACGACGAATGGTTGGCCGTCGTCAAGTGGGTGATCTACGGCCTGCTGGAAGCCGAGGAATACGGCATCACCCAGGCCAACGTGGAGCAGATGAAAACCAGCGCCGACCCGGCGGTGCGGCGCATCCTGGGCAGCGGCGAGGACACCGGCAAGCTGCTCGGGCTGGACCGCGACTGGATGGTGCGCGCCATCAAGGCCAGCGGCAACTATGGCGAGATTTTCGAGCGCAATCTGGGCGAGAAATCCCCGCTCAAGCTGCCGCGCGGCGCCAACAAGCTGTGGAGCAAGGGCGGCCTCATGTACGCCATGCCGATTCGCTGAAAGCCCTCGTGCCCGCCCCTGCCGCCGCATGACATCGCCCGCTTCCGCCCGAAGAAAAAACTGGTCATGGCGCAGCCGGGCCGCGCGGGGCCTGATTTACCAGATCCTGGCCATCGGGCTGATCGGCCTGCTGGTCTGGTTCCTGGCCTCCAACACCGCGCACAACATGAAGCTGCGCGGCATCCAGAGCGGTTTCGACTTCCTGCGCCAGCCCGCCGGCTTCGACATCGGAGAAAGCCTGTTCCCCTTCGACTCGGCCGAGCCCTACTGGCGCGCCTTCCTGATCGGGCTGCTCAACACGCTGCGCGTGGCCCTCATCGGCATCGTCCTCGCCACGGTGCTGGGCACCCTGCTCGGCGTTGGACGCCTGTCGCGCAACGCGCTGGTGCGCGGCCTGTGCGCGGCCTATGTCGAATGCTTGCGCAACATCCCCCTCCTGCTGCAGTTGCTCATGTGGTACCTGCTGCTGACCGAGGTGCTGCCCGCCACCAACGCCCCCTGGCGGCTGGGCGCCCTCTTCCTGAGCAAGGGCGGACTGAACTACCCCGTTCCGGTCTGGGCCACGGCCCACCTGTGGGCGCTGGCGGGCCTGCTGGCCGGTCTGGTGCCGGCCTGGGCCTATCGCCGCCGGGCCCGGGACCGCTTTGAAGCCACGGGCCTGGCCCGCGGCAGCTTCTGGGTGCCGCTGGCCATGGTCCTCGGCATGGGGGCGCTGGGCTGGCTGGCCGCGGGCGCCCCGACCCAGTTGAACCGGCCGGTCCAGGGCGAGTTTGCCATTGAGAATGGCGGCGCGCTCACGCCGGAATTTCTGGCTGTGCTGCTGGGCCTGAGCCTGTACACCGCCGCCTTTGTGGCCGAAGTGGTGCGCGCCGGCCTCCAGTCCGTGCCGCGCGGCCAGGCAGAGGCCGCCGCCGTCCTGGGCCTGAGCCGTGCCCAGGCCATGCGGCTGGTCATGCTGCCGCAGGCCCTGCGCGTGATCATTCCGCCTCTGACCAACCAGTACCTGAACCTCACCAAGAACTCGTCCCTGGCCGTGGCCATCGGCTACCCCGATGTGGTGTCCATCGCCAACACCGCCATCAACCAGACCGGCCGGGCCGTGGAATGCATTGCCATCGTCATGGCGGTCTACCTCGTCACCTCGCTGGCCACCTCGCTTTTCATGAACTGGTACAACGCCCGTGCGGCGATTCCGGAGCGCTGAAAGACATGCCGCCATGACCGCGCAAAGCTTCCAGCCCATTGCCGCCCGGCCCGCGCCGGCCAGAACCGAAGGTGCCCTCGCCTGGCTTCATGCCAACCTCCTGGGTGACTGGAAAACCACGCTGGCCACCCTCCTCGTCGGCGGCTTGCTGCTGTGGCATGTGCCCCAGCTTGTCAGCTGGGGCCTGCTACGGGCCACCTGGCTGCCCCAGGCCGAAGCGTGCCGCGCCACCGGCGCGGGCGCCTGCTGGGGCGTGATCGCTGAAAAATACCGCCTCATCATTTTTGGCCGCTACCCGTTTGCCGAGCAGTGGCGCCCGCTGCTGGCCACCCTGCTGATGGGGGGGCTGCTCATGGCCAGCTGCATGCGGTCTTTCTGGAAGCCATGGCTTGCCGTTTTGTGGGCCGCGGTGCTGGGCGCCTACTTTGTGCTGATGCACGGCAACACCCTGGGCTTGAGCCGGGTGCAGACCGACCGCTGGGGCGGCCTGCCGCTCACCCTGCTGCTGGCCTCGCTCTCCATTGCCATGGCCTTTCCCCTCGCCCTGCTGGTGGCGCTGGGGCGGCGCTCCAGCCTGCCGGCCATCCGCGCGGTGTCCACGCTTTATGTCGAGCTGGTGCGCGGCGTGCCGCTGGTGTCCGTCCTGTTCATGGCCTCCTTCATGTTCCCGCTGTTCATGCCGCAGGGTCTGACGATTGACGTGCTGCTGCGCGTGCTGGGCGGCATCACGCTGTTCGCCGCGGCCTACATGGCCGAGGTCATCCGCGGCGGCTTGCAGGCCATTCCCCGTGGCCAGGTCGAGGCCGCCGCCTCGCTGGGCCTGTCGTACTGGCAGACGCAGCGCAAGATCGTGCTGCCGCAGGCGCTGGCCATGGTGGTGCCCGGCCTCATGAACAACTTCATCGCCATCTTCAAGGACACCTCGCTGGTGACCATCGTGAGCCTGTACGAACTCACGGGCTCGCTCGAGCTGGCCCTGAACTCCGACGCGGACTGGCGGCCTTTCAAGATCGAGGGCTACCTCTTCATCGCCCTCATCTACTTCGTCTTCTGCTTTGCCATGTCGCGCTACAGCCTGTGGATAGAGAAGCAGCTCCAGCAAGGAAACCGGCGCTAGGGGCGCGGCAGGAACATCGGCATGGCAGAACCCATCATCGCGTTCGAGAAGGTCAACAAGTGGTACGGCCATGATTTCCACGTGCTGCGCGACATCGACCTGTCCATCGCCCGGGGCGAACGCATCGTCATTTGCGGACCATCGGGCTCGGGCAAGTCCACCCTGATCCGCTGCATCAACCGGCTGGAGGAGCACCAGCAGGGCCGGCTCGTCGTGGATGGCGTGGAACAGACCGACGATGTCAAGACCATCGACGACGTGCGCAAGAAAGTGGGCATGGTGTTCCAGCAGTTCAACCTGTTCCCGCACCTCACCGTGCTGGACAACCTGACGCTCTCGCCCATGTGGGTCGGCAAGCTGTCGAAAAAACAAGCGCAGGAAAAAGCCATGCAGCAGCTCGAGCGCGTGAAGATCGCCGAGCAGGCCCACAAGTACCCGCTGCAGCTCTCCGGCGGCCAGCAGCAGCGCGTGGCCATCGCCCGCGCGCTGTGCCTCACGCCGAAGATCATGCTGTTTGACGAACCCACTTCGGCGCTCGACCCCGAGATGATCAAGGAGGTGCTGGACGTGATGATCGAGCTGGCCGGCCAGGGCATCACCATGCTGTGCGTGACGCACGAGATGGGTTTTGCCAAGGCCGTGGCCGACCGCGTGATCTTCATGGACGAGGGACAGATCGTCGAGCAGAACACGCCGCACGAGTTCTTCAGCCACCCGGCCAGCGCGCGCAGCCGCGACTTCCTCTCGAAAATCCTCGGGCATTGATCCCGCAAAGACCGCAATGCATTTGCAGTCATTGCGAAAAATCCGGGGAAGCCGTATAAAGCGAAACAGTCCGGGCAAGCGCAGCCTGGCCGATGACACCGAAAATCGAGGAGACCCCACATGGCGAAACTCAACGTCAACGGCAAGGTCCGTGAATTCGAGGCCGAACCGGATACACCGCTGTTATGGGTGCTGCGCGAGCAGCTGGCCCTGACCGGTACCAAATACGGCTGCGGCGTCGCGCAATGCGGGGCCTGCACGGTGCACATCGACGGCGTGCCCACGCGCAGCTGCGTGCGCCCCGTGTCCAGCGTCGGCACGGGTGAAAAAATCGTGACGATCGAAGGCCTGTCGCCCGACGGCTCGCACCCGGTGCAAAAAGCCTGGGCCGCGCTGGATGTGCCGCAGTGCGGCTTTGCCAGTCCGGCATGATCATGGCCGCGACCGCCCTGCTCAAGGCCAAGCCCAACCCGAGCGATGCCGACATCAACGAGGCCATCACCAACATCTGCCGCTGCGGCACCTACAACCGCGTGCGCGCCGCCATCAAGGTCGTGGCCCGGGGCGGCAACACCAAAAGCGCCAATCTGTCCATCCAGCACATTGACGGGAGCACCACATGAGCGCCACCAGCATGAGCACCGGACTGTCCCGCCGCGGTTTCCTCGCCAGCTCGGGCGCCGCGGCCGGCGGCCTGGTCATCGGTTTTTACATTCCCTTGGCCGGCGATGCCCAGGCGCAGGACAACACGACGCCGGAGGTCAATGCCTGGGTCGTCGTCAAGCCCGACGACACCGTGGTCATCCGCATCGCCCGCTCCGAGATGGGCCAGGGCACGCTGACCGGCTTGGCCCAGCTCGTGGCCGAGGAACTGGAATGCAACTGGGCCCGTGTCACCACCGAGTACCCCACCCCCGGCCAGAACCTGGCGCGCAGCCGGGTCTGGGGCAGTTTCTCGACCGGCGGCAGCCGCGGCATCCGCGAGTCGCAGGACTATGTGCGCAAGGGCGGCGCCACGGCGCGCCTCATGCTGGTGCAGGCGGCGGCGGATGGCTGGGGCGTGCCCGCCGCGCAATGCCGCGCCGCCAACAGCGTGATCACGCACACCCCGTCGGGACGGACCACCAGCTATGGCAAGGTGGCGGCCGCCGCCGGGAAGTTGACACCGCCGGCCCCGGCCAGCGTGCCCCTGAAGGATCCGAAAGACTGGAAGCTGGCCGGCAAGCGGCTCGCGCGCCTGGACACGGTCCAGAAAACCACGGGGGCACAGAACTACGGCATTGACCTGCAGTTGCCCGGCCTGCTCAACGCGGCCATCAAGGACTGCCCGGTCTTTGGCGGCAAGCTCGGGAGCTTTAATGCCGCCGCCATCGAAAAGCGCCCGGGCGTGAAAAAAGTGGTGCCGGTGGGCGACAGCGCGGTGGCCGTGATCGCCGACACCTGGTGGCGCGCGAAAACCGCGCTGGATGCGCTGCCGATCGAGTGGGACTTGGGCCCCAACGCCCGCGTCTCCCAGGCCGACATCCAGCAAACGCTCAAGGCCGGCCTGGACGCGAAGGACGCCGTGGTCGGCAACGCCCATGGCGACGCGCCCGCCGCCATCGCGGCGGCGGCGCGCAAGATCGAGGCGGTCTACTCCTACCCCTTCCAGAACCACGCCACCATGGAGCCCATGAACGCCACGGCGCGCTGGACAAGCGAGCGCTGCGAGGTCTGGACACCCACGCAAAATGGCGACGCGGCACTGGCCGCCACTGCCGAGGCGGCGGGCCTGCCCCCGGCCAAGTGCGAGGTCTACAAGCTGTACCTGGGCGGCGGCTTCGGCCGCCGGGGCCAGACCGACTACGTGCGCCAGGCCGTGGCCATTGCCAAAACCATGCCGGGCACGCCGATCAAGATGATCTGGTCGCGCGAAGAAGACATGCAGCATGGCCGCTACCACCCCATCACCCAGTGCAAGCTCACGGCCGGGCTCGATGCCCAGGGCAACATCACGGGCCTGCACATGCGCATCTCCGGCCAGTCCATCCTGGCCAGCGTGGCGCCCCAGATGATCAAGGACGGCAAGGACCCGGTCGTGTTCCAGGGCCTCAATGCACCCGGCCCCGAGGCCTCCATCGGCTACAGCTTTCCCCATCTGCTGATCGACCACGCCATGCGCAACCCGCATGTGCCGGCCGGCTTCTGGCGCGGCGTCAACCTGAACCAGAACACGATCTACCTGGAGTGTTTCCTCGACGAAGTCGCGCATGCCACGGGACAGGACCCGCTGGCGCTGCGCCGCAAGCTCATGGCCCAGCACCCCAGGCACCTGGCCGTGCTCAACGCCGTGGCCGAGCGCGCCGGCTGGGACCGGCCCGCGCCCCAGGGCGTGTTCCGCGGACTGGCCCAGACCATGGGCTTTGGCAGCTACGTGGCCGCCTGCGCCGAAGTCTCGGTCAGCCCCGAGGGAATCCTCAAGGTGCACCGCATCGTGGCGGCCACCGATCCGGGCCATGCGGTGAATCCGCAGCAGATCGAAGCCCAGGTCGAAGGCTCGTTTGCCTATGGCCTGTCGGCCGCGCTGTACGGCGAGTGCACGGTGAAGGACGGGCGCATCGAGCAGGACAACTTCAACACCTACCAGGTGCTGAAAATCGACGCGATGCCGGCGGTGGAGACCATCACCATGCCGTCCGGCGGCTTCTGGGGCGGCGTGGGCGAACCCACGATCGCGGTGGCCGCGCCGGCCGTGCTCAATGCGGTCTTCGCCGCCACCGGCCGGCGCATCCGCGACCTGCCGCTGAAGAACCACAGCCTCAAGCGGGCATGAGGGACACCATGGCAATGCGCCTGTGGGCGTGTTGCCCGGCCTGGGCCTGTCTCATGATGATGTCCGCCCTGTTGCCCGCTCAAGCCGGCGCCCAGGCGGCCAGCGGTCTGGCGCCGTTCACGGTCGTGGCCGACGGCATCCCCGAGCCGCTGACGCCTGAGCCGGGTGATGCGCAGCGCGGGCGCGCCATCGTGGCCAGCCGCCAGACCGGCCTGTGCCTGCTGTGCCACAGCGGGCCCGTGCCGCAGGAACGCTTCCAGGGCAATCTGGCGCCCGACCTCGCGGGAGCGGGCCGGCGCTGGAGCGCCGCGCAGCTGCGGCTGCGGCTGGTCGACTCGCGTCTGCTCAAGCCGGACAGCATCATGCCCTCGTACCACCGCGCCGACGGTTTGACGCGCGTCGGCGCCGCCTGGCAGGCCCGCCCCATTCTGTCGGCGCAGCAGATCGAGGATGTGGTAGCCTTTCTCGCCACCTTGCGTGAATAAATGAACACCCCCGCTGCTCGCCTGCTTCGCGTGGCCGCCTCCCACCCTCAAGGGGGCAAGACCAGTGGCCCGGCCAAGCCGGCTCCACGGCGTTGCGCGGCCGGTCCGTTGCATGCGATACAGCGCATGCGATATCCAATGGGGTTTCCGGGATGAGTGGCTTCCAGTCGGAACGCCGCCAGCTGCTGGCCACCGGCGCCGGCCTCGGTGCCTGGGTGCTGGTGCGGCCAGCCGCTGCTGCCCCGGACGAGCTTGCCACGGTCATCCGCGCCTATGCCGGTGGTGCCGCGGTGCAGAGCGGCCGGGTCAAGCTCGACATCGCGCCGCTGGTGGACAACGGCAACACCGTGCCGCTCACCGTCACGGTGGACAGCCCCATGACGGCGGCCGACCATGTCAGGGCCATCGCCATCTTCAACGAACGCAACCCGCAACGCGAGGTGGCCCAATTCACACTCGGTCCGCGCGCCGGCCGCGCCAGCGTGGCCACCCGCATCCGCCTGGCCACCTCGCAAAAACTGGTGGCGGTGGCCGCCTTGAGTGATGGCACGTTCTGGTCGCACACGGTGGATGTGGTCGTCACGATCGCGGCCTGCCTCGAAGGCGAGGAGGGGTAAGCATGGCCCTGACACTCATCAAGGTGCCCGCGACGGCCCGCCGCGGCGAGATCATCGAGATCCACACCACCATCGGCCACCCGATGGAGACCGGTTTTCGCCCCGGCGCAGACGGGAAAATCCTGCCACGCGACATCATCCAGCGTTTTGCTTGCCGCTACAACGGCGAGCTGGTGTTCAGCGCCGAGCTGTTTTCGGCCGTCGCCGCCAACCCCTATATCGCTTTTCACACCGTCGCCACCGCCAGCGGCACCCTGAGCTTCAGTTGGGAAGGCGACAACGGCTTTCGGCACACGGAGACGGTGGCCATTGCGGTCACTTGACGAGACCGCCGCGGATGTTTCCCCAACTCATGGCCAAGCCATTTCCGTTCGCGGGCCTGTGGCTCACGGCAGTCTGCCTGGCCGGCCCCGTGGCCCCGCCGCAGCCCGATGCGCGCCGCTCGGGCTTCGAGTTCATGGGGCCCAGCACCCAGGCCATGCAGCGCGACGACACGCTCAACCCCGGCATGTTGTGGGTCAAGCAGGGCGAAGTGCTGTGGCAGCGCGCCGACGGCGCCAGTGCCAAGTCCTGCGCCAGTTGTCACGGCGAGGCATCCGGCAGCATGCGCGGCGTGGCAGCGCGCTACCCGGCGTTCGATAGCGGGCTGCAGCGCCCGGTGAACCTGGCCCAGCGCATCAACCTGTGCCGGCAGAAAAACCAGCAGGCCGCGCCCTGGCGCGCCGAAAGCGCCGAGCTGCTGAGCCTGGAAAGCCTGCTGGCCCACCAGTCGCGCGGCCTGCCGCTGGCACCCGCCGGCGATGTCCGGCTGGCGCCGTTTCTGGAGCGGGGCCGGCAGCGCTACCAGCAGCGCATGGGCCAGCTCGACCTGTCATGCGCCCAATGCCATGACCAGCGCTTTGGCCAGCGCCTGGGCGGCAGCCTCATTCCGCAGGCCCATCCCACCGGCTACCCGGTGTACCGGCTGGAGTGGCAAACGCTGGGCTCGCTGCAGCGGCGCCTGCGCAACTGCATGAGCGGCGTGCGCGCCGAGCCCTATGCCTTCGGCGCGCAGGAACTGGTGGAGCTCGAGCTCTACCTGGCCGCGCGCGCCAAGGGCATGGCCGTGGAAACCCCGGCTGTGCGGCCCTGAGCGCGGACATGGCGCAACGCCCCCGTTCGCCTTATCATCGGTCCATGCGTGTCTTCCTCATCGCCCTCATGATTGCCCTGCTGCCCCTGCGCGGCTGGGTGGGTGATGCCATGGCGGCCGAGCTGCTGGCCACAGCCCTGGCCCAGACTCAAGTTGCTCCTGAAATGATAGCTAACCACGCCCATGAATCAAGGGCCGAAGCCGGTTTTCATTCTGAAATTTCGATGAAAACGCCATCCCTGTCGCATGCCGACTGCGCGGGTCATGACACGGCCGCGCAGGCCACGTCGGACCGGGTGCCGCATGGCAAAACCTGCACGCTGTGCCAGACCTGCAACAGCGTGGCCTTGGCGGCCCCCGCCCCGATGCCGGCCGCCATGTCCCTGCCCCAGGCACTGCCGCCCGCCGTGCCGCCCCGCTTTGCCAGTGCCGACCGCGCACTGAGCCTCAAGCCCCCCATTTCCTGATCTTCCCAGCCGTAGTCCGTGCGCAGTGGGCCCCCAGGGCCTGAACCCGCGCGCACGCCGGTGACCCGGGGATGCAGCGCATCCTCAACGGTCACGCCGCTTGCTGTTTTCAGGAGACTGATTGTGAAAACCCCCGTCCTGCTGGCCGGCGCCTTGCTGGCCGCCGCCGGCATTGGCTGCCTGCCATGCGCCGCCGCGCAAACGCGTGCCGCGCTCCCGCCCGCCGCCGATCCCGCCGCGCCCGTGCCGGCGCCCCTGTACCGCTCGGTGTTTGCCGCGCCCGCCGGCGCGGGCCAGGCGCCGGCGATCGACTGGCGGCAAGCCAACGCCGACGTCGGCCAGTTCCGACGCGGCCACGCCGACATCCTGCAATGGGAAGCGGCCCACACCCCACCTGAAAGCGGAATGCCGCACGCCATGCCGCCTGCCGCGCACGGCACACCGGGAGCCACGCCATGAAACAGATCCACCCCGCCCGCTGGCCGCGCACGGCCCTGGCGCTCGCGCTGCTGGCGCTGGCGGGCTGCGCCTCGCTCTCGCCCGATGGAAATTCAAGCGAGGTGCAGCAGCTCACCGCGGGCAAGACCGCGGGCGCCAGCGTCACCTGGGGCGCCAACGCCGATGAGCTGCGCTCCGTCGTGGCCGAGCTGCTGCAGGCGCCGCTCGGCGCGCAGGCGGCCGTGCGCCTGGCCCTGCTCAACAACCCCGCCCTGCAAGGCTCGCTGGCCACGCTGGGCATCAGCGATGCCCAGCGGGTGCAGGCCGGGCGGGCGCCCAACCCGCATATTGCGCTGGGCCGCTTCACCGAGGGCGACAAGCTCGAGATCGAGCGCGTTCTGCGTTTTGACGTGCTGGGCCTGCTGAGCCTGCCCTGGAAGGCCAGGTGGCAGGGCCAGCAGCACGAGCTGGCTCTGCTGCAGGCCGCGCAGGAGGTGATCAGGCTGGCCGCCGACACGCGCAAGGCCTGGATCAACGCCGTGGCCGCGCAGCAAAGCGTGCAGTACCTGAGCGACGTCCGGGACGCGGCGCAAGCCGGCGCCGAACTGGCGCGGCGCATGGCCGGCGTGGGCAACTGGAGCCGCTTGCAGCAGGCGCGCGAGCAGGTGTTCCTGGCCGACGCCACGGTCCAGCTGGCGCGTGCGCGGCAGGCCGCCTTCAGCGAGCGCGAGAAGCTCACCCGCCTCATGGGCCTGTGGGGCACGCAGACGCAGTTCACGCTTGAGCCGCGCCTGCCCGATCTGCCCGCGCAAGCCAGCGAGATGCAGGACGTGGAGGCGCAGGCCCTGCGCGAGCGGCTCGATGTGCGCTCCGCCGTGGCCGAGAGCGGTTATGTGGCCGAATCGCTGGGTTTCGTCAAGGCCACGGGCTACCTCAACGGGCTGACGCTGGGCTACACGCGCAACACCACGTTCGACAACGCCGCCGGCACGCAGGACAGCAAGCGCGGCTGGGAGGTGGAGCTGCCCCTGCCCCTCTTCGACTGGGGCGGCGCGCGCAACGCCCGCGCCCAAGGCGTCTACCTGCAGTCGGCCGCGCGCGTGCGCGACGTGGCCGTCCGGGCCCGCAGCGAGGCGCGCGAGGCCTGGCACGGCTACCGCACGGCGTACGACCTGGCGCGCCACTACCGCGACGAGGTGGTGCCGCTGCGCAAGTTCATCAGCGACGAAGTGCTGCTGCGCTACAACGGCATGCAGATCAGCGTGTGGGAGCTGCTGGGCGACATGCGCCAGCAAGTGATGAGCGTGAACAACGCGCTCGACGCCCAGCGCGACTTCTGGCTGGCCGAAGCCGACCTGCAAACCACGCTCACCGGCACCTCGCCCGGGGCCTTCCCGAATACATCCGCCCGCCTGAAAACCGGCGGCACGGCCGACAGCGGCGCACCCCAAGGACACTGAACCATGAACCGCAGAAAATTTTTCAGTGGCGCCGCGATGAGCGCCGTCGCCGCCGCCGGCGTGAGCCGGGTCGCCCTGGCGGCCCTGCCCGAGCCGGTGTCGATGGACAAACCCGACACCGCGCCGCCCCTGCACCCGGCCAGCGGGCGCCCCTACAACCCGGTGGTCACGCTCAACGGCTGGACCTGCCCCTGGCGCATGAACAACGGCGTGAAAGAGTTCCACCTGGTGGCCGAACCGGTGGTGCGCGAGATCGCCCCCGGCATGCGCGCCACGCTGTGGGGCTACAACGGCCAGAGCCCGGGCCCCACCATCGAGGTGGTGGAGGGCGACCGCCTGCGCCTCTTCGTCACCAACAAGCTGCCCGAGCACACCACCATGCACTGGCACGGCCAGCGCCTGCCCAACGGCATGGACGGCGTGGGCGGCCTGACGCAGCCGCAGATCCCGGTGGGCAAGACCTTCGTCTACGAATTCGTGGCGCGCCGCCCCGGCACCTTCATGTACCACCCGCATGCCGACGAAATGACGCAGATAGCCATGGGCATGATGGGCTTGTGGGTGACGCACCCCAAGGCAAAACACCCGCTCATCAGCGAGGTGCAGCGCGACTTCTGCTTCCTGCTAGGTGCCTACGACATCGACCCCGGCAGCAGCACGCCCATCGTCAACACCATGCTGAACTTCAACCTGTGGACCTGGAACAGCCGCGCCTTCCCCGGCATCGATTCGCTCAATGTGCGGTTGGGCGACAAGGTGCGCATCCGCGTGGGCAACCTGACCATGACCAGCCACCCGATCCACCTGCACGGCCACGAATTCACGGTGACCGGCAGCGACGGCGGGCCCTGGCCGCTGGCCGCGCGCGTGCCCGAGGTGACCACCGACATCGGCGTGGGCCAGATGCGGCAGCTCGAATTCGTGGCCGACGAGGAAGGCGACTGGGCGCTGCACTGCCACAAGAGCCACCACACCATGAACCCCATGGGCCACACCGTGCCCACCATGATCGGCGTGGACCACCGCGGCCTGGTGCAAAAAATCCAGAAACTCGTGCCCGACTACATGGTGATGGGCGAACGCGGCATGGCCGACATGGGCGAGATGGAAATGCCCATCCCGCAGAACACGCTGCCGATGATGACCGGCACCGGCCCCTACGGCCCGGTCGAGATGGGCGGCATGTTCAGCACCTTGAAAGTGCGCAAGAACCAGCCGGCCGGCGACTACAAGGACCCCGGCTGGTACCGGCAGCCCGCCGGCACACGGGCTTATGAATGGGGCGGCGCCCTGCCCCAGGCGGCGCGGGTGAAAGCACAGGGAACGGCCGCCATGCCGGCGGCAAACCGGCCTGCCCAGACCCTGGAACTCCAGGTCCGCAAACCGTCCGGCCATGCCGGGCATTGAACCGCGCTTCTTGAGAATCCACATGAAACACTCACTTGCTATCAAATTCATAGTTACCTGCGCTTTGTTGACAAGGGCTGGCGCCAGTTTTTCTCATGAGGAAAAAAAACCGGACGGTCCTCAGACGGTTCGAAATGAGCAGAAGGAATGGGGCATGGCCGGCGACGCGAAAAACGTCAAGCGCAGCATCACCCTCGTCATGAGCGACCACATGCGTTTCACGCCGGACCGGATCGACGTGAAACAGGGCGAGACCGTGCGGATCGTCATCCGCAACACGGGCCGGCTCATGCATGAACTGGTGCTCGGCACGCCCCGGGCGCTGGCGCAGCACGCCGCGCTGATGATGAAGTTTCCCGGGATGGAACACGACGAGCCCTACATGCTGCACGTCGCCCCGGGCAAGACCGGCAGCATGGTGTGGCATTTCAACCGCGCCGGCGAGTTCGACTTCGCCTGCCTGATCGCCGGCCACTTCCAGGCCGGCATGAAAGGCAAGATCACGGTCAAGGCATCCTGAACATCACGCAAGCAAAGGGACATCGCATGAAACGCATCGCACTGACACTTCTGGCCGCACTGAGTGTGAACGCCTTCGCCCAGTCCAGCCTGCCCTGGACCGCCGCCGAGGTTCGCAAAGTCGACCTGGACACCCGCAAGATCACCCTCAAGCACGGCGAGATCAAGAACCTGGACATGCCGCCCATGACCATGGTGTTCCAGGTGCAGGACCCGGCCCTGCTGGCCCAGGTGAAGGCCGGCGACAAAGTCCGCTTCACCGCCGACAAGATCAGAGGCGCCTACATCGTGCTCTCGCTGGAGCCAGCGGCCCCCTGAAGGGCGCCTGCAGCGGTCCCGGTGCCGGGCCCGGGACCCTTGCGGGCACTCCCGCGCCATGGAAAACCCGAACCGGGGGCAAGGGCGCCATGTGGCGCGGACGCTGCAAGCCAGGCCGGGCCCTCATGCATCGCGCTGGGCACGAAGCCGCTTTTGGCGGTGCTCAGGCTATAGTGCCAACAACGAGTCCGCTTATGCCCATCGTCACGGTCACCCTTCGCAAGCCAAAGTCACCCGCCTTCAAGACGATGGTGCTGTCGGCCATCCATGCCGCCCTGGTCAAGGCCGGCGTCAACCCCAGCGACAGATTTCACCGGGTGCTGGAGCTCGATGCCCACGATTTTCGATTCGATCCCGGCTTCCCGGATGTGAAAACCGAAAGAACGGATGACTTCGTCCTGGTCGAGATACTTTTGGGCCTGGGACGATCCGTGAAGGTAAAGAAGCAAATCCTGGGCGACATCGTCCAGAGCTTGTCCAGCCAGGGCTTCGACCCGGAAAACCTGATGGTGTGCTTCCAGGATGTCGCGTGGGAGAACTGGTCTCCCGCGGGTGGCCGGGTTCCGCACGCCTGAGCCAGGCCATGAGCACGCCGCAACCCCAGCATCGGCGCCGGCACCTGCGCGCCTCCGACATCCGGGGCCTGGCCCAGCTGGCAACGCAGGCCATCGCGGGCGTGGCCCGCATCGCCGAAGGCGTGCACCAGTCGGTGTGGGACACCATGGGCGTGGCCGGCGGCAAGGTGCCGGGGCAAACCGGCGGCATCACGGGCCTGGTCTACCGCAGCGTTCACCATGTGACGCGGCTGCTGGGCCAGGGCGTGGACACCGTGCTGTTCCGGCTGGAACGCCTGATTGAATCGGCAGTGGATGCCACGCCCGGAACACCCCAGCGCGAGGCGGTTCTTGCCGTGCTCAATGGCGTGATCGGTGACCACCTGGCCGCCAGCAACAACCCGCTCGCCACCCCCATGACCCTGCGCTACCGGGGCCAGGCGGTGAACCCGCGGGCCCTGGCGCCCATGCCCGAAGCCTCGGGCAAGGTGTTGCTGCTGATTCACGGCCTGTGCATGAACGAGCTGCAGTGGCAGGCGCAGCACCGGGGAGAAGTCGCGGACCATGGCGCGGCGCTGGCCTCCAGCCTGGGCTACACCCCGGTCCATCTGCGCTACAACTCCGGCTTGCACACCTCGCAAAACGGGCGCGAACTCTCGGCCCGGCTGGAGCAACTGGTGGCGCACTGGCCCGTGCCGATGCAGGAGCTCAGCGTGCTGGCCCACAGCATGGGCGGCTTGCTGATCCGCGGCGCCTTGCACTACGCCCGGCAAGAGGGCCTGCACTGGCCGGGTTACCTGAAAAACATCGTGTTCCTGGGCACGCCGCACCATGGCGCCCCGCTGGAGCGCGCCGGCAACTGGGTGGACGCGCTGTTAAGCAGCACGCCCTACACCGCGCCGTTCGCCAAGCTGGGTCAGTTGCGCAGCGCCGGCATCACCGACCTGCGCTACGGCAATGTGCTGGACGAAGACTGGCGGGGCCACGACCGCTTTCACCGCAAGCCCGACAGCCGACAGCTGCTCCCCCTGCCCGAGGGCGTGGCCTGCTACGCCGTGGCCGCGGCCACGGCAGCCCAGCGCAGTCCGCTGGCGAACCGCCTGATTGGCGACGGCCTGGTGCCGCTGCACAGCGCACTGGGCCAGCACGACGATGCACAGCGCAGCCTGGCGTTTGCGCCCGCATCGCAATGGATTGCCTACCGCACCAACCACCTGGAGTTGCTGAGCAGCCCCGAGGTGGGCCGGCAGATCGTGCAGTGGCTGACACCGGTGCCCGCCCGGGGCAGAGCGGCAAAAACCGTGCGCCAGGCGCGCTGATGAAATTTCTCGCCCGCCATCGGGTCACCGCCTTGCCGCTTGCCGCAAGACCGCGCCGGCACGGGCCCGTTCTTTTCACTTGCCAGGTACACCATGCCAGCCATTCGCAACCTCCGCATGCTCACGCGCTACACCGCCTGGGCCAACTCGCGCCTCTTCGATGCATTGGCCAGTTTGCCCGAAGGCCAGGCCACCGCAAGCCGGCCCACCGGCTTTGGCAACATGGTGAACACGCTGAGCCATGCCTACGTCGTGGACCTGATCTGGCAGGCCCACCTCGAAGGCCGAGCGCATGGCTTTGGCTCGCGCAACACGGACACTCCGCCCGGGCTGGAAGAACTGCGCCAGGCCCAGGCCCGCATCGACGCCTGGTACATCCGCTACGCGGACGGCCTGGACGACACGGCCCACGGCGAAGTGGTCCACTTCAAGTTCGTCGATGGCGGCGCCGGCGCCATGACACGCGGCGACATGCTGCTCCATGTCGTGAATCACAAGACCTATCACCGCGGTTATGTGGCCGACATGCTGTACCAGGCCGCGGCCCGGCCACCGACGATGGACTTGCCGGTGTTTTTGCGGGATGTTCCGCTCGTCTTGTGACATCGTGTCCAGACCGTGCCTGAATGACCCGCTCAGTGTGTTCATGCCAAAGCAGCCTTGAACCGCCAGCATTGCCTTTGTGCTGCGCATAATCTGCTTTCATGAACACTGTCGCCACCTCCCCCTGCGTTACCGCCCCCGGCAGCATCACCGATGTGGCCGGCATCGAAGTGGGCCATTGCACGGAGACGCGCCGCCCCACCGGCTGCAGCGTGGTGATCGCGCGCGAGGGCGCGGTGGCCGGCGTGGATGTGCGCGGCGCGGCACCGGGCACGCGCGAGACCGATTTGCTGCACCCGTCCAACCTGGTGGACCGGGTGCATGCCATCACCCTCGCGGGCGGCAGCGCCTGGGGACTCGATGCGGCCAGCGGCGTGATGCAGTGGCTGGAAGAACAGGGCATCGGATTGAACGCGGGCTACGGGCTGGTGCCCATCGTTCCGGCCGCCGTGGTGTTTGACCTGGGCGTGGGCGACCCGGGCATCCGGCCCGATGCGCGGATGGGCTACCAGGCCTGCGCGGCCGCCAGCCGCCAGGCCCCGGCCCAAGGCAATGTGGGCGCCGGCGCCGGCGCGCTGGTGGGCAAGCTCTACGGCATGGCCCTTGCCATGAAGGGCGGCATTGGCAGCGCATCGGTTTGCGTGGACGGCATCACGGTCGGCGCGCTCATCGTGTGCAATGCAGTGGGCGATGTGTTTGATCCCGCGACGGGCCAGCTCATCGCCGGCGCCCGCACGCCCGATGGCAAAGCGCTGCTGGGCGCGCGCGACGCGATGTTGAATGGGCAGTTACCGCAACACCTGCTGGCCGGCGCCAACACCACCATCGGCGTGGTCGCCACCGACGCCGTGCTGACCAAACCGCAGGCGCAGCGCCTGGCGCAGGTGGCGCACGACGGCCTGGCACGCGCCATCAACCCGGTGCACACCATGCTGGACGGCGACACGCTGTTCGCCATGGGCACGGGCCGGGCCGGCAGATCCGCCAGCATGCTGCTGCTGGCCACGCTGGCGGCCGAGGTGACGGCGCGCGCCGTGGTGCAGGCCATCCGCTCGGCACGCGGCATCACGGTCGGTGCGCAGGCCTGGCCGGCGGCGTGCGAACTGGCTCCCCCACTCACCTAAGACCCCGCACCATGTCACCCACCCTTCGCCACACGCTGCTGTCGCTGCGCGATCTCGTGCTGTCCGCCGGCCCCTTTGCGCTGCTGGCCGTGGGTCTGCTGGCGCTGGCCTACTGGTGGCTTGACCCGATGCCCCCCAAGCAGGTCACGCTGGCCACCGGGCCGGCGCAAAGCGCCTATGCCGAATTCGGCAAGCGTTACGTCCAAGCCATGGCCCGCTACGGCATTGAAGTGCGGCTGCTGCCCAGCGAAGGCTCGTCGCAAAACCTGAAATGGCTGCGCGAGGGCCGGGCCGACCTCGGTTTTGTGCAGGGCGGCAGCGATGAACTCGCCGCCAGCCATGACAGCGGACTGGAGGCGCTGGGCAGCCTGTTTGTCGAACCGGTCTGGCTGTTCTACCGCACGGCAGCCGCGCGCCAGGTCGCGCCGGACGCCACGCTCAGCGCGCTGGGCCAGTTGAAGGGCCTGCGCGTCAATGTGGGCACCGCGGGCAGCGGCGTGCCCAGCCTGATGGACAAGCTGTTTGAAGTCAACCGCATCGAGGCCAAGACCATCCGGATTTCCCGGCTGGAACAAACCCCCGCCACCGTCGCGTTCCTCAATGGCGAACTGGACGCGCTGGTGTTTGCCTCCGCTCCCGAGGCCCTGATGGTGCAGATGCTGCTGCAAACACCCGGCGTCAAGCTGATGGACTTCGCGCAAAGCGAAGCCTACTCGCGCCGCTTTGCCTTTCTGTCACCGGTGACGCTGCCGCGCGGCGTGGTGGATCTGGCCGGCGACGTGCCAGCCCGGGATGTGCGCCTGATCGCCACCACCACCGCGCTGCTGGCCAGGGACGGGGTGCATCCCGCGGTCATGCAGTTGTTTTCGCAAGCCTCGCTTGAATTGCACGGCAAGGCCGGCTGGTTCAACCGGGCGCATGAATTTCCCAATGTGGCGAACATGGAGTTTCCCCTGGCCAAGGAGGCCGAGCGCACCATCCGCAACGGCGTGCCCCTGCTGCAGCGCTACCTGCCCTTCTCGCTGGCCAACCTGATGGAGCGCATGTGGCTGGCGCTGGGCATCATCATTGCGATCCTGCTGCCCCTGAGCCGCATCGTGCCGCCCCTGTATGAGTTCAGGATCCGCTCGCGCGTGTTTCGCTGGTACGCCCAGCTGCGCGAGATCGAGGAGCGGCTGCAGACCCGGCCCGAAGCCGCGCAAGGCCTGGTGGATGAACTGGGCCAGCTGGAAACACGCGTTGAAAAAATCAGCGTGCCGCTGTCCTATGCCGACGAGCTTTATGCCCTGCGCAACCACATTGAAATGGTGCGCCAGAAACTGCTGCGGGCCTGACACCGCGCTCCCGACCCCGAGCGCTGGTTTTTCCGGAAATCAGGACATCATTCCATTCGCCCTGAGCCTGTCGAAGGGCTTCGACAGGCTCAGCCCGAACGGCAGTGAAGCACTTACTTGAGCGACTTGAAGCGCATGCGCTTGGGCTTGGCGCCCTCTTCGCCCAGGCGTTTCTTCTTGTCGGCCTCGTATTCCTGGTAGTTGCCGTCAAAGAAGGTCCACTGGCTGTCGCCCTCGCAGGCCAGGATATGGGTGGCGATGCGGTCGAGGAACCAGCGGTCATGGCTGATCACCATGATGGTGCCGGCGAACTCCAGCAAGGCGTCTTCCAGCGCGCGCAGGGTTTCCACGTCCAGGTCGTTGGACGGCTCATCGAGCATCAGCACGTTGCCGCCCGCGATCAGGGTCTTGGCCAGATGCAGGCGGCCGCGCTCGCCGCCCGACAGCGTGCCCACGCGCTTTTGCTGGTCGGCCCCGTTGAAGTTGAAACGGCCGCAGTAAGCCCGGCTGGCCATCTGGAACTTGCCCACGTTGAGGATGTCCAGGCCGCCCGAAACGTCTTCCCACACGGTTTTTTCATTGGACAGATCGTCCCGGTGCTGGTCCACAAAGGCCATCTTCACGGTGGAGCCGATCTTCACATCGCCGCTGTCCGGCTTTTGCTGGCCCGAGATCAGGCGAAACAGCGTGGACTTGCCGGCGCCGTTGGGGCCGATGATGCCGACGATGGCGCCGGCCGGCACCTTGAAGCTCAGGTTGTCGATCAGCAGGCGGTCGCCAAAGGACTTGCTGACATTGACGAATTCAATGACTTCATTGCCCAGCCGGTCGGCCACGGGGATGAAGATTTCATTCGTCTCGTTGCGCTTCTGGTATTCGAAGTCGGACAGCTCCTCGAAGCGGGCCAGGCGCGACTTGCTCTTGGCCTGGCGCGCCTTGGGGTTCTGGCGCGACCATTCCAGCTCTTTCTTGAGCGCCTTGGCGCGGGCTTCCTCGCCTTTTTGCTCCTGCGCCAGCCGTTCCTGCTTTTGCTCCAGCCAGGCGCTGTAGTTGCCCTTGTAGGGGATGCCGGAGCCGCGGTCCAGCTCCAGAATCCACTCGGCCGCGTTGTCCAGGAAGTAGCGGTCATGGGTGATGGCCACCACGGTGCCGGAATAGCGCTGCAAAAACTGCTCCAGCCAATCGACCGATTCCGCGTCCAGGTGGTTGGTCGGCTCATCGAGCAGCAGCATGTCGGGCTTGGACAGCAGCAGGCGGCACAGCGCCACGCGGCGCTTTTCGCCGCCCGACAGGACACCGATCTTCGCGTCCCACGGCGGCAGGCGCAGCGCATCGGCCGCGATCTCCAGCTGGTGCTCCGAGTCGGTGCCGGCACTGCCAATGATGGCCTCCATCTCGGCCTGCTCGGTGGCCAGCTTGTCAAAGTCGGCATCGGGCTCGCCATAGGCGGCGTAGATTTCCTCCAGCCGCGCCTTGGCGGCCATCACGTTGCCCATGCCCGCTTCCACGCATTCGCGCACCGTCTGCTCCGGGTCGAGCTGCGGCTCCTGCGGCAGGTAGCCGATGTTCAGGCCGGCCATGGGCGTGGCCTCGCCCTCGTATTCCTTGTCGACGCCGGCCATGATCTTGAGCAGGGTGGACTTGCCGGAGCCGTTGGTGCCCAGCACGCCGATCTTGGCGCCGGGGAAAAAGCTCAGGGAGATGTCCTTGAGAATATGACGCTTCGGCGGCACGATCTTGCCGAGGTGGTTCATGGTGAAAACGTACTGCGCCATGTCTGGATTACCTTCTGTGTGTTAGGAGTTGCGGGGCCGGCCATGGCGTGCAAAACGACGCCGCAATGCCGCGAGCCCCAGGGCGGTTTTTTCCGCCCAAAGACATGATTATCGCGGTATGCGATAATGCACGCTGTTGTGGCGCTCCAGTTGCCTGCAACTTCAGCAACTTGCTGGGGGCTCTGTTCACAGATTCCGCCCCACTTTTGAACCCTGTCTGCCTTTCACTGGCCTGTCGTTTCAAACCTCAGGACTGGCCGATATCCCAAGCGCCCAGGAACGGGCGCCATCTTATGAACTTTGAAGATCTGAAACTGGCTCCGGCCATTGTCAAAGCCGTGCGCGAGCATGGTTACGAGACCCCCACGGCCATCCAGGCCCAGGCCATTCCGGTCGTGCTCGAGGGCCATGACCTGCTTGGCGGAGCCCAGACGGGCACCGGCAAAACGGCCGCTTTCGTGCTGCCCATGCTGCACAAGCTCAGCATGAGCCGCAGCGCGCAAAACAAATTCGGCGGCACCGGCATCCGTGCCCTGGTGCTCACCCCCACCCGGGAACTGGCGGCGCAGGTCGAGGAATCCGTGCAAACCTACGGCAAATTCCTGCAACTGTCTTCCACCGTGATTTTTGGCGGCGTGGGCATGAACCCGCAAATCAGCCGCGTCAAAAAAGGCGTCGACATTCTGGTGGCCACACCGGGCCGTCTGCTCGATTTGCTGCAGCAAGGCGTGCTGGATCTGGGCCAGGTGCAAATCCTGGTGCTGGACGAAGCCGACCGCATGCTGGACATGGGCTTCATCCATGACGTGAAAAAAGTGCTGGCCGTGGTGCCGAAAGAAAAGCAGAGCCTGCTGTTCTCGGCCACCTTCAGCGACGAAATCCGCGACCTGGCCGCCACCCTGCTGAAAAACCCGCAAAGCATTCAGGTCACGCCGCGCAACACCACCGTGCAACGCATCACCCAGGTGATTCACCCGGTGGGCCGCGGCAAGAAAAAAGCCCTGCTCGCGCACATCATCCAGGAGCAGAACTGGAGCCAGGTGCTGGTGTTCACCCGCACCAAGTTCGGCGCCAACAATGTGGCCGAATTCCTGACCAAGAACGGCATCCAGGCCATGGCGCTGCACGGCAACAAGAGCCAGGCCGCCCGCACGCAGGCGCTGCAAGGCTTCAAGAACGGCGACATCCGGGCGCTGGTGGCCACCGACATCGCGGCACGCGGCATCGACATCGACGACCTGCCGCATGTGGTGAACTATGAAATCCCCAATGTCAGCGAAGACTACGTGCACCGCATCGGCCGCACGGGGCGCGCCGGCGCCGACGGCGCAGCCGTCAACCTGGTGTGCCTGGACGAGGAAGGCTTCATGCAGGACATCGAGCGCTTCACCAAGCAGAACATTGAGGTCAAGGTCGTCGAGGGCTTCGGCCCCGAGCCGGGTGAGCAGGCCGAGCCCATCGCCATGGGCCGCCAGACCATCTGGGGCGGCGCCGGCAAGCCGCCGAGCCGCGATGTGATGCAGGCGGCCGCCAAGGCCGCCCGCGGCGAAATGATGCAGCGCATGCGCGACAGCAAGGCAACGCAAGGCGACCGTGGCGGCAACGGCGGCGGTGGACGCGGCGGCAATGGCGGCGGCCAGCGCAGCGGCCCGCCCCCGGCAGGACGATCGCAAGGCCCCCGGCCACCGGCGCAGGGACGCGGCCGCTCCGGCAATGGCGGCGGCTATAGCCAGCAGCCTCCAGCCAACAGCAACCGCCCGCCCCATGAGAGTGGCGGCGGCAACAACCCGCCTCAGCGCGCGGCGCAAGGGGGGCAGCCCGATCCCATGCGCACCAGCGTCGACATGATGGCCGAACGTGGCGCCCGCCGCGGCGGCGGTTATGGCGGCGGCAACCGCAATGCCGGCGGCTACGGCGGCACGGGCGGCGGCGGCGGTTTTGGCGGCCGCGGTGGCGGCAACGGCCCGCGCCGCTCAGGCGGTGGCGGCGGCGGCGGTTCTTTCGGCCGCTAAGCCAGGACTCAAGCGGCTGTCACCCTGACAGCCGCGTCGGCGCGCCGGGGCAGGTCCGGCAGCAACTCCAGCCCGAGCCCGGGCTTGTCGCCGAGGCTGACCATGCCGTTTTTCACGGTGGGCAATTCGGTGACCAGCTCCTGGTACCAGCCGCTGTAGAAGGCGCGCACGCTCTCCTGGATCAGCGCATTGGGCGCGTGCAGTGACAGATGGGTGGACGCCATCCACACCACCGGACCGGTGCAGTCGTGCGGCGCCACGGGCAGCTGCCAGGCGTCCGCCATGGCGGCGATCTTGCGCGCCTCCGACAGGCCGCCGCACCAGCTCAGGTCCGGCATGGCCACGCCGGCCACGCCGGTTTGCAGGTAGTCCTTGAAGCCCCATTTGTAGCTCAGGGTCTCGCTCGCGCAAATCAGGGCGTCGCAATCCTTCGCGTACTGCTTGAGCAGGTCAAGGCTGTCCATGCGGATGGCATCCTCGTGCCAGAAGGTGTTGAAGGGCTTGAGTGCCCTGGCAATTTTTTGCGCCATGGGCAGGCGCCACAGGCTGTGGAACTCGACCATGATGTCCATGCGCTCGCCCACGGCCTGGCGGATTTTGCGAAAGGGCTCCAGCGCCGCATCGAGGTCCGCGTTGCTGATGTACTGGCCGTCGCTTTTTTCCGCGGCCGGATCGAAGGGCCAGATCTTCATGGCCGTGATGCCCTCGCTCAGCAGCGACTCGGCCAATTCATCGGCATGATGCAGGAAACCTTCCAGGTCCTCATAAGGCCCCGCATTCTGCTCCAGTCCCCAGTTGGCCGTGCTCTGGTTGACGGTGCTGCGCACATACCGGTAGCCGGCGCAGGTGTTGTAGATGCGGATGGCATCGCGGCTTTTGCCGCCCAGCGCGGTATGCACCGGCATGTTGGCGGCCTTGCCGAAGATGTCCCACAGGGCGATGTCCACGGCCGAGTTGCCGCGCGTCTCGACGCCGGAGCCGCGCCAGCCCAGGTAGCCCGTCATGTCCTTGTTGCGCGCTTCGATCGCCAGCGGGTCCTTGCCCAACAGCTTGGGCGCAACCCATTCGTGCAGGTAGGCCTCGACCGCCTGCGCGCCCATGAAGGTTTCGCCCAGGCCGACCAGCCCGTCGTCGGTGTGCAGGCGAACCCAGATGATGTTGGGAAACTCGCCCAGGCGCAGGGTCTCGATTTTCGTGATTTTCATGCCGCGCCCCGATCAGGAAACCCTCCCCTTTCGCCGGGGAGGGTTGGGGATGCGTTGTGCGCAAGCACCCCGGGGAAACATGCCGAAGACCTTAGCCGCCGCGCGCCTTCTTCAGGGCATCAAACACCACGTTCACGGCCTCCGCACCAATGTTGGGCACATTCTTGTCGTACACCGGCTTGACCTTCTCGAACATGCGGCGCTGCTCGGCGGGCGCAATTTCATTGACCTGCATGCCCTTGGCCTTCAGGCTGGCCAATGCCTTTTGATCGACGGCGCGAATCGTCGCACGCTGCACCTTCTGGCCTTCCATGGCGGCCTCGCGCAGCACGGCCTGCTCCTGCGGGTTGAGCTGGTCCCACAGCTTTTTGCTGTAGAGGATCAGGAAAGGCGTATAGGCATGGCGCGTCACGCTCAGGTACTTCTGGACTTCATTGAACTTGGAGGTTTCAATCGTGACAAACGGGTTTTCCTGGCCATCGATGGTCCGGGTTTCCAGCGCGGTGAACACTTCGCCAAACGCCATGGGCACGGCATTGGTCCCCAGCGTCTTGAAGGTGTCGAGAAAAATGTTGTTCTGCATCACGCGCACCTTGACGCCGTCGAAGTCTTCCACTTTCGCGACCGGGCGCTTGCTGTTGGTCAGGTTGCGAAAACCATTTTCCCAATAGGCCAGATTCACCAGGCCGGCCGCCTCCAGTTTTTTGTTGAAGTACTGGCCAGCCGGGCCGTCGAGCACCGCATCCGCCTCCTTCTCATTGGCAAACAGGAACGGCAGATCGAACACGCCCAGTTCCTTGATGATGCCCACCAGCGGCGAGCTGGAGGTGCACACCATCTCCTGCGTGCCCGCGCGCAACGCCTGGGTGGCGGGCAAGTCGCCGCCGGCGGCGCCGCCCCAGAACGCATTGATCTTGATCTTGCCGCCGGTCCTGGCATTAAGCACTTCCTGCATGCGCTTGACACCCGCTCCCACCGGATGGTCTTCATTCACGCCATTGGTGAACTTGATGGTGCGCTCGGCGAACTGCGCCAAGGCCGGCATGGCGGCCAGCAAGGCGGTTGCGGCAAGGGCGGATGCGAGAGTTCTGCGTTTGAACATGGTTGTCTCCTTGGATAAAACGTCAGCGGTTGAAAAAGGAAAACGTCACCGCATCCACCAATGCAGGGGAACGGTCACGATCGAGGGAAAAAGAACCAGCAGGAACAGCACTGCCAGCTGCGCCAGCAGGAAAGGCAGGACGCCCTTGAATGCGTCGTCCATGCTGATCCTGGCCACGCCACAGACGACATTCAGCACGGTTCCCACCGGCGGCGTGATCAGGCCGATGGCGTTGTTCATGATGAACATGACGCCGAAATAGACCGGATCAATGCCCGCCTTGAGCACCACGGGCATGAGCACGGGCGTCAGGATCAGCACGGTGGGCGTGAAATCCAGCGCCGTGCCCACCACGACGATCAGAATCATCATGATCAGCATAAGCAGCATCTTGCTGCCCATGAAAGGCGCCAGCATGGTGGCCACTTCCGTCGGGATGTTCGCCACCGTGATGAGCCAGGCACTCACCATGGCCGCCGCCACCAGGAACATCACCACCGCGGTGGTCTTGCCCGCGGCCAGCGTGAGCTGGTAAAGCGCGGACGGCTTGAGCTCCCGGTAGATGAACATGCCCACCACAAAGCTGTACACCGCGGCGACGACTGCGGCCTCCGTGGGCGTGAACACGCCGAACTTCATGCCGCCAATGATGACGACGGGCAAGGCCAGGGCCAGTCCCCCCTCGGCCGTGACCTTGAGGCGCTGTGCCATGGGCAGGCTGGGCGCCGGCCGCACCTTTTCCTTCTTGGCGACCCACCACCATGTCAATCCGATGGCCGCCCCCATCAGCATGCCCGGCACAATTCCGGCCAGAAACAGCTTGGTGATCGACACATTGCCCGCGACGCCAAAAATGATGAGGCCGATCGAGGGCGGGATCACCGGCGCGATGATGCCGCCCGAGGCGATCAGGCCCGCCGAGCGGTTCAGGTTGTAGCCGGCCGCCCTCATCATCGGAATCAGCAGGGCCGCGAGGGCCGCGGTGTCAGCCACCGCCGAACCCGACAGCGAAGCCATGATGACCGCCGCGATGACCGTGACATAACCCAGTCCCCCGCGATAATGCCCGACCCAGGCCATCGCCAGGTTGACAATGCGCCGGCTCAGGCCCCCCGCATTCATGAACTCGCCCGCAAGCAGGAAAAAAGGCACCGCCAGCAGGGGAAAGTTGTCGGCGCCGTCCACAAAACGTTGCGCCAGGATCTGGCTGTCAAAGGCAACCAGGCCGCTGGTCGCCGCCAGGAACCCCATCAAGGCCACGCCACACACCAGCAGCGAATAGGCAATGGGCATGCCGATGGCCATTGCGCCCAGCAGACTGAAAATAAAGACGGCAACGGTCATGGCCGGGCCCCCGTGCTCGCGGCCAGGGCGGCCGGGCCGGCTACCGAGGGGTCGCGGGCGTGCCCGAAGCGGTTCGGCGCTGCGCTCATGTCCTGATTTCCTTGAGTTGCGCCTCGGCCTCGGCCAGGCCTTCCGCCTCCACCACCTGGACCAGTTCATCCTCGCGCAGCTGCCCCGTCAGCAAGCGGTACAGCACATGAAGGTTGATGATTCCCATCACCACGCTCACCAGGTAGCCGATGCCGTAGATCCAGATCATCGAGATGCCCACGACCGGCGACACGTTCGTCACCTGCAACTCATGCATCTTCCAGGTACCGAGGAAAAACAGGCCGTTGCAAAACAGCATGAGGCTCTCGCTCAGCAACAGGCACAGCTTCTTGCCGCCCAGCGGCAGATGCTTGACCAGCGTGTCAACGCCCAGATGGCCGCCCTCGTGCATGGCCACCATGGCGCCCAGATAAGTGAGCCAGATGAAGCAGTAACGCGACATCTCGTCCGACACGGTGATGCCGGAGTTGAAGGCGTAGCGCAGCACGACATTGCCAAACACCATGATCACCATGGCCACCATGCACGCCACCACCAGGAATTCCAGCAGCTTGAAAAAAAGAGGGACAAGCTTGCGCAACACAGCCTCCGGAACAGATCAATGCGTCAGGCGGCCTTGAGCATGGAGGCCGGCACGCTCAGGCGCGGCAGGCGCCGCCGCGTTGCCAGCACCTGCTCGATGTCTTCATGCGCGCCGTCGATCAGGACCAGGATCGCCTTTTCGGCCTTGGCCGGGTTCTTGGCGATCACCGCATTGAGCACGGCGCGGTGCAGCGGCAGCGAGATGACCGGACCGTCCTTTTTCTTGGTGGAAATCTCAAAACTGGTGCGCAACAGGGCGCCCAGGGCCTTGCTCATCTGGATGATCATGCGGTTGCGGCAGGCCTGCAGCAGGCCCTGGTGAAAGCGCAGGTCATGCGTGACATAGTCGCCCCCTTCCTCCACCGCCCGCTTCATGCCGGCAAATGCCGCCTCGATTTCGATGATGTCCTGCGGCGTGGCCCGTTCGGCGGCCAGGCGCACGGCGGCGGGCTCCACGGCGCGGCGCAGATCCTGCAGGTCGCGCAGGAATTCCGGCGTCAGGCCCGCCTTGGATTGCCACATGATCACATCGGGATCGAACCAGTTCCACTGGCTTTCCGGCAGCACGCGGGTGCCGACCTTGGGCCCGGTCGTCACCAGCCCCTTGGCAATCAGCGACTTCACCGCTTCGCGCACCACGGTGCGGCTCACGCCCAGCTCTTCCCCGAGGATCGGCTCGGGCGGCAGCGCCGCGCCCGCGGCATAACGCCCCGCCACGATGGCCTCGCCAAGGTGATCGACCGTGTTGCCGTGGACGTTTTTCATCATGGTTTTCACCGAGTTCATCTTTTAATCATATGACGATAATATGTTTGACTATTCCGGACTTACCCTATGAGCGACGCCGCAAGACCCAAGAAAAAACCCGAGGCAAGCACCAGCAGCCCCCACGCTTCGCGGCCCGGCGGCTTGCGCAGCCAGCAGTGGTTCGGCCGGCAGGACCGCGACGGTTTTGCCTACCGCAGCTGGGTCAAGGGCAAGGGCGTGCCGCACGACCAGTTCGACGGCCGTCCGGTCATCGGCATCTGCAACACCTTCAGCGAGCTCACGCCCTGCAACTCGCATTTCAGAACGCTGGCCGAGCAGGTGAAGATCGGCGTATACGAGGCGGGCGGCTTTCCGCTGGAGTTCCCGGTCATGTCGCTGGGCGAGACCCTGCTGCGTCCCACCGCCATGCTGTACCGCAACCTGGCCAGCATGGACGTGGAGGAAAGCATTCGCGGCAACCCGATCGATGGCGTGGTGCTGCTGATGGGCTGCGACAAGACCACGCCGTCCCTGGTGATGGGCGCGGCCAGCGCCGACCTGCCCACCATTGGCGTCTCCGGCGGCCCCATGCTCAATGGCAAGTGGCGCGGCCAGGATCTCGGCTCGGGCACGGGCGTGTGGAGCATGAGCGAGCAGGTGCGCGCCGGCACGCTCAAGCTGGCCGACTTCTTCGAGGCCGAGAGCTGCATGCACCGCAGCCACGGCCATTGCATGACCATGGGCACGGCCAGCACCATGGCCAGCATGGTGGAGGCACTGGGCCTGGGCCTGCCCGGCAACGCCGCCTACCCGGCGGTGGACGGACGGCGCAATGTGCTGGCGCGCATGGCCGGGCGGCGCGTGGTGGACATGGTGCGTGAAGACCAGAAGCTGTCCAAGATCCTCACGCGCGAGGCGTTCGAGAATGCCATCAAGACCCTGGCCGCCATTGGCGGCTCGACCAACGCCGTGATTCACCTGATCGCCATGGCCGGGCGCATCGGCATCAAGCTGAGCATCGAGGATTTCGACCGCCTGGCCAGCGAACTGCCCTGCCTGGTCAACCTGCAACCCTCGGGCAAGTACCTGATGGAAGACTTCTGCTACGCCGGCGGCCTGCCCGTGGTGATGAAGGAAATTGCGCAGCACCTGCACACCGGCGCCGTCACCGTCAACGGAAAAACCGTGGGCGAGAACATCGCCGATGCGCAAAACTACAACACCGAGGTCATCAAGCCGCTGAGCGCGCCCTTCAAGGACAAGGCCGGCATCGCCGTGCTGCGCGGCAACCTGGCGCCGCGCGGCGCGGTCATCAAGCCCAGCGCCGCCACCCCCGGACTGATGGTGCACAAGGGCCGCGCGGTGGTGTTCGAGAACATCGAGGATTTCCACGCCCGCATCGATGACGAGGATCTCGACATTGATGAGAACTGCGTCATGGTGCTCAAGAACTGCGGCCCCAAGGGCTACCCCGGCATGGCCGAAGTGAGCAACATGCCCTTGCCCCCGAAGATTTTGCGCAAAGGCATCACCGACATGGTGCGCATCTGCGACGGCCGCATGAGCGGCACGGCCTACGGCACCGTCGTGCTGCACACCGCGCCCGAGGCGGCTGCGGGCGGCCCGCTGGCGGTGGTGCGCAACGGCGACATCATCGAGCTCGATGTGCCCCAGCGCAGGATCCACCTGCATGTGAGCGACGAGGAGCTGGCGCGTCGGCTGGCCAACTGGAAGGCTCCCGAACCTCCCATGACCTCGGGCTACTGGAAACTCTACATCGACCATGTGCTGCAAGCCGACGAAGGCGCCGATCTGGATTTTCTGGTCGGCCGGCGCGGCGCGTTCGTGCCGCGGGACAACCATTAAGCCCCGGCCGGACACCGCGCGGGTCTTGCCATGAAGCATCTCCTCGCGCTGGACTGGGGCAGTTCGTCGCTGCGCGGCGCATGGCTCGATGCAGCAGGCCAGGTGCTGGAAGAACGCGCTTTCGCGCGCGGCATCCTGAGCGTGGCGCCGGGCGAATTTCCTTGCGTGTTCGAGACCTGCTTTGGCGACTGGATGAAAACGCCGGGCGCCTTGTGCCTGATGTCGGGCATGGTGGGCAGCCAGCAGGGCTGGCTGCAAGCACCCTACTGCGCCTGCCCGGCCGGTTTCGCCGACGTTGCCCGGCGGCTGGCCTGGGTGGAGCCGGGCCGCGTGGCGATTGTGCCGGGACTGTCCTGCGAGCAGGAGGGCATTGCCGACGTCAAGAGACTGGAACGCATTCCTGACGTCAAGAGACTGGAACGCATTCCTGACGTCAAGAGACTGGAGCGCATTCCTGACGTCATGCGGGGCGAGGAAACCCAGGTCTTCGGCGCCCTGCGGCTGCTCGGCCTGCAAGACGCCCTGCTGGTGCTGCCGGGCACCCACAGCAAATGGGTGCGCGTGCAAGGCGGTCGCGTCCAGTCCTTCGCCACCTTCATGACGGGCGAGTTCTACGCCCTGCTGCGCCAGCACTCCATTCTGTCGCGCAGCCTGCCCGCCGGCGACGAAGAGTTCGACAGCGCCGCTTTCGAGCAAGGCGTGGCACTGGCCCTGCGCGGCGGCGGCCTGCTGCACACCGCCTTCAGCACCCGCACCCTGGCGCTGTTCGAGCGCCTGCCGGCCGCCGCGCTGCCCAGCTACCTGTCCGGCCTGCTCATCGGCGAGGAGCTGCGCGCGCAAAGCCTGGCGGCGGGCACCAGCGCGGTCGTCATCGGCGCCGCGGCACTGACGCAGCGCTACCGGGCGGCGCTGGCCCTGCAAGGCGTGGCCGCGCAGTGCGTGGGCGCGCAGGCGGCCTGGGCCGGCCTGTGGGCGATTGCCCAAACCATTCCTCCCCGCTTGTTGAGGACATCATGAACGCACACCAGAAATTCGAAGCCGCCCTGGCCCGCCTCCCCTTGGTGGGCATCCTGCGCGGCCTGCCGCCGCAGGATGCGCTGGCCGTGGGCACGGCCCTGGGCAGCACCGGCTGGACCCTGCTCGAAGTGCCGCTCAACTCGCCCGATCCGCTGCACAGCATTGCCACGCTGGCCCAGGGCTTGCCGCAGGCACTGGTCGGCGCCGGGACGGTGCTCACGCCGCAGGAGGTGCGCGCGGTCCATGCCGCGGGCGGCCAGCTGGTGGTGTCGCCCAACTTCAATGCCGCGGTGGTGCATGAGGCCCGGCGCCTGGGACTGGTGTGCCTGCCCGGCGTGATGACGGCCACCGAGGCCTTTGCCGCGCTGGCGGCGGGCGCCGACGGGCTCAAGCTGTTTCCGTCGGAGATGATCCCCCCGGCCGCCGTCAAGGCCTTGCGCGCCGTCCTGCCCGGCGGCACCCTGCTGCTGCCGGTTGGCGGCATCACGCCCGGCAACATGGACGCCTACCGCAGCGCCGGCGCCAACGGCTTTGGCATCGGCTCGGCCCTGTACAAGCCCGGCTTGCCAGCCGCCCAAGCCAAGGAAAACGCTATGAAATTTATAGCGTCGCACAAAGGAATGACAAGGGCTTGAGCCAAAAAATGCTCTGAATTTTTATTGAAACCCCGCATCAGGCCAGCAGCGCCGGCGCAGGCTTGCGCGCGTTCGCCTGCGTGCGACAATGCGTTCCATGACCGAACGTCCACAGAGCCTGGGCGAGGAAATCGCTAACAGCGTAAGCCATGGTGTCGCACTGCTCGCAGCCATCGCGGCGGTGCCGTTTTTGATCGCCTCGGCGCGCCATCTGGGCGTCGCCAGCTTCGTCGGTGCCACGGTGTTTGCGGCGACGATGGTGCTGCTGTACCTGACCTCGACGCTGTACCATGCCCTGCCCGCGGGCCGCGCCAAGCGTGTTTTCCTCAAGCTCGACCATGGCGCCATCTATCTGTTCATCGCGGGCAGCTACACGCCGTTCGCGCTCGGCGCCCTGGGTGGCCCGTGGGGTTGGACACTGTTTGGCCTGGTCTGGGCGCTGGCCGTCCTTGGCGTCATGCTCAAGGCCTTCGACCGGCTGTCGCACCCCTGGCTTTCCACGGGCCTGTATCTCATCATGGGCTGGCTCGTGCTGATCGCGGCTGTGCCGCTGCTCGAGCGCGTGCCCTCGCCCGGCATCACCTGGCTGGTGGCCGGCGGACTGGCCTACACCACGGGCGTGGTGTTCTTCATGCTGGATTCCCGCTTGCGCTACGCGCACACGGTGTGGCACGGATTCGTCGTTGCCGGCACCGGCTGCCACTTCTTCGCGGTGCTGGGTTACGCGGCGTGACGCCCCGCACCCGGCGGCGCGCCGGGCCTGCTCTGAAGACCCGCCGACCTATCGAATCCGCAGCAGCCGGTCCAGCGACAGCGCACCCGCGCCGCGCCCGATCAGGTACAGCAGGAGGCCGGCCCAGGACAGGTGCGTGGGCCACGCATCGGGATAGACGAAAACCTGGATCACCAGCGTCATGCCCAGCAGGGCGAGCGCGGACAAGCGGGTGAACAGGCCCAGCACCAGCAGCAGCGGAAACAGGTGCTCGGCCCAGGCCGCCGCATGCGCGGCGATCTCGGGCGCAATCAGCGGCAGCTTGTACTCCTCGCGAAACAGCGTGTAGGCACTCGGCGCGAGGGTCAGCCAGCCCTCCACCTTGGTGCGGCCCGACAGGAAGAAGATGGCACCGATGGCGACCCGGTCGATGAGTGCCAGCGCATCGTGGGGCAGCAGCTCGTCCAGCCGGCTGGCCAGGTCGTGCCAGATGCCGCGCAGGCCGGCTGGCGCGCTGCCGGCGCCGGTGCGAAGGGAGGGGTTCATGGGGGCTCCTGGGTCATGGGTTGGTCCGCGCTCACCTGTGCGCGGCAAAAGGCACCTGCGTTCAGCAACAGGGCCATCAGTTGCGCCAGGTCGGTGCCGGCTTGCCGTGCCAGCGCCTGCCCGGCCGCCTGCGCCAACGGACGACCGGCGGCACAGGCATCGAGGAAGGCGCAGCCGGCGGCATCGAGCGCGGTCCACTGCACGGCGGCGTCCGGGCGGGTGAGCAAGGCGCCTTCGCCGCGCCAGACCAGCGCATCCTCTTCATCCAGGCCATCGCTCTTTTCGCCATCCGCATGGCCACGGTTGCGCCGCCACAGAGTATGGATCGGCAGGTCCTCAAACCAGGCCCAGCGCGCCGCCGGATGCGGCTTGAGCACCAGCCGGCCCAGCTGCGCATGGGGCAGGCCCGCCAGCGCCGCCGGCGCCAAGACCTCGGCGTCAGCCGCCGCGTGCGCCTCCGTCCAGCAGCGGTCGAGCCGGGCAACGCCGCCCAGATAGGGCCAATCCGCAGCCGGCGCAAAGTCGCGCAGGAAATCAGGAAAATCCGCGCCGTACAGCAGCAGGCGCGCATCGCTTGGCGGCTGCGCGCGCACGTGCAAGGCCGCCACCGCGCGAAACCACTCCTCGCCGACCAGCCGCAGCACCGCCGGGTAATTGGCCTGCAAGGCGTCGATGCAGCCCTTGAGCACCGTGTTGCGATACACCGCAAAACCACTCTGCCGCGCCAGTGCGCACAGGTCGTCCGGCCCGGCATCCGGCGGCGCCAGCAGGGCCTGGACGAAATCATCCTGGAAGCGGGCGAGTGCGGTGCTCATGCGCAGGCCCGTTGCCTGTCACGCAGCAGCGCATGCGCCTGCGCGCGTTCGGCCAGCAGTTCGGCAAACGGCGGCAGCTGGTCGTCGCGCTCGATCAGCGTCGGGCGCGGGCCGATGCGCGCGATCAGGCGCTCATACAGGGCCCAGACCTCGGGTGCGACCGGCGCGTCGTGCGAATCCACCAGCAGGGCCTGGCCCAGCCGGGGGTCGGGCGTGTGGCCGGCCAGGTGAATCTCCATCACCGCGTCGCCGGGAAACGCGTCAAGGTAGGCGCCGGCGCCAAAACCCAGGTTGCGGGCGCTGACATAAACATTGTTCACGTCGAGCAGCAGGCCGCAGCCGGTGCGGCGCGACAGCTCATGCAGGAAATCGATCTCGCTCCAGTCGTGCTCCTCGATGCGCAGATAGTGCGAGGGGTTTTCGATGGCGATGCGCCGCGCCAGCGCATCCTGCGCGCGCGCGATGTTGCCGGCGATGCGCGACAGCGCCGCCTGCGTGCGGGGAAACGGCAACAGGTCCGGCAGGTAGCTGCCGCGCCAGGCCGACCAGGCCAGGTGCTCGGACACCAGCACCGGTTCGATCCGCTTTGCCAAGGCGGCCAGCCGCGCCAGATGGGCGGCGTCGGGCGCGGCATCGGCCGCCAGCGAGAGCGACACGCCATGCAGCGACACCGGGTGCCGGGCCCGGATGGCATCGAGCCAGGCCCGGCGCGGACCACCCGCCACCAGGTAGTTCTCGGGGTGCACCTCGAACCACAGGCCGGCCTCGGCGCAGGCCAGCGCCGCATCGAAATGCTGTGGCTTCAGGCCCAAGCCGGCGCTCAGGCCTGAAGGGGATGTCGGGGCTTGCGCCTTCGCGCCACGCGGCCCCGCGCCGGACCACCCCGGGAAGGGCTGGCCCCCTCCCGGGAGGCAGCGCGGACCCAGGGTATCGAGCGTGGGGCTCATGTCAGGCCTTGCCTTGCATCAACGAACCCATGCCCTTGGGGGTCTTGATGCCGACACAGGTGCCAGCGGGCACCAGCTTGAAGGCATTGCCCTGGTAGTCCATCTTCGACGTGCCGGCGCAGGTGGTGCCGGGTCCGGCGGCGCAATCATTCTTGCCCGCCATGGCGACGCCGTAACATTTTTCCATGGCCGGCTTGCCATCCATGGGCTTGTCCTGCGCCATGGCGGCACCGCAGGCGAGGGCGGCAAGGGCAAAGGTAGTCAGTGCGAAGGAACGGGTATTCATGAAAGTAACTCCTGTTGAATGCGTGAGGTTGTGGAACAGACCGCGCGGGTCTTGCGAGAAGCGTCCGTTGCGGTCTGAGCTGTAGTTCGGCGCAACCCGCGCGCGGGTTACAGTTCGGGGCACAATCCGCAAGAAATATTTCTTACCCGCGCTGTAACCCAAAGCCTGCATGGAACGAATAGAACTCAGGGACGCCCGACTCGCGGACAACGAAAAGCGCTTGCGCGAGCTGCTGGTCCAGGGGCTGGGCGGCGATGCGGCGGCCTACCGCCGTTTTCTGGAAGCCTTGAGCGCGCACTTGCGTGCCTATTTCAGAAAACGGCTTTTTCAACGACCCGACGAAGCAGAGGACCTCGTGCAAGAAACACTGCTCGCGGTGCACAACCAGCGGCACACCTACCGGCCCGACCAGCCCCTGACGGCCTGGGTGCATGGAATCGCCCGCTACAAGCTGGTCGACCTGCTGCGCGCGCGCGCGGCGCGCGAGGCGCTGACCGATCCGCTGGACGACGAGCTCGAGGTGTTTGCCGCGTCCGACACCGAGGCGGCGGACGCGAAGAAGGACTTGGGCAAACTGCTGGCCACCCTGCCCGACCGGCAGCGCCTGCCCATCGTGCATGTCAAGCTCGAAGGCCTGTCGGTGGTGGAGGCGGCGCAACTCACGGGCATGTCGGAGTCGGCCATCAAGATCGGCGTGCACCGGGGCCTGAAGGCGCTCGCGGCCAGAATCAGGAGAACCGCATGAAAACCGACGAACTTGTTTCCCTGCTGGCAGCCGGCGCCGCGCCCGTGCCCACGCATGCGGTGGGCCGGCGCTTCGCCGCGGCCTTGGGCTGGGGCGTGTCGGGCGCGCTCTTGCTGCTGACCCTCACGCTCGGGGTGCGCGCCGACCTGGCACAGGCCGCGAGCGAGTGGATGTTCTGGATGAAGCCGGCCTTTGCGGCCGGCCTCGCGCTGGCCGGTTTCTGCGCGAGTGAGCGGCTGGCCCGCCCCGGCATGCGCCTGGGACGTGTCTGGGCGGCGCTGGCCGCGCCGGTGCTCCTGCTGTGGCTGGCGGCGGCCGCGGCGCTGCTCGATGCCGCGCCGGCGCAACGCCCCGACCTCATCTTCGGCAGCACCTGGAAATACTGCCCCTTCAACATCGCGCTGATCTCGCTGCCGCTGTTCGCGGCGACGTTATGGGCCATGAAGGGCCTCGCGCCCACCCGCCTGGCACTGGCTGGCGCTGGCGCAGGCCTGCTGGCCGGGGCGCTGGGCGCGCTGGTGTATGCACTGCACTGCCCTGAATCGGCCGCGCCCTTCCTGGGGATCTGGTACGTGCTGGGAATCGCGATTCCGACGCTGGCGGGTGCAGCATTGGGGCCGCGGGTGCTGCGCTGGTAGCGGGCAGGCCGCGCTGCCCCGGGCGTCGCGGACCGGCACAGCGCTCACGGTTCTGGTTCTGTCCGTCCTGTCTGACGGGCCAGTCTTCGTTTCATGCCATGACGGCAAGCAAAAAGGGATTCACCATGACCACGAGCAGAACAGAACGCGATTCGTTCGGCCCCATCGAGGTTCCCGCTGATCGTCTGTGGGGGGCGCAGACGCAGCGCTCGCTTCACTTCTTTTGCATCTCATCCGAGTTGATGCCCCCGGAGCTGGTGCTGGCGCTGGCCCGGACCAAGCGAGCCTGCGCCGCCGTCAACGCCGATCTTGGCCTGCTGGGCCGCGACAAGGCCGATGCCCTCGTGACAGCGGCCGAGGAGATTCTCGCGGGCCGGCACGCCCATGAGTTTCCTCTTTCCGTGTGGCAAACCGGCTCTGGCACGCAGAGCAACATGAACATGAACGAGGTGCTGGCCAATCGGGCCTCCGAGCTGCTCGGCGGCGTGCGCGGCGAGGGCCGGAGGGTGCATCCCAACGACGAGGTCAACCTCGGGCAGTCGTCCAATGACATCTTTCCCACCGCGATGCACCTGGCCGCCTGCCTGCAGATATCGGAAAAGCTGCTGCCGGCGCTGCGCGTCCTGCGCGCGCGGCTGGAAGAAAAGTCGCAGGCCTTCGCCGGCATCGTCAAAATCGGCCGCACCCACTTGCAGGATGCCACGCCGCTCACGCTGGGCCAGGAGTTCTCCGGCTACGTGGCCCAGCTGGCGCACGCCGAGTCCGCCATCCGCCATGCACTGGCGCCCCTGCATGAACTGGCGGCTGGCGGCACCGCCGTGGGAACGGGATTGAACACGCACCCGCAATTCGGCGCGCGCGTGGCGGCGGAACTGGCCCAAACGACCGGGCTGCCTTTTGTCAGTGCCGCCAATAAATTCTCGGCGCTCGCGGCCCACGATGCCCTGGTCTCGGCGCACGGCGCGCTCAAGACGCTGGCGGCCGCGCTCATGAAGATCGCCAACGACATCCGCTGGCTGGCGTCAGGCCCGCGCTCGGGCCTGGGCGAGCTGCGCATTCCGGAAAACGAGCCGGGCAGCTCCATCATGCCGGGCAAGGTGAACCCGACCCAGTGCGAGGCGCTCACCATGCTGTGCTGCCAGGTCTTCGGCAACGATGTGGCCATCAACTTCGGCGGGGCCTCGGGCAATTTCGAATTGAATGTGTTCAAGCCGCTGATCGCCCACAACTTCCTGCAAAGCGTGCGGCTGCTGGCCGACGGCATGGCGAGTTTTGAAGCGCACTGCGTGCGCGGCATCGAAGCGAACCGGGACCGCATCGACGAGTTGATGGAACGCTCCCTGATGCTGGTGACGGCACTGGCGCCGCACATCGGCTACGACCGGGCCGCCGAGATCGCCAAGCACGCGCACCGCACGGGCAGCACGCTCAAGGCAGCGGCGGCGGCGCTGGGCCATGTCACGGAAAGCGAGTTTGACCAATGGGTCCGCCCCGCCGAGATGGCCAGGCCGCCCCGGCCATGACGCGCGGGACCGTCCAGGCTCACGATGCGGGCCGGGTGACCTGGCCCGGCTTGGGCAGATGGGCCTCGCGGATCGGCAGGTGAATCAGCGCGGCGCCGATGGCCAGCATGATGTCGATGTACCAGACCCAGTCGTAGTTGCCCGTGGCCTCGAACACCTTGCCGCCCAGCCAGGCCCCGAGAAAGCCGCCGATCTGGTGCGCCAGCATGACAACGCCAAACAGCGTGGCCATGTTGGCGGTGCCGAAGAATTTGGCCACCAGGCCGGCGGTCGGCGGCACGGTGGAGAGGAAGGTCAGGCCCATGACGGCGGCAAACACCAGCATCACCGCGCCGGTCTTGGGCGCCAGCAGGAACGCCAGCACGGCAAGCGCCCGCGTGGCATAAAGAAGCGACAGCAGCGACTTCATGCGCCAGCGCCCCACGGCCCAGCCCATGGCCACGCTGCCCACGATGTTGAACAGCCCGAGCATGGCCAGCGACCACGCGCCGAACTGCACCGGCAGCCCGCAGGCGGCAATCACGCCCGGCAGGTGGGTGGCCAGAAACGCCACATGAAAGCCGCAGACGAAAAAGCCCGCGCCCAGCATCCGGTAACCCGGGTGCCGCAGCGCGGCGCGAATGGCATCCACGGTACCGACCGCCTTGTGACCGGCCGGTGCCGACTGCAGCGAGTTGCCCTTGAGCACCCAGGCCGCCGGCAAGGCCAGCAGCACCGCCAGGCCCAGCACCTGCATGGCATTGGCCCAGCCGTAGCCGACCATCAGCGCGCCCGCCAGGGGCGCCATCAGGAACTGGCCAAAGGAGCCGCCGGCGTTCACGATGCCCGTGGCCAGCCCGCGTTTTTCCAGCGGGATCAGACGCGCGGTGGCCGCCATCAGCACGGCGGGCCCGGCCATGCCGGCCCCGCCGGCGGCCAGCACCCCGATGGCCAGGATCAAACCCGCGTTTGTTGTCATGAACGGGGTGATGAAGGTCCCCAGCGCCACCAGCAGCACGCCGGCGAACAGCACACGCCCGGCGCCGACCTTGTCGGCCATGGCGCCGGCAAAAGGCTGCGTGAGCCCCCACCAGAGCTGGCCGAAGGCAAACGCCAGGCTGATGCTGCCGATGCCCAGTCCCGTGGCTGTATTGAGCGAGCTCAGGAACAGGCCCATGGTTTGCCGCGTGCCCATGGTCAGGGCAAAGGTGCCGGCCGCCGCGAGCAGCACGGCCCAGAGCATCGTGCGTTTGGCGTTTGCCGTGTTGAGGCTAGTCATCGTCTGCTCCAGGGTTGGGGGGTGACAAGAGTTCGAGGGACTCGTCGATCAGGGCATGCAGGGCGAGCACGCGCTCGACGCCCAAGGTCTGGTTGATGCCCTCCTGCGCCACCTTCCAGCGGCGCTGCGCTTCGTGCCGCTTCGCGCGCCCGGCCTCGGTGAGGGTGACCCGGCGGCTGCGCCCGTCCGTGCCAGCGGCCAGCTCCAGCCAGCCCGCGTCCACCAGGGGCTTGAGATTGCGCGTGAGGGTGGAGGCGTCGACCTTCATGGCCCGCGCCAGCTCGCCCGGCCGGATGGGCCCGAGCTTGAGCGCATAGGACAGCAGCGAGTACTGCGTGCCCTTGAGTCCGGTCTTGCCCACCTCGGCATCGTAGTGCTGCGCCACGCGGCGCATCAGCTGGCGCAGCTTGAGGTTGGTGCAACCCTGCGGTTTGAGATCCACCGGAATTGACGCTGGCGTGACATTGACCATGGTTCTATTGTAGCTACAATTATTGCAGATGCAACCAAATGACGGAGAAACCCGATGAACGCGGAAACCACGCTGGCCCAATGGATGAAACAAAGCGAGGCCGTGCGCGAACGCATGAGCGCCGGTGGCGGCCAGGCCGGCCTGGCCAGCCCGCAGATGGTGGCCGGCAAGACGGGCCTCGAAATCATGCAGGCCATGCTGGCCGGTGAACTGCCCTACCCGCACATTGCCGACACGCTGGATTTTTCGCTGGTCGAGGTCGAGTTCGGCAAGGCCGTGTTCCAGGGCACGCCGCAGCTCAAGCACTACAACCCGCTGGGCAGCGTGCACGGCGGCTGGTATGCGACGCTGCTGGATTCGGCGCTGGGCTGCGCCGTGCATACCATGATGCCCGCGGGCCGGGCCTACACCACGGCGGAATTGGGCGTGAACATCGTGCGGGCCGCGTCGGACAAGACCGGTCCCTTGCGCGCCATCGGCACCGTCATCCACTGCGGCCGCCAGCTGGCGACCGCCGAGGCCCGCATCGTCGGACCGGACGGCAAGCTCTACGCCCATGCCACCACGACCTGCCTGGTGTTTGAAGTGCCGCAGCGCTGAGCGCCATTCCGCGGCAAAATGACGGCATGAGACTTCTACACACCATGCTGCGCGTTGGCAATCTCCAGCGCTCGATCGACTTCTACACCCAGGTACTGGGCATGAAACTGCTGCGCACCACCGAACGGCCCGAGCAGAAATACTCGCTGGCCTTTGTCGGTTATGGCAACAATCCGGAGCATGCCGAGCTGGAGCTCACCTACAACCACGGGGTGGACGCCTATGAGATGGGCACGGCGTATGGCCATGTCGCGCTGGGCGTGCCCGATGTTCAAGCCGCCTGCGACAAGATCCGCGCCAGCGGCGGCACCATCACGCGCGAGCCCGGCCCGGTCAAGGGCGGCAGCACCGTGATCGCCTTCGTGGCGGACCCCGACGGCTACAAGATCGAGCTGATCGAGCGCGGCCTGTAGCCGTCCGGCCGCGGCCGGGGGATCATCTCAGGCCGCGCGCATCGCGCGCCAGTTGCGTGATGCGCGCCCAGTCACCCCGGGCCAGCGCATCAGCCGGCGCCAGCCACGAGCCACCCACGCATACGACATTGGGCAGGGCCAGGAAATCCGGTGCGTTTTGCGGCGTGATGCCGCCCGTGGGGCAAAAGCGCACCTCGCCAAACGGTCCGCTCCAGGCCTTGAGCATGGCCGCGCCGCCGGCCTGCAGGGCCGGGAAGAACTTGAGTTCGGTCAAACCATCTTCCTGCGCCCGCATGATGTCGCTGGCGGTGGCCACGCCGGGCAGCAGCGGCAAGCCCGCGTCGCGGCAAGCCTGGCCCACCACATGGGTGTAGCCGGGACTCACGGCGAAGCTGGCGCCAGCCAGCGCGGCCGCCTGCGCATCCGCCGCGCTGCGCACCGTGCCGGCGCCGATCACGGCCTCGGGCACGTCCCTGGCCATGGCTTCGATGCAGGCCAGCGCCTGGGGCGTGCGCAAGGTGACTTCGAGCATGCGGATGCCACCGGCCAGCAAGGCGCGGGCCAGGGGCACGGCATGGGCCACGTCATGCAGCACGATGACCGGGATCACCGGGGCGTCCTGCATCAGCTGCAGGGCCGTGAATCGCATGCTTGGGGTCACTCGGTTCTCCATGTTCAAAGCCAGGTGCAGGCGCCGTCCTCGGCGGCCAGCGCATGGCGCCGCATGCCGGCAAACAATTCGCGTCCCATGCCCAGCGCATTGGCCGCGCGCAGGGTCTCGGGCATGGACGCGGCCGCGCGCGCGGCCCACACCTCGGGCGGCACTTGCGCCTGCAGCGTGCCTGCCGTGGCGTCGAGCCGGATCACATCACCATCGCACACCCTGGCCAGCGGCCCGCCGGCAGCGGCTTCCGGCGACACATGAATCGCCGCCGGCACCTTGCCCGAGGCGCCACTCATGCGCCCGTCCGTCACCAGCGCCACCTTGAAGCCCTTGCCCTGCAACACGGCCAGGGGCGGCGTGAGCTTGTGCAGCTCGGGCATGCCGTTGGCCTGGGGCCCCTGCCAGCGCACGACGCACACCACGTCGCGGTCGAGCTCGCCCGCGTTGAAGGCCGCATGCAAGGCTTCCTGCGAGTCGAACACGCGGGCTGGCGCCTCGATCACGTGACGATCGTCGGGCACCGCCGACACCTTGATCACACAGCGCCCGAGATTGCCCCGCAGCAGCTTGAGCCCGCCGGTGGCGCTGAACGGCTGGCGCACGGGGCGCACCACACTGTCGTCCCGGGACGGCCCGGCGTCCTGCCAGCGCAGCGATGCCGCGCGCACCGAGCCGGCCGAAGTGCCCTGCCGGTCCTCGACACGGCCAGTCCCGAGCCCATCAAAGGGCCTGGACTGAACAGATTCAACGAACTCGGGCACACCGGTGTATTCGCGGATGCCGCCCGGGCGCACGGTCAGCACGTCCTCGTGCATCAAGCCCGCATCGAGCAGTTCACGGATCACGAAGCCCGGACCGCCGGCGGCCTGGAACTGGTTGACATCGGCACTGCCATTGGGGTAGACGCGGGTCAGCAGGGGCACCGACTCCGAGAGCATCTCGAAATCATCCCAGTCAATCACGATGCCGGCGGCACGCGCCACCGCCACCCAATGGATCAGGTGATTGGTCGAGCCGCCGGTGGCGAGCAGCGCGGCCATGGCGTTGACGATGCAGCGCTCGTCCACCACGCGCCCGATCGGGGCATGGCGCGCGGCCGATCCCTGGCCGCCGGCCGCGCCGGATGCGCGGCTGATGCCGAGCACGGTGCGCACGGCTTCGCGCGTGAGCTCCTCGCGCATCGCCGTGCCGGGGTTGACAAAAGCCGTTCCCGGCACATGCAGGCCCATGGCTTCGAGCAGCATCTGGTTGCTGTTGGCCGTGCCGTAGAAAGTGCAGGTGCCGGGCGCGTGATAGGCCTGGGACTCGGCCGCCAGCAGCGCCTCGCGCCCCACCAGCCCCTGCGCCGCCTGCTCGCGCACCTTGGCCTTCGCGTTGTTGGACAGGCCCGAGGTCATGGGGCCGGCCGGAACGAACACGACCGGCAGATGGCCGAAGTGCAGCGCGCCAATCAAGAGGCCCGGTACGATCTTGTCGCACACGCCGAGCATCAGCGCGGCATCAAACACATCATGGCTGAGCGACACGGCCGTGGCCATGGCAATCACATCGCGCGAGAACAGGCTGAGCTCCATGCCGGGCGTGCCCTGCGTCACGCCGTCGCACATGGCGGGCACGCCGCCGGCCACCTGCGCCGTGGCGCCCAGCCGGCGGGCCTCCGCCTTGATGAGGTCGGGATAGTGTTGCAGCGGGGCATGGGCCGACAGCATGTCGTTGTAGGCCGTGACGATGCCGATGTTGGCCGCGCGTTCGCTCACCACCCTGAATTTGTCCGTCCCCGGCAAGGCGGCAAACGCATGCGCCACATTGGCGCAGCCCAGGCGCTGCGCGCCGGGATTGCGATCGGCCGCGGCCTGCACACGCGCCAGATAGGCCGTGCGGGTCACTGCGCTACGTTCGCGGATACGGCGGGTCACCGCCTCGAGGGCCGGGATGGGTTTCATGGGACAAAGTAACAAAATTACGTGTTTGATCGTACTCTGGAAACAGGGCGCTGTGAATGCAGGCGGTTACCGGCGCGTTACGAAACCGGGGCGCCCGGCGCCGGCGCGGCGCCAACACACCCCGTCCTGGCGCTAAAGTAGCGCCATGACCCCGTCATCCACGCACCTGTCCGCCCGGCGCGACCCCGCGCTGATGCTCGACGCCACGCTGGCGCAATGGGGCGGCCACACCGACCTCTGGGTATTCGGCTATGCCTCGCTTATCTGGCGGCCTGATTTCGAGTTCGCCGAGCAGCGCCCGGCGCGTGTGCACGGCTGGCACCGCGCGCTCAAGATGTGGAGCCACATCAACCGCGGCACGCCGGAGCGCCCGGGACTGGTGTTCGCGCTGCTCTCGGGCGGCAGCTGCCACGGCGTGGCCTTGCGCGTGCCCCGGCACGATGGCGCGCGGGTGCTCCAGACCCTGTGGCAGCGGGAAATGATGACCGGTGTGTACGACCCCAAATGGCTGCGCTGCCTCACCCTGCACGGGCCGGTGCAGGCCCTGGCCTTCACGCTGTCGCGCCGCAGCCCCAGCTATACCGGCCGCCTGAGCGAGGCGCAATACCGGCATATCTTCTCGGCCGCCAGCGGGCGCTACGGCACCACCCTGCATTACGCCCGCCAGACCCATGCCAGCCTGCTGGCGCAGGGCATCCGCGACCGGGAACTGGAGCTGCTGCTGGGCCTGGCGCCCGACTGAGTTGCACAGACGGCGCGGTTGACCTACATTCGCACCAGCAGATTCACCACAGCCCGGAGCGCACCATGATTCGATATCTCACCCCCCTGGCCGCGGCCATGGTCCTGGCCTCCTGTGCCAGCACCCCGGCTGGGCCCTCCGCATCAGCCCAGTTGCTGCCCACCCGAGGCAGCAACGCCACGGGCCAGGTGCAGTTCACCCAGAGCGGCGACAAGGTCATGGTCAGCGGCGAAATCCGGGGACTCAAGGCCAATGCCGAGCACGGTTTCCACATCCATGAGAAAGGCGATTGCTCCAGCGGCGACGGCATGAGCGCGGGCGGTCACTTCAACCCGCAGGGCAAGATGCACGGCGCCCACGGCCGCGGCGAGCACCATGTGGGCGACCTGCCCAGCCTGAAGGCCGATGCCCATGGCGTGGCGCGCCTGAGCTTCGAATCCGACACCCTGTCGGTGGGCAGCGGCGGCAATGACGTCGTGGGCCGTGGCCTGATCGTGCACCGCGACCCGGACGATTACAAGACGCAGCCCACGGGCAACTCAGGCCCCCGCCTGGCCTGCGCCGTCATCACCCGGATGTGAGGGCGGCCCGGCCTGCATGAGGCGCAGCGCCCGCTGCAAATCATGCACCGTGTCGATGTCGGTCACGCAGCCGACGTCATCCACTATTATTTCGATAGCGCCTCGCGCCCGGACCACGCGGGCTGCGCCTCGATTTCCTTGCAATGCCATGAGCTGCGGGCCGCAGTCTCTGGAAAAACGCACCGGGTGCCCGGGCCGCCCGCCATGCACCGGCACCACCACATCGTGCTGGGCCGGCGCAAAAGCCACCTGCCTGAGCGTTTCGGCACGGACCAGGGGCAGATCGCCCGGCAGGATCAGCCAGCCGGCGGCATCCGCGGTGGCGCGCACGGCGGCGGCGATCGAGTCGCCCATGCCCGCGTGCGGGCCCTCCTCCAGATGAAAAGGCAGACCGCTGGCGCGCACGGCGTCCAGCGTGTGCTGGAGCACGGGCTTGCCGGCCAGATCGGCCTTGAGCTTGTGCGCCGTGCCGCCAGAGGCAATGAAGCGTTCGCCCCGCCCGGACGCGAGCACGAGAATAACCGGCAGCATCACACCCCGTCAGGCGACGGCACACCCGGATGCGGCGGCCACGGTGCGCGTTGCCGCGTTCTTGACCTGGATGATCTCGGCCAGCACCGACACGGCAATCTCGGCCGGCGTCTTGGCGTCAATGCGCAGTCCCACCGGCCCATGCAGGCGCGCCAGCTCGTCGGCACTCAGGTCGAAGTGCTCGGCCAGGCGCTGCTTGCGCGCGTCCTGGTTGCGGCGCGAGCCAAGGGCGCCCACATAAAAGGCGCCGGACTTGAGTGCTTCGAGCAGGGCCATGTCGTCGAGCTTGGGGTCGTGCGTGAGCGCCACGATGGCGGTGTGGGCGTCGGGCATGAGCTCGCGCACCACGTCGTCGGGCATGCCAGCCAGGCGCTGCACGCCGTCCATGCCCAGTGTGGCCGCGTATTCCTCGCGCGGGTCGCACACCAGGACCTCGAAGTCAAGCAGGCCGGCCATCTGCGCCACGGCCTGCGACAGCTGGCCCGCGCCGATGAGCAGCAGGCGCCACTTCGGGCCGAACACCGTGGTCAGCGTGCTGCCGTCAAACCGCATGCGGTCGCCGCGCACCGCATCACTCAAGGTCACCACGCCACTGGCCAGCGTCAAGGTACGCGCCACCAGGCGGTGCTCGGCCGTGCGGACCAGCAACTGCTCGACCCAGGATGCATCGAGCAGGGGCTCCTGCACCAGCCGCAAGGTGCCGCCGCAGGGCAGGCCGAAGCGGGCCGCCTCTTCCTTGCTCACGCCGTAGGCGATCATGGCGGGTTTGGCGGCAGCGGCCGGCTGCGCGCCGGCCGACTGGAACGCGGCCTTGGTGCGCGCGATCAGGTCGTCCTCGACGCAGCCGCCCGACACCGAGCCGCTCACGATGCCGTCGTCGCGCACGGCCAGCAGCGCGCCGGGCGGGCGCGGCGCGCTGCCCCAGGTCTCCACCACCGTGACCAGCGTCACGGCATGGCCGCCGCGCTTCCAGGCCAGGGCATCGCCCAGCACCCTCAGATCAAGACTTTCCATGTGGATGTTCCCTGCATTAATCATGCCTGCCGAATGGCCTGCGGTGTCATCGGCAGTTGACGCACGCGCTTGCCGCTGGCCGCGGCCACCGCATTGGCAATGGCCGGCACCACCAGGGCGGTGGCGGGTTCGCCAATGCCACCCGGTTTTTCCGTGCTATTGACCAGCACGATATCAATCGTCGGCGATTCGTGCATGCGCACCACCGGATAGTTGTCGTAGTTGGTCTGCTGCACACGGCCCTTGTCCAGGGTGATTTCCTGCATCAGGGCGGCTGACATGCCGAACACGATGCTCGACTGGATCTGCGCCTCCACCGTGTCCGGGTTGACCATGCGGCCCAGGTCGGCCGCCACCGTGACACGATGCACTGTGACCTGACCGTCTTTCACCGACACCTCGGCCACCTGCGCCATATAGGTGTCGTAGCCCTCCATCAGCGCCATGCCGCGGGCACGGCCGGCCGGCAGGGCCTGGCCCCAGCCGGCCTTGTCAGCCGCCAGCTTGAGCACGTTGGCAAAGCGCGGCCTGTTCTTGAGCAGCGCCAGGCGATAGGCGTACGGGTCCTTGCCCGCCGCCAAAGCCATTTCGTCCATGAAGCTCTCGTTGGCGAAGGCATTCATGTTGTGGCTCACGGCGCGCCAGTAGCCCACGCGCATGCCGCTGTCGTGGATCACCAGGTCGTGCTGCGTGTTGGGAATCTCGTAGCCCGCCACCGCCGCCTCGGCCATGAAGGGATCCAGCGTGTCCTTGGGCAGGCCGAAGGCGCGCTGGGTAACGGACTGCGAGGTGACCTTGAACTGCAATGCCACCGGCATGCCCTGCGCATCGAGCCCGGCCTGCAACTGGTTCAGGCCCAGCGGACGGTAGAAGTCGTGCGTCATGTCGTCCTCGCGCGACCACACGAGCTTGACCGGCCTGCCCGCGGCCCTGGAAATCTGCGCGGCCTGCACGATGAAGTCGAGCTCCAGCCGGCGGCCAAAGCCCCCGCCCAGAAAAGTGGTTTTCAGCGTGATGTCTTCCGGCTTGATGCCCAGCGCTGCCGCCACGGCGCCATGCGCGCCCTGCTGGAACTGGGTGGGCCCGACCAGCAGGCACTTGCCGTCCTTGAAGCTGGCGGTGAAGTTCATGGGCTCCAGCGCGGCGTGCGCCTGCATCGGGCTGATGTACTCGGCCTTGAGGGTTTTGGCCGCGCCTTTCATGGCCTCGACCACATTGCCCACGGGCTTGCCGATCGGCAGCACCTTGGCCGTATCGGCCGCCGCGCGCGTGCCGGCCAGCACCGTGTTGTGGTCCAGCGCGGCACCGGGGCCTTCGTCCCACTGCACCGACAAGGCCTTGCGTGCTTTCTGGGCCTGCCAGTAGCTGCTGGCCACCACGGCCACGCCGTCGCTGACCTGCACCACGTCAAGAACGCCCGGCATGCCCCGGGCCCGGGAGGCATCAAAGCTCCTGACCTTGCCGCCGATCACCGGGCACTGCTCGATGCTGGCGTAGACCATGCCCGGCAGCTTGACGTCCATGCCGAACTCCGCCTTGCCATTGACCTTGGCCGGCGTGTCCAGGCGCTTGACGCGCTGACCGACTATTCGGAAATCCTTCGGGTCTTTCAGCGCCACCTTCTCCGGCACCGGCAGCTTGGCCGCCGCGGCGGCGAGTTGGCCATAAGTGGCCTTCTTGCCTTTGGGGCCCAGCACCATGCCGTTCTCGGCACGCAGCGTGCCGCGGTCCACTTTCCACTTGTCGGCCGCGGCGCTGATGAGCATCTCGCGCACCTGGGCGCCGCCGATGCGCAGTTTTTCCCAGCCGTCGCGCACCGAGGTGGAGCCGCCGGTGATCTGCGCGCCCAGCAGGGCATTGACGTAGACCGCGGCGGGCGGCGCGATGCTGACCTTGATCTGCTGCAGGTCGACGTTGAGCTCCTCGGCGATCAGCATGGGCATGGAGGTGTACACGCCCTGCCCCATCTCGGAACGCGCCGAAATCAGCGTGATGGTGTTGTTATCGGCAATATGCACCCAGGCATTGGGGGTGTAGACGGTGCCGGCCGCCCGGGCTTCGGTTTTGGCGCCGGGCAAGGCGACGCCCAGCATGAGGCCGCCCGTGGCGAGCGCCGAGGTCTTGAGGAAATCGCGACGTGAAGTGGTGGTGGTCATGATCGTTCTCCTCAGGCTTGGCGCAGGGTGGCGGCCGCATCCTTGATGGCGGCCCTGATGCGCGGGTAGGTGCCGCAGCGGCAGATGTTGCCGCTCATGGCGGCATCGATGTCCGCGTCGCTCGGGTTCCTGTTTTTCGAAAGCAGCGCCGCCGCGCTCATGAGCTGGCCCGACTGGCAGTAGCCGCATTGCGGCACGTCGTGCTTGATCCACGCCAGTTGCAGGGGATGCGTGTTGTTTTTCGAAAGCCCCTCCACCGTGGCGACTTTCTTGCCCGCCGCGGCGGACAAGGGCGTCTGGCATGAGCGCACCGGCTGGCCGTTCAGATGCACCGTGCAGGCACCGCACAGCGCGGCGCCGCAACCGAACTTGGTGCCGGTCATGCCGAGCTCATCGCGAATCACCCACAGCAGCGGGGTGTCGGATTCGGCCTTGGCGCTGACCGCCTTGCCATTGACCTGGAATTTGATGCTCATGGTGTTGTCTCCTCGAATAGGGGCGTGCTGCCCTTCGTACTGGAGGGCCGGAGACTAGATCAATACCGCGTCCGCCGTATCCGGGTAAGCCCTAGCTCGCGCAGTTTTTTGCAAATTGAGACAGTTTTTCGTCCGCCAACCGGCTTGCCTATACTGGGCGCATGACCTCCATCGCCAATCTCCGCAAAAGTTATGAGCGCGCCGAGCTCAGCGAGGATGCCTCGCACGACGATCCCCTCCAGCAGTTCGACCAGTGGCTGCACGAAGCCATTGCCGCCGAAGTGCCCGAGCCCAACGCCATGACCGTGGCCACCGTCGCCAGCAACCTGCGCCCCTCCACCCGCGTGGTGCTGATCAAGGGTTATGACGCGCGCGGCATCGTCTGGTTCACCAACTACGAAAGCCAGAAGGGCCGCGAGCTGGCCGGCAACCCCTATGCCGCGCTGCAATTCCACTGGGTCGAGCTTGAGCGCGTGGTGCGCATCGAGGGGCTGGTGGAAAAAGTCAGCGACGCCGAGAGCGACGACTACTTCCACAGCCGCCCGCTGGACTCGCGCATCGGCGCCTGGGCCAGCCCGCAAAGCCAGGTGATCGCCGGACGCAGCGTGCTGCTGGCCAACGCCGCGCGCTACGCCGCGCAGTTCCTGCTGCAGCCGCCGCGCCCGCCGCACTGGGGCGGCTATCGCCTGAAGCCCGACAGCTGGCAGTTCTGGCAGGGCCGCAAGAGCCGGCTGCACGACCGGCTGCGCTACACGCCCGATGGCCGGCAGGGCTGGACCCGCGAGCGCCTGGCGCCCTGAACTGCCGCCTACAGCCAGCCCACCAGCAGCATCACGGCCGACAGCGTGAGCAGCGCCAGCGCCGTGGACACGGCCACGCTGGCCGTCACCAGCTCCTCGGCCACCTGGTAGCGCTGCGAAAACAGGAACACATTGGCGCCGATCGGCATGGCGGCGGCCAGCACCATCACCGCCAGCGGCAGGCCGCCCAGGCCGAACAGCTGCCCCAGCAGCGCCACCAGCACGGGGTGAGCCATGTTCTTGGCCACCGCCAAGACCAGCGCTCCGCGCAGGTGGGTGCCCACCTGGGTGGCGGCCAGCGTCACGCCCACCAGCAGCAGGGCCAGCGGCCCGAAGGCATTGCCCAGCCACTGCAGCGGCTTGTCCACCGCCTGCGGAATCAGCCAGCCGGTCTGCGCAAACAGCAAGCCGGCGATGATGGGCAGCGGCACCGGATGAATGATGGCATTGCGCACCGCGCCCAGCACCGTCGCGGCCATGTGGCGGGGCTCGCCCTGCCCGCTGGCGGCCGTCTCGCGCGCCACCGCCAGCTCCAGCACCAGCGTGCCCGCGGTCAGCAGCACCAGCGCATGCAGCGACACCAGCGTGAGCAGAATCACCAGGCCCGGCGCGCCATAGGCCAGCCCAACCAGCGGGATGCCGATCATCACCGTGTTGCTGAAGGTGCAGGCCAGGGCCAGCACGGCACCGCGCCGGTTGGCCCCCTGGGTCAGCAGCGTGCCCGCGAACAGGATGAACACCGCCACGAAATAGGCCGCCACCGGCCGGAAATCGAGTTGCTCCACATGCACCGTGCTCATGGTGCGGAACATCAGCGCGGGCGTGAGCACCATGAACACCAGATTTGACAGGTCTTTTGAGGCCTCCGGCCTTATCCAGCGGGCGCGACCAGCTATAAAACCGATAGCAACCAGCAGAACGACGGGGATCAGGGCAGACAGGACGGAAGCGTTCACGAGAGCTTGGGCGGGGTAGGGGTTGAAATGCGCGTCGGTGCTCCCGGCCAGGCCGGGGCTGGTGGATGTTAGCGCCTCGGAGCAGCCGGCGCTGAAAGCGCGCCTGGCATGGCGGGTGCGAGGCGTTGGCGGGTGCCGCCAGCCGCGCTCGCGTTTGACTGTGCCAGGCTGGGGGCGTAGAGTGGGCCCCGCCGTCATCCACCGGATGCGCCAGGCCGCCCTGCGAGGCACGTGCTCGCAGCCCGGCGCGATCGTCGACTCTTGAAAGAGGAGATACCGAAATGAAAACCATCAGGCTCCTGGCCTTCTTGCACCTCGCCTTGCTGGCCCTGCTGCACCCCGTGCTGGCCCTGGCGCAGCAGTCCCCCCAGCCGGCGCCGCAGAACTACCCCTACTGGCATGGCCCCGGGCACATGTGGGGTCGGGGCGACGGTGGGGGCTTCTGGTGGGGCGGGCCGCTGATGATGCTGGGTTTTGTCGTCATCGTCTGCATCGTCATCTTCCTGCTGGTCCGTCGCCCAGGCGGCGACTGGCATCACCACCATCGCGGGCCGTGGCACATGCGCGGCGGCTCGCCGGGACCGGACCCCTCCTTCGGCGATCCGACCTATTCGGCGCTGCAGATTCTGAACGAGCGCTTCGCGCGCGGCGAAATCCAGAAGCAGGAATATGAAGAGAAGAAAGCGGCCATTCTTGCGACGGGGCCGCGCTAGGCCGGCCCCAGCCTGGCCTGCAGGTAGTCGAGCACGTTGTCCAGCGTCACCAGGCGCGCATAGTCGGCCTCGGGAATGTTGACGCCCAGGCGCTCGTGCAGGCCCACGAGGAAATTGAGCCAGTCCATCGAATCGAGATCGACCTGCTGGCGCAGCGGCCGCGCGGGCTCGATGTCGCCGGGCTCGACCTCCGGGGCGATCGAGCGCAGAACCTCCAGTACCGTGGTCTTGAGGGTTTGCCGGTCCATGCTCATGTCGGGGTTCCTTTCGTGCCAGCGCTGCCGGCCTGCGCCGCCAGTTGCTCCGGCTGCTGCAACACATCGCGCAGCTCGGCCAGGAACAGCGCGCCCTGGTGCCCGTCCGTCACCCGGTGGTCGGCGGCCAGCGAGGCCGTGACCAGCGGCAGCGCGCGCAGTTCGCCGCCCGCCACCCCGGGCCGCACGGCCACGCTGCCAAAACCCACCAGCGCCACCTGCGGCGGATAGATCACGCCAAAGACAGCCTCCACGCCCTGGTCGCCCAGGTTGGTGATGGTGATGGTCGGGTCGCTCATCTCGGAACTGCGCAGCGAGCCGGCGCGCGCGCGCTTGACCAGATCGGCCAGCTCGCGCATGAGCTGCTCCAGCGGTTTGGCTTCGACATCGTGCAGCGCCGGCGCCACCAGCCCGCCGCCGCGCAGCGAGATCGCCACGCCCGCATGCACGGCCGTGGCCGGCTGGAACTCGCCGTCGCGATAGAACCCGTTGAGCTGGGGCACGCGTTTGAGCGCCAGGGCCACGGCCTTGAGCTGCAGCACGGCGGGCAGGATGCGCTCGGTGATGGGCAGGCCCTCGTTGCGCTGCTGCAGCCAGGCCAGCGCGGCGGCCATCGGGATGGTTTCGCTCAGGTAGTAGTGCGGAATCTCGCGCTTGGAACGGCTCATGGCCGCGGCGATGGCGCGGCGCATGTCCGTCTGGCGGTCGGGCACAGCCGCCGCCGGTGATGGCGCCACACGCGCCGCAACGGCGGCCTCGATGTCAGCCAGCGTGACCGCGCCCTGCGCGCCGCTGCCGGCGACGGTATCAGGGTCGATGCCGAGTTCCCTGGCGCGCCGGCGCGCCGAAGGCGACACCGGATGCCGCGCCGCGATAGGTGCTTTCTCGGATTCCGGCGCGCCTGGCATCACAGGCTGCGGTGGGACAGCGGGCGCAGGGGCCGCCGCGGGCACCGCCACTTCACCCGGCTCCAGCAGCGTGGCCAGCACCGTGCCCACCGGCACCTTCTCGCCGGGCTGCACCAGCAGCTCGGCCACCACACCGTCGTGCCAGATCTCGACATCCACCGCCGCCTTGGACGTGTCCACCACGGCCACCACCTGGCCGCGCTTGACGGCATCGCCCGGCTTCACATGCCAGGTGAGCAGCGTGCCCTCGTCCATGTCGGCGCCGAGCGACGGCAATTCGAAACGGATCATGTGGAGGCTCCCATCAAGGACTGCGCGGCCGCCACGATCTTGGGCACTTGGGGCAGCGCGGCCTCTTCCATGTGGCGGGCATACGGAATCGGCACTTCCTCGCTGCACACGCGTGCCGGCGGCGCATCGAGGTCGAAGAAAGCCTGCTCACTGATGCGCGCCATCACCTCGGCCGCCAGGCTGCCCGAGCGCCAGCCTTCGTCGATCACCACCGCGCGGCGGCACTTGCGCACCGAGGCCATGAGGGTCGCGTCATCGAGCGGGCGCAGCACGCGCAGGTCAATCACCTCGGCCGAGATGCCCAGCCCGGCCAGTTCTTCGGCGGCCTTCATCGCCTTGGGCAGACAGCCGCCATGGGTGATCAGGCTCACATCGGTGCCGGCGCGGCGCACCCGTGCGCTGCGGATGTCCACCGCGGGCGATCCAGCGTCAGGCAGTTCACCCTCCATGTTGTAGAGCTGCGCATGCTCGAAGATCAGCACCGGGTCGGGGTCGGCCAACGCGGCTTGAAGCATGCCGCGCGCATCCTCCACCGTGGCCGGCGCCAGCACCTTGAGGCCCGGCACATGGGCGTACCAGCCCTCGAAGCTGTTCGAATGCTGGGCCGCCACCTGGCGCCCGGCGCCCGTGGCCATGCGGATCACGATGGGCACCGAGAACTGCCCGCCCGACATGTGGCGCAGCATGGCCGCCGTGTTGACGATGGGGTCGAGCGCGAGCAGGCTGAAGTTGACCGTCATCACCTCGACAATCGGCCGCATGCCGCCCAGCGCCGCGCCGATGCCGGCGCCGACAAAGCCGAGTTCGGACAGCGGCGTGTCGCGGATGCGCTCGGGGCCGAACTCGTCGAGCAGGCCCTTGGTCACGGCATAGGTGCCGCCGTAGCGCCCCACGTCCTCCCCCATCAGGAAGACCCGGGCATCGGCCTGCAAGGCTTCACGCAGCGCCTCTCTCAAGGCCTCGCGGTAGGTGATGCGCCGGCCCATCAGGCGGCTCCTTCTGGAGTGTACACGTCGCGCAGCAGCTCTTCAATCGGCTCCCAACTGCCGGCCTCGGCAAAGGCCACGGCCGCATCGACCTCGGCCTGCGCGGCGGCATCGAGCGCCAGGAACTCGTCTTCCGTCAGGTGGCCCTGGGCCTTGAGGCGTGCCGTGAAGGTGTGGATCGGTCCGCGTGTCTTCCAGGCTTCGACCTCGGCCTTGTCACGGTACAGCTCGGGGTCGAACATCGAATGCGCGCGAAAACGGTAGGTACGCAGCTCCACGAACACCGGGGCGCCACCCTGCCGCACCTGCTGCGCGGCGCGCTGCACCGCCTCATGCACGGCCACCACATCCATGCCATCGACCTGCACCGTGGCCATGCCGTAAGACGCTGCCTTGGCGCACAGATCGGTCTGCGCTTCGGAACGCGCCAACGCCGTGCCCATGGCGTACAGATTGTTCTCGCAGCAGTACATCACCGGCAGCTGCCACAGCGCGGCCAGATTCATGGCTTCATGAAATGCCCCCTCGGCCATCGCGCCCTCGCCAAAAAAGCAGGCGGTGAGCGCCTGGCGTTGGGACAGCTTGTCGGCCAGCGCCAGCCCCGCCGCCAGCGGCAGGCCGCCGCCCACGATGGCATTGCCGCCATAAAAGCGGCTGGCGCGGTCGAACAGGTGCATGGAGCCGCCGCGCCCGCGCGAGCAGCCCTGGCTCTTGCCGTACATCTCGGCCATGATGGCCTCCATCTTGATGCCGCGCAACAGCGCGTGGCCGTGCTCGCGGTAGGTGGCCACTATGTTGTCCTGCGGCTGCAGCGCGCGCAGGGCGCCGGTGGCCACCGCCTCCTCGCCGATGTACAGGTGCAGAAAACCGCGGATCTTTTGCTGGCCATAGAGCTCGGCGCACTTCTCTTCCATGCGGCGGATGCGCAGCATGTCGGCCAGCATCGCCAGTGCAAATTCCTTGTCCCAGGGCACCGGGCCACTGGGCGGCGGCGGCACATTGTTCGCCCCCACGCTTGCCACTTCGTGTGCTGCGCTGCCCCCAAGCGCAGACTCGCCCTGCGCTTCGCTGGTGACTGGGGCCTTCGCGCCTTGGGGCGGCCCGGCGGCGCTCATGGTTTCGTTGGCCTGCGTGGTCATGCGCCACCCTCCAGCGTCGAGATGTCGCCCTCGGGCAGGCCGAGTTCGCGCGCCTTGAGCAGGCGGCGCATGATCTTGCCGCTGCGCGTGCGCGGCAGCGTGGGCAAAAAGGCAATTTCCTTGGGCGCCACGGCGGCGCCCAGGCGCTTGCGCGCGTGACCCAGGATGTCCAGGCGCAGCGCCTCGTCGGGCTTGAAACCGTCCTTGAGCGAGACAAAGGCCTTCACCACCTCGCCCACCATCGCATCGGGCTTGCCGATCACCCCAGCCTCGGCCACGGCCGGGTGTTCCATCAGCACGCTCTCGACCTCGAACGGGCCGATCAGGTGGCCGGCCGATTTGATGACATCATCGGCGCGGCCGACGAACCAGTAGTAGCCATCGGCATCCCGCCGCGCCAGATCGCCGCTCAGATACCACTCGCCGGCAAAACACTTGCGGTAGCGTGTCTCGTTGTTGAGGTAGCCGCGAAACATCGAGGGCCAGCCGGCCTGGAGGGCCAGCTCGCCTTCGACATCGGGTGTGTCGATGACGCGCACGCGCGGCGGCTCGCCCTCGGCCTCCAGGTGCTCGACGATGCAGGCCATGATGCCGGGCAGCGGCCGGCCCATGGAGCCGGGCTTGATGTCGAAAGCCGGCGTGTTGGCGATCATGATGCCGCCGGTCTCGGTCTGCCACCAGTTGTCGTGAATCGGCAGGCCCAGCACCTCCTTGCCCCACCAGACCGCCTCCGGATTGAGCGGCTCGCCCACGCTGGCGACAAAGCGCAGCGCGGGAAAGCTGTGGCTGCGCGCCAGCTCGGGCCCGGACTTCATCAGCATGCGAATCGCGGTGGGCGCGGTGTACCAGACCGTGATGCGTTCGGTCTCCAGCAGGGAGTACCAGCGTTCGGCGTCGAACTCCTCGCGGTCGATCAGCGAAGTCACGCCATGCAGCAGCGGCGCGATGATGCCGTAGGAGGTGCCGGTGACCCAGCCCGGATCGGCCGTGCACCAGTAGCGGTCATCCGGGTGCAAGTCGAGCGCAAAGCGCCCGGTGACGTGGTGCGTGACCACCGCGCCATGCACGTGGATGGCCCCCTTGGGCGTGCCGGTGGTGCCGCTGGTGAAATGCAGCAGCGCCGGATCGTCCGGGGTTGTCTCGACCGTGCTGAAGGCATCGGATGCGTCGCGCATCAGCGTGGCCAGGTCCAGCGTGCCTGGCTCATCGGTGATGCCGCCGTCCTCGGCCACCAGCAGCACGTGGCGCAGCGTGGGCATCTGCGCGCGCATGGCCTTGAGCTTGCGCCTGTAAAGCCCATCGGTGGTGACCAGCACCTGGCCGGCGCCGATGTTGATGCGGGTGGCAATCGGCTCCGGCCCGAAGGCGGAAAACATGGGCGTGACCACCGTGCCGTTTTTGAGCGCCCCCAGTACCGCGACATAGAGCTCGGGCATGCGCCCGGCCAGCACGAACAGGCGGTCGCCCCGGCCCACGCCCAGACCCCGCAGCACGTTGGCGAAGCGGCTGGTCTGGCGCGCGAGCTCGCCGTAGCTCAAGTCCAGCGCGGGCGCGTTGCGGCTCACGAAACGCAGCGCAATGTGGTCGCGCAGGCTGCCTGCGGCATGGCGCTCCACGGCCTCGAAGGCGATGTTGAGGCCGCCGCCGGGCAGTCCTGCCAAGGCCTGGCGCGCCGCGTCCCATGTGAACGCGCGGCACTGCGCATCGTAGTCAGCCAGGTTGGGCGGCACACGCTGGTCGCGCGCCGTCTTGCGGATCACAGGTGGTCGCTCCATCGGTTTCTCCATGCCCCTTGTTTTTTCGCAGCTTAGTGCGGCGGCGCATCCTGCACTTGACCCAGATCAATCCCAGCCAAGACTCGCCAGGGCGTGGGCGAGACGCCAGGCCCTCAAGGGCTCATGCAGCGCCTGGCTCCAGATCCAGGTGGATCTCCCGCGTATCGCTACCGGCCTGCATATCGCCCTCCACAAAACCAAGGTCGCGCGCCAGCTCCAGCATGCGCCGGTTCTCCGAGATGACGGTGCCGACCAGCCGCTGCGTGCCATGGGCGCGCAGGTAGCGGATCATCTTGTCCATCAGCAGCTCGCCCAGCCCCTGGCCCTTGAGGTCGGAGCGCACGATGATGCCGAACTCGGCATCGCGGTTGTCCGGGTCGGCCACCGCGCGCACCACACCCAGCGTCTGCTCGGGTCCCTGTGGCTGATCCGGGTCGTGCGCCACGGCGACAAAGGCCATCTCGCGCTCGTAGTCGATCTGCATCAGGCGCGCCAATTCGCTGTGCTCAATGCTGCGGCGGCTGTAGAACACGCGCATGCGGATGTCCTCGGGGTCCAGGCGCGTAAGGAACTCCATGTGCTGCGACTCATCTTCCGGCCGGATCGGGCGCAGCGTGAGCGCGCGGCCGTGCCACTGAAGCTCCTGAATCAGGTCCGCGGGATAAGGCCGGATCGCAAAGTTCTGCTCGCCCGCCGGTGCGCGGGCACTCAGGCGGATGCGCGCATCGAGCGCAATGGCGCCCTCGAAGTTGACGATCAGCGGATTGATGTCGAGCTCGGCAATCTGTGGGATATCCGCCAGCAATTGCGACACCGCCACCAGCACGGCATGCAAGGCATCCCGGTCGGCCGGCGGCGTGTCGCGCCAGCCCTCCAGCAGGCGCGACACGCGCGTGCGCTGCACCAGCGCGCGCGCCAGCGGCACATTAAGCGGCGGCAGCGCCACGGCGCGGTCGGCCAGCACCTCGACCGCCGTGCCGCCCTGGCCGAACAGCATCACCGGGCCGAACACGCTGTCGATGCTGGCGCCGACGATCAACTCCTGCGCATGGGCCCGGCGCACCATGGCCTGCACCGTGAAGCCCTGCAAGCGGGCCTCGGGCCGAGCCTGCCGCACGCGCGCCAGCATGGCCTGGGCCGCCGCCCTGACTTCCTGCGCGCTGCCCAGGCCGAGCACCACGCCGCCGACGTCGGACTTGTGGGAGATGTCGTCCGACAAAATCTTCAAGGCGACCGGAAAGCCGATCGCTTCGGCCACGCCGGCCGCCTCTTGCGCATCGGTTCCGACGCTGCGAGTGGCGACCACCGCGATGCGATAGGCGGCGAGCACGCTCTTGGCCTCGGGTTCGGTGAGCATGTCGCGGCCGCTGGCCAGCACCTGCCGCACCAGGGCCTGCACGGCACGCGTGTCCACCGCCGGGCCGGGCTGGGCGGCGGGCGGCGCTTCCAGCAATAGCGCCTGGTTGCGGCGGTAGGTCACGCCCATGGCGAAGGCGCGCACCGCCTCCTCGGGCGTCTCGTAGCTGGCAATGCCGGCTTGCTGGAAAATGTGCCGCGCCTCGGCCACGGCCGCATCGCCCAGCCAGCAGCTCATCAGGCGCGGCGGCGCGGTATTGGCCAGTGGCACCAGCGCGCGGGCAATTTCGGCACTGGGCACGATCGCAGTGGGCGCATGGATGAACAGCACCGCGCCGGCGGCCGGGTCGCCGGCCAGCGTCTGCAGGGCCTGCACATAACGCTGCACCGGCGCGTCGCCGATGATGTCCACCGGGTTGCCGTGCGACCAGTTGGCCGGCAACTGCGCATTGAGCCGCTGCATCGTCGTGTCATTCAATTCCGATAACACCACGCCGACATGCGCGGCGGCGTCGGCCGCCATCACGCCGGCGCCGCCCCCGTTGGTGAGAATGGTCAACTGATCGGCCTGGTTGGTGCGAAAGCGTGTCAGGGTCTCGGCCGCCAGGAACAATTGCTGCAGCGTGTCCACCCGCAGCATGCCGGCGCGGGCGATCGCCGCATCAAACACCAGATCGGAGCCGGCCAGCGCGCCGGTGTGCGAGGCCGCGGCGCGCTGGCCCTGCTGCGAGCGGCCAGCCTTGACCACAATGACGGGCTTGTTGCGCGCCGCGGCGCGCGCCGCCGACATGAACTTGCGCGGCGACTCGATCGATTCGATGTAAAGCAGGATGGCGCGCGTTTTCGCATCGCTGCCCAGGTAGTCGAGCATGTCGCCGAAGTCCACGTCCGCATGCTCGCCCAGCGAAACGAAATGCGAAAACCCGATGTCGCGCGAGCGCGCCCAGTCCAGCATGGCCGTCATCAGCGCGCCGGATTGCGTGACGAAGGCCAGCTCGCCCGGCGCCGCGTCGATATGGGCGAAGCTGGCGTTCAGGCCCAGATGGGGCGCCAGCACACCGATGCAGTTGGGGCCCAGGATGCGCATCAGGCTGGGCCGGGCGGCATCGAGCATGGCCTGCTTCTGGGCGGCATCGAGCCCCGCCGTGAGCACCACGGCCGCGCGCGTGCCCAGCGCGCCAAGCTGCGCGATCAGCCCCGGCACCGTGGCTGGCGGCGTGCAGATCAGCGCCAGGTCCGGCACGCCGGGCAGCTCCTGCGCGCTGGCATACACCGGCTGGCCATCGAGCTCGCGGTGCTTGGGATTGACGGCGTACACCGGACCGGCAAAACGGCTGTTGTGCAGGTTGCGCCAGACGGTGGCCCCCACGCTGGCCGCACGCGCCGAAGCGCCGAACACCGCCACCGAAGCCGGGGTCAACAGGAAGTCGAGGTTGCGAATGCTCATGAGGCGGGCCCGGCAGAATGGATCATGGGTGGAGTTTGCGCTACTGTACCCAGCGCGGATGCGTCCAAATTGATTCAAGTCAAAACAAATGGCTGCTCCTGCGGGCACGCGCAAGCTTGATCCAGCTCAAATCCCGTCGCGGGCGGCGGCCTAGTATTGCCTGCATGAACACCTTGACCAAAATGGCGCTGGGCCTGATCGGCCAGCTCAAGCCGCAAGCCGCCAGCGGGGATGCCGCCAGCACGTGGCAGCTGCCGCCGGCGCAGACCACGGAGGGCCTGCCGCTGATGCAGGCGCTGCAACAACGCCAGTCGCAGCGCGAGTTCAGTCCCGCGCCACTGCCCGAGCAGACGCTGTCCAACCTGTTGTGGGCCGCGGCCGGCGTGAACCGTCCGGCATTGGGCGGGCGCACCGCGCCCAGCGCGATGAACGCGCAGGAAGTGGATGTGTATGTGGCGCTGCCAGCCGGTCTGTACCGCTTTGACGCGGCCAGCCATGCGCTGCATCTGGTCAGCGCCAGCGACGTGCGGCGCGTTACCGGCTACCAGGACTTCGTGGACAGCGCGCCGCTGGACCTGGTGTTTGTCGCCGACTACGGGCGCATGAAGCTGGTGCCCGCGGCCCAGCGCGAGTCGTATGCCTCGGCGGCAGCCGGTGCCATGGCGCAAAACGTCTACCTGTATTGCGCCTCGGCCGGCCTGTGCACCGTGATCCGCGCCTGGATCGACCGCCATGCCCTGGCGCAAGCCATGGGCTTGGACAACGACCAGCAGGTCCTGCTGGCGCAGACCATCGGCTTGCCCAAAATCCCGGCCGGTCCGTGACCTCTATTTTTGATCCGGTGCGTTGGGGCGCGGTGGCGCTCGACGTGCTGGCGGCCGGGCGCTCGACGCCGCAGGCCATCGCCGAGCGCCAGGGCCGGCGCCTGGCTGGCCTGCTCGACGCCGCCGTGCGGGGCTCGCGGCTCTACCGCGAACGCCTGCGCGGCATCCCGCCCGCCGGCACGCCGCTGGGCGCCTTGCCCATCGTGCGCCGGAGCGAATTGATGGAGCGCTTCGACGACTGGGTGACCGATCCGCAACTCAAGCTGGACGCGCTGCGCGCCTTCACCGCCGACCCGCAGCGCATCGGCCAGCCCTGGCTGGGCCGGTACCTGGTGTGGGAGAGCTCGGGCACCAGCGGCCAGCCCGGCGTGTTCGTGCAGGATGCCCAGTCGATGGCCGTCTACGACGCGCTGGAAGCGCTGCGGCGCAGCACGCCGCGGCCGCTGCAGCGCTGGCTCGATCCCCTGCTGCTGGGCGAGCGTATTGCCTTCATCGGGGCGACCAGCGGGCACTTCGCGAGTTTCGTGTCAACGCAGCGGCTGCGCCAGCTCAACCCCTGGATGGAACGGACCTTGCGCCCCTTCTCGATCCAGCAGCCGGCCGCGGCACTGCTTGGCGAGCTCAATGCCTTCGCGCCCACCGTGGTGGCCACCTACCCGACCGTTGCCGCCTGGCTGGCCGACGAAGCGGGGCGCGGGGCGCTGCGCTTTCGCCCGCGCGAACTCTGGACCGGCGGCGAAACATTGAGCGCCACGGTGCGCCAGCGGCTGGAGCAGACTCTGGGCTGCACGGTGCGCAACAGCTATGGCGCTTCGGAGTTCTTGACCATCGGCTGGGAATGCAGTCACGCCCGCATGCACGCCAATGCCGACTGGGTCATCCTGGAGCCGGTTGACGAACATCACCGGCCGCTGCCGCCCGGCCAGGCCTCGTGCTTCACCTTGCTGACCAACCTGGCCAACCATGTGCAGCCGCTGATCCGCTACGAGATGAACGACCAGATCACGATCCGGCCCGGGCGCTGCGCCTGCGGCTCGCCGCTGCCGGTGATCGAGGTGCAGGGCCGTCGGGATGACCCGCTGGTGATGACCGGCCGGCACGGACAGCCGGTCACCTTGCTGCCGCTGGCGCTGACCACGGTGCTGGAGGACGAGGCGGGTGTGTTCGATTTTCAGCTGCGCCAGCGCGATGGCCGCACCCTGGTGCTGCGGCTGGGTCTGCAGGGGCCCGAGGCCGCCCGCGCCCTGGCCCGCTGCCGCCCGGCCTTGCAGGCCTTTGCGGCGACCCAGGGCCTGCCGGCGCTGCATGTGCTTGGCGAGCTGGGGCAGGCCGTGCCGCGCGGGCGCAGCGGCAAGGCGCAACGCGTGATCGCCCTGGGCTCGCCGGCCCCGCGCATGGCGCGGGGCCGGCACTCCCCCCGCTAGAAGCTGGCCTGCACGCCCAGTTTCAGGCTGCGCCCCGGCAAGGGCGCCTTACCCGCCGCGGTTTGCGTGAGGATGGAACTGGCGGAATAGGCCAGCGTGTCGCCGATGTTGTCGAGCCGGGCAAACCACAGCAGGTTGGAAGCCCCGGCCTTCATGCGATAGGTCATGGCGGCATTCCACAGGGTGTAGCCCGGCGTTGCCAGCTGCCCCACCGGCACGCGGGTTTGCTGCGCGGAAGCGTCAAAACCGACGCGCGCGCCCCACGGACCCCGCCCCCACGCGAGGGTCGCGCCCGCGCGCACGGGCGCGATGCGCGGCAGGGGTTGGCCGGCGGTGGTATTGTCGGCCCGCACCAGATCGCCGCGCAGTTCCAGATCGAGCGTCTGCGCACCTTCGAGCAGCCGCGCATTGCCCCGCGCTTCCAGGCCGGTGAAGCGGGCCTGCACCTGCTGGAACACATATTCCTGGTAGATGCCGGCCGCGCAGCCGGACTCGACCGAGGTGCCGTCGCCGCAATCGTTCACCCCCACGCCGCTCCCGCCATTGCCCTGGGCATCGCGCGTGACGCCGGTCGCGGTCTGCGCAATGTAGTTCTTGAAGTGGTTCACGAAAGCGCTCAGGCTCGCGTGGTGGGCGCCGTTCTTCCACTTCATGCCGACATCCAGATGGGTGGACTTCTCCTTGTCCAGGTTCGCATTGCCGACCTCATAGGCCCGGGTCGCGACGTGCGGGCCGTCGGCGTACAGCTCGTAGTCCTTGGGCGCGCGTTCGGTGTAAGCCAGGCTGGAGGTCAGTTGCCAGCGCGGCGCCACGTTCCACAACGCCCCCAGCGCGTAGCTGGAGGGGTTGAAGCTGCGACTGCCCGGCGTGAAGCGGGCCACCGCCGCGTTGCCGAAGGATTCCACCGTGACCGACTCCGTGCGCGCGCCCAGGCTCAGCTTGCCCCAGCCGGTGCCCATCTCCTCGTAAACGAACAAGGCGGTCTGGCCGGTGCGGCTGTCGGGCGCGAACGCCTCATCGCCAGCGGCCGAAAAGCGGGTGACTTCGGCCTGCAGCCCGACCAGGCCCTCCAGCGGGCCCAGCCTGGCGTGGCGCGCCTCCAGCCGCAGGTCATTGCCGCTGCTCTTGAACACCGTGCCCGCCGCGCCTGACTCGAACTCGGTGTGTTCATAGTCGCTGCGGCTGAGCTGGGCCTTGATACTTTGCAGCGGCCCGCCCAAACCCCGGATCTCGCCTTCGAGCGCATAGCGGTTCGAGTTCATGTCGATCGTCACCAGGTCTTCCGCCACCGTGCCGTAATTGCTGCGGAAGGTGCTGGCCGATGCGCCCAGGTAGCCCCGGTCGAAAAAGACCGTGCCGCCCAGCGCGCCGCCACTAGTTTCACTGGCGGAGTTGCAGATCTTGCTGGCCAGCGCGGGCGCGCCGGGCTTGCTGCAGGCCAGCGACACCGGCACCGCCACATCGCCCGTGTTGCGGTTGAAGGCATCGGCGTGCAAGGCGTAGCGCTCGTTGCCGGTCTCCAGCAGCAGGCCGGCGCCGTGCTCCCGGTTGGCGCTGGCCAGGCCCAGGTCGACCTTGCCGGCCACGCCGCCCCGGGCATCGAACAGCGGCTCGCGCGCAATCCGGTTGTCGATCACGTTGACCACGCCGCCCACCGCGCTGCCGCCGTACTGCAGGGCACCGGGGCCGCGCAGCACTTCGATGCGCTCGATGCTCAGCGGATCGACGGTCACGGCATGGTCGTAGCTCAGGTTGGAGACGTCCACGCTGGCGCCGCCATTGCTCAGGATGCGGATGCGGTCGCCGTCCAGGCCACGGATGACGGGACGGCTGGCATTGGGGCCGAAGTAGGTGCTGCTGACGCCGGGCGTGCCATCGAGCGTTTCGCCCAGCGTGGTCTTGGAGCGCAACAGCAGCTCCGGCCCCGAATACTGGGCGGCAGGCGCTATGAAATCGGTAGCGCCCAGCGGATTGCCGGTGACGGTGACCGGCGCCAGGGTGGCGTCCGGCGCGGACTGGGCCCGCACCGGCGCGCCGGCCAGAAGGCCCAGCGAGGCCAGTGCGGCCCCCGCTGCGCGCAAAGAAGGGATGGCGGCGCCGAGCGCGCCGCGTTGAAATGATGTGTTCATGATGGGTTCGTTGAATCTGAAAGGCAAGCGGCGCACCGGTGCGAACACCGGTGTACCGCGACATCTGGCAGGGGATTCAGCGAACCGAGGGAGGGCCGCGCGCCTGGAACGGCGCCAGCGTGCGCGCGGCGATGCCGGCGCAACAGGCGAAAAGAATGAAAACCGCGGCGGGCAGCAGCGGCGCGGGCGACAGCACGCCCGGCATGCCGTCGCCGTGGCCCAGCTGGTCATAGACCCGGCAGTCCGAATCGTCATGGTGGCCGGAAAAAAGCGATGCCAAGTCCCATGCCTGGGCCGGCTGGCCGCTGGCGGCCCGCGCGTCGCCCGCCAACGGCCCCTGCCCTGGCTGGCCCGCGGCGGCCAGCGGGGCATGCGCCACGCCGTGCATCAGACCCAGCACCTGCGCCAGCAGCAAGGCGAGCGCGAGCACGAGCACCGGGCTTAAAGCCCGGTATCGTTTTGTCGTGTGCTGCATCGCTGCCATGTTTGTCCTGGAAATCGGGCCCGGGGCCCGGCCTGGTCCGCTATTTCACGCCCACCGCATTGGTGATGCGGTAGTAAAGACCATACTCGTCATCCGGCAGAACGGCAAAGCGCCCTTCCACCACCACCGGTTCCAGACTGTACTTCACCGGCACCCTGGTCTTGACCTCCACCATGCTCTCCGGGCCGCCGGGCACGCAAAACGAGCAGCTCAGGGGCACCGAGGTCAGCAGGAAGTGGTTCTGTTTTTCGCCCGGCTCCAGCGGCATCATGAAACCCTGCAGGCGCTGCGTCTTCTGGTTCAGCGCCAGCACGGGCGCGGGGAACACCGGCAGCACGCGGTTGCGCTCGATCCGGGTCTTGACCGAGCTCAGCAAGGACCAGGGCACCACGTCGGCGCGCGTCGGCAGCGGCGCGAACGGGCTGTCGGGGCTGTGGACGCCCGGGCCCGTGCCCGCCGGCAGGGGCGAGCTGAGCTGCGCGTGCGCCGCCAGACTGCCGCACAGGAGCCAGGCCAGAAGCAGTTTTTTCATCATGTTGATCTCGAATTCAATAATTGCCCCGCATCCACGCGGTAAGCGCTGATGGCCGGCAGCAGCGCCGCCACGATGGCCACCAGCAGCGCCACCACGGGAATCCACGCTTCCGCGCCGACCCAGATCCAGCCCGTGACCGGCAGCGATTTTTCGGCCTGCAGCAGCGAGCCTACCAAAGCTGTCAAGAGGTGCCCGCCCAGCCCCCCAGCAGCGCGGCCAAGACAGCCAGCCACAGCGCCTCGCACACCAGCAAGGCGGCCACCTTGACCGGACTGGCCCCCAGCATGCGCAGCATGGCCAGATCGGCCCGGCGCTCGCGCACCGCGTTCCACAGGGCGATGAACACACTCAGGGCGGCCGTGAGCAGCAGCACCGCGCCAAAGCCGCGCAGCACCTCGGTTCCCACGCCCACCATGCGCAGCAGGCGGGTGATTTCCACCGCCGGCGCGGCGGCCTGCATGCGGGTGCTACCGTTGATGAAACGCGGGAATGTCATGGCAGCCAGCGGGCTTTTGTAGCGGATCAGCGCCAGCGTGACCTCTCGTTCGTATTGCTCCGCCTGGCGCTCCGCGGCGCCCGCCGCCTCGGCTTTCTCATGTTCATGCACCTGCCAGACCGATTCGGTCGCGGTCAGGACCAGCCGGTCGAGCACGCAGCCGCAGGCCACCAGCACGCCGGCCACCCGGTACGGGTTGTCGCCGTGCGCGGGGCCGCCCGCGTCCAGGCCGTGCGCGCCCGTGAAGCTGTCGCCCGGCTTCAAGCCTGTGGCGCGCGCCACCTGCGCCCCCAGCACCGTTTCCATGCTCCTCGTCCACACGCTGCCCTGCGCCAGCCGGGTGCCGTAATGCGCCGCATAGTCGGGTGTGGTGCCGACAATGCGAAAGCCCCGAAAGCTGTCGCCCAGGCTCAGCGGAATCAACTCGGCCACGCGCGGGTCAGCCTGCAGCGCCTGCACATCGGCCAGTGCGATGTTGCCGGGGGGCACATCGATGTGGAACACGCCGGCCAGGATCAGCTGCAGCGGGCTGCCCTTGGCGCCCACCACCACATCGATGCCGGCCAGGTCGCGCTCGAACGCCCGGTCGATTTGCGCGCGCACCAGCAGCACCAGGGTGATGGACGCCAGCCCGAGCGACAGCAGCAGCACATTGAGCGCCGACGCGAGCGGCCGCGCGCTCAGGTAGCGAAACGAAAGTGCTATTATTTTCATAGCTTATTACGCCCGACTGGCAAGGGCTCCGTGCCTTTTTCATCATCGATCTTGAGTATGAGCGCCTGCGGCAGGGCCCGCCCCACCCGCGCGTCGTGCGTGGCGATCACCAGGGTGGCGCCGCAGCGCGCCGCGGTCGATTGCAGCAGGGCCAGCGCGTCAGCGGCCGCTTCGTCGTCCAGGCTGGCCGTGGGTTCATCCGCCAGGATCACCTTCGGCGCCAGCAGCACGGCGCGCGCCAGCGCCACGCGCTGCGCCTGGCCACCCGAGAGTTGCGCCGGCCGGCGCTGCGCCAGTCCGGCCACGCCCAGCGCATCCAGGGTGCGCGCCATGGCCGCCGCATCCTGCGCCAGCCCGGCCGCGAAGTAGGCCAGCGCCAGATTGTCCGCCACCGTCAGCGCCTCGCTCAGATGCAGCCGCTGCGGCAGGAAACCGATGGTCCTGGCGCGCCAGGCGTCGCGCGCCATGGGCTTGAGCGCCGCCAGCGACTGCCCGGCCACCGTGATGTCGCCCCCGCTGGGGCCCAGCAAGCCAGCCGCCAGCGCCAGCCAGGTGGACTTGCCCGCGCCCGAGCGGCCCTGCAGCAGCAGCACGCCGCCTTGCGGCACGTCGATATCGGCAAACGCCAGCCGCTGGCCGCCGGGGTACTGGTAGTTCAGCGCGCGCGATGCGATCATGGCTTGACCCGCGCGGCGAAGGTCTTGCGGAATTTCTCCACCTTCGGCCCCACCACCGCGGCACAGTAGCCCTGGTTCGGATGGTTTTCAAAGTAGTCCTGGTGGTAGTCCTCGGCCGGCCAGTAGTTGTCCAGCGGCAGCACCTCGGTCACGAGGGGGCGGGCAAACGCGCGGCTTTGGTTCAGCTCGCGAATGATGTCCTGCGCCACCTGCGCCTGTTCAGGCGTGGAGAAATAAATGCCGCTGCGGTACTGCGTGCCCACGTCGTTGCCCTGCTGGTTGGGCGTGGTCGGATCGTGGATGACAAAGAAGATTTCCAGAATCTCGCGCAGGCTGATCTGCGCCGGGTCATAGCTCAGCTTGACCACCTCGTTGTGGCCCGTGTCGCCGCCGCACACCTGCTCATAACCGGGCTTGACGGTGTGGCCGTTGCTATAGCCGCTCTGCACATCGGTCACGCCGCGCACGCGCACGTACACGGCTTCGGTGCACCAGAAACAGCCGCCCCCCAGGGTGATGGTTTGCAGGGGATCAGACATGGAAACTCTCCGTTCAACAGTCAGGACATGAGGCGCTGGCACTGCGGCCATCTTACGCGGCGGCCGGTCTTTACCCAAATTTACCGGGCGCCGCTTCAAAGGCCCTAGCCTCATGGCTTGACGCGGGATAAGTGAAAAGCTACATTACTAACCAACCAGTCATTAAAAATGTCCCTTTCCAAACTGATCTGCGACAGCACGGCCGCGGTGCACGCCAAGCGTGAGCGCCGCAAGGAAGCCCGCCCCGGCGAGCTGCTGGCCGCCGCGCTGGACCTGTTTGTCGAAAAAGGGTTTGCCGCCACCCGCGCCGAGGAAGTCGCGCGCCGCGCCGGCGTCTCCAAGGGCACCCTGTTCCTTTATTTCTCCAGCAAGGAAGAGCTGCTCAAGGCCGTGGTGCGGGACAACATCTCGGGCCGCTATCCGCAATGGAACGCCGAATTCGAGGCCTACAGCGGCAGCACGGTCGACATGCTGCGCCATTTCATGACCGAATGGTGGGCCCGGCTGGGCGCCAGCAAGGCCTCGGGCATCACCAAGCTGATGATGAGCGAGGCCAGCAACTTCCCGGAACTGGCCGCCTTCTACCAGCACGAAGTCATCGCGCCCGGGCACGAGCTGATCCGGCGCATCCTGCAGCGCGGCGTGGACCGCGGCGAGTTCCGCCCCATCGACATGACGTACGGTGTCTACGCGGTGCTGGCCCCCATGCTGTTCCTGATGACCTGGAAGCATTCACTGGGCGCCTGCATGGACGACAAGTCCTGCCTGGTGCCCGAGGACTACATTGCCGCGCAGATGGAAACCATTCTTTATGGGCTGTGCGTGCGGCAAGATTCCCCATCCACCGCCAAAGGAAAAAAACCAACATGAAACGCTGGCTGAAATGGGCCGTCATCGCCCTTGTCGTGCTCCTGCTTGCCGCCGGCATCCTGCGCGCGCTGTCCGAGCGCAAGAAGCAGCGCGACGCCCTGGCAAGCCAGACCGCGCAGCGCGCCCAGACCGTGGTCGAGCTCGCGGCCACCGACGTGGTGCCGGCCAGGACGCGCGAGCTGACGCAGGGCATGCCGATCTCCGGCGCGCTCAAGGCGGTGAATTCGGCGCTCATCAAGGCCCGGGTGGCGGGCGAACTGCAGGACCTGACCGTGCGCGAGGGCGACGTGGTGAAGGCCGGTCAGGTGATTGCCCGCGTCGATCCCAATGAATACCTCTCGCGCGTGCGGCAGGCACAGGAACAGGCCGACGCGGCCCGGGCGCAAATCGACATCGCCCAGCGCCAGTACGACAACAACCGGGCCCTGGTGGACCAGGGCTTCATCTCCAAGACGGCGCTGGACACCTCTTCCAGCAACCTGCTGGCCGCGCAGGCCAACTTCAAGGCGGCCGTGGCCATGGTCGACGTGGCGAAGAAGTCCATGGAAGACACCGTGCTGCGCTCGCCCATCGCGGGGCTGGTCTCGCAGCGCCTGGCGCAGCCCGGCGAACGGGTGGCGATCGATGGCAAGGTGGTCGAGATCGTCGACCTGAGCCGCATCGAACTCGAGGCCACACTCAGCGCCGCGGATTCGCGCGATGTGCGGGTCGGCCAAAGCGCCGTCCTCCAGATTGAAGGCGCCAGCCAGCCGGTCGGCAGCAAGGTGGTGCGCATCAACCCCAGCGTGCAGGCCGGCAGCCGCAGCGTGCTGGTCTACCTGAGCATCGACGATGCCACCGGCCTGCGCCAGGGCCTGTTCGCACAAGGCACATTGGGAACCGGCCAGAGCGCGGGACTGGCAGTGCCGCTCAATGCCGTGCGCACCGACAAGCCGGCGCCCTACGTCCAGCTGGTGGAAAACGGCCAGATCGTCCACCAGGGCGTCGAGCTCGGCCCCCGGGGCAGTGTCGGCAACGAAACCCTGGTGATCATCAAGGGCGTGCGCGAGAACGCGCTGGTGGTCAGCGGCACGGTGGGCACCTTGCGCGCTGGCACGCCCGTGCGCTTCACCCAGGTGCCGGCGCCCGCGGCCTCCGCGGCCAAAGCGGGCGGCTGAGCCATGTGGTTTACCCAGGTCAGCCTGAAGAATCCCGTGTTCGCCACGATGGTGATGCTCGCCATCGTCGTGCTGGGCCTGTTCTCCTACCAGCGGCTGCAGGTCGACCAGTTTCCCAACATCGATTTTCCGGTGGTGGTGGTCACCACCGAATACCCCGGCGCCTCGCCTGAAATCGTCGAGAGCGAGGTCACCAAGAAGATCGAGGAAGGCGTCAACTCGATTGCCGGCATCAACGCCCTGACCTCGCGCAGCTACGAAGGCCAGTCGGTGGTGATCATCGAGTTCCAGCTGCACATCGACGGGCGCAAGGCGGCCGACGACGTGCGCGAGAAACTCGGCTCGATCCGGCCCACGCTGCGCGACGAGGTGAAAGAGCCGCGCGTGCTGCGCTTCGATCCCTCCAGCCGCGCCATCTGGTCGCTCGCCGTGCTGCCTGACACGCGCACCGTCGCGCCGGCGACGAACAGCCCGGGCGCCGCCGGGCCGTCCCACGGCGCGAGCGCGCCCAGGTCCGCGGTGGAGCTGACCAACTGGACCGACCAGGTGCTCAAGAAGCGGCTGGAAAACGTGCGCGGCGTCGGCTCGGTCAGCATCGTGGGCGGGGCCAAGCGCGAGATCAACCTCTACCTCAATCCGCAGGCCATGGAGGCGCTGGGCATCACGGCCGACCAGGTCGTCAATGCCGTGAAGAGCGAAAACCAGAACCTGCCGGTGGGCGCCATCCGCTCCCTGGCGCAGGAACGCGTGGTGCAGATCGATGCGCGCATGCGGCGCCCGGAGGACTTCGGCAAGATCATCGTCGCCCGCAAGAACGGCGCGCCTGTGCTGCTGGAACAAGTCGCCAAGGTGCAGGACGGCGCGCAGGAAGTCGACAGCCTGGCGCTGTACAACGGGCAGCGCACGCTGCTGCTGACGATCCAGAAATCGCAGGACGAGAACACCATTGCCGTCATCGACGGCCTGCGCCAGACCATCGCGCAGATGCAGCCGCAGCTCCCGCCCGGCGTGCGGCTGGAGCCCGTGACCGACGGCTCGCGCCCAATCCGCGTCGCCGTGGAAAACGTGCGCCGCACCCTGATCGAGGGCGCGCTGCTGACCGTGCTGATCGTGTTCCTGTTCCTGAACTCGTGGCGCTCCACCGTCATCACGGGCCTGACCCTGCCGATTTCGCTGATCGGCACCTTCCTGTTCATGTACATGTTCGGCTTCACCATCAACATGATCACGCTCATGGCGCTCTCGCTGTGCGTGGGCCTGCTGATCGACGACGCGATCGTGGTGCGCGAGAACATCGTGCGCCATGTGCAGATGGGCAAGACGCCGTTTGCCGCCGCCATGGACGGCACCCAGGAGATCGGTCTGGCCGTGCTGGCCACCACCTTCTCCATCGTCGCGGTGTTCCTGCCCATCGGCTTCATGGGCGGCATCATCGGCAAGTTCTTCCACGAGTTCGGCGTCACCATCGTGGCGGCCGTGCTGATCTCGATGTTCGTGAGCTTCACGCTCGACCCCATGCTCTCCAGCATCTGGCACGACCCCAGCATCGAGGCCCATGGCAGTCGGGGGCCGCCGGTCTCGTTCTACGACAAGACGATCGGCCGCGTCACCGGCTGGTTCGACCATGCCACCGACACCCTGTCCGATGTTTACCAGACGCTGCTGCGCTGGTCGCTGGCGCACAAGCTGGCCACCGTTGCCATGGCGTTCGCGGTCTTCGTGACCAGCATTGTCATGGTGCCGCTGCTGGGCACCGAGTTCGTGCCCAAGGCCGACTTCTCGGAAACCACGCTGAACTTCTACACCCCGGTGGGCTCCTCGCTGGAAGTGACCGAGGCCAAGGCCAGGCAGGTGGAAGCCATCGTGCGCGAATTCCCGGAGGTCAAGTACACGCTGGCCACCATCAACACCGGCAACGCGCAGGGCAAGATCTACGCCAGCATCTACGTGCGCATGGTCGACCGCAAGGAGCGCCGCCGCAATGTGGACGAGATGTCCGGCGTGCTGCGCGAGCGCCTCAAGCAGGTGCCCGGCATCACGGTCACGCACGTGGGCCTGCTCGATGCCGTGGGCGGCAACAAGCAGGTCGAGTTTTCCCTGCAGGGGCCCGACCTGCGCGAGCTCGAGCGCCTGAGCCGGCTCGTCATGGAAAGGATCCAGCCGATTGCCGGACTGGTGGACCTGGACTCCAGCCTCAAGGCCGACAAGCCCACCATCGAGGTCCAGGTCAAGCGCGACGTGGCCTCCGACCTGGGCTTGAGCGTGGCGCAGATCGCCGGCTCGCTGCGCACGCTGGTGGCGGGCCAGACCGTGGGCAACTGGCGCGCGCCCGATGACCAGACCTACGACGTCAACGTGCGCCTGGCGCCCGAGACCCGCAGCGCGCCGCAGAACCTGGACCGCATTCCCTTTGCCACCGGCAGCAATGCCGACGGCAGCCCGCGCATCGTGCGGCTGAACCAGGTTGCCACGGTGAAGGAAGCCACCGGACCCAACCAGATCAACCGGCGCGACCTCACGCGCGAAGTGGCCATCAACGCCAATGTCTACAACCGCTCGGCCGGGGAAGTATCGACCGATATCCGCAAGGCGCTCGACGGCATCAGTTTTCCCCAGGGTTACAGCTACCAGTTCGGCGGCTCCACCAAGAACATGGCGGAATCGTTCGGTTATGCCATCTCGGCGCTGGTGCTGGCCATCGTGTTCATCTACATGATCCTGGCCAGCCAGTTCAAGAGCTTCCTGCAGCCGCTGGCCCTCATGACGTCCTTGCCGCTGACGCTGATTGGCGTGGTGCTGGCGCTGCTGATGTTCCACTCCACGCTCTCGATGTTCTCCATCATCGGCATGGTCATGCTCATGGGGCTGGTGACCAAGAACGCCATTTTGCTGGTGGACTTCGCCATCCGCGCCCGCGCGGACAGCACCGACGAGAACGGCCTCCGCGTCGCCGGGCTGGAACGCGGCGCGGCGCTGCTGCTGGCGGCCAAGGTGCGGCTGCGTCCCATCCTCATGACCACGCTGGCCATGATCTTCGGCATGGTGCCGCTGGCTTTTGCCCTGACCGAGGGCTCGGAGCAGCGCGCCCCCATGGGCCAGGCCGTGATCGGCGGCGTCATCACCTCCTCGCTGCTGACCCTGGTGGTCGTGCCCGTGGCTTACTGCTACATGGATGATCTGGCGCAGTGGCTGCGCCGCCGCTGGAAACCGCGGCAGTGACGGCCCGGTAGAATTTGGAAGGATCGGTTAAGATACCCCATGGAGTATATAAAATGAATCTGGAACAAGCCCGCTTCAACATGATCGAACAGCAAATCCGCCCCTGGGATGTGCTCGATGCCCACGTGCTGCACCTGCTGTCCGTCGTCAAGCGCGAGGACTTCGTTGCGCCCGCCCACAAGGCGCTGGCGTTCGTGGACATGGAAATCCCGCTGCGCGGCTCCCACGAAGAGGCCATGCGCCTGGGCCAGTGCATGCTGGCGCCCCGGGTCGAAGCGCGCATGCTGCAGGATCTGGCGGTGCAAAAACACGAGAAGGTGCTCGAAATCGGCGCCGGCTCGGGCTACATGGCCGCCTTGCTGGCCCATCGCGGCCAGCGCGTGATATCGCTGGAGATCGAGCCCGAGCTGGTGCAAATGGCGCGCGCCAACCTGCAAAAGGCCGGCATCCACAATGCCGAGGTGCGCCAGGCCGACGGCGCCAAGGGTGCGCCGGTGGAAGGCCCGTTCGACGTGATCGTGCTCAGCGGCTCCGTGGCCGAAGTGCCGCACCACCTGCTGGCCCAGCTCAAGAGGGGCGGCCGTCTGGCGGCCATCGTCGGCCAGGAGCCCATGATGCTGGCCACCTTCGTCACCCGCACCGGCGAGGCCGATTACCGCACCGTGCAGCCCTGGGACACCGTGGCCCCGCGCCTGCTGAACTTCCCCGAGCCCTCGCACTTCCATTTCTGATCCGGTCCTGACCGCACGAGGCCTTACCATGATTGAGCAAATTCACCCCAGCGACCTGCCCGCCTGGCTGGAAAAAATGCGCAGCCATGGCCAGCCCGTGGTGCTCGACGTGCGCGAACCCTCGGAGCTGCGGACCGCCAGCGTCAAGCCCGAGGGTTTCACGCTGCTGACCATTCCGATGGGCGTGATCGTGCCGCGGCTCGCCGAACTCGACCCCGCGCAACCGGTTGCCTGCCTGTGTCACCACGGCGGACGCAGCATGCGAGTGGCTGCCTACCTGGAAAACCAGGGTTTCACCCGCGTGGCCAACATCATCGGCGGCATCAATGCCTGGTCGATCCAGGTCGACCCCACTGTCGCGCGCTATTGAGCGGCGCCGCCGATCCATTTCCGAGCCCCCAAGGACGAACATGAAAACTTTCCGTTTGCTACCCCTCTCCATCGCCCTGGGCGCCGCACTGGCCCTGCCGGCGCAGGCGCAAAGCCTGCTGGAGCTGTACGAATCGGCGCGCAGCTACGACGCGGCCTACCAGTCGGCCAAGGCCCAATACGACGCCAATCTGGCCAAGGCCGACCAGGCCCTGGCCGGCATTCTGCCCACGGCGAATCTGGCGGCCGGCGCGTCCCGATCGCAGTTCGAGAACAACAACCCGGTCACCGACCGCATGTATGGCACCCGCAGCACCACCCTGAGCGCCAGCCAGCCGCTGTACCGCCCCGCCAATCTGGCCACCTACGAGCAGGGCAAGAAACAGACGGACCTGGCGTGGGCCCAGCTGACGGCCGCCGAGCAGGACCTCGTCGTGCGCGTCAGCCAAGCCTACTTCGACGTGCTCGCCGCCCAGGACAGCCTGGCCTTCGTGCAGGCCCAGAAGGCGGCCGTGGCCGAACAGCTGGCTTCGGCCAAGCGCAACTTCGAGGTGGGCACCTCCACCATCACCGACACCCGCGAGGCCCAGGCCCGCTTTGACCTGGTGACAGCCCAGGAAATCGCGGCCGACAACGATTTGCGCGTCAAGAAAATCGCGCTCGACCAGCTCGTGGGCAAGACCGGCACCAGCCCCAAGGCCCTGGCCTTGCCCCTGAAATTGCCGCCCCTGCAGCCCGCCGATGTCAACACCTGGGTGCAGCAGTCGGAAGACGTCCACCCCGGCATCCGGCAGACGCAACTTGCGCTGGAAGTGGCCCAGCTCGAAACCAGGAAGGCGCAAGCCGGCCACAAACCGACACTGGACCTGACCGCCAGCTACGCCGTGACCCACAACCTGGACGGCAGCACGATATCCACACTGGATTCCCGCACCAATGTCGGCACGATCGGCCTGTCGTTCAATCTGCCGCTGTTTGCCGGCTTTGCCACGCAAAACCGCATCCGCGAAACCCTCTCGCTCGAGGAAAAAGCCCGCGCCGATCTGGATGCGACCAGGCGCAACGTGGCGCAGGGCACCCGCACCGCCTACTTTGGCGTGCTCTCGGGCCAGAGCCAGGTCGTCGCGCTGGAAGCCGCCGAAGCCTCCAGCCAGAGCGCGCTCGATGCCAACAAGCTGGGCTACCAGGTGGGCGTGCGCATCAACATCGACGTGCTCAACTCGCAAAGCCAGCTGTTCCAGACCAAGCGCGATCTGGCCAAGGCCCGCTACGACGTGCTGGTGGGCGGCCTCAAGCTGCGCCAGGCCAACGGCACACTCAAGGCCGATGATTTGCAGGGCGTCAACGCCCTGCTACTGAAGTAAGGCCACGACCGCCGCCGCGGTTTTTTCAGTGGCGCCCCGGTGCGCGTGGGCAAAACCGGCGGCCGCCGCGGCCATTGACGCGCGGCCGGCCGGGTCATGCACCAGCGCCAGGGCCTGCGCCACGGCCTGCGCCATCGAGTCGACCCGGCGCGCCGCACCGGCCGCCTCGGCCAGCTCGGCGGCCTCCAGGAAGTTGAAGGTATGCGGCCCCATGAGCACCGGGCAGCCGCAGGCGGCGGCCTCGATCAGGTTCTGCCCGCCCAGCGGCGCGAAGCTGCCGCCCAGCAGGGCCACGTCGCTCATGGAGTAATACAGCGCCATCTCGCCCAGCGAGTCGCCGAGCCAGACATCAGCGGCAGCCGGCGGCGCACCGTTCCAACTGGAGCGGCGCGACACCGTCAAGCCGTGTTTTTCAACCAGGGCCTGCACCTCGTCAAAACGCTGCGGATGGCGCGGCACGATCAGGATCTGGAAGTCGGCGGCGGCCGGCGCCGGTTCGCCATCTGCTCCCTTTTCAGGAGCAGGTGGCGCCCGTGTGGAAAGGGCCAGAGCCGTTATTTGCTTCAAAAAATCGTCTTCCTCGCCCTCGCGCGAGCTGGCCAGCATCAGCACCGGGCGGCCCAGCGCCTGGCGCCAGCGCCGCCCGAGTTCCTGCTGCGCTGCGTCGGGCGCGGCGTCGAACTTGAGGTTGCCGAACACGCCCTGCACGGGCGCACCGAGCGCGCGCAGGCGTTCGGCGTCGCTTTCGCTTTGCGCATACACCGCCGCCAGCGCGGCATAAGCCGGCCGCGAGAGCAGTGCCATGCGCAGCGCCTGTTGCAACGACTTGTCGGACAGGCGCGCGTTGACCAGCACCAGCGGCACGCCGCGCGCCTGCGCGCCGGCCACGGTGTTGGGCCAGACTTCCGTTTCCAGCAGCAGGCCCAGGCGCGGCCTGAAGTGCGCGAAAAAACGCGCCACGGCGGCCTGGCTGTCCCAGGGCTGCCAGACCTGCACGTCGCCGGCGCGCAGCAGGCCCGCGCCCTCGGCCCGCCCGGTGGCCGTGCCGTGGGTCAGCAGGATGCGCAGCCCGGGCCACTGCGCGCGCAGGGCCGCCAGCAAAATGCCCGCGGTGCGGGTTTCGCCCAGCGACACGGCATGCACCCACACCAGGTCGGAAACGGTTTCAGCAGCCTGCGTGTAATGGCCGAAACGTTCCTCGACGGCGTCGAGGTAACCCGGCTCGGCCAGTCCGCGCCTGCGCAGCTTGCGCCGCAAAAAGGGCTGGGCCAGCCACATCAGCAGCGAATAGAAAACGCGCGTCATGCCCGGCCCGCCGCCATCACGCCCAGCCAGGCCTGCCAGACCGTCTCCACATCGGGCGCGGGATGGGCAAACACAGCCACCTGGCGCGCGCCGGACAACGGCCCGGTGCGCCAGGCGGTGTCGAAGTTGTAGATCTGCACGTGGGGCAAATCCAGCGCCACGGCCACATGGCTCAGGCCGCTGTCCACGCCCACCACGCCGGCGCAGGCCGCCAGCGCGTCCGTCAGCGCATCCAGCCCCAGGCGCGGCCAGACCACAGCCCGGCCCAGCTGGCGTGCGATGGCTTCGCTGCGTTGCTGTTCCTCGTCGTTGCCGTGCGGCAGCGCCACCGCATAACCGGCGGCATTAAGACGCGCGCCCAGCGCCAGCCAGTGGGCCAGCGGCCACTGCTTGTCGGCACGCGAGGTACCGTGCACCAGCGCCACGCACGGCGCTGGCTGTCCAGCCTCGTTTGCTATATTTTTAATAGCTAGCTGCGCCCTGTTTTCATGGGCTACCAGCCCAAAATACTCGGAATCCGGGACGGAAAACTCGAGCGCCCGGGCGCACAGCTCGCGCGAACGGCGCACCGCATGGATGTGGGGTTCCAGATGAAACGCCACATCGGCCACCCAGCGCGTGGGCGCTTCATAGCCGGAGCCCTCGGTCTGGTTGGCCAGCGCGTAGCGGCGGCCCGCCGGCGCCAGCGCGGCCAGCCAGGACACCAGCGCGGACTTGGCCAGGCCCTGCAGGTCGATCACGGCGTCGTACTGCTCGCGCTGCAGCTCGGCCTTGAAGGCGCGCCACTCGGCGCGCGTGCGCGCCGACAGCGGCGACTGGCGCCAGCGCCGCAGCTCACATTCGATGACGCGGCCGACACCGGCGCAGCGCCGCACCAGCGGCGCGAAGCCGCGCTCCACCACCCAGTCGATCTGCGCCCCCGGCCTTGCCTGCCGGATGTCCTGCAGCGCCGGCATGGCGTGCACCACGTCGCCCAGCGAGGACAGCTTGACGAGCAAGACTTTCATGGGGCCTTCGCACCCTGGCCTGGGGACGGCCCGGCGGCGCCCATCAATGCGCGGCCTGCTCGATCGCGGCATCGGGCTTGACGCCGCGCAGCAGCGCCAGCATCTCACCTTCGATGCGCCGCAGGGCTTGCGGCGTGTGGCCTTCGAAGCGCAGCACCAGCACGGGCGTGGTGTTGGAGGCGCGAATCAGGCCAAAGCCATCGGGCCAGTCGACGCGCACGCCATCAATGGTGCTGACCTGCGCCGGCGCGGTGAACATGGCCCCCACGCTTGCCACTTCGTGTGCGGCGCTGCCCCCCGAGGGGGCCGTGCCTTGCTTGGGGCGGCCCGGCGCTGCGGCCACATGAGCCCCCACGCTTGCCGCTTCGTGTGCGGCGCTGCCCCCCGAGGGAACCTTCGTACCTTGGGACGGCCCGGCGGTACCGATCACCTTCCTGACCAGCAAATCCACCAATCGATGCGGCTCGCCCTCGGCGCACTTCACGTTGAGTTCGGGCGTCGAAAAACTCGTCGGCAGCGCGTTGAGCACGGCGCTGGCATCCGGCGAGCGGCTCAGGATTTCCAGCAGGCGGGCCGCGGCATAGGTGCCGTCGTCAAAGCCGAACCAGCGCTCCTTGAAGAAGATGTGGCCGCTCATCTCGCCGCCCAGCGGGGAGTCGATCTCCTTCATCTTCGCCTTGATCAGCGAATGGCCGGTCTTGAACATCAGTGCCTTGCCGCCGGCCGCTTCAATGGCGGGCGCCAGGCGCTGCGAGCATTTCACGTCGAACACGATGGTGCCGCCCGGCACGCGCGACAGCACGTCCCGCGCGAACAGCATCATCTGGCGGTCGGGGTAGATGTTCTGCCCGTCCCTGGTGACGATGCCCAGGCGGTCGCCGTCGCCGTCAAAGGCCAGGCCCAATTCGGCGTCGCCCGCCCGCAGGGCCGCGATCAGATCGCGCAGGTTCTCGGGCTTGCTCGGGTCGGGATGGTGATTGGGAAAAGTGCCATCGACCTCGCTGAACAGCTCGCTCACCTCGCAGCCGAGCGCGCGCAGGATGGCCGGGGCCGAGGCGCCGGCAATGCCGTTGCCCGAATCGACCACGATCTTCATCGGGCGCGCCAGCTTGACATCGCCCACGATGCGGTCGCGGTAGGGCGCCAGCACATTGATATTCCTGACCCGGCCGCCCGGCTGCGGCGTCCAGCTCTCGGCTTCCATGGTGCGGCGCAGGGCCTGGATGTCTTCGCCGTAGATGGCGCGCCCGGCCAGCACCATCTTGAAGCCGTTGTAGTCGGCCGGGTTGTGGCTGCCGGTGACCTGGATGCCGCTGGTGCACAGGGTGCTGGCCGCGAAGTACAGCATGGGCGTGGTCACCATGCCGACATCGATCACGTCGACGCCGGTGGCCATGAGGCCGCGCACCAGGGCCGCGCTCAGGGCGGGACCGCTCAAGCGGCCGTCGCGCCCCACGGCCACGCTGGTTTCCCCCGCCGCCCGGGCCGCCGTGCCAAAAGCCTGGCCCAGCGCCTCGGCCACCGCCTCGTCGAGCGTGGCGGGCACGATGCCCCGGATGTCATAGGCCTTGAAAATGGATGCTTCGACGTGCATTAAAAACCTGTCTCGCTGGAGTTTTGCGTGTTGCGCGGATTGTAGGCGCCGCCCTGGCCGGGGACATGTCCGGAAACGGCCAGTCCGCCGGCCCGCGGCCGCCTATGATGCGGTGCATGACGCCCCCTGTCCCGCGCACCGATGACGACGCCCGCTACCTGGCCCTCAGCACCCGGGACGCGCGCTTTGACGGCAGCTTTTTCATCGGCGTCACCTCCACCGGCATTTACTGCCGCCCGGTGTGCCGGGTCAGGCTACCGCGGCGCGAGAACTGCCGCTTTTTCGATTACGCCGCGCAGGCCGAGCGCGCGGGCTTTCGGCCCTGCCTGCGCTGCCGGCCCGAGCTCGCGCCGCATGCGGCGGCCTGGTCGATGCAGGATGCCTCGGGCATTCTGGCGCAGCAGGCCGCGCGCTGGCTGGATGAACCCGAGGCCTGGGGCGACATGGCCCCCACGCGGGTCGCTTCGCGTGCCGCGCCGTCCTCCGGGGGGGCGCATTTTGCCTTGGGGCGGCCCGGCGGCAAACCAGGCCCCACCATGGCCGCCCTGGCCGCGCACCTGGGCGTGAGCGACCGCCATGTGCGGCGCATCTTCGAGGCGCAGTTCGGCGTCTCGCCGCTGCAGTACCTGCAAACGCGCCGCCTGCTTAGCGCCAAGCAGCTGCTGAGCGACACCGACCTGCCGGTGACGCAGATCGCGCTGATCAGCGGCTACGGCAGCGTGCGGCGCTTCAACGCCGCCTTTGTGGCGCACTACGGCCTCAACCCGACGCAGCTGCGGCGCGCGGGCACATCCCGGTCGCCAGCGGGCAGCAGGGTCAAACTGGGCTACCGCCCGCCCTACGACGTGTCGGCCATGCTCGGTTTTTTCCGCCAGCGGCAGGTCGACGGGATGGAGTTTGTGGCGGGCGATGAAGGAAAGCAGACCTTCGGCAAAACCCTTCGCATGGAAGCCGGCGGCAAGACGCAGGCCGGCTGGCTGCTGGCGGAGTTCGACACGACGCGCTGCCACCTCGCGCTGCGCGTGAGCGACTCCCTGCGCGCCGTGCTGCCGCTGGTGATCCGCCGGGTGCGCGCGGCCTTCGACCTGGACGCCGACCCGCAAGCCATCGACCACGTGCTGCGCGCCAGCTTCCCCGGCACGCAGGGGCTGCGCGTGCCGGGCGCGCTCGACGGCTTCGAGCTGGCCGTGCGCGCCGTGCTGGGCCAGCAGATCACCGTGGCGGCGGCACGCACGCTGGCGCAGCGCCTGGTGGCGCGCTTCGGCGAGCCGCTGGCCACGCCCTGGCCGGCCTTGAGCCGGCTCTTCCCCGCCCCGGCGGCGCTGGCGCAGGCCTCTGGCGACGCGCTGGGCGCCTTGGGCATCGTGCGCCAGCGCCAGGCGGCCATCGTGGCACTAGCGCAGGCCGTGGCGCAGGGGCGCCTGCACCTGCAGGGCGGCGCCGACGTGCCGGCCACCGTCGCCGCCTTGAAGGCGCTCCCGGGCATCGGCGACTGGACCGCGCAGTACATCGCCATGCGCGCGCTGCGCTGGCCCGATGCGTTCCCGGCCGGCGATGTGGCCTTGCACAAGGCGCTCGGCGTGCAGGATGCCAGGCATCCCGCGCAGGCGGCCGAAGCGGCGTCGCAGGCGTGGCGCCCCTGGCGCAGTTATGCCGTGATCCGGGCCTGGGCCGCGCTGCCGCAGCCGCGGAAAACCAGCCGGCCCGCCCCAGTCACTACAAAAACGATAGCAGCTCACAGCCATTCCATGAGGCCCAAGAGGTAATTCGACATGAAATTCAAAACCACCATCGTGCAGGCGCGGTATGACAGCCCGCTGGGCCCCATGATCATCGCCGCCTCCGACCAGGGGCTTGCCGGCGTCTGGTTCGAGGACCAGCGCCACCTGCCCGACCCGTCGGCCTGGCCCCTGGCGCCGCAGCACCCGCTGCTGCGCCAGGCAATACAGCAGTTGACGGACTACTTTGCCGGCCGGCGCCTGGACTTCGAGCTGCCGCTGGACCTGGGCCACGGCACCGCGTTCCAGCAGGCCGTGTGGCACGGCCTGCTGGAGATTGCGCGCGGCAGCACCCGCAGCTACGGGCAGCTGAGCACGCGCATCGGCCGGCCCACCGCTGTGCGCGCCGTGGGCGCCGCGGTGGGGCGCAACCCCCTGGGCATCATCGTGCCCTGCCACCGCGTGCTGGGCGCCGACGGCTCGCTCACCGGCTATGCTGGCGGCCTGGATCGCAAGATCGCCTTGCTGCGGCTCGAAGGCGTGGCTGTGTCCTCAACTTAAATAAAGGGCTGGCCGCTTGAACACCTCCCACACCAAAAAACCCTGGCTGGCCGACTTTGTCCTGCTGGCCGCCATCTGGGGCTCCTCCTTCATGTTCATGCGCATCGGCGTCCTGGCGTTTGGCGTCCTGCCCACCGCGGCCTTGCGGGTCGGCATCGCGGCGCTGTTCCTGCTGCCCCTGCTGCTGCTGCGCGGACTGGGTGCCCAGCTGCGCAGCAACTGGAAGCTGACCTTCCTGGTGGGGCTCACCAACTCGGCCATTCCCTTCGTCTGCTTTTCGTTTGCCCTGCTGTCCATCAGCACCGGCCTGTCGTCCATTCTCAACGCCACCGTGCCCCTGTTCGGCGCGCTCATCGCCTGGGCCTGGCTCAAGGACCGGCTGAGCCGCACGCGCGTGCTGGGCCTGGTCATCGGTTTCGCGGGCGTCGCCCTGCTGGCCTGGGACAAGGCCAGCTTCAGCGCCGGCGCCTCCGGCCTGGCATCGGGCTGGGCCGTGCTGGCCTGCCTGTTCGCCTGCCTGTGCTACGGCGTCTCGGCCAGCTTCATCAAGCGCTATCTGTCGGGCCTGCCGCCGCTGGTGACGGCCACCGGTAGCCAGCTGGGCGCCGCCCTGGCGCTGGCCCTGCCCGCGCTGTGGCTGTGGCCCGATCGCATGCCGGGCGCCGGCGCGTGGCTCGCCCTGCTGGCCCTGGGCACCGTGTGCACGGGCCTGGCCTATGTGCTGTTCTTTCGCCTGATCGAGCACGCCGGCCCGGCGCGGGCCCTGACCGTCACCTTTGTGATCCCGGTTTTTGCCATCCTCTACGGCGTGCTGCTGCTGGGCGAGACCGTCACCTGGTGGATGCTGGCCTGCGGCCTCGTCATTGTCCTGGGCACCACGCTGTCCACCGGCCTGCTGGGGCCGAAGCGATGAACTCCGCGCGAAAGATCAAGCTCAAGGTCAAGACCCCCAAGCCGCGCAATCCGCTGGTGCCCCATGCCGCCCGGCGCAAGGCCGGCGCGCACCGCAAGTCGCGCCCGGCCCAGCGCCGCGCGGAAAAAATGGCCTTGCAAAAACAGCAGCGCGAGGACTAGGAGCGGCGCGGCAGGAACTGGTCGAACGCATCCACCGGCAGCCAGCAACTCCCCCGCGCTCCCCCTCTGAGCCGTGAATTCACCTCATAAATGGGTGCTATCGGGCGTAAAAATGGCTAGTCACCGCGCCCTCCCTGCCTAGGCAAATCTCATATAAATGGGTGTAAATGGGTGTATTATTGGTTGCATGCCACGTACCGACACCCTGCAAATCACACCAGAAATCCTCGGCCTGATCGCCCGGATCGACGAGTTCAAGGGTGCGTGGCGCGCATTGGGCATCCTGGCGCCAGATCGTCTCTCTGCCTTGCGGCGTGTCGCGACGATCGAAAGCATCGGCTCGTCCACTCGTATTGAAGGCAGCAAGCTAAGCGATCGCCAAGTCGAACGACTTCTATCCAATCTGGCGATTCAGACCTTCGAAACCCGGGACGAACAGGAGGTGGCGGGTTATGCCGAACTGATGGATCTCGTGTTCAGTTCCTGGCAGGACATCCCTTTCAACGAAAACCACATCAAGCAACTACACCAGACTCTGTTACACCACAGCGAAAAGGACGCTCGACACCGTGGCCAGTACAAAACCAATTCCAACAGCGTGGCCGCCTTTGATGAAAACGGGGTGCAGATCGGCATCGTGTTCGAGACGGCATCCCCCTTTGACACGCCACGCCTGATGGCGGAATTGGTGGACTGGATCGCCCAGGAGCGAGAAAAAGCCCACCTTCACCCGTTGTTGGTCATTGCGATCTTCGTGGTGGTCTTTCTGGAAATCCACCCCTTCCAGGACGGCAACGGACGGCTGAGCCGCGTGCTCACCACCTTGCTGCTGATCCAGGCAGGTTATGCCTACGTACCCTACAGCTCACTGGAAAGCGTGATCGAAGCGAACAAGGAAGCCTACTATCTGGCACTGCGGCAAACACAAGGGACGATCCGCACTGAGTCACCCAACTGGCAACCCTGGCTGGTGTTCTTCCTGCGTTCACTGGCCGAGCAGGTCAGGCGGCTGGAGAAAAAGGTCGAGCGTGAAAAGATCGTACTGGCCGCACTACCCGAGCTATCACTGAAGATTGTCGAGTTTGCCAGGGAACATGGTCGGGTGACGATGGGGGACGCAATGAAGTTGACTGGAGCCAGTCGAAACACGTTGAAGCAGCACTTGCGCAATCTCGTTGAGCAGGAACACTTGAAGCAGCAAGGTGGCGGACGCGGAAGTTGGTACGAATTGGCTTGAGGGTCATTGTTCCGAGAAACCAAAAAAACTCGCGCTTGCGAGTCCTCTTCGTCACGAGTTGAAACCCAGTGTTGGCAAGGCTCATTTTTTCAGAGGGAGCCGCAATGAAAAAGGGTTTGCTATTACTTTCGTAGCAGCAAACCCTTTAATTATGGCGGAGTGGACGGGACTCGAACCCGCGACCCCCGGCGTGACAGGCCTTATCCAAAACTTAAGCTTGGCGTGCCATTTTGCTGACATCTCAATTCCAAAATTGCGCCCGTTGACCGTGCGACAGCGTGGGCATCCAGTGGCTTCATTCCAAAAAGTCGCTCAAAGCTTTTATGAATTCAACAGAATGTAGAGTTGAGGGTGGCCTTGCTTTCTTTGTGTAACTCAAACTATGTTTTTACTAAGACGTGACGTCAGCCGGCTTGGAACGGGCCCTTAAATGACAGCACATTTCTCATGTCAAATTCATAGTTTCCATTCACAACATGGATTGGCGCTTTAAATCTGGTCATGAAACGCTGCTTCGCTCGTTGCATTTTCGTGTCGAAACTAGGATGTTTCGGGTATTCCGTGCAAACGACAATGGCGGCAAATTTATCGGGGTAAATACCCCGATTTTTCGCATAAGCCATCGATGCCTCCAACTGCGTTAGCGCGTGATCGACATCTTTCCCTTTGAGCTCGACAAGCACAGTTCCAATAGCATTCAATGCGACCAGCCAGTCACACGCTACGCTGCCAACAACTAGACATCCATCTATTTGAACCCGTTGATATTCTTTGCGCTCAACGTTCAAGAAAACTGCTTTTCTCCCATTTTCTTCAACCTTAACCTTACTGACGCTCGTCAACTCAGTGCAATGACAAGGAGTGCTAGCCAAGAGACGCCTCCAAATCCAACAACTCTGAAAATTCCCTGCTAATTTCTCCTGAAACTCCATCCAGATATTCAGCATCAATGAACTGATCTGAATCTTTTATACCTCCCACAACTCCCTCACGTATCGCGTAGGCTTTTACGTTCCGACCCGGAAGCCATGACCGACGCGGAATAATTAACTCCAGCTTCTTTCTGAGGGCATCAGAATTTTTTCTGCTTAAAGCACCTGCTTTGATCAAGTTGTTGATTTTGGCCAGCACATAAGGGCTGTGTGTAGTAACTACTATGTCCGTATTTGATCCTAATTTAGTTAGGATTGAAACAAGCGCTTCTACTAGTTTGCTTTGAGCCAATGGAAACAAGTGAGCTTCTGGCTCCTCGATGTAGCACAAGCTTGAATGACTTCCGGTCAAATGCGGGAGGACTGTTATGAGCGGAAGCAGCTCCTGCTGCCCCGAAGACAGTGCGGAAAGAGGAATCTGTCTACCATCTGCAGTAATGACGTATTCATTTTCACGATCGTTTTTCAACTGGCCGCCAAAAATCTCGGTCAGATTCGCAGTTAATTGTTTTCTTGCCATTGCTTCAGCTGGCTTATCACTGTAGAAAATACGGTCGCTTCTGTATGCGGTGTAGAGTCGCCCAAATCGCACAATTAATGGGTCAAGAACTCGACCTTGTTCAAACGCTGCTATTGCTTTGCCTATGCTTGTAAAGAATGATCTACCAGCGGGAATGAAGATTTGCGAAGAAATGTAGTCCGCGCCCATTAGCTTTGACAGAGAAGTGCGCGATGCTTCCATGACTTTCCACTCCAATCGGAATGTGTCATTCAATGTGTCACCGCGGACCTGATTGCCATCTTTTTGCGCATTCTTTAGGAGCTCTTCGTATTGCGTTTTGAACTCGTCTGATAGCTTCAATCGAAAGTCATCGGAAACCGTTTTTTTATACGCCTTTCGTGTAAGCGTTATCGAATATTTTCCACACTTAAATTCAACTTTGAATTTTTCTTTTCCCCACGCGCCAATCGGGAACCATTCAATGAACTTTTGTTTTATTAATTCGGTGAATTTTTCGTAACTCTCCAATTTCATTAGAGAAGCTGCTTGCTGCTCAGCGGCTTCAATGAAGAAATATGCCAGCTTGCAAATGACGCTCTTCCCGCTGGCTTGCGGGCCTATAAATAGAGTCATGCGTGCAAATTCAATTTCAGCCGTCTTGATGCACGAAAAGTTTTCTATCGTTAGTAGTTTCATATCATTTTTTGTAGCCGTTTTCTCCACTATAACAAGCACAGTCACTTCATGCATCCGCGAAGGGTGCCACCTAGCATTTGTTTAGACAGAGCGAAGTCATGAATGGGCTTCCCCCGATTCCCCGGACGGTTTGCTTAGCCCTTTAAGCCCTCTTCAAACTGCACCGGGCTGAGGAAGTCTAGCTTGGAGTGCTTGCGCACCGGGTTGTAGAACCTCTCGATGTAGTCGAATACGTCCGAGCGGGCTTCTTCCCGGGTCCGGTAGACCTTGCGGCTGGTTCGTTCCGTCTTCAAGGAAGAGAAGACGCTCTCCATCGTCGCGTTGTCCCAGCACTCCCCACGCCGGCTCATGCTGCAGGTGATGCCCTGGGCCTTGAGCAATTGCTGGAACTCGTCGCTGGTGTACTGGCTGCCCTGGTCCGAGTGGTGCATCAAGGCGCTGGGTTTGCCTCGTCGCCACAAGGCCATGAGCAAGGCGTCGCTGACCATCTTGGCTTGCATGGTGTCGCTCATGGACCAGCCCACGACGCGGCGCGAGTACAGGTCCATGACCGCCGCCGCATATAACCAGCCTTCAGCCGTCCAGATGTAGGTGAAGTCTGCGGCCCACTTCTGGTTCGGGCCATCGGCCTGGAAGTCCCGTTGCAGATGGTTCGGCGCAATGTGATTCTCAATCCGGCTGACGTTGTCTGCGGGCAACCGGCGCCGCTTACGCCTGGCCTGCAGCTTGGCTTGGTGCATCAGCCGGGTAACCCGGTTAAGCCCGCAGCTCTCGCCCATGGAGCGCAAGTCGTGCCAGACACGCGGGCTGCCGTAGGTGCGGTCACTGAGTTCGAAGCTCTCGCGAATGAGGCGAGTCAGCCGGGCGTCGTCCTGGCTGCGCTGGCTCGGTGCTCTGTCCAGCCATTCGTAGAACCCGCTGTGGGACACCGCCATGACCCGGCACATCATGCGGGTAGGCCAGACGCTACGGTGCCTGGCAATGAAGGCGTACTTCACTGCGGGTCCTTGGCAAAGTAGCCGAACGCTTTTTTTAGGATGTCACGCTCCATCGTGACGCGGCGCAGCTCCCGCTAGAGTCGTTCGACCTCGGTGGCTGCCTCGCTGCGGATTGGTCGATTCGGTCGCATATCCAGAACGCCTTCGCGTTCCTGGTTGACCCAGCGCCTGAGCACGCTGGCCTCGATTCCCAAATCTCGGGCAATGTGGGTGACCATCGCCCCCGGCTGCTTGACCAGCTTTACCGCTTCACGCTTGAATTCGTCCGTGAAGCTCCTTCTTGTCCTCGTCATTGATATCTCCTGAACACATCATGTCATCGAATGTGTCCGGGAAACTGGGGGAAGCCCATACCGTACTCACTGGGTCTCTACCGGCAGGCCCAGGAAGCCGCTCAGGTGGCCCGTAGAGGACTCTGGCAGGACGCCCAGCGGTGCCAACCCTGGGACTGGCGCAAGGCCCACAAGAGGCCCGATCACTGATTCAGTAATGAAGACGAAGGGCTGTACCTAGCGCCTCATTTGCCTGAGCGAATCCTGCGACGCAACGGTCAAGACGAGCCTGGGCCTCAGCTGCATCAGGCGCAAATAACGACTGATGAGCAGCCATGGCTAGATTCTTGACCTGATTTCGCAGCTCGCCGTTCGCAAGGCGTTCGACAAGTATCGCAACTTGCCTTATCGTCTGACGAATGCTCTCATCAAGCTCATCGCTGAGCTTCGCATCTTGCCAAGGAGTTCCAGCAATGAGTGCTTGGCGGTCCTCAAAATGCGCCCGGTGAACGAACCTCATCATGTCGTGCAGAGCTTCCTGCAATTCCAAAATGGTGTCACGCTGAAAAGAGTTGGAGCGCTCTTGCCTCTCGATTCGGACGCGCTCCTCTTGGAGTTTGCTAGAACTCCGAACAGACAGCCACGTAGCGAAGGTGCTGGCAAGGGCACCAACAATCGTCCCAATAAGTCCCCAAACAGCAGATTCCATGTGCCCCCCATTCAAAGTGAGAGTCCCCGCCATCACCATCATCTTGGCTGATTTATATCAGCCCTCTGAGGCCCGTGCGTGTGGTAACTGCGCGTGTGGTAAATTGAGTTTTTCTGAAATGAAAAAACCCTTGTAAATCATAGAATTACAAGGGTTTCCCATTTTTGGCGGAGTGGACGGGACTCGAACCCGCGACCCCCGGCGTGACAGGCCGGTATTCTAACCAACTGAACTACCACTCCTGGTAGGTAGCGTTCACTCTTGCGAGTCAAGTGCTGCCTGCTTGTGCCGCGTCATCTGGCGATGAATTTGGCGACCCTACGGGGATTCGAACCCCGGTACTCACCGTGAAAGGGTGATGTCCTAGGCCTCTAGACGATAGGGTCAAAACCTGGGAACTTTGCCATCAACCCGGGTTGATGGCGTCTGGCTCAAAAATTGGTGGTGGAGGTAAACGGGATCGAACCGATGACCTCTTGCATGCCATGCAAGCGCTCTCCCAGCTGAGCTATACCCCCCGAACTCCGACGCCATCCAAAAACAGCGCCGTCAATTCTTGAGCTTTAAATTATAGCCTGAAATTCAAACGGCATTCAGACGCGCGATCACTTTTTCTCTGCCCATGAGCTCCAGCACGGCATCCACCGAGGGCGTCTGGGCCGTTCCCATCACGAGCACGCGCACCGGCATGGCCAGCTGCGGCATCTTCAGGCCGCAGGCCGCCAGCACTTCCTTGAGGGTGGCCGCGATTGCCGCCTTGTCCCAGGCACAGGCCGCCAGCTTGTCCGCCAGCAGCGTCAGCGCCGGCTTGACGGCGTGCGTCACATGCTGGCCGATGTCTTCGGTCTTCGGCTTGATGTCCGCATAAAACGCGGCCGCCCAGTCGGCCAGCGCCACCGTGGTGTCGCAGCGGTCCTTGAACAGGCCGCAGATGCGGGGCAGGCGCTCATCGGCCGCGATGCCGCGTTTTTGCAGCTGCCCGGCCACCAGGGCACCGAGGGCCTCATCGGCCATGGCCTTCATATGCTGGGCATTGACCCAGCGCAGCTTGGCTTCGTCGAACTGCGCGGCGCTGCGCCCCAGGTGATCGAGGTTGAACCACTGCAGGAACTGCGCGCGGCTGAAGATCTCGTCGTCGCCGTGGCTCCAGCCCAGGCGCGCCAGGTAGTTGACCATGGCGTCGGGCAGGTAGCCCTCGTCGCGGTATTGCGTCACCGGCTTGGCGCCGTTGCGCTTGCTCATCTTCTCGCCCTGCTCGTTGAGCACGGTGG
>JBEIOV010000002.1:0-193129 GCA_040377375.1 Hylemonella sp.
CCCCCGCCGCCGTAAGGCCGCGCTTCTTGCCCCGGCAACGCGCCGGGCGCTACTTGCCAGCCCAGGCCAGCAGCATCAAGCCGCCGATCAGGACCGGCTGATGCAGCATGTAGTAACTCAGGCTCCAGCGCCCGAGCCCTGCCAGCGCGCGGCCCGGCGCCGGCAGGGCAAACCGTAGCCAGGCCGGGTGCCGCCGCAACAGCCAGCGCCCGGTGGCCAGCCCCCACCACATCACGCCCAGCCAGGGAAACAGCGGCACATAGTCCTGCGTCACCGGCTTGCGGGTGACAAAACCCAGCCAGTTCAGCCATTTTTCATTAAATAATTCGGCCAAACCCCACGCATCCAGGGCGTAAGGCGCTATGAATTGTGTAGCAAATGCCAAGGCGCCAAGCCACCACAGCCAGCGGCCCCAGCCGGCCGACGCGCGGGCGATCAGCAGCATCACGGCCAGGCCATGCAGCACCCCGAAGTAAATGAAGCTGCCGGGGTACATCAGGCAGGACGCGGCCGACACCAGCAGCGCGCAGCCCGCCACCTGCAGCCAGCGCCGCCCGAAGCGGGGCCAGCCCTGTCCCTGGTCGGCGGCGATGGCCTGCCCCAGCCCGGCGCAAAACAGGAACAGGCTGACAATCGCCGTGCGCTGCCAGGTCCAGAACGCATCGAGGTAAAAGTTCTGCTGGAGGTAGCCAAAGTGGTTCAGATCGAAGCAGAAATGAAACACCGTCATCCAGACCATCGCCAGCCCGCGCAGGGCATCCACGGCGTCAAACCGGAGCGGCGCGGAGGAAGGGGTGTGGCGAATCACCGCATAACCATAACCGATCCGGGCAGGGACCATGGCGCCCATGTCCCCGCCCGAACATCCGCCAGGGGCTTGGGGCGCCGGCGTGCCGATGGGGTTTTACCGCCCGCGGTCTGGCGCATCGGCAATTTGCTGCTGACCAAGGGGTCTTTCGGCCAGGACGGCCGTTCAAAACAAGTCTTTCCCACTATGTGCGTTGGCGCACTGTTGACGCACGCAGCAAAGCTTATGGTGATGTTCCATGGCGCTCGAACCATGCATGTTGGGTTTCAATTCAGCAAAATTTTTTAAACAGGGAACTTGCATCATGTCAAACACCAATAAAACCAGCCGTCCCGATGCATCGCATCTTCAGCTTCATGCACACACCTGGGCAACCCGGAGCATGCATCAGCCTCTCCAAGGAGCCATTATGAAAAAATCACGCAGCCTCATTTCCAGTTTGTTCGTGGCGGCCGCGGCGCTGGCCGCAGTCGCTGGCGCGCAAGCGCAAAGCAGCGCCTCCTCCGGTGCCAGCAGCGGCTATGCCCTCGGCGGTCGCGGCACCAGCCACATTGGCTTGAATGCCGGACAGTCCGATTTCAAGCTGAGCAATGGCACCGGCCTCTTCGCATCCGACAACCATGACACGGCTTACAACATCTATGTCGGCAGCTACTTCAAAAACAACTTCGGTTTTGAGATTGGCTACACCGATTTCGGCAAGGTCAACCGCGGCGGCGGCAGCACCAAGGCGGAGGGAATCAACCTGAGCCTGATCGGCAAGCTGCCGGTGAGCGGATCCTTCAATTTGCTGGGCAAGATCGGCGCCACCTATGGCCGCACGGACGTGTCGTCCGCCGCCGGCTCAGGCATCACCGCAGGCAGCGACAGCGGCTTCGACTGGTCTTATGGCTTGGGCGCCGAATATGCGTTCAATCCCCAGTGGTCGGCTGTACTGCAGTACGACGAGCATTACCTGAAATTCATTGGCAGCGGTCGTGACCGCGTCAGCGCCACCACCTTGGGTTTGCGCTACGGCTTTTAAACTTGCGTTACCCCCGTTCGGGAATCACTGAGCGGGTTTCCGATCCAGCCAGCGCCGCAGCAGCGTCACCCCGCCCAGCACCAGCGCGCCGGCCACCATGCCCGTCAGCGCATTGAGCAGCAAGGGCGTCAGTGCCTGCCACAGGCCGCCCAGCGGCCACTGGCCGGCGGCGGCGGCGGCTGATTCGATGGCGTGGTGCAGCAGCGCCACGCCGTGCGTGAGGATGCCGCCGCCCACCAGGAACATCGCCGCCGTGCCGGCCACCGACAGGCCCTTCATGAGCCAGGGCGCCGCGCGCAGGATGCCGCGCCCCACGGCCCGCGCCAGCGCGCTGCCCTGGCGGCTCAGCAGCAGACCCAGGTCGTCGAGCTTGACGATGCCGGCCACCAGGCCATAAACACCCACGGTCATGACGACGGCAATGCCCGCGAGCACGACCACCTGCTGCACGAACGGCGCCGTGGCCACCGTGCCCAGCGTGATGGCGATGATTTCGGCCGACAGGATGAAATCGGTGCGCACCGCGCCCTTGATCTTGTCGCGCTCGAAGGCCACCAGGTCCACGGCCGGGTTGGCGATGGCCTGCACCAGGCTGTCGTGCTGCACGGCCACTTCCTGGGCGCTGTGCAGGAACTTGTGCGCGAGCTTCTCGACGCCTTCAAAGCACAGATAAGCCCCGCCCAGCATGAGCAACGGCGTCACCGCCCAGGGCGCGAACGCGCTGATGAGCAGCGCCGCCGGCACCAGGATGGCCTTGTTGAGCAGCGAGCCCTTGGCCACGGCCCACACCACGGGAATCTCGCGCTCGGCGCGCACGCCGCTGACCTGCTGGGCATTGAGCGCCAGGTCGTCGCCCAGCACGCCCGTCGTCTTTTGCGCCGCGACCTTGGTCATGGCCGATACGTCGTCGGCCATGGCGACGCTCTTTTTGGCGGCCACCTTGGTCATCAACGCCACGTCGTCGAGGATGGTGGCGATGTCGTCAAGCAAGGTCAGAAGGCTGGCAGCGGCCATGGGGATTCCTTGCGGTAAAAGTGTGGATTATGAATAAAAAAACTTCCAGTCCTTGATCAACGAGCGCGGGAAGCTATTTTTTTGATAGCAAGTGAGGCGGGGTGCCAGCCGCTCAGGCCACCCACCGCCGCGCGTTGTGCCACAGCTGCATCCACGGGCTGGTGGCGCTCTGGTCCAGGGGGGTCCAGCTCATCTGGATGTTGCGGAACACGCGCTCGGGGTGCGGCATCATGGCCGTGAAGCGGCCGTCGGCCGTGGTGACGGCGGTCAGTCCCCCGGGGCTGCCGTTGGGGTTGAAGGGGTAGGCCTCGGTGGCGGCCCCCAAGTTGTCGACGAAGCGCATGGCCGCGATGGTCTTGGACGCGTCGCCGCGGTAGGCGAAGTTGGCGTAGCCCTCGCCGTGCGCCACGGCAATCGGCAGGCGGCTGCCGGCCATGCCCTGCAGGAACAGGCTGGGCGACTCCAGCACCTCCACCATGGACAGGCGCGCCTCGAAGCGCTCGCTCAGGTTGGTGGTGAAGCGCGGCCAGGCCTGTGCGCCGGGAATGATGTCGGCCAGCTCGGCAAACATCTGGCAGCCGTTGCACACGCCCAGGCCGAAGGTGTCGGTGCGCGCGAAGAAGGCCTTGAACTGCCCGGCCAGTACCGGGTTGAAGGTGATGGAGCGGGCCCAGCCGATGCCCGCGCCCAGCGTGTCGCCATAGCTGAAGCCGCCGCAGGCCACCACGCCCTTGAAGTCTTCGAGCTTGGCGCGGCCGGTCTGCAGGTCGGTCATGTGCACGTCATAGGCCTCGAAGCCGGCCTGGGTGAAAGCGTAGGCCATTTCCACATGCGAGTTGACGCCCTGCTCGCGCACGACGGCAACCCGGGGGCGCGAGAGCATGAGCGCGGGCGCCACCGGGGCGGCGGCCGGGTCGAACGTCAGGTGCACATGCATGCCGGGGTCGGCCGGCGCGCCGGCGGCGGCGTGCTCGGCATCGGCGCAGGCCGGGTTGTCGCGCTGCTGGCAGATCTTCCAGCTCGTGGTGTCCCACACCTGGTGCAGGTCGGCCAACTTGGCGCTGAACACGGCCTTGGCGTCGCGCCACACCTGCACCTCGCCCACGCCGGTGCCGACGCCGGTGCCCGGCGGCCGGGTCTTGCCGATGAAGTGGCTGTGCTTGCTCAGGCCATGCTCGCGCAGGGTCTGCATGACCTCGCCGCGCTGGGCGGTGCGCACCTGCAGCAGCACGCCCAGTTCCTCGCAAAACAGGGCCTTGAGCGTGAGCTCCTCGCGCCGCGCGCCCACCTGCCCTGCCCAGTTCTTGCTGTCGCCCACATCGGCGCGACTGTCCGTGATGCCGTCGCCCTCGGTGACCAGCAGGTCCACGTTGAGGGCCACGCCCACATGGCCGGCAAAAGCCATTTCGCAGGCCGCGGCGAACAGGCCGCCGTCGCTGCGGTCGTGGTAGGCCAGAATTTGGCCCTGCGCGCGCAGGGCGTTGACGGCCTTGACCAGGTTCACCAGGTCCTGCGGGTCGTCCAGGTCGGGCACCGCATCGCCCACCTGCCCCAGCGTCTGCGCCAGGATGCTGCCGCCCATGCGGTTGCGGCCACGGCCCAGGTCGATCAGCAGCAGCGTGCTGTCGGGCTCGGTGGCATCGAGTTGCGGCGTGAGCGTGCCGCGCACATCGGCCAGCGTGGCGAAAGCGGTGACGATCAGGCTTACCGGCGAGGTGACCTTCTTCTTGTCGTTCCCGTCGCCCCACTGCGTGCGCATGGACAGGCTGTCCTTGCCCACCGGGATGGAGATGCCCAAGGCGGGGCACAGCTCCAGGCCCACGGCCTTGACGGTGGCGTAGAGCGCAGCGTCCTCACCGGGCTCGCCGCAGGCAGCCATCCAGTTGGCCGAGAGCTTGACGCGCGAAAGTTCCATCGGTGCGGCCAGCAGGTTGGTGATGCTTTCCGCCACGGCCATGCGCCCGGAGGCCGGCGCGTCGATGGCGGCCAGCGGCGTGCGCTCGCCCAGGCTCATGGCCTCGCCGGCAAAACCGGCGTAGTCGGCCAGGGTCACGGCGCAGTCGGCCACGGGCACCTGCCAGGGGCCGACCATCTGGTCACGATGGCTCAGGCCGCCCACCGTGCGGTCGCCGATGGTGATGAGGAAGCGCTTGGATGCCACCGTGGGACTGGCCAGCACGTTGATGCAGGCCTGCTGCAAATCAACGCCGGTGAGAACCACCGGCTGAAAACTGCGAACCACGGTCTTGACGTCGCGGTGCATCTTGGGCGGCTTGCCCAGCAGCACGTTCATGGGCATGTTTACCGCGGTCCCCACGCTTCCCACTGCGTGTGGTTCGCTGCCCCCCGAGGGGGCTGAGGCCCGCGGCTCCGATCCTGCCTGCGCAGGATCGGACGGGCCGAAGAGACGCACGCGTCTCGCGTCGTCATGTCTCGCGGCTTGGGACGGCCCGGCGCCGCTCACGCCATCTTCATCCGTCAGCACCAGCTGGCGCTCCTCGGTGGCGACACCGACCACGGCAAACGGGCAGCGCTCGCGCTCGCAAAAAGCCTTGAACATCGCCAGCGACTCGGGTGCGATCGCCAGCACATAGCGCTCCTGGCTCTCGTTGCACCAGATTTCCTTGGGCGCCAGGCCGGACTCTTCCAGCGGCACGGCGCGCAGGTCGAAGCGCGCGCCGCGGCCCGCGTCGTTGGTCAGCTCGGGGAAGGCGTTGGACAGGCCGCCGGCGCCGACGTCGTGGATGGCCAGGATGGGATTGGCCGCGCCCAGCGCCCCGCAGTGGTTGATGACCTCCTGCGCGCGGCGCTCGATCTCGGGGTTGCCGCGCTGCACCGAATCAAAGTCGAGCTGGGCGGCATTGGCGCCGGTGGCCATGGAGCTGGCCGCGCTGCCGCCCATGCCGATGCGCATGCCGGGGCCGCCGAGCTGGATCAGCAGGCTGCCCGCGGGAAACTCGATCTTGTGCGTCAGGCCCGCGTCGATGCTGCCCAGACCGCCGGCGATCATGATGGGCTTGTGGTAGCCACGGCGGATGCTGTCCACGTCGCTCGTGACCGTCTGTTCGTACTCGCGGAAGTAGCCCAGCAGGTTGGGCCGGCCGAATTCATTGTTGAAAGCCGCGCCGCCCAGCGGCCCCTCGGTCATGATCTGCAGCGGGCTGGCGATGTGTTCGGGCTTGCCGTAGCTGCTGTCAAAGAGCTTGGATACGGTAAAGCCCGTCAGGCCCGCCTTGGGCCTGGAGCCGCGGCCGGTGGCGCCCTCGTCGCGGATTTCGCCGCCGGCGCCGGTGGCGGCGCCGGGAAACGGCGAGATGGCCGTCGGGTGGTTGTGGGTTTCCACCTTCATCAGCACATGGCTCAAGGCGCTCTGTTTTTGATAGCTTCTCACACCCGCTTCATAAGGGCTGGAGGCCGATTTGGCAATGAATCTTTCGATCTGCGAGCCTTCCATGACGGAGGCGTTGTCCGAGTACGCCACCACCGTGTGCTGCGGGCTGGTCTGGTGCGTGTGGCGGATCATGCCGAACATGCTGCTGCCCTGCGGCACGCCATCAATGGTGAACTGGGCGTTGAAAATCTTGTGGCGGCAATGCTCGCTGTTGGCCTGCGCGAACATCATGAGTTCCACATCGGTCGGGTTGCGGCCAAGCTGGGTGAAGGCGGCCACCAGGTAGTCGATCTCGTCGTCGGCCAGCGCCAGGCCGAACTGCACGTTGGCTTTTTCCAGGGCCTTGCGGCCCATGCCGGGGCCACCGGCCAGCACGTCCACGTGCGCCATGGGCGCCGGGTGCAGCTCGGTGAACAGGCCAAAAGCCTGGTCCCGCGCGAACATCACGCTCTCGGTCATGCGGTCGTGCAGCAGCGCGGCGACCTGAGCCAGCTGGGCCTGTGACAAGGCCGCCGTTCCCAGCAAGCCGGACTTGAGCGCAAGCCGGTATTCGACGATGCGCTCCACGCGCCGCACGGCCAGGCCGCAGTTGTGGGCAATGTCGGTGGCCTTGGAGGCCCAGGGCGATACGGTGCCCAAACGCGGCGACACCACGATCAGCGGGCCGTCGCTCGGCCCCCGGTATGGCTCGCCATAGGTCAGCAGGGCCGCGAGCTGGCGCTGGAGTTCCGCCGTCGGTTCAGCGTCAGCAGACACCAGGTGCACAAAGCGCGCGGCCATGCCGCTGATCTTGTCATGGATGGCTTGCAGGCCGGGCAGGAGTTGCTGGATGCGAAAGCTGCTGAGGGCGCTGCCGCCTTCAAACGAGGTGATATGCAGGGTCACTGTGGTGGCCTAGATGTGGGTGGCGGACGGGTCGTCCGTGAAAACCCTTGATTTTAGCTGGGTCATCGATGGGGACGCCTCGCAGCGCCGGAACGGGTGTGAACCGGCCCTGAACTCCTCCGTTCGAGCGCGCCTGCGCCCAAACCCGGCGGGCTGAAACTGCGGGGAAACGCGGCCAATGGGATAATTGGCCCCATGACCATCACCATTAAAAATGCCGAGGATATTGCGGGCATGCGCCTGGCTGGCAAATTGACCGCCGAACTGCTGGACTACCTCACCCCGTTCGTCAAACCCGGCATCACCACGAACGAGCTGGACAAGCTGGCCGACGACTACACGACCCAGGTGCAGCATGCGATTTCCGCGCCGCTGAATTACGACCCTTCAGGACGCAACCCCTACCCCAAGGCCATCTGCACCTCCGTCAACCATCAGGTATGCCACGGCATTCCGAACGACAAGCCGCTCAAGAACGGCGACATCGTCAACATCGATGTCACCGTGATCAAGGACGGCTGGCATGGCGACTCCAGCCGCATGTTCATCGTGGGCAATGCCTCCATTGCCGCCAAGCGGCTTTGCGCGCTCACCTATGAGTCCATGTGGCACGGCATCGTGCAGGTCAGGCCCGGCGCCCACCTGGGCGATATCGGCTGGGCGATCCAGCAGTTTGCCGAGGGCCAGGGCCTGAGCGTGGTGCGCGAGTTTTGCGGCCACGGCATCGGCCGCAATTTCCACGAGGACCCGCAGGTGCTGCACTACGGCAAGCCGGGCACGCTGGACGAGCTCAAGCCCGGCATGACCATCACCATCGAGCCCATGCTCAACGTGGGCCGGCGCGACATCAAGGAGCTGGGCGACGGCTGGACCATCGTGACCAAGGACCACTCGCTCTCGGCCCAGTGGGAGCACACGGTTCTCGTCACCGAGACCGGCTACGAGGTGCTCACGCTGTCGGCCGGTGGCCCACCGATACCTGCCTTCGTGACCGAGCGAGCCACCAGCAGCGCCGCGTGACGCGAAAAACGGCCATGACCGACTTGCAGGCGCAGCGGGAGCATTACCGCGACCAGAAAGCCCTGGTGCTGCAGGCCATTGCAGCGTGCGGCATGTCGACCCGCGGCGTTGACGCCACGCTGCACAAGCTCTCCCGGCTGGCGGACGCCACCTTGTGCCGGCTCTGGCAGCAGGCCGGCTTTGATGCGCCGTTTGCACTGGTGGCGGTGGGCGGGTTCGGACGCGCCGAGCTGTTCCCCCACTCGGATATCGACGTGCTGCTGCTGCTGCCGCCAGACCAGTCGCCCGAGCAGCAGCCCGAGCTCAAGGCCCGGATCGAGGCCTTCATCAGCAATTGCTGGGATGTGGGACTGGAGATCGGATCGAGCGTGCGCACCGTGTCCGAGTGCCTGGCCGAGGCGCAAAAGGACGTGACGGTCCAGACCTCGCTGCTGGAATGCCGGCTCGTCACGGGCGACCCGCGGCTGTTCGCCCGGTTCCGCGAGGAATTCCAGACGGTGATCGATCCCAAGGGGTTTTTTGTCGCCAAGACGCTGGAGATGCGCCAGCGGCACACCAAGTTCGAGGACACGCCCTACTCGCTGGAGCCCAACTGCAAGGAGTCGCCCGGTGGGCTGCGCGACCTGCAGGTGATCCTGTGGGTGGCGCGGGCGGCCGGTTTCGGCGCCACCTGGGACGAGCTGGCGGGCAGCGGCCTGGCCACCCCCTTCGAAGTCAGGCAGATCAAATCCAACGAGGCGCTGTTGCGGCTGATCCGCATCCGCCTGCACCTGATCGCCAAGCGGCGCGAGGACCGCCTGGTCTTTGACATGCAGACCGCGGTGGCCGAATCCCTGGGTTTCAGCTCGGAGTCGCCCGACGGCACCGGACTGCCGGTACGCGCCAGCGAGGCCCTGATGCGGCGCTATTACTGGGCGGCCAAGGCCGTGACCCAGCTCAACCAGATTTTGCTGCTCAACATCGAGGAGCGGCTCAACCCCTCGACCCAGCTGCCACGCCCGATCAATGAGCGCTTCAGCGACAAGGCCGGGCTGATCGAGGTCAACGGCGACGACCTCTACCAGCGCCAGCCCCACGCGATTCTGGAGACCTTTTTGCTCTACCAGACCACCGAGGGGGCCAAGGGCCTGTCGGCGCGCACGCTGCGCGCCCTGTACAACGCGCGCAAGGTGATGGACGGCAAGTTCCGCAACGACCCGGTCAACCGCGAGACCTTCAGGCGCATCCTGATGCAGCGCGACGGCATCACGCATGCCATGCGCCTGATGAACCAGACCTCGGTGCTCGGGCGCTACCTGTGGGTGTTCCGCCGGATCGTGGGGCAGATGCAGCACGACCTGTTCCACGTCTACACGGTGGACCAGCACATCCTGATGGTGCTGCGCAATGTGCGGCGCTTTTTCATGGCCGAGCACGCCCATGAATACCCGTTCTGCTCGCAGCTCGCGGCCGGCTGGGACAAGCCCTGGATTCTGTACGCGGCCGCGCTTTTTCACGACATCGCCAAGGGCCGGGGCGGCGACCACTCCGAGCTGGGCGCCGTCGATGTGCGGCGTTTTTGCCGCCAGCACGACATCGAGCGCGAAGACACGCAGCTCATCGAGTTTCTGGTGCAGGAGCACCTCTCCATGAGCCGCATCGCGCAAAAGTCCGACCTGAGCGACCCCGACGTCATCGCCTCGTTCGCCCAACGCGTGGGCAACGAACGCAATCTCACGGCGCTGTACCTGCTGACGGTGGCCGACATCCGCGGCACCAGCCCGAAAGTCTGGAATGCCTGGAAAGGCAAGCTGCTGGAAGATCTGTACCGCCTCACCCTGCGCGTGCTGGGCGGGCGCGCGCCCGATGCCGACGCCGAGGTGGAGGCGCGCAAGCGCGAGGCCCTGATCGCCGTGGCGCTTTACGCCATGCCGTTCGAGGCCCACAAGCCGCTGTGGGACACGCTGGACGTGAGCTACTTCATGCGCCACGACGCGGCCGACATTGCCTGGCACACCAAGCAGCTGTCGCGCCACGTGGGCAGCGACAAGCCCATCGTGCGCGCCCGCCGCTCGCCCCTGGGCGAGGGCTTGCAGGTGCTGGTCTATACCAGGGATCAGCCCGACCTGTTTGCGCGCATTTGCGGCTATTTCGATCAAGGCGGCTTCAGCATCCTGGATGCCCGGGTCCATACCGCCAACAACGGCTATGCGCTGGACACGTTCGAGGTGGTCATCGCAGCGGCCCCCGAACAGTACCGCGAGCTCACCAGCATGGTGGAGTTCGGACTGAGCCGCGCCATTGCCGATGCCGGCCCGCTGCCGCCGCCGAGCCGGGGCCGCGTGTCGCGCCGGGTCAAGAGCTTTCCGATCGCGCCGCGCGTGTCCCTGCGGCCCGACGAGAAGGCCCAGCGCTGGCTGCTCAACATCACGGCCATGGATCAGGTGGGGCTGCTCTACCGCGTGGCGCGCGTGCTGGCCAGGCACAAGCTCACGCTGCAACTGGCCAAGGTCGCCACCCTGGGTGAGCGCGTGGACGACACCTTTTTGATCCACGGCCCCGAATTGCAGCAAACCAAGGCGCAGATCGAGATCGAAACGGAATTGCTGGAAGCGCTGGCGTCGTAACCTAGCCCCCACGCTGGTCACTGCGTGTACTGCGCGAGGCCTTGCAGGCCGCGGCTCGCGAGACGCTTCGCCTCTGTCGCCTGTCCAAGCCTGCTCAAGCAGGCTTGGAGCCGCAGGCTCCAGCCCCGAGGGGACCGTGCCTTGCTTGGAGCGGTCCGGCGCTGCGGTGGCCCGAGGTTTTCAATCGTCCTGGCCGGCGTCCAGGCCCGGGAAAAGAACCTCCGTGAACCCGAATTTGCTGAAATCCCTGACCCGCATCGGATAAAGCACGCCCAGCAGGTGATCGCACTCGTGCTGCACCACCCGGGCATGAAAACCCTCCACGCTGCGCTCGATGGGGTCCCCGTACTGATCGAAGCCGGTGTAGCGGATGCGCTGCCAACGCGGCACCGCGGCGCGCAGCCCCGGCACGGAAAGGCAGCCTTCCCAGTCTTCCTCCTCCAGCACACGCGTGTCATCCGTGGACACCGGCAGCGGCGTGATCACCGGGTTGATCAGCACCGTCTTGGGCACGATGGGGGCTTCGGGATAGCGCGGGTTGACCGCACCGCTGCCGAAGATCACCAACTGCAAGTCCACGCCGATCTGCGGCGCGGCCAACCCGGCACCGCTGGCCGCCAGCATGGTGTCGAGCATGTCGCTGACCAGCAGGTGCAGCTCGTCCGTATCAAACGCCGCCACGGGCTGCGCCACGCGCAGCAGGCGCGGGTCACCCATCTTGAGTATCTTGTGTACAGCCATTGTTCTTCCGTCGAATTAGAAAGATTCCACCCGCCTCGGACCCAGGCAACCGGAACGTTGATTAATTCCCGGCCGCTGGCCGGGACTGACACTGTAAAAGAAATCACTTGAGACTTGGAAGTCTCCGAGTATCTGCCCCTTGTTCCAGTCAACCACATTCACGCCATACCGGGTGCCGCTTTTTCTTGACTTGCCAATCGACCTTTCCAGAATGCTTGCCTCAAACCGTGCGACGGGAGAGGTATCCATCTCCCTGTTCCGTTCGCGGATCCCGGCAAAGGCCGTCATGACGGCACAATGGCGCCATGCCGCTTCCCCGCCCGCCCACCCCGCGCCCGCAGACCCTGGCGCCGGCGCTGTTGCGCTGGCTCTACCTCGGGCTGGCGCTGCTGTTTCTGCTGCTGGGGGTGATCGGCATCTTCCTGCCGGTGCTGCCGACCACGCCCTTCATCCTGCTGTCGGCCTGGGCGGCAGCGCGCAGTTCGCCGCGTCTGCTGGCCTGGCTGGAGGAGCACACTGCCTTCGGGCCGATGCTCCGCGACTGGCGCCGCGGCGGCGTGGTGCGGCGACGCTCCAAATGGATGGCCACGGGGGTCATGGGTGCCAGCGGGCTCTACCTGCTGCTGAGTTCGCACCCGCGCTGGGCCGCCGGGCTGGCGCTTGCCTGCATGACAGCCGTGGCGTTGTGGCTGTGGCGCCGGCCGGAGCGCGTCAGCGACGACGCCCGCACCGACGACGCGCAGGCCTAGTCGCTAGGCCAGGCGGAAGGTGGCCACGACGCCGGCGAGCTTCTGCGCCTGATCCTTCAGGCTTTCCGCCGCGGCCGCCGATTCTTCCACCAGCGCGGCATTTTGCTGCGTCATCTTGTCCAGCTGGTTGACGGCGCTGTTGATCTGTCCGATCCCCTGGCTCTGCTCCGACGAGGCCGTACTGATGGTCACAATGATGTCGGTGACGCGCTGGACACTGGCCACGATGTCATCCATCGTGCTGCCCGCATCCTTGACCAGCTTGGCGCCGGTTCCCACCTTGTCCACGCTGGCGTCGATCAGCGCCTTGATTTCCCGGGCGGCTTCGGCCGAGCGCTGCGCCAGGCTGCGCACCTCCGAGGCCACCACCGCAAAACCGCGCCCCTGCTCGCCGGCACGCGCGGCCTCGACGGCTGCGTTGAGGGCAAGAATATTGGTCTGGAAGGCGATGCCGTCGATCACGCCGATGATGTTGGCGATTTTGCCGGAGCTGTCGTTGATCTCATCCATGGTCGTGACGACCTGCGCCACCACCTGGCCCCCTCGCTGCGCCACTTGCGCCGCCGATACGGCCAGCTGATTGGCGGTGCGGGCCGAATCGGTGGACTGCCGGATGGTGCCGGTCAGCTGCTCCATGGCGGAGGCCGTCTCCTGCAGATTGCTGGCGGCCTGTTCGGTCCGGTGGGACAGATCGGCGTTGCCGGTCGCGACCTCGCTGCTGGCGAGCTGGATCTGCCCGGTGGACTGGCTGATGTCCGAAAACGCGGCATGCAGCTTTTGCTGCATCAGCGACAAGCGCCGCAGCATCGAGCCGATCTCGTCCGGCCGATCGGATTCGAAGGTGTGGGACAGGTCGCCGTGGGCGATGTTCTCGGCGATGGAAACGGCGTCCCGCATGGGATTCGTGATGGCGCGGGTGGTGAGCCAGGCGATAAGCGCGCCCACCGCCAGGGCCACCGCGCAAATGGCGATCAGGATCAGGCGGGCGCCCTGCACGGTGTCACCCAGGCCCTGGTTGGCGCTTGCGCTGCGCGCCTTGAGGCTGGCCACCAGCTCGTCCAGTGACTTGAGCAGGGACTGCGCCAGCGGCACCAGTTCGGCCTCGATGCGCTTGCCGCCCTCCCCCATCTGGATGTCATCACGGACCTGGGCCCGAATGCCCACGAAACGGGCGCGGGATTCGTTGACTTTGGCCACCTGCGCGGCAATTTTCTGTTCGTCGGTGATCTCCGACACCTTCTTCTGCAACTCGGCCGTGGCATTGGCCGTGGCGGCCATGTCCTCATTGAGCTTGTTCAAGACCGGGCCCAAGCGGGTGCGCGCCGCCTCATCGTCCGCAATGGCGGCATCCAGCCGCGTCGCCGTCAAGGCACGGTCCAGATTGGTTCTGACCAGCGCCGACCACTCCTGAACCTGAACCAGGCGCTCGGTGTGACGGGCGCTTTCGGCGTTGTGCAGCTGGATTCGCCACAGTTGAATGCCGGCGACCAGCAGCATGAGCAGCATGAGCGCCAGGACGACGCCGAACCCGGCTCCCAGCCGGACACCGATGCGTTTGAACTGCCAAGCTTTGAATTTCAGCATCCTGAATGCACTCCTGTTTTTTTGTGCGGGGACCGCATGAACCCGACCTGAATTCCCAGGCGTCGAGCCGCCCTTATCGTACTCGCACGCAAGCTTTCACCGAACTGACGATGGGAACAGGACTTCGTGCGAAGGCCCGTTGTTATGCGGCGCCTGCCAGCAATGCCTGCAAGCCCGCTTCATCCAGCACGGACACTCCCAAAGCCTGCGCCTTGTCCAGCTTGCTGCCGGCATCAAGGCCCGCGAGCACATAGTCGGTTTTCTTGCTGACCGAGCCGGCCACCTTGGCCCCGGCGGCTTCGAGCAGATCCTTGGCCTGGTCGCGGCTCAGGGTGGGCAGGGTGCCGGTGATGACAAAGGTCTTGCCCGTCAGCGGCTTGGGTTCGACCGCCGCCGGCTCGCCCTCCTCCCAGTGCACGCCGCAGGCGCGCAGCTGTTCCACCACCTCGCGGTTGTGCGGCTGCTCGAAGAAGGTGCGGATGCTCATGCCCACGATGGGGCCGACATCGCTGACCTGCAGCAGTTCTTCCTGCGTCGCATCCATGATGGCGTCGAGCTTGCCGAAATGCCGCGCCAGCGCCTTGGCCGTGGCCTCGCCCACATGGCGGATGCCCAGGCCGAACACAAACCGCGGCAACGTGGTCTGCTTGGACTTCTCCAGCGCATCCAGGATGTTTTGCGCCGACTTGTCGGCCATGCGCTCCATGCTGGCCAGGGCCGTGAAGCCCAGGCGGTACAGATCCGGCAAGGTGTTGACCACGCCACTGTCCACCAGCTGATCGACCAGCTTGTCGCCCAGGCCTTCCACCTCCACCGCGCGGCGCTGGGCGAAGTGCAGGATGGCCTGCTTGCGCTGCGCGCTGCAAAACAGGCCGCCGGTGCAGCGGTAATCCACCTCGCCCTCTTCGCGCACGGCGGCCGAGCCGCAGACCGGACAGATGCGCGGCATGGTAAACATCGGCGCACCGGCCACGCGTTTTTCGGGCAGCACCGCCACCACTTCCGGAATCACGTCGCCGGCGCGGCGCACAATGACCGTGTCGCCGACACGCACATCCTTGCGGCGTGCCTCGTCCTCGTTGTGCAGCGTGGCGTTGGTCACGGTCACGCCGCCGACAAACACGGGGGCTAATTTTGCAACCGGCGTGAGCTTGCCGGTGCGCCCCACCTGCACCTCGATGCCCAGCACCGTGGTGAGCTGTTCCTGCGCCGGGTATTTGTGAGCCACGGCCCAGCGCGGCTCGCGCGTGACGAAACCCAGTCTCTGCTGCAGTTCCAGGCTATTGACCTTGTAGACGACGCCGTCGATGTCGTAGGGCAGGCGGTCGCGCAACTCGCCCATGCGGCGATGAAACGCTATCAATTCAGTAGCGCCTTGCGCAGTCTCCACGTGCTCGCAGACCGGAAAACCCCATGATTTCAGGGCCCGCAGCCATTCGAAATGCGAGTCGAATTCCGCCGTGCCCGGCGTCACCTCGCCCAGGCCGTAGGCGAAAAAACTCAAGGGACGCTGCGCGGCAATGGCGGGATCGAGCTGGCGCACCGCACCGGCGGCGGCATTGCGCGGGTTGACAAAGGTCTTGTCCCCCTTGTCCCGCTGCCTGCTGTTGAGGGCCTCGAAGTCGTCGCGCCGCATGTAGACCTCGCCGCGCACCTCCAGCACGGCGGGAACCGATGCCGTTCGGGCTGAGCCGCCTGTCCTGGGCACCGACGAAGGAAGCGCAGCCTTCGCAGCCCCTTCGACAGGCTCGGGGCCAACGGCTTCGAGGCGCAGCGGTATCTGCCCTATCGTGCGGATGTTCTGCGTCACATCCTCGCCGACCTCCCCATCGCCGCGCGTGGCCGCCTGCACCAGCACGCCGTGCTCATAACGCAGGTTGATCGCCAGGCCGTCAAACTTGAGCTCGGCCACGTATTCGACGGGTGGATCGCTCTCCTGCAGTTTCAGCTCGCGCCGCACGCGCGCGTCAAAATTCTGCGCGCCGCTGGCCTCGGTGTCGGTTTCGGTGCGGATGCTCAGCATCGGCACCGCATGGCGCACGCTGGCGAACTGCTCCAGCGGCTTGCCGCCGATGCGCTGGGTGGGCGAATCGGGCGTGACCAGCTCCGGGTGCGCCGCTTCGATCGCCTGCAATTCGCGAAACAGCCGGTCGTACTCGGCGTCCGGAATCTCAGGATCATCGAGCACGTAATAACGGTGGGCATGGTGGTGCAACAGGCGGTGCAGTTCCTGCACGCGTTGCATGCCCGGCTCGGCCGGCGCCGCACCAGCAGAAAACAAATCGAGCGTAGCCATGCCGATATCTACAAAACAAAAAGCCAAGGCTCCCGCGGAGCTGGCTTTGCCAGGCCGCTGGGAGCGCCCCCTTCGCGCAGCAAAAGGGGGGTGGCGTAGCGAACGAAGGGAGCGGAGCCTGGGGGTTGCATCATGAAAACAGGCGCCGCGCCAGGACGGATCCCGCCGACAGATCGCGTGCGTCCAGGGTGTCGTAGAGGTTTTCCAGCTCCTGGCCAATCAGGTCCATGGCCTGCGTCGCCAGGGGCTGGCCGTTGTCGTCGGTCAGCACCCCGTCCATGGTCTGGGCCAGGGCCGTGGCCGCTTCGCGCATGCGTTCGAACGCCCGCTCGCCGCGGTCCACCTGGGCCACGTCCAGGCTCAGGGTGACTTCGCGGATGGCCGACTGGGCCGGGTCCTCGGCCAGGGCCGCCTGCGTGTCAAACGCCAGGCCCAGCACCGGCGGCAGCCCCGCCGCGCTGGCGGGCAACACCATGCGCCCCGGAATGACCCCGGCCACGAAACCCAGGCGCGAGGCGTTTTGCTGCAGATAACCCGGACTCCAGGCCGAATGGAGGGCGCGCAAGGTGAAACCGAGCTGGGCGTCATGGCCGCTGGCGAACTGGTCGAGTTCACGGGCGCGGGCCACCTCCTCGAGCATGTCCGGAAATTCGGGCGAACCGTTGATGGCATCCGAGAACGCCTGGGCCTTCATCACGAATTCGGAATACTCGATCTCATTGAGCGGGCCCGAGCGGTTGGCCAGCTGCACGCCCGCCTGGAACGCGCCGTAGCGATGTCCGGCCTGCGGGAGTTCCCAATGTCGCGCGGCCTCGTTGAAGCCCTCGATGGCAAACGGCTTGCTGCCCGCGCGGCGCGTTGTCGGCATGGCGGCGAGCGCCGCCTCGCCCGATACCGGAGCGTCCAGCGCGATCGGCGCGATGACGTCAATCAGCGCATCGAGCAGCGGCCGCCTGTCGGGCACCGGCAAGGGGAATTTTTCGGTCTCAGCCGCCACCTCGATAAGGACCGGCTCGATGCCTTGAGCCGGCGCACCGGCCTGTGCCTCGTCCGGCTGGGCTTGGCGCGGCGCGTTCCTGCGCGACGTCCACGCGCCGTGGGCCACTACGGCGGCCAGCACGACACCGCCGGCCACCGCCAGACCGATTTGCAGAGTACTCATGGGGTGAACAGGCCCTAGGCTGCCTCCACCATGGACACCGCCGACTCCATGTCCACCGCCACGATGCGCGAGACGCCCTGCTCCTGCATGGTCACGCCGATGAGCTGCTCGGCCATTTCCATGGCGATCTTGTTGTGGCTGATGAACAGGAACTGCGTTTCACGGCTCATGCTCGACACCAGCTTGGCATAACGCTCGGTGTTGGCGTCGTCCAGCGGCGCGTCCACCTCGTCAAGCAGGCAAAAGGGCGCGGGATTGAGCTGGAAAATCGCGAACACCAGCGCAATCGCCGTGAGCGCCTTCTCGCCGCCGGAGAGCAGGTGAATCGTCTGGTTCTTCTTGCCGGGCGGCTGGGCCAGCACCTGCACGCCCGAGTCCAGAATCTCCTCGCCGGTGATCACCAGCCTGGCGTTGCCGCCGCCAAACAGCTCGGGGAACATCTTGCCGAAATGCTCGTTCACGGTGTTGAAGGTGCCCGACAGCAGATCGCGGGTTTCCGCATCGATCTTCTTGATGGCGTCTTCCAGCGTCGTCATGGCCTCGGTCAAATCGGCCGACTGGGCATCGAGGAACTGCTTGCGCTCGCGCGCGGTGGACAGCTCTTCCAGCGCGGCCAGGTTGACCGCGCCCAAAGCGGCAATCTCGCGGTTGAGGCGGTCGATCTCGCCTTGCATGCCGGCCAGGCGCACATGGCCCGCCTCGATCGATGCGGCCACCGCCTCCAGATCGGCCTGGGCATCGGTCAGCAGCTGGGCGTACTGCTCGAAACCGAGGCGCGCCGCCTGTTCCTTGAGCTGGAAGTCGGTGATGCGCTGGCGCAGCGGATCGAGCTCGCGCTCGAGCTGCAGCCGGCGCTCGTCGCTGGCGCGCAGCTTGGCGGTCAGATCGTCGTATTCGCTGCGTTTGGCCCCGAGGGCCTGCTCCCGCTCGTGCTTCAGGGCCAGCGCGTTCTGCAAGCCGGCCTGCGCCGCGGCATCGGTCAGCCGGGCCAGTTCATCGTGGGCCCGTTGCTCCTCGGCCTTGATGGATTCGGCCTGCTGCGCCGCGGTGTCGATGGCACGCGAGAGCTCGGCCTTGCGAGCGTCCAGGCTGCGCATGGCAAACACCGCCTCCTGCGCCTGGCGCTCCAGGCTGCGCTGCTGCTCGCGGCTTTCGGTCAGCTTGCGCTCGGCCTCGATCACGCGCTCGTCGAGCTGGGCATGGCGCTCCTGGCTGTCCGCCAGTTGCATGTCGAGTTCCTCGAAGCGGGCCTGCGCCGTGACGCGGCGCTCCTGCAGCTCATCGAGCTGGGCATCCACCTCGGCCAGGTCGGCCGCGATCTGCTCGCTGCGCGCGCGGGTCTGCTCGGCCAGCTGGGCCAAGCGCAGCGTCTCGACCTGCAGTTCATGGGCGCGGCTCTGGCTCTCGGATGCCTCGCGGCGGGCCGTGACCAGCCGCTGCGAGGCGTCGGCATAGGCGGCCTCGGCCCGCACCAGAGCCGAGCGCGATTCCTCACTGATCAGGGCCTGGGCCCGGAGCTGCTTGTCCAGGTTTTCGATTTCCTGCGCCCGGGCCAGCAAGCCGGCCTGCTCGGAGTCCGGGGCATAAAAGCTCACGCTGTGGGCCGTGACGGCATGGCCGGTTTTCACAAAAATGGTTTCGCCGGCCTTGAGCTGGTCGCGCCTGGCCAGCGCGTCTTCAAAACTGGATGCGGTGTAGCAGCCATGCAGCCAGTCGGCCAGAATGGCCTTCTGGCCGGCATCATGCAGGCGCAGCAGGTCGGCCAGGCGCGGCAAGGCCGCTGGCGCTTCGGGCCGCTCGGCCGGCGGCGGGCTGTAGAACGCCAGCTTGGCGGGCGGCGCACCGGCGCCCTCGACCCCCAAAAACCCGCGCACCATGTCGAGGCGGCTGACTTCCAGCGCCCCCAGGCGCTCGCGCAGGGCCGCTTCGAGCGCGTTTTCCCAGCCCTGCTCGATGTGAATGCGGCTCCACAACCCCTGCAAGGATTCCAGTCCGTGCCTGGCCAGCCAGGGCTGCAGCTTGCCGTCGGTCTTGACTTTTTCCTGCAGGGCCTTGAGCGCCTCCATGCGGGCCGACAGGTCGGCCTGGCGCGCTGATTCGGTGTTGACCGCCTGCTGCTGCTGGCGCCGGGCCTCGTCGAGCTGGGGCACGGCCTCCTGCAGTTCGTGCAGCCGGCCCTCGGCCACGCTGGCGGCCTCAACCGCCTCGGCCAATTGGCTTTGCAGGTTGAGCAGCCGGGCTTCGTCGGGCGCGGCCAGGGCATTGCGATCGGTGGCAAGCCGTTCGCGGCGCGTCGTGAGCTGGCGGGATTGTTCCTCGATGCTGCGCTGCTCCGCGGCGAGCACCTGGATCTGCTGCTGGACCTGCGCCACGCTGGCGCGTTGTTCGTTGGCCCCGGCCTGGGCCTGGCGCAAGGCATCCTCCAGATCGGGCAGCGCCTGTGCCTGCTCCTCCACCTGGGCCGCGAGCAGTTCGGTTTTTTCCTCGCCCACCAGCGCCAGCCCGGCCAGGGACTCCAGCTCGGCCAGGGCATCGTCCTTGCGGCTGGCCCACTGGGCGGTCTGCTCCTTCAGGGTCGCAAGACGCTGCTCCACGCGCTGGCGCCCCTCCACCACGAAGCGGATTTCGGCCTCCAGCCGCCCGACCTCGGTGCTGGCCTCGTACAGCAGGCCCTGGGCCTGATTGACCTGGTCCCCGGCCGCGTAATGGGCCTGCCGGATGGTTTCCAGATCGGCTTCGATATGGCGCAGATCGGCCACGCGGGACTCCAGGTCGTTGACGGCCTTCTCGGCGTCCATCTTGACCTTGGTCTGGTCGGCCTCGGCCTCGGAGCGCTTGAGGTACCAGAGCTGGTGCTGCCTGAGCATCACATCGGACTGCAGCGTGTTGAACTTCTGGGCGACCTCGGCCTGTTTTTCCAGCTTGTCCAGATTGGCATTGAGCTCGCGCAGGATGTCCTCGACCCGGGTCAGGTTCTCGCGGGTATCGGACAGGCGGTTTTCGGTCTCGCGCCGGCGCTCCTTGTATTTGGACACCCCCGCGGCCTCCTCCAGGAACAGGCGCAGCTCCTCGGGCTTGGATTCGATGATGCGGCTGATCGTGCCCTGCCCGATGATGGCGTAGGCACGCGGACCCAGGCCGGTGCCCAGGAACACGTCCTGCACATCACGCCGGCGCACCGGCTGGTTGTTGATGTAGTAGCTGGAGGTGCCGTCGCGCGTCAGGACGCGCTTGACCGCCACCTCGGCGAACTGGCTCCACTGGCCGCCCGCGCGGTGGTCCGCGTTGTCGAACACCAGCTCCACGCTGGCGCGGCTCGCGGGCTTGCGGCTGGTGGTGCCGTTGAAGATGACATCCTGCATGGATTCGCCGCGCAACTCGCTGGCGCGGCTTTCGCCCAGCACCCAGCGCACGGCGTCCATGATGTTGGACTTGCCGCAGCCGTTGGGGCCCACCACCCCGACGAGCTGGCCCGGCAGATGAAATGTGGTGGGTTCGGCAAAGGATTTGAACCCGGACAACTTGATCGAAGAAAGACGCACGGCAGGCCCCAGGCTAACTCATTGATTCATATGGCGCTTTCGGGGAAAGACGGGTCCCGAGGAGAACCGGCGGTCTTGCCCCTGGCATTGCGCGGATGACGATATTACCTGAGCGCAGGGGGCGCCCGCCGAGCGGCTGGTCCAAGGCGGGATAATCCCCCTCCATGAATCCCCTGCTTTCCCGTTTGCAGCCTTACCCCTTTGAGCGGCTGCGCCAGCTTTTCTCCGATGTCACCCCCAACCCGGCCTACCGGGCCATCAGCCTGGGGATCGGCGAGCCCAGGCACCCCACGCCGGCCTTCATCCAGCAGGCCATGACGGCGGCCATCACCGGCATACCCAGCGGCCTGGCGGCCTACCCGGCCACCGCGGGCGAGCCGGCACTGCGCGAAGCCTTTGCGCACTGGCTGCACAGCCGCTATGGACTTAACGTCAACCCGGCCACCCAGGTGCTGCCCGTGAATGGTTCGCGCGAAGCCCTGTTTGCCCTGACGCAAACCATCATCGATCCGGGTGCTGGCAGCAAGGGCCCGGCGCTGGTGGTTTGTCCCAATCCCTTTTATCAAATCTACGAGGGGGCCACGCTGCTGGCGGGCGCGCAGCCCTATTTCGTGTCCAGCGACCCGGCGCGCAATTTCGCCCAGGACTGGGACAGCGTGCCGACCGATGTCTGGGCCCGCACCCAGCTGCTGTTCGTCTGCTCGCCGGGCAACCCGACCGGGGCCGTGATGCCGCTGGCCGAGTGGCAAAAACTGTTTGATCTGAGCGACCGCCATGGCTTTGTGATCGCCTCGGACGAGTGCTACAGCGAAATCTATTTCCGCGAGGAGCCGCCGCTGGGGGGCATGGAAGCGGCCGCAAAATTAGGGCGCAGCGACTTCAAAAACCTGATTTCCTTCACCAGCCTGTCCAAGCGCAGCAATGTGCCGGGCATGCGCAGCGGTTTTGTGGCGGGCGACGCCGCCCTCATCAAGCCCTTCCTGCTGTATCGCACCTACCACGGCAGCGCCATGAGCCCGGTGGTCCAGGCCGCCAGCGTGGCCGCGTGGAACGACGAGCGGCATGTGATTGAAAACCGCGGCATGTACCGCAAGAAGTTTGCCCAGGTCACCCCCCTGCTGGCCGGGGCGATGGACGTGGCGCTGCCCGATGCCGGCTTCTACCTGTGGGCCGGGGTGCGCGGCAGTGACACTGATTTCGCACGTGAATTGCTTGCTCTTTACAATGTGACTGTTTTGCCCGGCAGTTATCTTGCGCGCGACGTCAACGGGGTCAACCCGGGCGCGGGGCGTATCCGCATGGCGCTGGTGGCACAAACCGCCGAATGCGTCGAGGCCGCGCAGCGCATCGTGCAATTCATCCAATCCAGAACCTGACATTCCAGAGAATCCTTATGACCCAGCAACTGCAAAAAATCATCGACGCCGCGTGGGAGAACCGTGCCGGCATCTCCCCGGCCGCCGCCCCGAAAGAGGTGGCCGACGCCGTCGAGCATGTGATTTCCGAACTCAACAAGGGCCGCCTGCGGGTTGCGACCCGGGAAGCGGTGGGCCAGTGGACGGTGCACCAGTGGATCAAGAAAGCCGTGCTGCTGTCTTTCCGCCTGAAGGACAACGAAGTCATCAAGGCCGGCGACCTGGGCTTTTACGACAAGGTGCCGACCAAGTTCGCGCATCTGAGCGAGGACGAAATGAAGGCCAGCGGCGTGCGCGTGGTGCCGCCCGCGGTGGCGCGCCGCGGCAGCTACATTGCCAAGGGCGCCATCCTGATGCCTTCCTACGTCAACATCGGCGCCTATGTCGACGAAAACACCATGGTCGACACCTGGGCCACCGTGGGCTCCTGCGCCCAGATCGGCAAGAACGTGCACCTGTCCGGCGGCGTCGGCATCGGCGGCGTGCTCGAACCCGTGCAGGCCGGCCCCACCATCATCGAGGACAACTGCTTCATCGGCGCCCGCTCGGAAATCGTCGAGGGCGTGGTGGTCGAGGAAAACTCGGTCATCTCCATGGGCGTGTACATCGGCCAGAGCACCAAGATCTATGACCGCGCCACCGGCGAAGTCCATTACGGCCGCGTGCCGGCCGGCTCGGTGGTGGTGTCGGGCAACCTGCCCAGCGCGGACGGCAAGTACAGCCTGTACTGCGCGGTCATCGTCAAGCGGGTGGACGCCCAGACCCGTTCCAAGACCAGCCTGAATGACTTGCTGCGGGACTGATGACGCGGACCGACCCAGGCCTAGGGCCTGGCAGTTCGAGTCCGCCCCACCCCGCGCCTTACTTGACCCGGCAACTTTGGAGATGGCCCGATGAGCACCATGGAGAAAATCCTGCGATTGATGAGTGAAAAAAAGGCCTCGGATGTTTATCTTTCGGCCCACTCGCCCGCGCTCATCAAAATCAATGGCCAGTGCCTGCCGATCAACAGCCAGGTGCTGCCGGCGGATGCGCCGCGCAACCTGCTGGCCGAGATATTGCCGCCCAATCGCATCGAGGAGCTGGAAGATACGGGTGAGCTCAACATGGGTTTTCCGCTGGCCGGCGTGGGCCGTTTCCGCATCAGCGCCATGCGCCAGCGCGGCACCTATGCGGCCGTGATCCGCTATATCTCCCTGGATATCCCCGCGCTTTCCAGCCTGGCGCTGCCTCCGATTCTGGGTGAGCTCATCATGGAAAAGCGCGGCCTGCTGCTGATGGTCGGCGCCACGGGCGCCGGCAAAAGCACCACGCTGGCGTCCATGATCGACTACCGCAACGAAAATGCCTCGGGCCACATCCTCACCATCGAGGACCCGATGGAGTACCTGTTCCGGAACAAGAAATCGGTGATCAACCAGCGCGAGGTCGGCACCGATACCCAGTCGCTGCAAATTGCGCTCAAGAATGCCCTGCGCCAGGCGCCGGACGTGATCCTGATCGGTGAAATCCGGGATCGTGAAACCATGTCGGCGGCCATCGCGTACGCCCAGTCCGGCCATCTGTGCCTGGCCACCCTGCATGCCAACAACAGCTACCAGGCCCTCAACCGGATCCTGAGCTTTTACCCGGTGGAAATCCGCCAGACCATGCTCGGCGATCTGGCCGCGGCGCTCAAGGCGCTGATCTCGCAGCGCCTGCTGCGCACCACCACGGGCGGCCGCATGCCCGCGATGGAAATCCTGCTCAATACCAAGCTGATCTCGGAGCTGATCGAAAAAGGGGACTTCTCCGGCGTCAAGGAAGCCATGGAAAAATCAATGGCCGAGGGCTCCCAGACTTTCGAGCAGGACATCGCCCGCCTGATCGTGGACGGTAGCGTGGATCGCAAGGAAGGCCTGCTCAATGCGGATTCCCCGACCAACCTGATGTGGCGCCTGCAAAACGACTTCGGCAAAACCGCGCAAGTCCAGGAGCAGGAAGAAGACCATGACGACGAACCGTCGTTCACCGAAATAACGCTGGATGTGAAACATTGACATGAGCACGGCACAGAACCGCTTTCAGCAAGCTCGCACCTTCTCCAGGGGCAGCGCAGCACACGCAGTGGCAAGCGTGGGGGCTCTATGACCCGCACGCTTCAGCTCGCCGAGCAACTGGTGTCGCGCCCCTCGCTCACCCCGGACGATGCGGGCTGCCAGGACATCATCGCCGCGCGCCTGGATCCGCTGGGCTTTGTCTGCGAAACCATGCAAAGCGGCCCGGATCATTTCCGCGTCAAAAATTTGTGGGCAAAACGGCCAGCAAGCCCCGAAAACAGGGCGCAAGGTCCTTCAAAATTGATAGTGTTTGCCGGGCATACCGATGTCGTTCCGACCGGCCCGCTCGAGCAGTGGCACAGCGATCCGTTCACTCCGACCCACCGCGACGGCAAGCTCTATGGCCGTGGCAGCAGCGACATGAAGGTCTCGCTGGCGGCGTTTGTCGTGGCGGTGGAAGAGTTTCTGGCGGCCAGTCCGCAGGCCAACCTGTCGATCGGATTCTTGCTGACCAGCGACGAGGAAGGCCCCGCCACCGACGGCACCGTGGTGGTCTGCGAGGCCCTCAAACAAAGGGGCGAGCACCTCGATTACTGCATCGTGGGCGAACCGACCTCGGTGCATCGCACCGGCGACATGATCAAGAACGGCCGGCGCGGCACCATGAGCGGCAAGCTCACCGTCAAGGGCGTGCAAGGCCACATCGCCTACCCGCAACTGGCCAAAAATCCGATTCACCTGTTCGCCCCCGCCATGGCCGAGCTGGTGGGCATCGAATGGGACAGAGGCAACGACTTCTTCCCGCCCACCAGCTGGCAGATCAGCAACATCCATGGCGGCACGGGTGCCAGCAACGTGATTCCCGGCAACGCGGTGATCGATTTCAATTTCCGCTTCTCCACCGAGTCGACACCTGAAAGCCTGCAGCAGCGATTGAGCGCCGTGCTGGACCGGCATGGCCTGGACTACGAGCTGGCCTGGACCGTGGGCGGACTGCCCTTTCTCACCACGCCGGGCACGCTGGTCCATGCCGTGCGCGACGCCATCAAGGCAGAGAGCGGCATCGAGACCGAGATATCCACCAGCGGCGGCACCAGTGACGGGCGCTTCATCGCGAAAATCTGCCCGCAGGTCATCGAACTCGGGCCACCGAACGCGACCATTCACAAGATCGACGAGCATGTCAGCGTGGCGGACATCGAGCCGCTGAAAAACATCTACCGGCGTGTGCTGGAAACGCTGGCAGCATGAGCCCAGCGACAAGCAACAAGCCGACGGTCATCGAGATGATCGAGGCCGGGGCGAAACAGCTCTCGGATGCCGGCGTGGCTTTCGGCCACGGCACGAGCAACGCCTTTGATGAAGCCGCCTGGCTCGTGCTGTGGCAGCTCGGGCTGCCGCTGGACGACCTGGATTCGGTAGAACACAGGCTTGTAGCCCCCCTGGAACAGGCAAAGATTGCTTCGCTTTTTATAGCGCGCATTGAAACCCGCAAACCCGCGGCCTATCTGACCCGGGAAGCTTGGCTGCAGGGCGTGCCCTTTTTATGTGGACGAGCGCGCCATCGTACCCCGATCCTTCATCGCCGAGCTGCTGGCCAACGGCAGTATCGATCCCTGGCTGGGCGAGCACACGCGCGAAGTGCTGGACCTGTGCACCGGCAACGGCAGCCTGGCGGTGCTGGCGGCCATGGCCTACCCGGACGTGCACGTGACCGGCGCCGATATTTCCCCGGATGCGCTGGCGGTGGCCCGCATCAATGTGGAGAAGCACGGATTGCAGGATCGCATCACGCTGCTGCAATCCGACGGACTGAGGGCGGTGAACGGGCCGTACGACCTGATTCTGTGCAACCCGCCCTACGTCAACGCCCAAGGCATGGCCGCCCTGCCCGCCGAGTACCGGGCCGAGCCGGTGCTGGCGCTGGACGGCAACACCGCGGGCGGGACCGACGGCATGGATTTCATCCGCCTGCTGCTTCGGGATGCGCTCCGGCACATGAGTGCGCATGGCGTGCTGGTGCTTGAAATCGGCAATGAACGATCTAATTTTGAGGCAGCCTTCCCGGCGCTGGAGGTGGTCTGGCTGCAGACCAGCGCGGGCGACGATCATGTGCTTCTGATAACGCGCGAAGCCCTAATTAGTTGAGGACAGAGCTTGCCCACGCCGTGCGGCTGCGGTCTGTCCCACAATATCTCAAAAATATGATTACTCTTAAAAACGTCACCTTGCGCCGCAGCGCCAAGGTGCTGCTCGACGGCGCTTCCGTCACCATCAATCCGGGCGAAAAAGTGGGTCTGGTGGGCCGTAACGGCGCGGGCAAATCCACGCTGTTTGCCCTGCTCAACGGCACGCTGCACGAAGACGCCGGCGACTACAGCATTCCCAGCCAATGGCGCATGGGGCAGGTGGCCCAGGACATGCCGGAAACGGGGCAAAGCGCCACCGACTTTGTGATGGAAGGCGACACCGTGCTGTTGGCCGCGCAGAACGAGGTGAGCGCGGCCGAGGCAACCGACGACTATGACCGCATGGCCCATGCCTACATGGCGCTGCACGATGCCGGAGCCCACGATGCGCCCGCGCGGGCGCAGGCCCTGATTCTGGGGCTGGGCTTCAAGACCACCGAACTCACCAACCCGGTCAACAGTTTCTCGGGTGGCTGGCGCATGCGGCTGCAACTGGCGCGGGCGCTGATGTGCCCGTCGGACCTGCTGCTGCTGGACGAACCCACCAATCACCTGGACCTGGACGCGCTGGTATGGCTGGAAGCCTGGCTCAAGCGCTACCTGGGCACCATGATCGTCATCAGCCATGACCGGGAGTTTCTCGATGCCGTGACCGACGTCACGGTACACATCGAAAACGCCAAACTCAACCGGTACGGCGGCAACTACAGCAAGTTCGAGGACATGCGCTCCGAGCAGATCGAACTGCAGCAAGCCTCGTTTGCCAAGCAGCAGGACAAGATCGCCCACCTGCAGAAGTTCATCGACCGCTTCAAGGCCAAGGCCAGCAAGGCCAAACAGGCGCAAAGCCGCGTCAAGGCGCTGGACCGCATGGAGAAAATCGCGCCGCTGCTGGCCGAGGCCGACTTTACCTTCGAGTTCAAGGAGCCGGCCAATCTGCCCAACCCCATGCTGTCGATGCAGAACGTCTGCTTCGGCTACCCGCCGCCCGAAGATGCGCCGTCCGGCACCCCGCCCACCGTGATCGTGCAAAACGTCAGCAAATCGGTGCTGGCCGGCCAGCGCATCGGCATTCTGGGCGCCAACGGGCAAGGCAAGTCCACCGTGGTCAAGACCGTGGCGCGCGCGCTCAAACCCATCAGCGGAGAAATCACCGAAGGCAAGGGGCTGAGCATTGGCTACTTTGCCCAGCAGGAACTGGATGTGCTGCGCCCGCAGGACACGCCGCTGGAACACATGATCCGCCTCGTCAAAGAGGTCACCGCCGCGGGGAAAATCGGCGGCCAGAACACCCGCGAGCAAGACCTGCGCAGTTTCCTGGGCATGTTCAATTTTGGCGGCGACATGGTCAAGCAAGCCGTCGGCAGCATGAGCGGCGGCGAGAAAGCCCGCCTGGTGCTGTGCATGATCGTCTGGCAGCGCCCCAACCTGCTGCTGCTGGACGAGCCCACCAACCACCTGGACCTGGCCACGCGCGAGGCGCTGAGCATGGCGCTCAACGAGTTTGAAGGCACCGTCATGCTGGTCAGCCATGACCGGGCCCTGCTGCGCGCGGTGTGCGACGAGTTCTGGCTGGTGTCGCGCGGCGGTGTCGAACCCTTCGACGGCGACCTGGATGACTACCAGCGCTACCTGCTGGACGAGGCCAAGCGCCAGCGCGAAACGCTCAAGCAAGAAATGGCGGCCGCGGCCGCTCCGGTCAAGGCGCAGGCCGCTGCCCCCCAGCGCGCACCGAAAAGCGGCAAGTCCGGCTCCCTCAAGCGCGATCTGGAACAGGTGGAGGCGCGCATGGCCATCCTGAGCAAGGAAGGCGCGGCGCTGGAGGCGCGCCTGGCAGGCGCCGCACCCCTGGCCGAGATCACCGAACTGGGCCAAGGGCTCAAGCGCGTGAACGACGAACTGCAGCGGCTCGAAGACCAGTGGCTGGACTTGTCGAACCGGACGGAGTCCAGCAAGGCCTGATCCAGTCACGCTCCAAAGAAAAAAGGACCTGGCCTTGCGGCCAGGTCCTTGAATCGATTGGTGGGACGTGCGGGGGTCGAACCCACGACAAACGGATTAAAAGTCCGCTGCTCTACCAACTGAGCTAACGTCCCATCGGTTTTTACAAAACAATCTGCATTGTGCTGCAAAGCCTAAAATTATAACGTGTTTTTCAATACTTTCTCAAGCTCCCTGCCTTGAGAAATTTGATCAAGCACCCAGCCGGCGGCACAATGCCCAAACGTGGCGGTCACGCTGACCACCGAGCCGTAGCCCTGGCAGTTGAGCGAACCATCGCCTTGCACCGCGCAGGAGGTGTCCGGGGTCTTGACGGCTTCGCGGCTGAACACGCAGGTCACGCCTATTTTTTTTCCTTCGCGTGGCGCGGCATGCTCCTTGCGCAAGCGATACCGGACCTGGGCCAGCAGGGGATCATGCGTGGTGTTCGCCAGATCGGCAATGTCCACCTGATGCGCCAGGCGCTTGCCGCCGGCAGCCCCCACCGCGATGAAAGTGGTGCCGGTGCTGCGCGCCCACGCGGCCATGGCCGTCTTGGCCTTGACCTGATCGCAAGCGTCGATGACGGCATCCATACCGGCAGGCAGCAACGCCGGCCAATTGCCCGGCTCAACGAACTCCTCCACGCAGGTCACCTCGCAGGCCGGATTGATCTGGGCAATGCGGTCACGCATGGCCAGCACCTTGGCCTGCCCCAGGGTTGTTTCCAGCGCATGAATCTGGCGATTGATATTGGACTCGGCCACATGATCCAGGTCGATCAGTGTCAAGCGCCCCACCCCGCTGCGCGCCAGGGCTTCGGCAGCCCACGAGCCGACGCCGCCGACACCAATGACGGCCACATGCGCGGCCCGGATGCGTTGTGCCCCGGAAACACCGTACAGGCGATCCAGACCGCCAAATCGTCGATCGACATCCATGCTGAGAGGGATTGATTGGGCCAGAGGAAATGAAAAATCAGCTGATGCGGTCGAGCCGCCAGATCTGATATCTGAATGCGGCGACCGCCCCCGCCACAATGGCGGCAACCGCTACAAAGCTGGTCGCACTGAGGGTTGAAATTCCGCTCAGGCCCTGTCCCACCGTACATCCCATGGCGGTCACGCCGCCCACCCCCATCAGCACGGCGCCAATCAGGTGGTTTGCAACATCCTCGATGCTGCCAAAACCCTCCCAACGGAACGTGCGCATCGCCAGGGCACTCAGGGCGGAGCCGACAATCACCCCCGCCACGGAGACCACGCCGAGCGTGAGCACCTTGCTTTTGTCGCTGAAGAACATGAGCCAGTCAAAGGTATAGGCAATCGGTGCGACAAAACTCAGCGCCTCGGCTCGCCCGGAATTGGTGGCGAGAAAGGCTTCCTGCAGGGTCTCGGGATGCTCGGCCACATAGCCCAGGTTGCCACTGACCCACCACATGGCAACGATCACCGCTCCAATGCCGATACCGGCCAGCAAATTGTTCGCCCGGCGAAAGTCAGGCCCCCTGAGCGCCCAGAAAATCAACCCACCTCCCAGCCCCACACCCAGCAACAACCCGGCCAGCGTGGGTTTGATGCCCGCAGCGGCGCTAAGCCACTGCGACAGGTTGGCTGTCACGGAAAAATCAAGGGCGACCCGGTCGACCGTCGCAACCCGCAGCACGGCCGTGACACCCTTGAGGGTTGCAAAGGCGGCCACCCCCATGACGATCATCACGATCAATGCCTTGAGGCTGCCAGCGCCCACACGCACCAGCGTCTTGTTGCCACAGCCCGAAGCCAGCACCATGCCAAAACCGAACATCGTGCCGCCCACCGCCGCGGACAGCCAGATCCAGCGATTGGACGCATGGATGGTCTTCGCGGGATCAATCAGTCCGGTATACGCCAGCACGGCAAAGCCGATCATGGCCACGCCGATCGCCATGCCCCACTGCCGCATGCGCGTCCAGTCGCCCATGTTGACGACATCACTGACGGCCCCCATGGTGCAAAAATGGGTGCGCTGCGTGATGGCGCCAAAAACAGCTGAGAGAAGGAAAGCGGCCCACAACACCTGCGTGTTGAGCATGGAAAGATCGGAGGCTTGCATGCGCAGATTCTAAGGGAACGATCTGCTATTTGAGACGGGCCAGGCGCTCTTTTGCCGCGGCGGCGGCCTCCGATTGAGGATAGGCTTTTATCAGTTCATCGAGGGTTTTTCGTGCCGCGCGGATGTCCTTGAGTTCAATCTGGCAATTGGCAATCGACAACACGGCTTCGGGTGCCCGCATATGGTCGGGTACCTGTATCAGCAAGGCGCGAAAGTTGATCACCGCCTCTTTGTAGTCGCGGGTGGCATATTGCGCGTTGCCCAGCCAGAACAGCGCCGAGGCCCGGTACCCGCTTTTCGGATAGCGCTTGAGGAAATCATGCAAGGCCGTTTGCGCCGCAGCAAATTCGCCCTTGCGAAAGATCGCAAAGGCGGATTCATAGTCGCGTCTTTCCGCGGGCTCCGCCATGAACTCGCGGCCATCGACCAAGACTTTGGCCGGCTCAAACTGGCGCAGCCGCTCCTCCACCCCTTGCAGCACATCTTTTTGCCGGCGCTGCATGTCCGTGACGTCCCGGATCAATTGTTCGTTCTGGCCGCGCAGATTGGCCTGCTCTGTGCGCAATGCTTCAATCTGGTTTTGCAAGTCGAGCAGGCTGCGGCGCAATTGGGTGCTGTCTTCGCTGCCGCGGCGCGCTTCCTCGGTGATCCGCTGTTCGGACCGTTCCTGGCGCTGGCGCAAATCCAGAATGGCCTTGCGTGCCTCCTCGTCATCAAACAGGCCCGCATGAGCCACGCATGCCCAAAGACACACGCCCAGCAAGGCAATGATCCGATGGTGAATTTTCACAACAAGGCCCTCCGTCAACATCACCGGTAGGTGATCTCGGCCCGCCGGTTCTGCGCCATCGCGGCCTCGTCACTGCCCTGCACCGCGGGCTTTTCTTTGCCGAAACTGACGGCCTCCAGCTGATTGTCGGAAACACCTAGCAGCCCCAGAGCCCGGCGCACCGCTTCGGCCCGCTTTTGCCCCAGGGCCAGGTTGTACTCGCGGCCACCGCGCTCGTCGGTATGCCCTTCAATCACGACCTTGCGGTTATTGCCGGCCTTGATGTAGCGCGCATGGGTCTCGATGAGTACCTGGAACTCCGACTTGATGACAAAGCTGTCGTAATCGAAGTACACCAAATGGGGGCCTGCGGGTGCTGCGCCATCTTGCGCCGCCTTGCCAAGATCGACGGCGGCAACGCCATTTTTCCCGGCAGCACTGCCATCGGCCGACCCACTGCTCCCTGGCGTCACCACGGCACCTGTGCGGTCCTCCACCGGCACGGTATCGAGTTTCACCGAAGAGCCGCAAGCAGCCATCAGCAAGGAGGCCCCAAGCCCCAATAAAAGACTCTTGATCATCTGTCAGCTCCTGTTTAATTCGTCTGCCGCTGGAACGGCCCCCAGTCCGGCTCGCGGATATCGCCACTTTGACCCGCCAGTCGCGCCTTGAGCTTTCCATCCAGTGTTGTCGTCATGAGTGCCTCCCGCCCCTGCTGCTGGGTCGCGTAGACAATCAAGCGGCTGTTGGGGGAAAAACTCGGGCGCTCATCCGCCGCGGTCTCGGTGATCTGATTGACGCTGCCGCTGGCAAGCTCCATTACATGCAGCTTGAATGCGCCATTCACCCGCGAAATATAGGCCAGCCAACGCCCATCCGGACTCACGGACGGAGAGATGTTGTAGCTGCCGGTGAAGGTGACACGTTCGATATTGCCGCCTGTTGCCGCCATGCGGTAAATCTGGGGGGCACCGCCCCGGTCGCTCACAAAATAAATGCTCTTTCCATCTGGCGAATAGGCGGGTTCCGTGTCGATGCTGCCCGACTGGGCCAGCCTGCGCGGCTCGCCGCCGTTGGCATCAATGGTGTAGAGCTGGGAACCGCCATCACGGCTCAGCGTCACGGCCAGAATCCGGCCATCGGGCGACCAGGCCGGCGCACTGTTGGACCCCCTGAAATTGGCAATCAGCCGGCGCTTGCCGCTGGCAATGTCGTGGGCGTAAACCACCGGCTTGCGGGACTCAAAGGAAACATAGGCCAGCTGCGTCCCATTGGGAGACCATGCCGGCGAGATGATGGGTTCCGGACTGGTCAGTGCCGTCTGTGCATTTTCGCCATCGGCATCCGCCACCCAAAGGGTGTAGCGCTGCGCGGCCTTGGTGATGTAAGCGATACGGGTGGAGAAAATCCCCTTGTCGCCCGTGAGCTTTTCATAGATGAAATCAGCAATGCGATGGGCCGCCAGACGCAAATCGCCCGGAATGACGGCATAACTCTGTCCGCCCAGGTCCTGACCGCGCACGACGTCCCACAAGCGGAACCGCACATCAAACCGGCCGTCAGCCAGACGCGTGACGCTGCCCGTGACCAGGGAGTCCGCTCCCTTTTGCCGCCACAGCGACAAATCGGGGCGTGTCACCTCATCAAACGCGGTCCCACCGGCATCAATCGCCCGAAACTGTCCGCTGCGCTCCAGGTCCGCCTGCACAATCGCGCTGATTTTCTGCGGCGACGCTTCTTCACCGCGAAACACCGCAATGGAAACCGGCAATTGGGTCATGCCGACGCCCGCGACCTCAACCCGGAATTGGGCGAGCGCGGGCAGGCCCAAGCCGAGGGACAGAAGGAAAAAACAGATTCTTGCTGCGAAATTGCTCATCACCGATGCTGCAGTATTAATCATTGCTCAGTTTAATCGAGTCACCCTGGTATCCGGACCGGCCAGCACGTCATCGATGCCCTTCTCGGCGCGCACGAGCCCGGCATGCAGGCGCTGGATGACCCGGTCCCGATTGATGCGTTCATTGGCGCGGCTGTTCTCCCTGTGCCATAGATGGTAGACCTCGGTTGCAAGAAAACCGTTTTTTCGTTGCAGCCCAGCATTGTGAAGACGCAATACCAAATCGGCATCCTCATGCCCCCAGCCCTGGAACGACTCGTCAAAGCCATTAACACGCAAGAAGTCTGTGCGCCAGACTCCAAAATTGCAACTCCTGATTTTCTTCCACTTGAAACGGGCCTCCTTGCGATGCGGCGCATTCAACCAATGGCAAAGATGTAAAAGTTTGTTGACATCCCCCGTCAGTCGCCACTGCATCCAGTCCGTCAGGCGCGCCCTGCTGATGTCCATTTCGGCCGCCAGTACTCTTTTTGTCAAACGCTCGCTCAGCAGAACCCGGCTGCCATTGACGAAGAACCCTGGCTCGGCCAGCGCTTCATGCGCCGCCACAAAACGGGGATTGGGTATGCAATCCCCATCCATGAAAACAAGGTAGTCCGCCGTGCTGGCGGCCGCGGCCCGGTTGCGGGCACGCGACGCCGTGAAACCGACATCGGGATGCCAGACATGCCGGACCGGACAGCGAAACGCCGGCAGCCCTTTTTGCATGGCTGTAATCGATGCCGGCATGGAGCCATCATCGGCAATGATTACTTCATGCTGCCCACCACACTGCAGCGCAAGCCCGCGCAGCACTTGCAGCAAAGCATCCGGCCGGTTGTACGTCAAGACGATAAAGGCTGTTCTCACTTGGGGGAAACATCGGTTTGCTGCGCCCGCTGGCGCGTCGTCAGCCAGCGCTTGGCATAACGGTAATAGGTTCCTTCAGCATTGGACAAGGCCAGGGCCAGGCCCAGCTGGCCATCGAGAAAACCCCGGCGCAGCACATACGTTCGCAAGAAGGCCCATGCCCCATGCCCGATGGCACTCCACAGGCTGGCCGACCGACCCTTCCTTTCCATGCCCAACGCACCCGCCGTCGAATAGCGGTTCATTTTGTCCAGCACCGACTCGAAGTCAGGAAAGCTCAGGTGAAGCAAGGGCGACTTGAGTCTGCCAACCGGCCCCTGAGCGAGCAGACGTTCATGAACCAGATCGTCGGAAAACCTTGCCTTGCCGCGGCGGAACAGGCGAACGACCAGATCCGGGTACCAGCCGGAATGTTTCATGAATTGCCCACAGTAACTGGAGAGCCGGGGGAAACCGTAGGCGTCATTCGATGAAGCAGCAGAAATGACAGCCAGGATTTCCTCCCGAAGTTCCGGGGTGACCCGCTCATCCGCATCGATCGACAGAACCCATTCACCCTGAGACAAGGCCAGCGCCCGGTTTTTCTGGGGACCGAAACCGGGCCAGTCCTGCGTCACGGAAACCCGCGCGCCATGACGGCGCGCGATATCGGCCGTGCCATCACTGCTTGCAGAGTCAAATACCACCACCTCATCGGCAAAATCCAGACGCTGCAGGCAGTCGGAGATGTTTGCACTTTCATTGCGGGTGATGACGATGGCTGAAAGACGCATAGAGAATGGAGCAGTGTAGCAAGTTGCCGTCATAATACCCGCGTACTTGGCCGCTACGGCCCCGATCACTTTTGACAAAACCAGAAGTCCTCGAAACCCAATCACAGATGACGAAACCCGCGCTCCCCAGTAATCGCGTCCTGTACGCCCGGCTGTTGTCCTATGTTCGGCCTTACTGGAAAGCATTTGCGCTGGCTGTGGTGGGAATGATGGGAACTGCGGCCACTGAACCGCTGTTCCCGGCCATCATGAAGTACCTGTTGGACAACGGATTCAAGACTCAAGACACTCGAATGGTATGGCTCATACCAACCGGTATCGTGGCTTTGTTTTTGGTCAGAAGCGTTTTTGTCTATTGCACAGGTTACTTGATGATGTGGATTTCCAGCCGGCTGATCACCGACCTGCGCCGGGACATGTTTGCCAAACTTCTCGTATTGCCAACCCATCACTACGACGAGCATTCAGCCGGACAACTGATCTCCAGACTCGTATACGACGTCAACAACGTCACGGATGCCGCTACCAGCGCCTTGATTTCAATCGTGCGGGAATCACTGACGGCCTTGGCGCTGATCGGCTACCTTCTCTACCTTGACTGGAAGTTGACCCTGATCACTCTGGCCATCGGACCGGTCATTGCGTTTACAGTGACATCATTCAGCAAACGGATGAGAGCGGCAAGCCAGAAGAGTCTGCAAGCGATGCGCTTGATCTCGCACACCATTGAAGAAACCATTTCGGCCCAGCAGGTTGTAAAAATCTTTGGCGGCCAGGGCCGCCAAAAGCAGCGCTTCATTGAAGCCACTGAAAAATTCCGCAGATCCCAGATGCGCGAAGCGATCCCCGCATCGGCAGTGACTCCCATTACGCACATTGCCGCTTCGGTTGCCATTGCCATCATTGCCTTCCTTGCCCTGAGCCAATCCACCGGTCAAGCCGGGGCTTCTGCCGGTGGATTCATCTCGTTTATTACGGCCATGCTTTTGCTAATTTCACCGATCAAGCAGCTTACGACGGTGAACACGCTGATTCAGCGCGGGCTTGCAGCCTCCGAAAGCGTCTTTGCACTGCTGGACACCCCACAAGAAGACGACCTGGGTAAACAGCTACTGGTCCGTGCCAAGGGGGAGATTCGTTTTGACAATGTCAGTTTTCGCTATCCTGGTGTCGAGCGTGCGGCACTGAACGACATCAATTTTCAAATTAGCGCCGGGCAAACCGTGGCGCTGGTTGGGGCATCAGGCGGCGGCAAGACCACGATCAGCACCTTGATCCCGCGTTTTTATCACGTGACGTCAGGCCGCATATTGATCGACGGAATTGACATCAATGACCTCACGCTGGCCAGCCTGCGCCAGAATATCGCCCTGGTCAGTCAGGATATTGTTTTATTCAACGATACGGTTGCAGCCAATATTGCTTATGGCTCACTTGCAACTTACAGCCAGGACGAAGTGATCAAGGCCGCACGGGCAGCGAATGCCTGGGACTTTATCGAACAGCTCCCTAATGGCCTCAACACACAAATCGGTGAAAACGGAGCCAAGCTCTCAGGCGGCCAACGCCAGCGCCTTGCGATTGCCCGAGCCCTGCTCAAGAACGCTCCTATCCTGATACTCGACGAAGCCACCTCAGCGCTGGACACTGAGTCCGAACGCCTGGTACAGGCCGCGCTCGCTGTTCTCATGAAGAATCGAACAACATTGGTCATAGCACACCGCCTCAGCACTATTGAGCATGCAGATTGCATTCTTGTCCTGGACCAAGGACGCATCGTCGAGACGGGAACCCATGCTGAATTGTTGAGTGCAGCCGGCTACTACGCCAATCTAAGCCGGCTACAGACATGAATATCCCGATTCTCATGTACCACCAGATTGATGTCCCGCCTCCAAGGGGTACCCCGCTGCGCGGGCTGGTGGTCTCACCTGGCTCATTTGCCCGCCAGATGTTTCTGCTGAAATTCCTGGGCTACAAGGGCCTGTCCATGCGCGATCTTGAACCTTACCTGAAAGGTGATCGGCAAGGACGGGTGGTAGGCATTACTTTCGATGACGGCTATCAGAACAACGTAGAACACGCACTCCCTGTTTTGAAGAAACATGACTTTACCGCCACATGCTATGCCGTGAGCAGCATGATGGGCGGGATCAACAGCTGGGACCAGGATATTGGCGTTGTCGAAAAACGCTTGATGACGTCTGCCGATTGGCGCACTTGGCTCGATAGCGGCATGGATGTTGGATCACACACTCGCACACATGCGGACCTGACCAAGCTGACCACAGACGAGGCCATCGACCAGATCGCGAACTCCAAATCGGAACTGGAAAACGCCCTGGGCTGTGAAGTACGACACTTTTGCTACCCCTACGGCCGGTTTGACGCACCACACCGGGGCCTGGTGCAGCGGGCTGGATACGTGTCGGCGACTACGACACACCGAGGACGGTTTCAACCAGGTGATGACCTGTTGACCCTGCGACGTGTGTTGGTAGCGCAGGCGACGCACCTATTGAACTTCGTCTTGAAGATATTCACCCAATATGAGGATCGCCGTGGCTGATTCATCCACCAACCTCTACGCAGAAAAAACCGTTGAATATTTTTCGCGTGCTCGAACTGAAATCGAACCTCTGCTCCCGAAAGAATCCGGTCTTCCGCTTCGCGCTCTCGAAATTGGTTGCTCGGAAGGTCACACTCTGGAGTGGCTAAAAAAAACTGGCTATTGCAACTGGACTGCCGGCGTTGAGCCTTATGCCGAACTGCGTACGAGCCCGGGATCGGTTGATCAATTCTTCAAACTGGACATTGAAAGATCGCTACCTGATCTACCACCAAGCTCGGTAGATTTAATTCTGTGCCTGGATGTTCTTGAGCACTTGGTCGACCCCTGGGAAACCATCCGCAGGCTTGACCCTCTGCTGAAACCTGGAGGTCTTTGGATCATCAGCGTTCCCAACATTCGAAACTACCACATACTTGTCGATCTAGCCTTTAAAGGTAAGTTCCACTACACGGAGTCAGGCATTCTTGATCGAACACACCTTCGATTCTTCACGCGAGCGTCTGCTGTTGACTTGGCAGAATCGGCGGGCGCCAAAGTGACGCAGCAGATTGGAACGGAAACAAATAGATGGCAAAAAAGATTTCTTACCGCCTGCGGCCTTGGCGACCTTCTTGCAAAACAGTTCATCTTGGCCGCGCGCAAACAGACCGACTAAAAGACATTTGCCATCCATGAAGCCCTTCGTCCTTTACTGCAAGAGCTACAGCGTCGATGTGAAACGTGTCGTACGACTCGCCAAGACCATCGAGCAATTCAATATCGACCGGATTCCTTTCTATGTTTCAGTTCCCAAGCTTGATCTCCCCTTATTTAAAGAACACCTCGCCAGCTTGAATGTCGAGCTGATAGCAGACGAAACAATTGCTGATGCGAATCCGGCGATCGACAGAAAACAACTCGAAAAGACACCGGGGAATATTTCGCAACAGGTGATCAAGTCTGAATTCTGGCGCTTGGGAATCTCCAGAACCTATCTGTGCCTGGATTCGGACTGCATATTCATTCGCCCATTCCGGATCACTGAATTCATCACGGCAGAAGGAACACCTTACACAATCATCGACGAAGGCCGTGACATTTTGTTCCCAACCCTCTCCAAGGGTAAACATGAAATTCTTGAGAATTTTCGTCGTGAGTCCGCCGAAGTACAGAAAGACTTCGGTCGTCAGGGCAAGCACTACAATTTTGGTCCCAACTGTCCAGTCTGGGACCGTCAAGTATGGCAAAGCCTGGATGAAAATCTGCTCCGCCTGAAGGGGCAATCCTTCCTTGACCTGATTCTGAAGTCTCCGAACGAAATGCGTTGGTATGGCGAAGCTCTGTTGAAATATCGAGCGATTGATTTATTGCCATCCCAGCCGTTCTTCAAGATGTATCATTACGCATGGCAGCAGCGAAAAGATCGCCGCGATGGCATAGAGATCAAGCAGCTTGCCCACCTGTATTGCGGAGTGGTTTATCAATCCGCATGGGAGCGTGAATTGGATTGGCCCAGCGAAGGTGGAAACTGGCTCTCGCGCGGTGCTCGTCGCCTACGGCGCCGATTTGGCCGTATCTGACTGTTGCCGACTTCCCGTCTGCATTCTCAGGGCCACCGCAGCATAAGCAAGAACAAATCCTTGCATTTCCAGCATGTGGTCGCGGTATACCGAATCTGTAAAACCCCTAAGTATCCAGAAAATAGAAAGTGCGATCAATACAAGCGCCCACTCATTTAAAGTTTCTGCCTGTCGCAAATGTGAAACGCCCTGAGAGCAAAAATACAGCAGAACCCATAAATACAAGGCTGCACCGACCCACCCCAAAGCCAGTATGGTGTCAAGCCAACCATTGTGGCTATGCGCCATTGAAATAACTGGATCAACACATTCCTTTCCTAACAATTTCTGGAAAGCCTGACGTGACCCATCGCTTCCCCAGGGGTGCTTGAGCGCAAGTGCAAAGCCGGTTCGCATTAACACAACACGAATGCCATCACCGAAACGTACGCTGCCAATCACGCGGTTGGCCACGTCACCAGCGCCGTATTTGGCAATGATCAGGGGCTCTATGGAGGAAGTTCCTTCACACTGAATTTTGACTGGATCACCGTAAAATCCAGACGAAAGACTCGCTGTCATGGTTTGCCAGCGGGGGTCTACTCGTATCGCCAACATTACGACAATGCCCCCCACAACCACAATACCGGCCAACCACCCCAGCAAATGCAAACGCCGATGGGTTTTGCGTACCAAGTATGCCGCCCCAAAGACAAGAACGCCACCGATCAAACTGAAAGCCAAGCCAGCTCTTGATTCCGCCAAGGCAGTGCTGAGCAAGCACGCTGTAATCAACCCGACGACCAGTGGTCTCAACACCGTCTTGTTGGCAGCGGCCGCTGCTGCCAGGAGAATCACGACCGGCCCCGCCGCATAGCCCAGATCGGCGTGATGAGTCTCCCGCCCCCAATAACCCCAAGGGATAGATGAAGTCGCCCAGGCTTTCACGCTGAAGAGATAGAGATGGACCAGTATGGAAAAAGCGCTCACCAAGCCAAGATAGAATGCCGCGCCCTTGTTTTTTTTGTAAAAAATGCGCGCTACTCCGGCCCCAACCAGCATAGCCACCAGTCCCCGGCCCCATTGCCCATACAGGCTCTCGATTGCAGTGACAGGTGAATCGGAGATCAACGGAAAGAGGCAAAGGTATACCGCCCACAAGAGGACCGGCAGTGGCCACTTGAATGAAGGACGGACCTTCAGATGTTGCCAGGCCAGGCTCAGGATCAATGCCGCAAGGGCGACATTGCGTAATGCAATGGTATTGGTCATCGGCAATACAGCCACATAACAAGCCGCAAACAGTCCGATCCAAAATGTTGACGTCCTCATCGTCGCAATGGCACTCGACATGGCAAGGCGATCCGCGAAACTTCTTTCCTCCATAGCCAACGCCTCATTCAAAATGTTTCGTGGTGGAAGAGAAAATACCCAGGCTGTTTGTTTCAATGTTCAGTTCTGTATTTCCGTCAATTTGGTGCAGATGGGTATTCCTGTCGCGATGATTCCCCCAAATACACTGGTAGCCCAGAGACTCCAGCAAGCGGACCGTATCGCGATTGGATTTTCCGATATTATTGGCTGAGTCAGGCTCATCAAACTCCACCAACAGCAATGGATGATGCTGAACAAGAACTTGCCTGGCACCTTGCAGAATATTGTATTGGGACCCTTCCACATCAATCTTGATGAGATTGGGAATAAAGCTGTTTTTGCGGCAGTAATCGTCAAGCGTTCCAACCTGCATCTCAAGCGTGATGTAATCCCCCTGCCCCTTACGTTTCAATACTCTTTTCAAGGCGGACTTGAGGTTTTCTCGGAATATCTTCCGTTGTGAAAGCTTCGCTCCTTCACTTCCATCACCATAACTGGCCGTGTAGTGTCTGAATGTCACCTGGGTAGTTCTATCCACATTCGACAGCAGGATGTTATTGACCTGAAAACTGCCGCCTAGGTGTTGATTAAGCAAGATATTCTTCGACAGCACTTGAGTCGTGATTGGGTTCATCTCGAACAAATGAATGTTGCAGCGAGGAAAAAGGGAGGCGGCAACCAGGCTGGTGTGACCCCACAGCGCGCCTACATCAATCATGTTGAGCTCTTGTATTTCCTCCCTATTGAGGTAGAAGAATGCAGTAATCAGGGGTTCATACGGATTTTCATGACTGGCATAGGCCGCCCTCATATTTTCACCACAGCTTCCTCCAGGCAAATTTTCCGAATAATCTTCGACCGAGCTGGAAAAATAAATTGGTTTTCCCCCATCAACCGAAATGGTCTGCTTGATATCTCCGTCCGTAAACCAAATTCCAAGTGAAGACGTGATGGCCTCTAGTTTTTGTATATCGATATTCATTTTCTGGAGTGCATCGGGGTTTTGTTTTGAGTTATGGACAGACCGGAAAACCGCCTCGGCATGGTTATAAAATCCGTGAGATTTTTTTCTTCCATAACCACCGTTTCAAAATGCTGCGCGGCGCATCATCCTCCAGCGCACCGATGCGCAGCTGCCATCTTGCCTCCAAAGCAGGCGTCCACCGCCCCGAGGTCTTGAGTTCCTTATAGGCTTGAATGACTGCGAGGTTTCCAAGACGCGTATGCTCAAAACGAGCATGGGCATGTTTGGCCTGCAGCAATTTCTTGTTGCGTTTCATCAATGCCTTGGCTGCGGCACTGGCCTTGAAACTCGCGCTTCCCACATGAAGAACAAAAACGTCCTCGGTAATCATCTGCCGGTAGCCTGCCCGTGCCAGACGAATGCTGAAATCAAAGTCTTCGTAGTAACCCAGGCCAAAGGCCGGATCCAGTCCCCCGAGCTCATCCCAGACATCGCGACGAATCGCGATACAGAAAAAATCGCAGCGGTAAGCAGGCATCAGCTGGTGTGACGGATTATCGTGCAACCACCGACCTATTTGCAGCCACTCCTCGTGGGTGGCATCGGGCTTCCATAGGCGCTGACCATTGCCGGCAGCATTGGTCACGGGTCCGAGCATGCCCACATCAGAAGGAGCTTCCCTGACCACATGCTTCAAGGCGTCGATCGCTTTTTCCGGAAAGATGGTGTCGTTGTTGACCAGCAGCAACCATTCACCGCTTGCCTGCGCGGCGCCAAAATTCATCCCCCCGGCAAATCCAAGATTGGATTCGCTCGGCAAGCACTTGACCTGAGGATGCGCTGTGCACCAATCTGCCGTTTTTTGCGCCGAGCCATCGGGCGAGCCGTTATCAACCACAAGCATTTCAACGTCAGGCTCGTCAAGCCACGGCACCAACGACTCCAGACAGGCCCGGGTCGTCACATCAAAGTTCCGAAAGCCTAAAACAACAAGGGACAGGATGGGTTGCATCAGATACTTCCTTTGGCCAACTGACTCACCCACTCCAGCAGTTGCGCCACGGCCACCTCGGTAGTGTATGGACTCGCCTGCCCATTGTCCGCAAGCCCCTCTGTTCGCCAACGGTCAAAAAGCCGCTCCAAGGATGCCGCCAGTTCGCCACTCACGGCTGAACTGTCAGCCCCATTTTCATCAGAGGAAATCGCAACATGCTCCTGCCCACGAATCAGCGCGGCCATCTGCGGGTTGCGATGAACGACCGCCAGTATCGGCCGCTGCATCCATAGATATTCATACAGCTTGGAGGGAATGTACTCAGCGCAAATGGCATCTTCTCCGTGCAACAGCAGCAGCACATCCACCGATCGCATCCGGCCCAATATCTGCTCCCGTCCGCTCAAGCCGGTTTGGGGATCGGCTTCAATGCGGCCGAAGTGGCGCAGGCAGTGCCGCATCGGCGAGTCGGCCAGCACCCGGGATGACATCCTGTCCAATGGTCCACCGTACACGTGCAGTTCAGTGGCATCCACCAGATCATGCCGGCGCTCGCGAAGCAGTTCCAGTGCCGCCACGATCGGTCCCAGATGCCTGGTTGGCGAGAGCGAGCCGAAATGGCCTATGACAAATTTCTCACCGGGCTGGTATGGCGGTAGTACCTGAAAAGGCTTGTCGATGCCGGGCAGCAGCATCTTCCCCCGCGCCGCCAGTTGGGGATGCCGCAGACGGGCACTGGCCAGGGCCTGCTCGGTAAACCAGATTGCGATGTCCGCATGGGTGCAAATCAGTCGTTCGATCTCTGCCTGCATTTTTTGCTGGGGTGAGACAGGCGACTCTCCGGGTATGACCATCGGATCGTGCACCTCCGCCAGCCATGGCGTGCCAGTGGCCCGCTTTAATGAGCGAGCAGCCAGGTGGGCGGCAAAAGCCCCGCCTGTCGAGTAAATCAGGTCAAAGGGTTTCTGCCGGGCCAGGGCGCGGCCTTTCAGGTAGGCACTCAACCACCAGGACCACGAGCTTTCAACGGGACGCAGCAATTTTTCCAGCAGCATCCAAGGCAGCAAAAAAATGGACGCCAGCGTCATCCACAGGCGGTAGCGGATGCCACTGCCCCAGCGGCGACGCAACACGTGCCGCAACTCAAAACGGAAACCGGCTGGCCCCATCGGCCACAACTGGTGGTGCTGCACAAGCGAGTCATGCGTGCCCGACACCCCGCTCAACACCACGACCTCGATGCCCGCGCGCGCGAGATGCGGCAATTTGTCGGTGATGGTTTGACTGGCTGCCCGACCATCCATATTGAAGGCGTGAGCGATGACAAGCCAACGTTGCCGGGAACTAGCAATCATTCGGATGACGGACGCCGCATGGATCGTAAATGTGAAAAAACAGCTTCATCGCGGAAAAACTAGCGCGTCGAAGCAGCCTGCAAGTAGAGCTGTTCGTATTGTAGGGCGGCTCTTTCCCACGAATGCAGCTTGGCGAATTTCAGCCCATTGCGGCGCAGATCTTCCCCAAGGTCCGGCTCGTCCAATACCGAGCCAATGGCATCGGCCAGGCCCTGCGAGTTTTTTGGATCGGACAGCAACAGGGCCTCCACGCCCTGCGTCAATTGCCGGGAGATGCCGCAATGCCCAGGACCGCTCACGACCACAGGCAATCCATGTGCCATCGCTTCGAGCACCACCATGGCAAAGCTGTCCTCCAGTGTCGGGTGGGCCAGGCAATCGGCCGCCCAATAGGCGGGCGAAAGATCATCCAGCGATCCGAGAAAATGAACCCGCTCCCCGAGCCCCATTCGATCAGCCTGCTGACGGTATTTGGGAACAGCCTTGGGGTTCCCCGCGACGGCCAGTCCGATATCCGCGGGAAGATGTGTCATGGCCTGCAAGAGGACATCCAGGCCTTTGCGCGCGTAATCATTGGCGATAAAGAGGATCCATCTGCCCGTCTGCGGCAAACTGAGCCGTTGCCGCGCCGCCAGTCGCGTGAGCGGATGCTGAGGAAGGTTTGTTCCAGGGGTAATGACTGAAATCGCAACAGTGCTATGAGGATAGGCCTGTTCGCACTCCGTGCGCAGGTTCTCCGAAGTGGCGACCACTTTTCGCGAAGGACTGGCCCTGAAGCGCGCACCTTCCAGCAGCACGTAGGTGATGAGCCGCGGACTCAGGGCCACCTTCACCCATTGCAGCAAACGGCGAAATCCGCTGCGCGCAAAAAACAGGTTGTGCCGCAACGGCCGCACATGGATGGTCTGGATTTGCCCATGCCAGGTGTTCTCGTGGGAATGCACCATGTCAAAGCCGCTTCGAGTTTGCAACCAGGTGGCGACGGCAAATAAAAGCTGATTGAGCCAGCGTGGTTTTCGGCTCAGGCAAAAAACGCGGTGGTAGCTCACCCCGGCCACGGGATGATTCGACTCCTGCGCAAACACATGAATGTCATGACGCAAGGCGAGCTGCTGAACCAGCGCCACCGAGTAACTCTCGGCGCCCCCGCCCGCTTTTGAAAATACCCGACTGATGACGGCAATGCGCATGGGTCTATAGCAGCACGATATCGTACTGCTCCTGCCCCATCGCGCCTTCGCTTTGCAGGGAGACCGGCTTGCCGATAAATTCGCTCAAGCCCGCCAGGTACTGGCTTTCCTCGTCCAGCAGCAATTCAATGACCTTGGGGGAAGCCACCACCCGGAACTCCCGGGGCGTGAACTGGCGCGCTTCCCGCAAGATCTCGCGAAAGATGTCGTAGGCCACGCTGCGGGCCGTCTTGACAATGCCCTTGCCCTCGCAGGCCGCGCAGGGCTCGCACAACATGTGCGCCAGCGATTCGCGCGTGCGCTTGCGCGTCATCTCCACCAGCCCGAGCTGGGAAAAGCCGCCGGCCATGGTCTTGACGCGGTCCCGCGCCAGCTGCTTGCGGAACTCGGCCAGCACCGCCTCGCGGTGGTCTTCGCGCACCATGTCAATGAAGTCCACGATGATGATGCCGCCCAGATTGCGCAGGCGCAGCTGGCGGGCAATCGCCTGGGCCGCCTCCAGATTGGTCTTGAAGATGGTGTCGTCAAAGTTGCGGGCTCCGACAAAACCGCCGGTATTGACGTCCACCGTCGTCAGGGCCTCGGTCTGGTCCACGATCAGGTAGCCGCCCGATTTGAGATCGACCCGGCGCCCCAGGGCCTTGGCGATCTCCTCGTCAATCGAGTAGAGGTCAAAGATCGGTCGCTCGCCCTTGTAGTGCTGCAGCTTGTCGGCCGCCGCCGGCATGAATTCCAGGCCGAACGCCCGCAGCGCCTCGAACTGCTCGCGCGAGTCGACCTTGATCGATTGCGTCGACTCGCCGGCCAGATCGCGCAGCACGCGCTGCAACAGGTTCAGATCCTGATGCAGCAGGGACTGGGGCGGCAACCGCAAGGACGCCTCCTTGATGCGCGCCCAGGTCTTGCGCAGATAGGCAATGTCCTCGGACAGCTCGGCGTCAGACGCGTCCTCACCGTTGGTGCGCAGGATGAAGCCGCCCCCCTGCTCCCCAACCAACTGCTGCAGGCGCGCGCGCAGCTCGTCACGCTGATTGAGCGCAATCTTCTGCGACACCCCCACATGGTCATCCTGCGGCAAAAACACCAGCAGCCGACCGGCAATGCTGATCTGGGTGGAAAGACGCGCGCCCTTGGTGCCGATTGGGTCCTTGATGACCTGCACCATCAGCGCTTGGCCCTCGAACACCTGCTTCTCGATCGGAATCTGGGGCTGGGTGCTGCGCGCCATGCTGAGCGATTCACCCTCCGGCGGCCGATGCCAAACATCGGCCACATGCAAAAAAGCGGCACGCTCAAGTCCGATGTCGATAAAAGCCGACTGCATGCCTGGCAGCACCCGGGCCACTTTGCCAAGATACACATTGCTCACCAGCCCGCGCTCGAAGGTCCTCTCGACATGAAGCTCCTGCACTGCGCCGTTTTCCACCACGGCGACGCGTGTTTCCTGCGGAGACCAATTGATCAGGATGTCTTCTTGCATGGGCGCTGAAGGGTCAAATTTTGAAACCGAAAGACAGCAGCAATTGTGCCGTCTCGAACATGGGAAGTCCCATGATGCCAGAGTAGCTGCCGCTGATGTGCGAAATGAAAGCCGCCGCCCGGCCTTGCACGGCATAGGCACCCGCCTTGCCCATGGGCTCACCGGTGGCGACATAGGCGTCGATCTGGTGCCGGCTCAAAGGCGCAAAGGTGACGCGCGATTCACTCAGGGCCTGCCGGCGTTTGCGCATCCCGCCGATCGCTACCGCGGTCAGTACCCGGTGGTTGTGCCCCGCGAGTTCACCCAGCATGCGCGCCGCATCCGCCGCATCCGCCGGCTTGCCGTAAATCCGGCGTCCCATGGCCACCGTGGTGTCCGAACAGAGAATGGGTGCGCGCGGCAGCCCCCGGCGCTTCATGCGCTGCACGGCGGCATCGAGTTTCAATTGCGTCACGCGTTGCACATAGGTGGCCGGCGCTTCATGGGGCAGCGCGGCCTCCATGCCTTCCGCATCCTCGTGCGCATCGGGCAGCAGCAGTTCATGCCGGATGCCCAACTGCTCCAGCAATTGGCGCCGGCGCGGGCTTTGCGAGGCGAGGTAGATGAAATCAGCCATGCGCTCTCAGCCGCCGCTGGGCCGCCCCCCTGGCGACCACGGCCCCCTTGGGGAACGGCACAACACGCGAAGTGGCAAGCGTGGGGGCCGGCTCGAGAGGCGCACGGCCGCCCGTAGCCACGAGAACCCCCTCGGGGGGCAGCACAGCACACGAAGTGGCAAGCGTGGGGGCCATATTCTTCACTCGCGGTGATAGGGATGGTTGGCATTGATTGACCAGGCCCGGTAGAGCTGCTCGATCAGCAGCACCCGCGCAAAGGCGTGGGGCAGCGTCAGGTCGGACAGGCGAATGCGTTCATGCGCAGCCTGCCGAAATAGAGGGTCCAGGCCATCAGGCCCACCGATGACCAACGCGACATCATCAGCCTCAAGCTGCCAGGACTTGAGCTTGGCCGCCAGCGCCACGGTTGTGAGCGCGGTGCCGCGCTCGTCCAGGGCCACGATGCGGGCCCCCTTGGGAATGGCGGCTTCGATGCGCGCACGCTCCGCCGCATGGAGCGTTTCCAGCGTCTTGGAGCCGCGCGGCTCGGTCTTGACGGCCTTGAGTTCGACCCGCAACTCCGGCGCAAAGCGCTTGGCATAGTCGTCCCAGGCAGTTTGAGCCCAGTCCGGCACCCGCTGGCCGACCGCAACAATCAGCAGCTTCACAGGCCGCCGTTCAGGCCTTGCGTGCGGCCGTCTTTTTCACCGGTGCTTTGGCGCTCGTTTTGCCGCTTGTTTTTGCGGGGGCCTTGGCCACGGTTTTGGCGACCGTTTTCCTGGCCGGGGCCTTCTTCGCCGGCGCCTTCGCCGCCGCCGACCTCGCGGCCGTTTTCTTCACCTGGGCTTTGGATGGAAAGGCCTCCATCACCCCCTTCTTGGCGGCATTCGAACGCTTGAGGCTCGCTGGGGCCTCCTTGGCGCTTGTGGCGGACTTCGCCGGCGCCTTGAGCACGGGTTTGTCCGCGCCAAACTTCAGACGCACGGGCTTGTCGCCCCAAAGCTCTTCCAGGTGGTAGTACTGGCGGATGCTGGGCTGCATGATGTGCACCACGGCAGCACCGCAATCCACAATGATCCATTCACCGTTCTCCTCGCCTTCGATCCGAGGCTTGGAAAAACCCGCCTCGCGCACGGCATCGCGCACGCTGGCCGCCAGCGCCTTGGTCTGGCGGTTGGACGTGCCGGAGGCAATCATGACGCGCTCAAACAGCGGCGACAGGTGCTCGGTGTTGAACACCTGGATGTCCTGGGCCTTGACGTCCTCCAGGCCATCGATGATGGCGCGCTGGAGTTTTTGGGTGTCTTTTTTGGCTGCGGTTTCTGTAATCATCAAGCGGCTTGGTAAAGGTGATGGTGGTCAATATAACGCGCAACGGGTCCGGGGACCAGAGGGCCTATGCCCTGATGGGTCGCGATGCGCGACCGGATGTCGGTGGCACTGATGGGCATGGACGGCATCTGCAGCTGCCGAAACCGCGATTCCAGCAACTTTGGAGGAACAAATTGAGGGGTAGTCCTTGTCAATTCTTCGCGCTCAGCTACACAAATTATAGCAAGTCGCAGGATGTCCCGCCATTCGTGCCAGGTTTGCAGCGCATTCGCCTGGTCCTCCCCGATCACCAAAAACAGCTCGGCAGCGGGATCTTCCTCCTGGAGTTCGCGCAAGGTGTCGATCGTGTAGCTGGGGCCGGCGCGCCTGGTTTCGCGCGCGTCCACGCTCACCTGGGGCAAACCCGAAAACGCCAGTTCCGCCATGGCCAGGCGGTGCCGCGCGGGCGACAACTGCCACGCCTTGTGCCAGGCCTGGCCGGTGGGAAACACCCGGAGTTCATCGAGCCGCAGCTGCGCCACGGCCGCCTGCACCAAGGCCAGGTGGGCATTGTGAGGCGGGTCAAACGCACCGCCAAACACGCCCAGACGCTTGGGGCCGGCCTTCAAACCCACTCCCGGCGGATCAGGAATTTGCGGTACAGCTCCTCCTCGGGCGAACCCGCTGCCGGCACCTGCTGGTAGGCCCAGCTTGCCAAGGGCGGCATGGACAGCAGGATGGACTCGGTGCGCCCGCCCGACTGCAGGCCAAAGTGCGTGCCGCGGTCCCACACCAGATTGAATTCGACATAGCGGCCGCGCCGGTAGAGCTGGAAACCGCGCTCCCGCTCCCCATAAGCCATGTCCTTGCGGCGATCGACGATGGGCAGGTAGGCGTGCAGGAAGGAGTCGCCCACGGCGCGCATCATGGCAAAGCTGCCCTCGAAACCCAGCTCGGAAAAGTCGTCGAAGAAGATGCCACCCACCCCGCGCTGCTCATGACGATGCCTGAGAAAGAAATACTCGTCGCACCAAGTCTTGAAGCGCGGGTATTTGTCGCTGCCGGACGGCGCCAGGGCGGCCTTGCAGGCAGCATGGAAGTGCACCGCATCCTCTTCAAAGCCGTAGTACGGCGTCAAATCCATGCCGCCACCAAACCAGCAGACCTCCTGGCCCTGCCCCGTCCTGGCCGCCAGCATGCGCACATTCATGTGAACCGTGGGCACATAGGGATTGCGCGGATGAAACACCAGGGACACCCCCATGGCCTCGAACGGGGTATCGGCCAGTTCCGGCCGATGCTGGGTGGCCGAAGGTGGCAGGCGCGGACCCCGGACATGGGAGAAACCGCAGCCCGCCCGCTCAAACACGGCGCCGCCCTCCAGGATTTGGGTCACGCCCTGGCCTTGCAGCGGCTCGCCCGGCTCCTTGTGCCAGGCATCGCGCAAAAAATCCTTGCCATCGATGGCCGTGAGGGCCGAGGTGATGCGCGCCTGCAAATCCAGCAGGTACTGGCGCACGGCATCCGTGCGCGGGGTATCCAGAGTCGACATGTTCATTTCACAATGGTATCGGTGCGCGGCACCGCGGCATCCAGCAATTGGATGGGGGCGGCATTTTGGGGATGGCATCCCCGCACCCCTTCGTAAACCGCCATGATCCGCGCCAGATCGGCCACCGGATCGCCACTGAGCCGGATGAAATCCTGCACCACGACTTCGCGCCGCCCATAGTCGAGCCGCACCAGGCCCAGTGGCACCTGTGCCTGCAGCGCCGTCTGGTAAAAGCCGCTGCGCCAGCCGGGAATCGACTTGCGGGTGCCCTCCGGCGCCAGGGCGAGCCAGAAATAACGCCCCAGCGCGCGCGCCTGTGCAAACTGGTCCACCGCCTGTCCCACCACGCCGCGCGGCGAAGTGCGCTCCACCGGTATGCCGCCGAGCCAGCGTAGCCAGCGGCCAAACAGCGGAATGCGAAACAGTTTCTCCTTGCCCCAAAAGCGCACCGGCACGCCAAGCGCCCATTTGGCCAGCACCAGCACCACGAAATCCCAGTTGCTGGTGTGGGGATAAACCGCGAGCACGCCTTGCAGTTCGGGCAGCCCGTCAAAATACACGCGCCAGCGCAGACGGCCCAGGATCCAGCGCGCCAGAGGGCTGCCGGAGAATTGGACCGGATGCGATCCGGCAAGCGGGCGGGAGGGCATCCGTTTGCGTCAGTTTTTGATGGCGCGATAACCGATGTCGGTACGGTACTGCATGCCGTCAAAATGAATGCCCCGGGCCAGCTCATAAGCGCGCTGCTGCGCCTGCCTGACGCCATCGGCCAGCGCGGTGACACACAGCACGCGTCCGCCCGAGCTCCGCACCACGCCATCCTGCATCACCGTGCCGGCATGAAACACCATGGCATCGTCCGCATCCGGCGGCAAGCCCGTGATGACATCATCCTTGCGCGGATGAAGCGGATAGCCATGGGCCGCCATGACCACGCCCAAGGCGGTGCGGCGGTCCCATTCCAGCTCCACCTGGTCCAGGCGCCCATGCGGGCCGGGTTCGGTCGCCGCCCACAACACATCGACCAGATCGCTTTTCAGGCGCATCATGATCGGCTGGGTTTCGGGGTCGCCCATGCGGCAGTTGAATTCCAGCGTCTTCGGCTGGCCATGCTCATCGATCATCAGGCCCGCGTACAGAAAGCCGGTGTAGGGAATGCCGTCCTTCTCCATGCCCTTGATAGTGGGCATGATCACCTCGCGCATGGCGCGGGCATGCACCTCGGGCGTCACCACCGGCGCGGGCGAATAAGCGCCCATGCCGCCGGTGTTGGGCCCCTGGTCACCATCGAGCAGGCGCTTGTGGTCCTGGCTTGTGGCCAGGGCGGTCACGTTCTTGCCGTCGCACAGCACGATGAAGCTGGCTTCCTCGCCCGTCAGGAACTCCTCGATCACCACGCGCGCACCGCCTGCGTTGTGGCTCACGCCCAGCGTGTTGTCCAGCAGCATGAAGTCAATCGCCTCGTGCGCTTGCGAACTGGTCATGGCCACCACCACGCCCTTGCCGGCCGCCAGGCCATCGGCCTTGACCACGATGGGCGCGCCCATCCGGTCCACATAGGCATGGGCCGCCAGCGGGTCGGTGAAGGTGTCGTATGCGGCCGTGGGAATGGCGTGGCGCTTCATGAAGGCCTTGGAAAAGGCCTTGGAGCTTTCCAGTTGCGCGGCGGCCTGGGTCGGGCCGAACACGCGCAGGCCATGCGCGCGGAACTCATCGACCACGCCGGCGGCCAGCGGGCCCTCCGGCCCCACCACCGTCAGGCCGATTTTTTCGGTCTGCGCCCAGACGCGCAACGCCTTGACGTCCGTGATCGGCACGTTCTGCAAGCGCACATCACGGGCCGTCCCGCCATTGCCGGGCGCCACATAGACCATCTGCACCTTGGGCGACTGGGCCAGTTTCCAGGCCAGCGCGTGTTCCCGTCCGCCGCCACCAATCACGAGTACTTTCATATCAACCTTTTATTCGCCTTCGCACAGAATCTACGCGCGCAAACACAACAAGACCAGGGGGCGCAGCGACACGCCCTTTGCGCAGCCTGGGGGTGTTCAATCACAGTCCAGCGTTGTGGTAGACCTCTTGCACATCGTCAAGGTCCTCCAGCACGTCCAGCAGTTTTTGCATCCTGGCGGCATCCTCGCCGCCCAGTTCAATGGTGTTTTCCGGCCGCATCGTGACCTCGGCCACCTCGGGCTTGAGGCCTGCCGCCTCCAGCGCGTTCTTCACCGCCTCGAAATCGCCGGGAGCGCTCAGCACCTCGATCGCGCCGTCGTCATCGGTGACCACGTCCTCGGCCCCGGCCTCCAGGGCCACGTCCATCACCTTGTCCTCGCTTGTGCCCGGCGCAAAAATCAGCTGACCGCAGTGCTTGAACTGGAAGGCCACCGAGCCTTCCGTGCCCATGTTGCCGCCGTGCTTGCTGAAGGCGTGGCGCACCTCGGCCACGGTACGCACCCGGTTGTCCGTCATCGTGTCCACGATGATGGCGGCGCCACCAATCCCATAACCCTCGTAGCGGATTTCCTCGTAGCTCACGCCTTCCTGGTTGCCGGTGGCCTTGTCGATGTTGTACTTGACGCGATCGGCCGGCATGTTGGCCGCCTTGGCCTTCTCCACCGCCAGCCGCAAACGCGGGTTGGCACCGAGGTCGGCGCCGCCGGCGCGCGCCGCCACGGTGATCTCGCGGACGATGCGGGTCCAGATCTTGCCCCGCTTCTCGTCCTGCCGGCCTTTTCGGTGTTGAATATTGGCCCATTTACTGTGTCCAGCCACGGGAAGTCCTTCAAAAGTTCGTTACGCTATGGGCTGGATTGTACTTTTCGAGACTTTCATGGCTGACCCGATCCTGATTGCCCAGCACAGCAAGACGCAATGCTTCATCCGGCCGGACAAGGCGAACCGGCACGGACTCATCACCGGCGCCACCGGAACCGGCAAGACCATCACGCTGCAAGCGCTGGCCGAGGGTTTTTCACGCATCGGCGTGCCAGTGTTCATGGCCGATGTCAAGGGCGACCTCACCGGCATTTCCCAACCCGGCAGTTTGGGTGAAAAACTGGCCCAAGTCCTCAAGGAACGGGCGCTGCCCACTCCTGAATTCATGGCATTTCCAACGACCCTATGGGATGTCTTCGGCGAACAGGGCCATCCGGTGCGCGCCACCGTGAGCGATCTGGGCCCCCTGCTGCTGGGGCGCATGCTCAACCTCAACGAGACCCAGGAAGGCGTGCTGCAGCTGGTCTTCAAAATAGCCGACAACCAGGGCCTGTTGCTGCTGAACATGAAGGACCTGCGCGCCATGTGCCAGCATGTCGGCGACAACGCCTCGCAGTTCACCACCGAGTACGGCAACATCAGCGCCGCCAGCATCGGCGCCATCCAGCGCGGCTTGATGCAGATCGAAACCCAGGGCGGCGACCGCTTCTTTGGCGAGCCCATGCTCAACATCGCCGACTTCATGCAGACCGACGCCAGCGGCAAGGGCATCGTCAACATCCTGGCCGCTGACAGGCTCATGAATTCACCCCGGCTGTACGCCACCTTCCTGCTGTGGCTCTTGAGCGAGCTGTTTGAAACCCTGCCCGAAGTGGGCGATCTGGACCAGCCCAAGCTGGTGTTTTTCTTCGACGAAGCCCACCTGCTGTTCAACGACGCCCCCAAGGCCCTGCTCGAGCGCATCGAGCTGGTGGTGCGGCTGGTGCGCAGCAAGGGCGTGGGCGTGTATTTCGTGACGCAAAACCCGCTGGACATCCCGGACACGGTACTCGCGCAACTGGGCAACCGGGTGCAGCATGCGCTGCGCGCCTTCACGCCGCGCGACCAGAAGGCCGTGAAGTCGGCGGCGCAGACCATGCGGCAAAACCCCAGTCTCGATATTGCCACCGCCATCACCGAGCTGGCCGTGGGCGAGGCCCTGGTGAGCTTTCTGGACGACAAGGGCCGCCCCGGCGTGACGCAGCGCGTCTATGTGCTGCCGCCGGCCAGCCAGATCGGCCCCATCACGCCGGCGCAGAGAAAAGCCCTGCTTGAGAGTTCCATCGTGGCCGGCATTTATGAAAAGACGCTGGATCGGGAATCGGCTTACGAGAAACTCACCGGCCACGCCACAGCCCGCCTGGCCGGGACCGAGCCCCCCAGGGACGGCGCTGGTGGATCGGCGGCTTCCGGCGGCGGGCTTCTGGACAGCCTGGGTGACCTGTTGGGTGGCGGCGCCCGCCGCAGCCGGGCCGGCGCCGCAGAACAGCTTGTCAAAAGCGCGGCCAGTGTCATCGGGCGCGAAGTCGGCCGGCAAATCATTCGCGGCGTTCTGGGCGGCATCTTCGGCGGATCGAAGCGCTGACACAGGCCCCGGCAGATCAACCCCAGTCCAGCCAAGCGTTTTCAGAGCAGGAGCAAGCCCTTATGAGTACCCCGGAAAAAACCGAAAGCATTCACGTTCACCTCGTGGATCACCCCCTGGTTCAGCACAAGCTCACCCTGATGCGCAGGAAGGAAGCCAGCACCAGCAGCTTTCGCCGCCTGCTGACCGAGATCAGCATGCTCATGGCCTATGAGGTCACGCGCGACATGCCGATGCAGGAGGTGGAGATCGAAACGCCGCTGGAAACCATGACGGCCCGGGTGATAGACGGCAAGAAGCTGGTTTTCGTCTCGATTCTGCGCGCCGGTACCGGCATTCTGGACGGCATGCTCAGCGTGGTGCCCGGCGCGCGCGTCGGGCACATCGGCCTGTACCGCGACCCCGGCACCCTGCAGGCGGTCGAGTATTACTTCAAGATGCCCAAGGACATGCAGGAGCGCGACGTGGTGGTGGTCGACCCCATGCTGGCCACCGGCAACTCCGCCGTTGCGGCCATCGAGCGGCTCAAGGCACTCCGGCCCAAGTCCATCAAGTTCGTCTGCCTGCTGACCTGCCCGGAAGGCATTGCCACCATGCACCGGGCCCATCCCGACGTGCCGATCTACACCGCGGCCATCGACCGCCAGCTCAATGACCATGGGTACATCCTGCCGGGGTTGGGCGATGCGGGGGACCGGATATTCGGGACGCAGTGAACCCTGCTTGACCGGGTTGTGCTCCGGCCAACCAACACACCAAAGTTGCTATCAATTCAATAGCTAATCACGCCCATTCTTTAAGGGCTGAAGGCAAGAAAGACTATTGAGCCGCCCAGCCCCCATCCATATTCCAGGCCACGCCCCGCACATTGTTGCCGGCCGGCGAGCAGAAGAACACGGCGAGTTCCCCCAGTTCCTCCGGCGTGGTGAACTGCATCGAAGGCTCTTTTTCGCCCAGCAGCAGCTTCTGGGCTTCCTCGTTCGAGAGGCCCAAGGCGGCGGCCTTGGCATCGACCTGTTTTTGCACCAGCGGGGTGAGCACCCAGCCGGGGCAGATGGCGTTGCAGGTCACGCCGCTGGCGGCGTTTTCCAGGGCGGTGACCTTGGTCAGGCCGACGATGCCGTGCTTGGCCGCCACATAGGCCGATTTTTCGGCGGAGGCCACCAGGCCATGGACGGAGGCCACGTTGATGATGCGGCCCCATCCCTTGCCGTTATCGGCTGCCAGCATGGCCGGCAGGGCCAGGCGCGTGGCGTGAAAGGCGCTGGAGAGGTTGATGGCGATGATGGCGTCCCAGCGCTCAGGCGGAAAATTCTCGATGCGCGCCACGTGCTGGATGCCGGCGTTGTTGACGAGGATGTCCACGCGGCCGAACTGGGCTGCGGCGTACGTCATCATGTCCTCGATCTCGGCCGGTTTGCTCATGTCGGCTCCGTGGTAGGCGACTTTCACGCCGAGCGCAGTGATTTCAGCCTTGGGGCCGGCCACGTCACCAAAGCCGTTGAGCACGATGTTGGCGCCCTGGCGCGCCAAGGCCTTGGCCACGCCCAGGCCAATGCCGCTGGTGGATCCGGTGACGAGAGCGATTTTGCCTTTTAGCATGATGGTTCTCCGGTAAGAGGCTTGCGATTGAATTAGGATGCGATGATGGCTCAAGCCTGCCGCCTGCCTGTCTGTGCTGCCTGCCATTATCAAAGCATTGATTTCACCATGTCCGAACCTACGCTGAATTACGTACTGTGCCCTGATTCGTCCGGCGGGCACCGCATGGCCTATTGGCAGTGGGGCGATCCTGCCGCCTCCCATGTGGTGGTCTGCGTCCATGGCCTGTCGCGTCAGGGGCGGGATTTTGATGTGCTGGCGCAGGCCTTGTGCAGCAAGGCCCCCGGCAGGATCCGCGTGGTGTGCCCGGACGTTGCCGGGCGGGGCCAAAGCGACTGGCTGAAGAACCCGATGGACTATCAGATTCCTGTTTATGCGGCGGACATGCTGGCCCTGCTGGCGCGGCTCAAACCGGCGACGCTGGACTGGGTCGGCACCAGCATGGGGGGGCTGATCGGCATGGTGCTGTGCGGGCAGCCTGGCTTGGGCGGCGCCGGGCCGTCCCAAGGCGCAAAGGACCCCTCGGGGGGCGGCACAGTACGCGAAGCGGCAAGCGTGGGGGCACAAAGTCCAGCGCCCGTGCGGCGTCTGGTGCTCAACGACGTGGGGCCCTCCATCCAGTGGCAGGCGCTGCAGCGCATCGCCATGTATCTGGGCAACACCGGGCGGTTTGCATCCCTGCAGCAGGCTGCCGATGCGATGTGGGCCATCTCCACCAGTTTCGGACCGCACACGCCCGAGCAATGGCTTGCGCTGTCGCGGCACATGGTCAGGCCGGCGGGGGATGGGAGCGGCGCCCTCACCCTGCACTACGACCCTGCCATTGCGCAGCCATTCGGCACGGTCACGCAGGAATCGGCCGCGCAGGGCGAGGCCATGCTGTGGGCGCTGTATGACAACATCCGGGCGACAACCCTGATCACGCGCGGCGCCCAGTCGGACCTGTTGTCGCGGGAAACGGCACTGGCCATGACGCAGCGCGGCCCCCGCGCCCGGCTGCTGGAGTTCGACGGCGTCGGCCATGCGCCCACCTTCATAAGCAACCCCCAGGTGGAAGCGGTGACCTCCTTCCTGCTTGATTAACAGTGGAATCCGGATGAAAAGCCTGACGGCCGAGCAACCTGGCTCGGCACCGCTGCCGCAAGTGATCGCGGCCACCGCGCAAAACCTGCCCGGGCAGGCCGATGCCCTGACGCGCGCCCGTGCCTTTGCCGAGCCTTTGATCGCGGTGGAAACCCTGGACACCGGCGAGAACACGCTGGCGCACGCCGATGCGGTGGCCGCCATTCTCAAGAGCATCGGCGGATCGGAGGCCATGCAGGCAGCCAGTTACCTGGTCTATGCCTGCGAGCATTTGAACAAGCCGCAGGAGGTCATAGCCAAGGCCTTTGGCGACAGCTTTGCCACCCTTGCGCTGGAAACCACCAAGCTGGTGCGGGTACAGCGGCAAGCGAGGGCGGCACAGCTTGCCGCCACCCGTTCGACCACGCCGATTCCCATGGCCCAGACGGCGGCGGTCCAGACCGAGAACGTGCGCAAGATGCTGCTGGCGTTTTCGCGCGATCTGCGGGTGGTGATGCTGCGCCTGGCCTCGCGGCTGCAAACGCTGCGCCACTTCGCGGCCACCAAGCTGCCGGTGCCGCCCAGCCTGGCCAGCGAGTCGCTGCAGGTGTTCGCCCCCCTGGCCAACCGCTTGGGCATCCGGGAAATCAAGTGGGAGATGGAGGATCTGTCCTTCCGTTTCCTGGAACCCGACACCTACAAGCAGGTGGCCCGGCTGCTCGACGAAAAGCGCGCCGAGCGGGAGGCCGCCGTGGAACGCCTGCGCGCGCGGCTGGAGGCCGAGCTCAAGGCCGAAGGCATACACGCCACGGTGCAGGGCCGCCCCAAGCACATCTACAGCATCGTCAAGAAGATGCGCGGCAAGTCCCTGGGCTTTGATCAGGTGTACGACATCCGGGCGCTGCGCATCGTGGTGCCGTCGGTGCCGGACTGCTATGCGGCCCTGAGCTGGGTGCACAGCCAGTTCCAGCCCATCACCGAGGAGTTCGACGACTACATCGCGCGTCCCAAGGCCAACGGCTACCAGTCCCTGCACACCATCGTGCGCGACCAGGCCGGCAAACCGATCGAGATCCAGATCCGGACCCAGGCCATGCACGACCATGCCGAGCATGGCGTGGCCGCCCACTGGGCCTACAAGGAGGCGGGAGCAAAAGGCTATTCGGGGGTGTCGGCCAGCGGCGAGTACGACACGAAAATTGCCGTGCTCCGGCAGTTGCTGGCCTGGGAGCGCGATTTGTCGGGCACCGGGCAGGACCAGGGTGTGCTGGATGACCGCATCTATGTGCTCACGCCCGATGCGGCCATCGTCGAGTTGCCGCAGGGCGCCACGGCGGTGGACTTCGCCTACAGCGTGCACACCAATCTGGGCCACCGCTGCCGCGGTGCGCGGGTCGATGGCGCGATGGTGCCGCTGAACACGCCGCTCAAGAATGGCCAGACGGTGGAGGTGACCGTGGCCAAGGAAGGCGGGCCGTCGCGCGACTGGCTCAATCCGGAGCTCGGTTTCCTGGTAAGTCAGCGCGCCCGTGCCAAGGTGCGCGCCTGGTTCAACGCGCTGGCCACCCACCAGACGGTGGCGCGCGGCCGCGAGGCGGTGGAAAAGCTGTTGCAGCGCGAGGGCAAGACGGCGATCAAGCTGGAGGACCTGGCCACGCAGCTGGGCTTCAACTCCGCCGACGACCTGTTCGAGGTGGTGGGCAAGGACGAGTTCTCGCTGCGCAACATCGAAAACCTGCTGCGCCCGCCCGAGCCGGTGCTGTCGCCGGACGATTTAGTGCAGTTCAGGAAGCCCAGGAGCACCGACACCTCATCCCGCGGCGGCGTGCTGGTCGTGGGGGTGGATTCCTTGCTGACCCAGCTGGCCAAGTGCTGCAAGCCGGCGCCGCCTGACGAGATCTGCGGCTTTGTGACCCGCGGAAAAGGAGTCAGCGTGCACCGCAGGGACTGCTCCAACCTGCGCGAAATGATCGCGAAAAATGGCGATCGCGTGATTGACGTCGAATGGGGCCAGCCCAAATCCGAGGGACTGGCCATGTACCCTGTGGACGTGGCCGTCGAGGCGGCCGACCGCCAGGGGCTGCTACGTGATATTTCCGAGGTGTTCGCCAAGGAAAAAATGAATGTGACCGGGGTTCAGACCCAGTCGCTCAAGGGCACGGCCTGGATGACGTTCACGGTGGAGGTGAGCGATGCCGGGCGCTTGTCCAAGGTGCTGGGGACAGTGGCGGAGCTGAGGGGGGTGAGGTCGGCGCGACGGCGTTGAGATGGCTTTTTTCGCGCCGCAGGCAAGGCGGTGTCGGGCGCACATCCCGACACCAGCCCCGAAGCCCAGCCCGGCCCCCAACTCTCAAGTCGACTGCCGAAACGCCATCACCGCCTGATTGCGCAGCGTTCTCAGCAGCGCCAGTTCCTTTTCGTCAAGCGCCAGGCCGCCCGGCACCGCCTTGTCCGCATAGATCAGGCCAAACGGCGCGCCCTTGATCTGCAGGGGCAGGAGCAGGAATGTCGGCGCATTGACGGCCTGGCGGTACCAGGCGGGCAAGCGCTGCGCGAGACGCGGCTCGGTGGCGTCGCTGATCATGGTGTCCGCCCCCTTGGTGCAGACGGCCGTGAACAGATCCTGGCTGGCGGAGGCCTTGAGCGACACCTTGAAGGACGCCACCACCTTTTCCACGTCCGCCCCCAGGCCGAACCGGCCGCTCAGCGTCTCGCCCCTGGGGTCGCGCATGCAAAAGACAATGCGCTGAAAATCCATGGCCCGGAACATGGTTTCCAGAATCATGCGCAGCACATCGGCCAGCCGGAAATCCTCGACCATCGCATTGGTGATGTCCTGAATGCCGGAGGTCAACACGTCGGTGACATGCCGGTCATCGCGCGGCACCGCGCTCTCGGGCGGCACGGGCCGGGTGGCGTGCAATTCATGGGGTGCCAGGGTGTCTTCGATGCCGTTGGCCAGTTTTTTCTGCGTCGTTGCCTCGAACTCCGGTGCCTGCAACAGCTTGGCCGCAGCAGACCCAGGCACCACCTTGAGTTCCATGGCCCGGGCCAGCTCCACCAGTTTCTGGCGGGCCTTGACCGTGGCGGCCTGCACGGCGCTGGAGCTCATGCCCAGGGCCCTGGCATAACGCTGCCCCAGCTGCGCCAGCTTCGCGGTGACTTCCTTGGGGTCGGTGCGCAGCAAGGTGTCGGCAATCTCATTGGCGGCCAGGGCAATCCAGCGCAGGCGTTCGCCCGATTCCTCGGGCGGGCGGGCGGGCGGGTCGCCCGCGGGCTTGCGCATGCAGCGCTGCATGCTCTCCGGAAGCCCCCAGGCTTTCGCCACGCCGATGCCCAGTTCCTCGAAATTCAGACCCAGCACCCGGACCGATGCCGCCGCCTCGCTGATGGGCTGGCGCTTGGATGTGACCAGGCTGCGCACCTGGTGCGCTTCTTCGGGAAAATAAAACTCGGTCAGCAGACGCCCCAGGTTCTGGAACATGGAGCCGATGAAGGCTTCTTCGCTCTCCCGCAGCACGGGACACAGTTCAGCGGCGATCGAGCCCGCCATCAGCGAACGCAGGAACTCCTCCTTGAGCAGGTTGGCATGGGCCTTGTCCTGCATGTGCTCGAGCAGCACCAGGCTCAGCGCCATGTTGCGGATGCCATTGAACCCCACCAGGCTGACCGCCCGCGACACCGTGCTGATGCTACCCCCCTGCGCAAAGGTGACACTGTTGACCAGCCGCAGCAGCTTGTTGGTCAGGGCCACGTCCTTGAGGATTTCGTTGGTCAGGCTCCCCACGCTTTCCTTCTCGGAATTGGCCATGCCCTGGATGCGCGTGACCGAATCCGACATGGCGGGAAAATCGCTCTTGTGCCGCATGCGGCGCAACAGGAAAGCCAGCGTGCCGCTGTTGCCCGGGCCGGCCGTGCCGTCGTCCGGCCCGGCCTGGGTATTGAGAACCGGCGTGGCCCACTTCCTGAGTTCCTCCAGAAAGCTCTGGGCACTCGGATGGCGCTGCGACGGGTCGCGCGCCAGGGCGCGCGTCACGATGGCGCGCAGGGCGTCATTCACCTCGCTGCTCAAATCGGCGGGGAGGCTGAGCTGTTCATTCATCACGCGCTGGATCGCGCGGTGGGGGTCGCGTTCCTCGATCAGCGGATGGCCGCTCAACAGCTCCGCCAGCACAATGCCGGTGGAAAAAATATCCATCGCGGGCGCGGGCGCCTCGCCACGGGCGGCTTCCGCCGAAATGTAGCCCGGCGTTCCCCCGCTCAGGGCCGCCTCGCCCGTGCTGCCGGCCTCCTGCATGCGCGCCGCAATGCCGAAATCCATGACCCGCGCCCGGCCCGTTTCGTCCACCAGGATATTGGACGGCTTCAGGTCGCGATGCACAATGCCCGCGGCGTGCGCCGCCACCAGGCCCTCCAGCACATCCATGGTCAAGGCCACCGCCTCGGCCGGCGGCAAGGCGCCGCGCTGGCTCAGCACAGCGGCCAGGGTCTGGCCCGGCACATACTCGAATACCAGATAAGGCTGTTGCTCCTGCGCATCCGCCTCGAACACCGGAACGATGTTCGGGTGCGTCAGGCGACTGACGCTGCGTGCCTCCTGCAGCCATTGCGCAATGGCCGAGGCTTGCGGGTTCTGCTCGGTCAGCATCAGCTTGACCGCCACTTCCCGCTCCAGGCGCGGATCGAACGCCAGCCAGACGGTGGACTGCGCGCCCTTGCCAAGAACGCGCCGCAACTCGAAACGCCCCAATGTCGCGGGCGCCTGTGAACCCATCTTGCCAGCAGCCAACCTCTTGAGAGTGTTAAACGGAGAGAAGTCAGACATGAGGTGAAATGTAGCGATCGCAGCGATGAATGGCCAATACTGTCATAAGTATGACACCGACTTCATGGCATGCCTGGGCGCAAAGCCCTCCATCAACAGGGAGACCGACTGGGACTTACCCCTACATCCCGGGCCGGCACCGACAGAAGCCGGCTTACTTCAACTGCACGGAGCCGGCCACCGAGACCACCACCGTGCTTTTTCCGGCTTCCACGGGGATCGGCGCGTCGGCCATGGCGGCCCGCGCTTCCAGCGCCTTGAAGCGCGGCTGGGGCTGCGGGCCCTGCTCGTTGGCATCGACCGCGACCTCCCGCAATGTGTAGCCACCAAAACCGAAAGCCTGGGCAATCTCCTGCGCCCGGGCCTTGAAGCGTTCAATGGCCAGTCCCTGGGCCTGGGCTTGCGCCTTGGCGCGCTGCTCGCGGCTCAAGCCGAAGCTCACGCCGCCCACGGTCAAGGTCTGGATCTTGCCTGCCGTGGCCGTGAGCCGCACGAAATCCCGGCCCTCCAGCGTCAGTTCGACCGAGCCCTGCCAGCCGGCAGGCTTGCCGTCACGGGCATAGCGGGGATGGAGGTTGAAGTTGCCCGTGCGCACATCGAACTGACCTGGCTGGGCCTCTTTTCTGGCCAGTGCCAGGGCCGCATCCAGCGCGGCGGCGAGCTGGGCCTGCACCGCGCCGGCATCGGGCCCGTCCCGCGTCGTGTTCATGCTCAGGGTGAGCAAATCCTGCGGCACGTCAACCGAGCCGCTGGCGGAGAGCTGCACCACGTTTTGCGGCGGCGCGGGCAAGCCGCCCTGGGCAAACGCACTCGCCGTCCCGGCAAAAATGAAAAAAGCGACGATGGTTCGTATCATCATGATCCTGTCTTGCGGGCTTCGTCCCGTTGCTGGCGCAATTGTTGCCGCAGTTCGGCCCGCTCCTGTGGCGTCAACTGTCTGGACGAATCACCCTGTTTTTGCACACCCTGCTGCACCTGCAAGGCCGAGCGCAGCTCCACGCGCCGCTGCTCGCGCTGCGCTTGCGCGCCGTCCGCCGCTGGCTGCGCCCATGCGTTCGCCATGCAAACCGCAGCGAGCATCAAACCATGAAAGTGTTTCATAAACCGGCCCCGACCGTTTGCGACCCTGCCCTGCCCGCATTGTTGGCCCGAAGGCTGGCCGATGGCGGCAACATTTGTAACAGTGTGTCAAAGTCATCGGAAATCACGGAGTTGCGCGGTTTAAGCCTGCAAAATCGCCATTGTTACAAATTCACGACCCACTCAACATGAACCAAGTTTCCAGCCGCATTGACAAGATCGTGGTGGTTGACGACGATGCCCGCATTCGCGATTTGCTGCGCCGCTACCTGACCCAGGAAGGATTTGAAGTCTTTCAGGCCGAGGACGGCAAGGCCCTGAGCCGGTTGCTGCTGCGCGAAACGGTTGACCTGATTGTGCTGGACCTCATGCTGCCCGGCGAAGACGGCCTGTCGATCTGCCGGCGCCTGCGGGCAGCCAATGACCGCACCCCCATCATCATGCTCACGGCAAAAGTCGAGGATGTGGACCGCATCGTCGGACTGGAGGTGGGCGCGGACGACTATCTGGGCAAGCCCTTCAACCCGCGCGAGCTGCTGGCCCGCGTCCACGCCGTGTTGCGCCGCCGCCCGGCGCAGGAAGCGCCGGGTGCACCCTCGTCCGACAACGAGGTGGTGAATTTCGGACCGTTCACCTTTGATCTGGGCACCCGTGCCCTGCAAAAATCAGGCGAGGAGTTGCCGCTGACCACCGGCGAATTCGCCATGCTCAAGGCGCTGGTGCGGCACCCGCGACAGCCCATGTCGCGCGAAAAACTGGCCCAGCTCGCGCGCGGCCGCGAATTCGAGCCCTTTGACCGCAGTCTGGATGTCCAGGTGTCGCGTCTGCGCAAGCTGATCGAGGAAGACGCCACCGCCCCGCGCTATATTCAAACCGTGTGGGGCGTCGGCTACGTTTTTGTGCCGGATGGCGCGACCTGAAGCCGGACTTCGCTCCCGGCGTCCGAGCCCCGCTATAGGCTACAGGTAAGACCCCTTGATTGATCCGGACAACGCCTTTCTCGACATCAAACCAGCACCCGTTCATGCGGAGCCGGCCCATCCGGACGCATCCCAGCGCGTGGGCCTGAACCTGTTCTGGCGCACGTTTTTCCTGCTCGCCGTCCTGCTGCTCGGCAGCATCCTGGCCTGGCTGCAGACCCTGCGTGCCCTTGAGTTTGAGCCACGTGCCATCCAGACGGCGCAGCAGATCGCCTCCCTGGTCAACCTGAGCCGGACCGCCCTGGTTCATTCAGACGCGATTGCCCGCGTCTCCCTGCTCAAGAGCATGCGGGAACAGGAAGGTGTTCACATCCTCCCCCGCGAACCCGGTGACGCGTTCGAACCCTTTGACACCGATGCGCTGGGGCAGCGCATCTCGGCCGAACTGGTGAACCGGCTCGGCCCCGCAACCGTTGTGGCCAACAGCGTCAATGCCAAGGAAGGGCTGTGGGTCGGCTTCGCCATCGACGGCGACGACTACTGGATGCAGGCCGACCGTTCGCGCCTGCACCGCACCGGCGGAAAAACCTGGATGATCTGGCTCATCACCGCGGCCGCCCTGTCCCTGACGGGTTCCGTCCTCATTGCCCGGCTGATCAACCGTCCGCTCAAGCAATTGTCATTTGCGGCCAACCGCGTGCGGGAAGGCGATTTCGCGGCCAGCCGGCTGGACGAAAAAGTGGCCACCAACGAAATCCGGGAAGTCAACATCGGTTTCAACCGCATGGCCCAGAAACTGGCCAAAATCGAACAGGACCGGGCCGTGATGCTGGCCGGCATTTCGCACGACCTGCGCACGCCGCTGGCACGGCTGCGGCTGGAAGCCGAAATGAGCGTGACGGACCAGGACGCCCGGGCGCACATGGTGGCTGACATCGAGCAGCTCGATGCCATCATCGACAAATTTCTGGACTATGCCCGTCCCGATCACATCAAGCTCGCCCCGGTGCAGCTCAACAACGTCGTCGAAACCTGCCTGTACGCCCTGAAGGACCGCGCCGACATGCGGTTTCACCTCGACCTGCCGGACAATTGCATGGTGCTTGCCGATGCGGTCGAGCTCGGGCGCGTGATCTCCAACCTGCTGGAAAATGCCCGCCGTTATGGCAAGTCGCCGCAAACCGGCATTGCCGTGGTTGAAATTGCGGCCAGGACACGGGACAAATGGGTGCTGCTCAAGGTGCGCGACCATGGCACGGGCGTGCCCGAGGCCAGTCTGGCCGACCTGACCAAACCCTTCTTTCGGGGCAATACCGCCCGCACCGCCGCCACCGGCGCCGGCTTGGGGCTTTCCATCGTGGAAAAAACCCTGCAACGCATGGGCGGCATGTTCGCCCTGGTCAATACCCGATCCGGCGGCCTGGCCGCGCACATCAAGCTGCAGCGGGCTCCTTAAGCCAAACCGGCACCAGCCCCTTGTAAAACGGGCGTATCATGCTATTAAAACAATAGCACAACGGCGCGCGCCTCGATGCTCAGGCCCTGCCCCACCGGCCCCAGTTTTTCCGCCGTCTTGGCCTTGACATTGACCTGGGCAGGCTCCACCCCGAGCGCCTGGGCAATCCGTTCGCGCATGGCCGCCATGTGGGCCGCCAGCCGGGGCGCCTGGGCCACGACCGTGCTGTCCACGTTGCCGATCCGAAAACCCGTCTCGCGCACGCGCCGCGCCGCCTCGCCCAGCAAGGCGACGGAATCCGCGCCTGTGAAGCGCTCGTCGCTGTCGGGGAAATGGGTGCCGATATCCCCCAGCCCCGCCGCGCCCAGCAGGGCATCGGTGATGGCATGCAGCAGCACATCGGCGTCCGAATGCCCCAGCAGGCCCAGGTGAAAGGGGATGTCCACGCCGCCGATGATGAGCTTGCGCCCAGGCACCAGCGCATGGGTGTCCCAGCCCTCGCCGATGCGTAGCTTCAATTCAGGGAGGCTCATGGGTCGTATTCCTGTTCTTGTCGCGCCGGCCCTGGAGGACGGCTTGCGCCAACGCAAAGTCCTCGGGGTAGGTCACCTTGAAATTCTGCGCACTGCCCGGCACCAGCCTGGGCTGGCAGCCCATGGCTTCCATGGCGCTGGATTCGTCGGTGACCTGGTCTCCCGCATGCTCCAGCGCCCGCCGCAGCATGCCCAGGCGAAACATCTGCGGGGTCTGGGCCAGCCACTTGTCGCCGCGATCCAGCGTCGCCTGCACCCGGCCCGCGACTTCGCTTTTGAGCGTGTCCGCCAGCTTGTGCGCCAGCAGGCCGCCGACCTCGTCCTGTTCGCAGGCATCGATGAGCAGGTTGATTTGCGCGGGCGTGACCAGGCAGCGGGCCGCATCGTGCACCAGAACCCAGTCAGCGCCCTGCGCGCCCTGCTCCAGCAGGAAATCCAGGCCATTGAATACCGTCCGGGCCCTGGTCGATCCTCCGCAATGAGCGATCAAGACAAGAGCGCCGTGCCTGTCAAAAAAGCGGTCTTGCGGCGCCACCACCACCAGGGTACGGTAAACACGGGGCACCTCGGCAAAGGCCGCCAGCGTGTGCATCACCAGCGGCTGGCCAGCCAGCTGCTGGTACTGCTTGGGCCCCGCCACACCCGCGCGGGAGCCGGTTCCGGCACAGGGAATGAGCGCCCAGATGCGGGGAGAAGCGGGAGTGGGTGCGGGCGAATCCATCATGCGAGGTGCCGCCATTCTAGACCGCCGGGGGTGCGTCGCCGCAGCCACTAAAATCAAATGCTTGGCAACCCTTTCACACCCCCCGCGCAAAGCACCGGGGGGTGTTTTGTATTTGTACTTTTTTTGATGAATCTCCCCAAACTGCAACCTGGCAAACGCTTCACCCTGCCCCGCCCCGCGGGTTCGGCCGATGCGCTGCTGCTCAGCGCCCTGGGTCAACGGGAGAAGGCCGGCCATCAACTCATGGCCATCGTCACGGCCGATGCCACCGACGCCCAGCGCCTGATCGAGGAAATCGGCTTCTTCGCCCCCGAGCTGCGCTGCGCCCTGTTTCCCGATTGGGAAACCCTGCCCTACGACACCTTTTCGCCGCACCAGGACCTGATCAGCGAACGCCTGGCCACGCTGTGGCGCCTGTATTGCCATGGCAGCCAGCGCGACATGGCGGACGGGGCGGATGTCGTCATCATTCCGGCCACCACGGCACTGTACCGGCTGGCGCCGCCCAGCTTTCTGGCGGGTTATACCTTCCACTTCAAGGTCAGGCAAAAACTCGACGAGGCCCAGCTCAAGGCCCAGCTCACCCTGGCCGGCTACAGCCATGTGACGCAGGTGGTGAGCCCCGGCGAGTACGCGGTGCGCGGCGGGCTGATCGACCTCTTTCCCATGGGCTCGCCCGTGCCCTACCGCGTCGACCTGTTCGACGACGAAATCGACTCCATCCGCACCTTCGACCCCGACAGCCAGCGCAGCCTGTACCCGGTGTCCGAGGTGCGCCTGCTGCCCGGGCGCGAGTTTCCGATGGACGACGCCGCCCGCGCCAAATTCCGCAGCCGCTGGCGCGAAATGCTCGAGGGCGACCCCACCAAGAGCCGCATCTACAAGGACATCGGCAACGGCGTGGCCACCGCCGGCATCGAGTACTACCTGCCGCTGTTCTTCGACGAGACCGCCACGGTGTTCGACTACCTCGGCCCGAACGCCACCGTGGTGCTGCATGGCGACCTGGAGCCAGCCTTCCAGCATTTCTGGCAGGACACCAAGGATCGCTTTCGCCTGGCCCAGGGCGACCCGGAGCGCCCCGCCCTGCCGCCCGAGGCGCTGTTTCTGGGCACCGAACAGTTCTACGCCCGCGCCAATGCGCATGCCCAGCTGGCGATAAGACCGGCCACCGGCCGGGCTGAACCTGTCGAAGGGCCAACGGATTACGCCGAGTTTGAAACGCTGCCCGAGCTCGCGGTGGTGCGCGGCGCCGAGGACCCGCTGGCCCGGCTCAAGACCCATGTCCGCAACACGCAGCAGCGCGTGCTGCTGCTGGCCGAGAGCGATGGCCGGCGCGAAAGCCTGCTGGACTTTCTGCGCGCCAGCAGCCTCATCCCCCCCGCTTTCGACTCGCTGCAGGCATTCCGGAGCAGCGACGAGAAGATCGGCATTGCCAGCGCCGCGCTCAATGCGGGTTTTAGCTGGCTGGAAGACGGCATCGATTTCGTCACCGAGACCGAGCTGTTCGCCGCCGGCCCCACCACGCGCCGGCGCAAGAAGCAGGAACAGGTCAGCGATGTCGAAGCCCTGATCAAGGACCTGAGCGAACTCAAGCTCGGTGACCCGGTGGTGCATTCGGCCCATGGCATCGGCCGTTACCGGGGCCTGGTGAACATGGATCTGGGCCAGGTGCAAAGCGACGGCGCCCCCGCCAAGCAGGAGTTCCTGCACCTTGAATACGCCGACCAGGCCGTCCTGTATGTGCCGGTGAGCCAGCTTCAGCAGATCAGCCGCTACACCGGCGTGAGCGCCGACGAGGCGCCGCTGCACCGGCTGGGCTCCGGCCAGTGGGAAAAAGCCAAGCGCCGCGCGGCCGAGCAGATCCGCGACGCCGCGGCCGAGCTGCTCAACATCTACGCCCGGCGCGCGGTCCGCGAAGGCCACGCCTTTCGCTACTCGCCGAACGACTACGAAATGTTCGCCAATGATTTCGGCTTCGAGGAAACCGCCGACCAGCGCGCGGCCATCCATGCCGTGATCCAGGACATGATCTCGCCGCGCCCGATGGACCGCCTGGTCTGCGGCGACGTCGGCTTCGGCAAGACCGAGGTCGCGCTGCGCGCGGCCTTCATTGCCGTCACGGGCGGGCGCCAGGTGGCGTTTCTGGCGCCCACCACGCTGCTGGCCGAGCAGCACTACCAGACGCTGGTGGACCGCTTCAGCAAGTGGCCGGTGAAAGTGGCCGAGGTGTCGCGCTTTCGCTCCGGCAAGGAAGTCACTGCCTCCCTCAAGGGCCTGGCCGACGGCTCGGTGGACATCGTCGTGGGCACCCACAAGCTCTTGAGCGAATCCACCAAGTTCAAGAACCTGGGCCTGCTCATCATCGACGAGGAACACCGCTTCGGCGTGCGCCACAAGGAGGCCATGAAGGCCCTGCGCGCCGAGGTCGATGTGCTCACGCTGACCGCCACCCCGATCCCGCGCACGCTGGGCATGGCGCTGGAGGGCCTGCGCGATCTCTCCGTGATCGCCACCGCGCCGCAGCGCCGCCTGGCCATCAAGACCTTTGTGCGCACCGAGGGCCATGGCGTGATCCGCGAGGCCGTGCTGCGCGAACTCAAGCGCGGCGGCCAGGTCTACTTCCTGCACAACGAGGTGGACACCATCGAACACCGGCGCGCCAAGCTCGAGGAGTTGCTGCCCGAGGCGCGCATTGCGGTGGCGCACGGCCAGATGCCCGAGCGCCAGCTGGAGGCCGTGATGCGCGACTTCATCGCCCAGCGCTACAACCTGCTGCTGTGCTCCACCATCATCGAGACCGGCATCGACGTGCCCACGGCCAACACCATCGTCATCAGCCGCGCCGACAAGTTCGGCCTGGCCCAGCTGCACCAGTTGCGCGGACGCGTCGGGCGCAGCCACCATCAGGCCTATGCCTACCTGATGGTGCCCGACCTGGAAAGCCTGACCAAGCAGGCCAGCCAGCGGCTCGATGCCATCCAGCAGATGGAAGAACTCGGCTCGGGTTTTTACCTGGCCATGCACGACCTGGAAATCCGCGGCGCCGGCGAGGTGCTGGGCGAAAACCAGAGCGGCAACATGCTGGAGGTGGGCTTTCAGCTCTACAACGAGATGCTGTCCGAGGCCGTGCGCAGCCTCAAGGCGGGCCAGGAACCCGACCTGCTGGCGCCCTTGAGCGCGACCACCGACATCAACCTGCACGCCCCGGCCCTGCTGCCCGACGACTACTGCGGCGACGTGCACCTGCGCCTGAGCTTTTACAAAAAGCTCGCCACCGCCAAAAACACCGACCAGATCGACGCTCTGCTGGAGGAAATCGTGGACCGCTTCGGCAAGCTTCCCGCCCAGGCGCAAACCCTGATCGATGTGCACCGCCTGCGCGTCATCGCCAAACCCTACGGCGTGGTCAAGGTCGATGCGGCGCCGCACCTGATCACCATCACCTTCAGGAAAGACCCGCCGATCGATTCGATGCGCGTGATCGAGCTGATCCAGAAAAACCGCCACATCAAACTCGCGGGCAACGAAAAACTGCGCATCGAGCGCGAACTCCCCGACCCGAAGGCCCGCGCGCAAATGGTGCGCGACGTGCTGCGCAGCCTGGGCCAACCGAAAGCCGAGGCCGCCCTGGCCTGATCCAGCGACAAGCGACATGAATACATCTGAATTTTCTCCCGGCCTGGTGATCCAGGGCTTCACCCCGCCCCTGCGCCTGAGCGACTTCAAGCTCATCGCCTTCGACATGGATTCCACCCTCATCAACATCGAGTGCGTGGATGAAATCGCCGACGCCGTCGGCCGCAAGGCGGAAGTCGCCGCCATCACCGAGGCCGCCATGCGCGGCGAGATCGCCGACTTCAAGGAAAGCCTGCGCCGCCGTGTCGCCCTGCTCAAGGGTGTCCCGGTGGCCAGCATGCACGAGGTGTACGCGCAGCGCCTGCGCCTCAACCCCGGCGCGGCCGAGCTGGTGGCCGCCTGCAAGGCCGCGGGCCTGAAGGTGCTGCTGGTCAGCGGCGGCTTCACCTTCTTCACCGACCGCGTGCGCGACCGGCTGGGAATCGACTACACCCGCTCCAATGTGCTCGAGGTGCAGGACGGCGCGCTCACGGGCCGCATGGTCGACCAGCCCTGGGGCGACATCTGCGACGGCGCCGAGAAGCGCCGCGTGCTGCTGCAGACCTGCGAGCGCCTGGGCATCAGCCCGCGGCAGGCCATTGCCGTGGGGGATGGCGCCAATGACCTGCCCATGATGGCTGCCTGCTCGGACGCTGGCGGCCTCTCGGTGGCCTACCACGCCAAGCCCAGGGTGCGCGAGCAGGCCATGGTGGCCATCAACAGCGGCGGTCTGGACCGGCTGCTGGAGCTGCTCAACTGATGGCGACTCAATGGACTCCACTGGGCGCGTGCAGCGTCACCTTTCAATCCCCACCTTGGCGCCACATCCCGATGAAAAAATTCCTGAGGTTTTTGACGGCTGCCACGGCCTGCACCGCCGTCCTGTCCGCGCAGGCGCTGGTGCTCGGCGTCACGGAGGGCGTGACGTACCGGGCCACAGACAACGAGATCGAAGCCAGATTCGAGCCGATTGCCAAGGTCCTGGGCAGCACCCTCCATCAGCCCGTCAAGATTCAGGTCATCAGTTCCTACAACAAGCTGCGCGAGGCGCTCAAACAAGGCCAGGTGGACCTGGCCTTTGTGCATCCGTCGCACGTGGCCTTCGAGGCGATCAAGAGCGGCACCTTCAAGGCGTCCGCATGGACGGCTGGCTTTACCGAGTACAAGGTGGCGCTGCTGTGCAAGGAGCCGCAGCCGATCCAGAACTGGGCCGCGGTCGCCGGCAAGGCCTTTGTCACGCCCGATCCGGATTCGATCACCGCGGTGATGACGCGCGCCATGCTCCGTGAGCGGGGACTCAAGCCCACGGATGTCAAATTGCAGACCACGCGCTACCAGGATGCCGTGCCGTTTTACGTCGAGAACGGCTTTGCCGCCTATGGCGCCACCGCCTCGGGCAGCGTGATCAAGGCCTGGAAGGACAAGGGCGGCAAGACCTGCGCCGAGTCCCGTCCCATGCCGATCAAGCAGTGGATCACCGCCACCCGGCTCGACGCCGCCACCACCGCCGCGATCCGCGATGCCCTGCTGGCCCTGGACCAGACCGAGGCCGGCAAGCGCGCCCTCGCAACATCCACCTACAAGGGCTTCGTGGCCCCCTCCGAAGAGACCGAAAAAAAGCTGATCGTCTGGCTCGGCCTGTAAGGCATCAGCCGTCCACCCGCTCGATCACGGCGCGCCCGGCGGGCACCACGAAACGCGCCAGTGTTTGAATCGCCGCATCCTGGCGCGTCACATCATCGACCACGCGCAAGGTGGTGGTGAGCTGCCTGGGCGTGAATTCGGCCACGCCATAGCCCTTGGCGTTCGCCTCGGCAAACACAAAGTGCGGGTTCTCGGCCAGCCGCTCGGCCGTCTTCGCATTGCCGCCCGAGCGCGAGCTGATGCTGGTGCCGCAAAACTCCACCCCCACGCTCGGGCTGGAAGGATTGGCATAGTCGGCCAGGACATGGCCGACCCAGTTTTCATGCACATCGCCGCCAAGCAGCACCGCATTGGCCACCGCCTGCCGGCGCAATGAATCGGTCAGCCGTGTCCGGGCCGCGGTGTAGCCGTCCCAGCCGTCGTTCCAGAATGTCTGGCCCGGCCCCGGTCTGAAGTCGCGCGGGCCGAAGACCGACTGCTGGCCCAGCACGTTCCAGGCCCCGGGCCGGCCACCGCCTTGGCCCAGCGCGGCATCGAGCCAGCGCTCCTGGGGCGCGCCCAGCAGGCTGCGCCCGGGCTCGCCCCAGGACGGGCACCCGGCCGGGTCCACGGTGCTGGAGCCGCGCTTGCCCGCGCGCGTGCAGACCTGCGGGTCCTTGTACTGCCGGGCGTCGAGCAGGTAGAGCGACGCCAGCCGGCCATAGGCAAGCCGCTGGTAGATCCGCATCTCGGCGCCGCTGGCCAATCCGCCCAGGGCCTGCGTCAGCACCGAGGCCCGCAGCGGCATGTGCTCGTAATAGGCCTGGTAAGCCGCGGCCCGGCGCGCCCCGAAGTCGAGGGCGGCCGCAGGGTCGAGCGGGCCGCTGTCGCCCGCCTGCAGGCCGGCATAGTCGTTCTGTACCTCATGGTCGTCCCAGGTCAGCAGCCAGGGACAGGCCGCATGCATGCCCTGCAAATCCGCATCGCTCTTGTGCAGGGCATAACGCTGGCGGTAGTCCTGCAGCGTCAGCACCCAGCCCCCCGTGGGCTGGCGCACCGCGTTGACCGCACCCGGGTACTCGTAGATGTAGTCCCCCAGAAACATCAGCGCATCGAGGTTTTCCTCGCGCATGTGCCGGTAGGCGCCGTAGTAGCCGTGCTCCCAGCGCTGGCACGAGGCGTAGCCCAGGCGCAGCCGCGCCACGGCGGCATCGGGCGCGGGGAAGGTGCGGGTGCGCCCCACGGCACTGATGGCGTCGCCCGCCATGAAGCGGTAGAAATACCAGCGGTCCGCCTCCAGCCCGCGCACCTCGGCATGCGCCGAATGCGCCAGTTCCGGCACGGCCTGCACCTGGCCGCTTTGCGCGATGCGGCTGAACTGTTCGTCATGCGCCACTTCCCAGCGCACCGTGATCGGCCCCGGGCCGGCGCCCGCGGAGCCGGCCGGCATCAGGCGCGTCCACAACACCACGGAGTCGTGCGTGGGCGAGCCGCTGGCCACCCCCAGCGTAAACGGGTTGCTGCCAAAGCGGGGCTGGCTCCAGGCGCTGCGCGGCAGCCACAGCGTGGCGGCGCTGGCGGCGGCGAGCTGCAGCAGGCGGCGGCGATCGGGCAAAACGCAAGGTGTCATGAGAAAGTCTCCAGGGGCACGACGCCACAGGCCACTCCGGCCCGCGGCGCATGCCGGCAACTTAGCACAGCCGCATGACAGTTGCCAAATGCTATATTTTTAATAGCGCATCGCGCCCATCCATCAAGGGCTCAGCGGCAAATCACTCCGAATCCGTCATGGCCACCCGGGCCGGCAGGCCCAGAAAATCGGCATAACGCCTGGCCGCATCGGCAAACAGCGCGGCCTGCGTCTTGTTCAGGGCCGAAAACGGGCTGGCCACAATCGCAACCGCGTTCTTTTTCAAGGTGCGCCGCCAGGTGCCGACGATGCGGCCCTGGATGAGCATCGTGGACGCAAACATGCCATTGCCCCCCGGGCACACCTTGCCGGCATGCGCCGCGTCCAGCACCGCGCCCCGGTTTTTATAGCCCAGCAGGTATTCGTCAAAACCCGGCAAGGCATGGGCGGCACGCGCCTTGCCCTGCGCGTGCGGCAGGCTCTGGGGCAGCCAGTAGTCCTGGCCGCGGATGCTTGCCGACGCCAGCTGCGGCTTGACCATCTCCAGCCCGGCCCGCGCATCGGCCGCGGCCAGCCCGGACCACCACAAATAATCCTGGAAAGTGGCCGGCCCACGGCTCGTGAAATAGCGCTTGGCCAGCTCAGCCAAAGCTTCATCGCGCGCCAGCTTGCCCGTTTTAGGCACCCAGTCATCGAGCAGGGCAAACGTCTGCTGCTTGCCCTGCATGGGTCCGAAGCAGATGAGCCCGTCGAGCGCCAAGCGCCACAGGATGTGGTAGCCGCGCTGGCCCGCCACGGAAATGCCAGCGCGCTCCAGCAGGCGGTAAAGCGCATCGCGCGCGAGCTGCTTGTCGCCCTGCAAGGCCTTGGCAAACAGCGCCTTGCAGCGCCCCAGCACCGCGTCATCCAGCCCGAGCTGCTGCTGACGGCGCGCGCTGGCGGCCAGGTTGCGCGGCGCCGTCAGCGCCAGCATCCAGTGGATGTCCGCCGCCGCCACGACATGCAAGGTGCCGCGCATCGGCCAGGTGCGAACAAGGGTCCGCTGCGCGATGGCCTGCTCGATGGTGGCATCCGTGCTGCCCGGCAGGCGCAGGCCGATCGACCATTTGGCGCCCGCATAGTCCTGCCCCTGCAAGCCGCCCAGCCAGGCCACCACCTGCTCGGGCTTGCCGAATGTGGACTGGGCGATCCGCTGGTTGCGCAGCCGCAGGTCCGCCACTGTCGAAGGCGCCATGGCTCAACGCACCCCGCGATCAGGGACCTGGCGCCGCCACACCCGACGCCAGATCGATGCGCCGCCGGATGCGCGCGGCCTCGTCGTGCTGGCCCAGCTCCTGCGCGCGCCGGGCCTGAACGCCCAGCCAGGCCAGGAGCGGGCGGCGCCAGCCTTGCGCGGAGGCGGTGTCGCCCGCCAGCGCGATGCCCTCGGGCGGCAGGCGCCCCATCTGAAACAGCACGCCGGCGGCCACCAGGCGCGACATCGGGTCCTCGATGCCCTTGAGCGCCTCCACCGGGTTCACCCCGGCCAGCAGCGCCCGGTATTGCGGCGGCAACAGCGCGCTGTCCAGCCCCGGCCAGCGCGCGGCCAGAAAGTCCGCATAGGCGCGCTCCTGCGCGCCGGCATCGGCGGCCACGGCCGCGTAGGCCGCGCAGCCGTCGAACACCAGGCTGGCCACCTGCACGGCGCAGCGCACCAGCACGACGCGCGCGAGCAGGTCCGGCCGGCCGGTGCTGGAAACCTCGGTGCGCGCGCGCGCGAATTCCAGGTCGGCCAGGCGCGCATTGCCCGCCAGATCAGCCGCCACGGCATTCTTGAGCGCGCCATGCGCGTTCATCTGCCAGTCCGGCGGCACCGGACCGCTGGCGCATCCGGCCAGCCACAGAACAGCAAGTGCAAGCAGCATCTTCATGGCAGTTTGAGCTCCGTGTCGCGGGCCAGCGGCCACTTGCGGTTGATTTCATCGACCAGAGACTCGATCTTGCGCAGGCTCATCTCCACCTGCGCCCGCAAGGCGCCCAGATCGGTGCTGGCGACCCGGGCGTTGCCGGCAATCGCCTGCGCCTCGACCAGCACCGCGTCCACCTTTTTGAGACTGGTGCGCGCGTCGCCCAGCATCGCGTTGAGCTGGACGATGGCCGTCTGCGTCTCGTCCATCACGCCGCGCTCGCCAAAAATGCGCTGGTCGGCCTTGGCCAGCAAGGCATTGGTGCGGTCGAGCGCGGCAATGACCTTTTGCGCGTTGTCATCGCTGCCCAGTGCCAGGCCCAGCGCCCCGTAGCGGCCCTTGAGGCGTTCGGTGACGCTTTGCACATTGCCCAGGCTCTGGCCCAGGCTGGAATCGGACCGGGTCATGGCCTCCAGGTTCTCGATCAGGACGCGCATGGTGCCCACCAGGCGCGGAATGTCGGCCGTGGCGTCGCCCCGCAGCACGGTCCGCTCCGCGCCGTCGGGCAGCAGCGGATCGGTCAGCACCCCGCTGAAGGCGCGCAAGTGGGTGTCGCCCACCACGCCGCGCTCCATGGTGAAGACACTGCTGGTGCGCAGCCAGTTGGCATCCTTGCGCGCCACGCCGATCACGATGCGGGCCTTGCCGTCCTCGGCCAGCTCGATACGGCGCACGCGCCCGATGGGAAAGCCGGCGAAGGTCAGGTCCATGCCGACAATGACGCCTTCGGAATCGTCCGCCACCAGCACCAGCTCCTGCGTACTCTCGAACACGCCGCGCGCGTACATCACGTAGGCCAGTGAACCGCACACCAGGATCAGCATCAGGACCAGCAGCAGCACGGCCTTGAACTCGATATGGGGAGCCTGCGGCCGCAGGGGCACGGGGGGCTGGGGTCGGGATTCGGATTCCATTCGTTTGTCGCTCTAAATGTATTTGATGGCCAGCGAGGCGCCTTCGATCAGCACGAGCACCAGAAACAGGCGCACCGTGCCCTGCGGCACCGGCACCGATTCATCCACGGCCTCGCGTGACAGCTGCGGCACCTGCAGCGCCGAGGCGATGGGAATCACCGCGACCGCCAGGCTGAACAAGCCGGTCTTGAGGGCAAAAAGAAGGGTGACGGACGGACTGAACACACGGCCGACCACGCGCGTGTACTCGGCAAAACCCCAGGGCGACAAGCCATACACCGCGGTATAGGCCAGCACCAGCACCACCAGGCTGCTCACGGCGGCCAGCGTCACCACGGAAAAGGCCGTGGCGATCACGCGCGGCACCAGCTCGCTGCGCATCGGATCGCGCCCCGCCTGCTGCAGGGCGCTGAGTTCGCCGCGGCGCTGCCGGATCGCCAGCTCGGAACTGGTGATCATGCCGGAGCGCAGCACCACGAACAGGGCGGCGCTCAGCGGGATCAGCTCGAGCACCAGCACGCGCACGACCATCTCCAGCGCGTACTGCGACAGCCCGTAACTCAGGGCCGTCACGACCACGATGCGGATCAGCACCAGGCTGATGAGCGAGCACAGGACGGTGAACCAGAGCAGCACCTGCCAGGTGCTCGTGTAGATATAACGGGCAATCACCGCGCGGTTGTCCCGGTCGTAGGTCGAGGGCGACAGCGCCATGACCAGGGCCATGGCCCCGAAGTGGATCAGCCCCCACCAGTTGGCGGCCAGGCGCAGGCACGCGCGAGCCAGGCCGCCCAATCCGGAATCCGATGAAGAGTGCTGACGCATGGGGCAATGATACAGACCGCCCCGCCATCCGGGCGGGATTGACGGCCCGCCGTGACGGATCAATAGGGCTTGCGTTTTGCGCCGTCGCCCGCCAGGGGACGACCCACGTCCGGCAAGGGGTAGCGGTAATGCAGGGCATTCAGGTAGCGCGCCACCTCCGCCACATCGTCGTCATTCCAGCCCAGGCCCGCCCGCTCCTGCCAGCGGCGCACTTCCACCCGCAGGCTGTTCCAGTCCGTCACCTGTTTCTTGTCGCGCCAGTGAAGCTGGACGCTGTGGCAGGCGATGCAATGCGTCGAATACAGCAATTCGCCGCGCGTGAGCTCTTTGGCCGGCTGGGCGCCGGCGACATGTCCCAGGCAGACCACGCCCGCGACAACCACCCATTTTCGAATCATGACGCTCTCCGCAAGGATTAAGGAGGCGTGTCCGTCAAGCGATCCGCCCGCCCGGACACGGTTCACGGCGCCAGCACCCGCACCTGGACCAGCTGGCGCAGGTCGCCGCCGGCGGCCTCGCTCGAATATACCCCGCGCTGCTCGCGCGGCGCGCCGGCACCGGTCGTGGCGATGGTGACCCACTGGCCCAGCGGCGCCAGCACGGTGGTGCCCGCCTGGCTGCGCGACTGGGCCGGCAATGCCGCCCCGGTGCGCTCGTCAACCGTGGCCGCATCCACCTGGACTTCCAGGGTGACGGGCTGCTTGCCGCCGGGCCAGCGCGGTTTCACCGAGAGGCCGTGGCCGGCTTCCAGCCAGGTGACGGCATTGACCACGCTGCCACCGACGCTGCTGGAGGAAGCCGCCGACGCGCTGCGCGAGGCAGCCTGCGCCGCTGCCGCCTGCACCCACTGCAGCGGCATGGCCTTGGCAAAGCGCAGGCTGGCCCGCTCGCCGTTGAGCACCTGCACCTGCTGCAACTCCGGCGCAGTCTCCTCCGGGCGTTGCGTGCGCAAGATGATCCCGCCCGCCGCCGGACTGCCGGTGCCCGATGACGACGTCACCGCCGGCGCCGCCGGTCCCTTCTGGCTTGGGCTGGCGGGCTCTTCGATCTGCCTGAGTTCGACCATCAGGTTGCGCTTGGGCAACTGTGCGAAGGCCGGCAGCAGTGCCGCCATCAGGGCGATGGCGGTGGCCCGGCGGGCCATGCGGCGAAACGGGAGGACGGCGGACATGGGCATGGGGTGGTGGGCAGGCATGAAAAATCAGGCTGATCCGGCGTTGTCGACAAAATAGCTGATGCGCTTGCGCGGGCTCAGGTAATCAAAAATCGGCTGGGGCAGCGCTGCCGGGCGCAGCGTGCGGTCAACCGCATCGTCCAGGTCGCGGCGCAGGTTCACCACCGCCGCCTGCTGCTTGGGGATGGCCGCATCGTAAAGCATCAGGTTGGGGAACAGCAGATCGGACGAATCGACCGACATCACGATGCCCACCTTGCCGCTCTTGAGCATGACGATGGTGCCCGGCGGATAAATGCCCATGGACTTGATGAACGCCGACAACAGCCCCTTGTCGTACTTGGCCGCCTCGTTCTTGTACATGAAGGACAGGGCTTCCGACGGCGTTTTCGAGCGCGAGAGGACACGGTCGTTGCACAGGTTGTCGTAGGCATTGGCGATGACGACGATGCGCACCGCCTGGTCGACCGCCTCGCCCTTGAGGCCTTTGGGATAACCGCTGCCGTCAAACAGCTCGTGATGGAAGAAGATGATCTCGCGCACGCGGCGCGCCAGCGTCTCCACCGGCTGCATGATTTTGACGCCGTAGCCCGGATGCATCTGCATGAGCTTGATTTCCGCGCCCGTGAGCCCATCGTCCTTGAGCAGCACCTGGCTGGGAATCATCGCCTTGCCCACGTCATGCAGCACCGCCCCTTGAGCGATCTCGCGCATGGTCTCCGCATTCTCGATGCCGACCGCGCGTGCCAGGATGAGCGACAGTATCGTCACGTTGAGGCTGTGGAAATGGCCGCTCTCGTCGGCGGCATTGTCCCCCATCAAATGAATGAAGGGATTTTGCTTGGCCAGGAAAATCTCGCTCAGCTGCTCGGCCACCTCATTGGCCTGCTCGGCCGCCTGGGCCGGGTTGCTGTTGGCCAGGCGCATGACGGCCTTGACCGAGCTGGCCGTCTTGACGTATTTTTTCTCGGCGGCCTGGATGCGCTCGCGCTCCTGGTTCAGGCTGGCGATGCGCTCCTTCTTGACCTTCATCAGCTCGTCGAGTTCGGCCGAGGCAGCTTGCGGCTGCGCCGGAGCCGCCACCGGCACGGCGCTGGGCGCGAGCGGCTTGGCATCACTCTTTTGCGGCAGGTATTCGATCTCGCTCAGGCCCAGGGACTTGAGAGTATCGATCTGCTTCTGATCCTTGATCTTGAAACTGTTGAACAGGAAGGGATGTCCCGACCAGCCGTCCAGCTTGACATGCAGCCCGATGCAAAGCTGATCCATTGCCACCGTATGCCGGGCTCCCTTGGGGCTGTTCATTCACATTCCCTTTTTTCACTGGTCATTGAATCCTCGCGCAACCAGCGGTTTGCGAACCGCCGGCATTGCGCACGATTCTAGCGGTCAAGGTGTCCTGCCACCCGTGCCCGTGCCAGCGCCGCCATGCCAGCAGGAGCAACGGCCGGCCGGCGCGGCTCCCGCGCGGGCCGCCAACTTCGTTCACTCTCTTTTTAATAGCTAATTACGCCCGTCCAGCAATGGCTGGAAGCAGATTTCATTCTTGAAATCCCCGGACGCCGGGTGCGCCGCGACAGCACAAGCGCAAGCCGCATCGGCCTGCACCGGCACGGGCACGCGCGGCGCCGACGCCGTGCAGGGCACGGTGTGCGGCACAATCCGGAGGGAACAAAGGTGGCGGTTTGGTCCGCCCGCGCCGAAACACGGACACTGCCGCGAGGAAAATAGCGCCGAAATGCCCGATGACCATCTGCCGATCGAATGCCTTCAGGCTTGGCCTACTGCGAAGTCGCAGCCGCTGCGCCCGCGCGCGCAGGCCCGGCTTGCCGCGCAACGGCCACTTCCTGCCGCGGGAGACGCTTCATGAGCGCGCGGCTGTCCTGGTCCGGCATGACCAAGCCCCTGGGCAATGTGTTCGTGCGGCTGGCCTTGGCCCTGCTGCTGCTCAACCTGGTCGTCGTCACCCTGGCCGCCCTGTCGCTCCACCAGAGCCGATTCAAGTACGAGGAACGGGCCATCGCCGTCACCCAGAATCTGGCGCAGTTGCTGGACCTGGACATTGCCGCCTCCGTGCGCGCCATCGATCTGGCGCTGCTGGCCACGGCGGGCGAGCTTGAGCGGCAGCTCGCCGCGCGCGAGCTCGATGGTCCCAGCCTGAACGCATTCATTGCCCGGCAACTGGCGCAACAGCCCGATCTTGATGGCCTGCGCGTCGCCAACGATCAGGGCCAGCTGACGCATGGCAGCGGCGTGCGGCCCGGCTCCGGAGCGAGCATTGCGGAGCACGACTATTTCCTTCAGCTGCGCGGCAACGCGGACGCGGGCCTGGTGATTTCCCGGCCAAGCCTTGAGCGCACCAGCGCCAAGTGGGTCATCCACCTAGCCCGCCCGTACAAACACCGGGACGGTTCCTTTGCCGGCCTGGTGGTCGGCACCGTTGCGCTGACGCATTTCACCAAGACGGTGTCCTCCGTGTATCTCGGCCGCAATGGTTCATTCACCTTGTTCGACAACGAGCTTCGTGTCATCACGCGGCAGCCGGTCCCGCCCGTGGGCAGCGGCTACGTCGGCATGAAATTCGGGTCGCCCCGGCTGCAGGAACTGGTCAGGACCGGCCAAACCAAGGGCACCTACCCTGTGCGCTCCAGCATCGACGGCGTGGAGCGGATATTTTCCTACCGAAAAATCAAGGGCATGCCGCTCAACATCGTCGTGGGCCTGGCCAACGACGACTTTCTCGCCAACTGGCACAGCGAGGTCAACAAGACCCTGATGCTGGTGTCGGTCTTTGCGCTGGTCACCCTGCTGCTGTCCTGGTTCATCCGCCGCACCCTGAAAAAGCAGGAATCCAGCATGCAGGCCTTGCGCCGCGCCACCCGCACGCTCGACGCGGCCCAAAAACTGAACCAGACCATCGTCGAGAGTTCACCGCTGGCGATCTACACGCGCGACAGGAACGGCATCGTCACCGCCTGGAATTCCGCCGCCGAACAGCTCTTTGGCTGGCGCGCCGACGAGATCATCGGCCACCCGCTGCTGAGCGTGCCGCACGGCAGCGAACAGGAGACCGACGAACTGCGCCAGCGGGTGCTCAGCGGAGAGAGCATCATCCAGCAGGAGGTGCGGCGGCAAAAGCGCGACGGCACGCTGTTCGACCTCAGCACCACGCTCGCGCCCCTGCGCGACGCCTCGGGGCAGGCCTACGGCTACCTGGCAATCGCCGCCGACATCACCGAGCGCAAGACCGCCGAGCAGCAGATCGCCTTTCTCGCCTACCGCGATGTGCTCACGGGCCTGCCCAATCGGCTGCTGCTGCATGACCGGTTCGAGCAGGCCATGGCCTACGCCGACCGCGCCGCGACCAAGGTGGCGCTGCTGTTTCTCGACCTGGACAACTTCAAGACCATCAACGACTCGCTCGGCCACACTATCGGCGACACGCTGCTCAAGAAAATCGCCGCCTTGCTGGGCGAATGCGTGCGCGACACCGACACCATCAGCCGCCAGGGCGGCGACGAATTCCTGATCGTGCTGCCCGACCTGCACAGCACCGACGCGATCACCCCCATCCTGCTCAAGATCCGGGACCGCTTGCAGACCCCGATCGAAATCGACGGCAACGAACTCTCCACCTCCGTCTCGATCGGCGTGGCCATCTATCCCGATGATGGCGCAAGCTTCGACACCCTGCTGAAAAAAGCCGATACCGCCATGTACCGGGCCAAGGACGCGGGACGCAACAGCTACCGCTTCTTCGACGAACAGATGAATGTCGAGGCCGTCGAGCACCTCACCATGAAAAACGGCCTGCGGCGGGCCCTGGCACGCGATGAATTCGTGCTCCATTACCAGCCCCAGATCGACCTGGCCAGCGGCGCGGTGGTGGGGGTCGAGGCCCTGCTGCGCTGGAACCACCCGGAGCTGGGGCTGGTTGCGCCGGCGCGCTTCATTCCCGTGGCCGAGGAAAGCGGGCTGATCGTGCCGATCGGGGAATGGGTCATGCATGAAGCCTGCCGCCAGGCGGTGGCCTGGAAGAACGCGGGCTTGCCCCCCCTGGTCATGGCCGTGAACCTCTCGGCCGTGCAGTTCAAGCGCGGCGACGTGGAACAGACGGTCACCCGCGCCCTGCAGCAATCCGGTTTCAATCCCAGCTATCTCGAACTGGAACTGACCGAATCGATCCTGATCCACAACACCGAAAGCGTGCTCGCCACCGTGCAGCGGCTCAAGCTGCTGGGCGTGAAGCTGTCCATCGACGACTTCGGCACCGGCTACTCCAGCCTGTCCTACCTCAAGCGCTTCGCCGTCGACAAGCTCAAGATCGACCAGTCCTTCATCCGCGACCTGGCCACCGACCCGGACGACGCGGCCATCATCCGCGCCATCATCCAGATGGCACGCAGCCTCAATCTCAAGACCATCGCCGAGGGCGTGGAAAACATCGGCACGCTCGAGCAGCTGCGCATCTTCAACTGCGACGAGGCGCAGGGCTACCACTTCGCCCGGCCCATGCCGGCCGAGGAGCTGGCGCGCAGGCTGGCGGGCGACCTGGCCAGCCCCCGGGCCTGAGGATCGGGAACGGCGCCGGACGGCAGGACGACCGGCGCGAGAGCGCCGGGCCATGTCCTGGCGCCTCAGCGGCGCGACTTGCCGAAATTGAGAATTCGCGTGGCCACCAGCGTCTCGGCCAGAAAACAGACCAGCGCAAAAAGGAAGCAGACCACGCCGGAGAGAAAGCTCACGATCGCCAGCCGATCAATCTGGACCGCAGTGGTCTCGCCCAGAAACAGAACGATGATGGTGACCCCGATCAGGAAGGAGCACAGGGTCAGCAAGCCGATGCAGACATTGGTCAGCCATCCCCGAAACCGCAATGACGCCAGCTCGGTGTACGCAGCCCTGGACAAATCGCTGTCGCCCGGCGCCGCCATGAGCCTGTCCTCCAGCAGCCGGGCACGGTCGATGATGCGCGCCAGCCGGCCCGCCACCGCGCCGATCATTCCCGACACCGCCGTCAGGAAAAACACCGGCGCGACGGCCAGCTGAATGCCGTGGATCACGGCATTGGTATCAAAAGGAAAGCTCATGGTTCATTTCCGCAAAAGGTGGCAGCGGGTCCGATTATCCCTCCGGCCGTTTTCCCGGGCCAGCCCTTGCGCGGCAGGGATCCAGGCGCGTTTTTTCCGCGGCCTCCCCAAAACATGGGAGGACAAACACGCCGTTTGCGCCTATAAATAACACCAGCCGGGCCCAAGCGATCAACCAAGCGCCCCGTGACTTCCGGCATCACGCAAGGAGGCGCCCCGACAGCGCGGTTTCATCGGATTTCTCGCATGAACATCAAGGAAACGCTCAAGACCAAACTGGGCTACGCGCAGGAAACGCAGTTGTACCGGCCCAAAAAGCATGCGCAAACCCTCTTTGCGGGCAGCAACCCCGGCCGGGCCGGCGCCAAATAAATGACCCACCTGCCTTAAGCCTGCCTTAAGCCTGTCTCAAGCCTGTCTCAAGCCTGCCAGACGCCGTAGCCCGCCTCGCGCAGCGCGATGCCCAGCTCCACCTCCATGTCGCGCGCGCCCTCGTACGGCATGGGGTTGTAGACGGCATACAGCGCGGGCAGCAGGCGCATGCCGTACTGGCGCACGAACACATTGGACTGGATGCCCGCCTTGTGCTTGTCAAAGCGCACATCGGGGTCCAGCCCGGTCATGCCCACGTACACAAACGGCTGGCCCAGCTGGTAATCCGGGTTGGCCCGGCGAAAGCGCCCCACGTTCCAGACCTCGTGCGACAGCTCGACCACATAAACGTGGTAGTGGTGGCTGCGCGGCGGACGCCGGGCGCGCGGCGTGGCCGCGGCCTTTTTTTCGCCCTCGACGGGCTGGCTTGGGGTCTTGCGCGACGCGGTGGCCATGGTGACAAGTGCCTGGGTGACGGTCCGGCGCCAAAGTTGCTATGAAATCAATAGCTTATTACGCATATCCAGAAAGGGCTGGAGGCCAATTTTTCATTTTTCCCGGGCGAACGTCCGACCTTGCGGCGGCAGGTTTTGCAGGCGCGCTGCACAATGCGCTCACGTGCCAAATGGCTTTTCATCCTGTTTCGTCGATCCCGCCATTGTCCCGCATCGTGCGGCCTTGTCGTTCCCGCCACTGACCCCAACTGCAAAAAATGATTCCTTTTTCCGTCCTCGACCTCTCCCCCATTCTCGAAGGCAGCGACGCCGCGCAGTCGTTTCGCAACACCCTGGACCTGGCGCAGCACGCCGAACGCTGGGGCTACCGGCGCTTCTGGCTAGCCGAACACCACGGCATGCCGGGCATCGCCAGCGCGGCGACGGCCGTGCTGATCGGCCATGTCGCCGGCGGCACCGAAAAAATTCGCGTGGGCGCCGGCGGCATCATGCTGCCCAACCATTCGCCGCTGGTCATCGCCGAGCAGTTCGGCACGCTGGAGTCGCTCTACCCGGGCCGCATCGACCTCGGGCTGGGCCGCGCGCCGGGCTCGGACCAATTGACGGCGCGCGCCCTGCGGCGCAACCTGGCCTCGGACGCGGACGAATTTCCGCGCGACGTGGTCGAGCTCATGGACTATTTCTCGGCCGCGCCCAAGAACCCGGTGCGCGCCGTGCCCGGCACGGGCCTGGACATCCCCATCTGGATTCTGGGCTCCAGCCTGTTCGGCGCGCAGCTGGCCGCCGCCCTGGGCCTGCCCTATGCCTTTGCCTCGCACTTCGCCCCGGCGCAGATGATGCAGGCCATCGCGCTGTACCGCGAGAGCTTTCGCCCGTCGGCCCGGCTGGCCAAGCCCTACGTCATGCTCGGCTTCAATGTCTTTGCCGCCGATACCGACGAGGAAGCCGCCTTTCGCGCCACCTCCATGCAGCAGGCCTTCGTCAACCTGCGCAGCGGCCGCCCGGCGCGCCTGCCGCCGCCCCTGGCCGGCTACCCCGACCGGGTGGGTCCGCAAGAGCGCGCGCTGCTCGACAGCGTGCTCTCCTGCTCGGCCATCGGCGCGCCCGCCACCGTGCGCGCCAGCATCGCGGCCTTCATCGAGCGCACCGGCGCCGACGAGCTGATGATCACCTCGCAAATTTTCGAGCACAAGGCCCGGCTGCGTTCCTACGAGATCACCTCCGGCGCATTGGCCGCGGCGCACTGAGCCGGCCCGGGCACCTCTTCGCCATTTTTTCAAAGGAAACGCCATGAATCACACCTCTCCCGCCACCACCGGCAAGCGCAGCATCTGGATGCGCGGCCTGCTGATGCTGCTGATGATCCCGGCCTACTACCTGGCCAGCAGCGTGCTGCTGTGTCTGGCCGTCATCCAGTTTGTGCTGGCGCTGCTGAGCGACTCGCCCAATGCGCGGCTACTGGCCTTCGGCCGCAGCCTGGGGCGCTACCTGGGCCAGATCGCCGACTTCGGCAGCTTTGCCAGCGAGGAAGCGCCTTTTCCGTTTGCCGACTGGCCTTCCGGCCAGTGAAATTTGCTACAAAATAAATAGCGCGTTACGCCCGTTCATCAAGGGCTGGCGGCCCATTTATTCTATTTTTTTCGAAGCGGATCGAGCAGCGCCGACAGCCCGTTGTGGTCGATCTCGTGCATCAGCGCCAGCAGCCGGCCGATGTCGCCCGCCGGAAAACCCTCGCGCGCAAACCAGTTGAGGTAGTTGCCGGGCAGGTCGGCGATCAGGTGGCCCTTGTACTTGCCAAAGGGCATCTCGGTGCTCAGCAGGCGCTGCAATTGTTGTGCCTCCATGTCCTAGCCCCCGGCGCGCTTGACCGTCCAGCCCTGCGCCTGCAGCAGCTCGATCACGCGCTCGCCATGGTCGCCCTGCACTTCGATCACCCCGTCCTTGACGGTGCCGCCGCAGCCGCATGCCGTCCTGAGCTGCTTGCCCAGGGCCGCGAGCGCCGGCGCATCCAGCGCCAGCCCCCGCACCAGGGTCACGGCCTTGCCGCCGCGGCCCTTGGTCTGGCGCCAGACGCGCACCACGCCGTCCGTGGCCGGCAGGGGCCCGGCCGCAGGGCAGGCACACTGCGCCACCGGCTGCCGGTACGCCGGGCACATCCGGCCGGCCTCGGTGGAATAGACCAGCCCACCCCGGGCTTGAGGACTTTTCATGGGTTCAGTCCGGCGCAAATTCAGCCTTGAACTTCAGCTCGTCCGCTTCGAGCTCTAAAGTCACCAGTTGCCCCATCTTCATGTCGGCCAGCCGGCACGCGGCAAACAGGCTGCTCTTGCCCTTAAAGTGGAAGCCGGGCAGGTCAATCAGGGCGTACGGGTAGGGCACGAACACCTCCAGCTCGAATATCTCGCGGTGCACGTTGCGGGGCGAGGGAAAGAGCTTGTAGGTCTCGGTTGTGATCGTGCGTGCTGCCATGGTATGTTGCGCGGTAAAGTGAAGGGCCCCAAGGCCATGATTGAATCACGGATTGTCCGTGACGGCTGGCTTGAGTTGAGCGAAAGGCAAACCCCATGACTCGTGCAAATGAAGCAGGCAAAAAGGAATGGGCCGCCAAGGTGCTGGCGCTCATCAAGAGCGGCAACACGCCGGCGGCGCTCGACCAGATCAAGGTGGCGCCCAGCGTCAAGGATCTGAAGCAGCTGCAGGCGGCCCTGGGCGCCGCCCGGCTCAAGCCGCCGCAGCCCCATGTCGAGGAGGTGGTCGCCGACCAGATCGATGCCCTGTCGGCGCCGCGCCTGCACCGCTCGCCTTAAGGACGCCTTGCTGTCCATGGCGCCGGCGCCAGCCCAGATATTCCCAACCCGCACAAAAAATTCACCATGCGCAAGATTTTTTCCTTCCTGCTGCTGTACGTTTTCATGGCTGGCGCCGGCTTCGGCCAGATCGTGCCGACCGGCAATGGCAGCGTCATGACCTACGACCTGTTCAACGCCAGGAAGCAGCCCCACCAGAAAAACCTCCTCTTTCAACCCAGCCAGGACCCGCGGGTTCTTCAATTGGCCATTGAAGCCAACGGCGAGCGCAAATACACCTTCCTGGACGGAATGCCCTTTGCCGTCTACGACAAATACCTGGCCATGACTTCCCTGCACGGCAAGCAGATCGACAGCGACGCGCGTTTTCCCCTGTTGCCCATCCATCAGAAAATCGAGGCGGGCACGCAATGGAACTTTTTCCGCAAGGGATCGGCCAGCGCCTGCGGCAACTGGACCGTGGCCTACCTTGCCGCGGCCAGGGAAGGCCCGGACACGTCCATCAAGCTGGACGGCCAGGACATCGCCGTCAAGACGCTGCTGATCGAATACCGCGGGGACGCCCGCAGCGACAGGTGCGACCCCTACCAGCAGGAAAGGTCGGTCTGGTACGCACCGCAGCTCAATGAGCTCCTGATGGATCAATGGATCGAATTCACGCCCGGCGGCCAGACCTCGGACTTTGGCTACAAGTGGCTTCTCAAGTCCGTGGCCACGCGCGCCGGCCCCATTTTGAAGTAGGCCTGTCCCTATGGCCTAATAGAGCTTTTCCACTCTTTATGAGGACCCTCAAATGGGCAACAAAATCGTCACTGAAGCAGATCGAAAACGCACTCCGGCGCCCAAGCCGCTGCCAGGCATGAGCCTGCCCACCGCCGGCCGTGGCCAGCGCGTGAGCCTCGAGCGCGGCACCGCCACCCGCAGCAAGAAAAATCCGGGCAAACGCTCCAAGAAAGGCGGCTGATTGCCGCTGGCCGGCCAGCGGCCGCCGCGCTGAAAAAAGCCCTCCCTGGAGGGCTTTTTCCGTTTTCGGCCTGACTCGGCGGTGTGGGCCGAACAGGCCGCAGCCGGATTGCCGGCGTTGGCCGCGGCGCAACAAAGCGGGGGCCGCGCGGCTGGCCCTTTCCGTGCGTCACGGAATCAGGTGGGCCGACACCAGATGGTCGCGCCGGCGCAGCGCCTGCGCGAAGAACACACCCACCGCCAGCAGCACCCCGCCACCCAGCGCGATCACCGCGCCGGAACCCATGCGCTCAATCAGGCTGGCGGCCAGCAGCACGCCCGCGGCCTGCCCCAGGAACAGCGCCGAGGCAAACAGCGACACCGCCGTGCCGCGCGCGGCCGGTGCCATCTGCGTGGCGTTGGTCTGCATGGTGTTGTGGAACATGAAAAAGCCAAAGCCGGCCAGCAGGCTCGCCGGCAGGGTGGGCCACCAGTACGGCGTGAACCCCAGCACCAGGGTGGACAGGCCCAGCAGGCCGCCGCCCAGCAGAACCAGCCCGCGCTCGCCCAGGCGGCGGATCAGATGCCGCGCCACCGCCATGTAGAGCATGCCGCCCAGGCCGAACAGCGCCACGATGGCGCCGGACGCCGCAAGCGACAAACCCAGCACCCGGTGCAGGTGCGAAGCCCAGATGGCCAGCACGCCGAAACCCGCCGCGCCCTCGACAAAGGCCACCAGCAGCACGATGCGCGACCATGCGCCGGTGATGATGATCAGCGCCTGCGCCACGAAACCCGGGCGCGCGCCCGGTGCGGCGCTGGCCGCCGCCGCGGGTGCGGCCAGCTGGCGGCGCCAGTCGGCATGAAGCAGCGCACCGACGCCGCCGAACAGCAGCGTCATGAAGCCGAAGGCCCAGCGCCAGCCCAGGGTGTCGGTCAGCAAGCCGCCCACCAGCTGCCCGCCCACGATGCCCAGCGTGGTGCCCAGGCCGACGCGCGCCAGCGTCTCCTGCCGCAACTCGTAGCTCACCTCGTCGCCGATCCAGGCCAGCGAGAGCGGAATGATGGCCGCCGCCCCCAGCGCCACCATCACGCGCGCCACCAGCAGCACGTCCAGGCTGGCGGAAAAAACAGCCACGAGGCTGCCCACGCTGCACCCCAGCGTGGCAAAGGTGACGATGCGGAACTTGCCCAGCCGGTCGCCCAACGGGCCGTAGAACAGCTGCGCCAGCCCGTACACCACCGCGAACACCGACACCACCTGCGCCGCCTGCGCCAGGCTCACCGCGAACACGCGCGACAGCTCGGGCAGCATGGCGTCGCAAATGCGCTGCGCCGCCATGCTGGAGAACGTGGCAAAGGAAAGCAGCAGGATGGAGCGTCGCGTCGCCGCGGAAAGGGTGGCCGAGCCAGTGGTCATGTGCAGGGGAGAAGAAAAACAGAACAGGCGCGCCGCGCAAGCGTAACGCCCGATGCACACGCCGGCCCATTGTAGGCAAGGCAGCCCGGGCCGGCTGCCCGAGGGCTATTGCGCGCCACACCCGCCCCGCTGGGCGCGCGTGATGCGGCCCCTAGATCACCAGGTACTGGTTGCCGTCCGGCCCCGTGGTGAACTTGGCCAGGTTGCCGACCTGCCCGTCCGCCGTCTGCACCGTCTGCCTTGAGACGCCCAGCGCGCCATGGGCCGTCTTGTAGCCGTTGCCGGCCAGGGCCGAGCCGTCGGGCAGCATGATCTTGACCGGCACTTCGGCGGATTGCGGGCCGACCGCGCGCTCCTGCTCGTCCCGCGCGTAGTGCTCGCCCAGCTTGCTCCACACGCTGGAGGCGCCCTTGAGCGACGCCTTCACCTGCACCTGGCTCCGGTCCGCGCCCATGCCGAACAGCACCGGCGTGCCCGCGTTGTCCTTGGCAAAGCCGTACACGCTCTGCACCGAATCCCACACATCCGGCTTGCCCACCCAGGCGTAGTTCTGGTACTGCGCCAGGATCATGCGCATTCGCGCCTGATGCGCGGCCTGCATCCATTGGTATTGCTGCATGGCGCGCCATGCGGCCATCTGCGCCTCCCAGCGCTGCCGGGCCTGCGCGTGCGCCAGCCATTCGTCATAAGGCGCCATCGCGCCATAGCTGCCGCCGGCGTAATACCGGAAGTTCTGCGCATGCGCTGGCGCCCACAAGCCCGGCCCGGGCGCGAGCAGGCGGATCCTGCGCGGCCCCTCCAGGAAGGGCAGCACGATGTCCCGACCGGGCAGGACCTGCCGCGCCAGCTCCCCCAGCCCCAGCAGCGCGGCTGCTCCACCCAGGACCCGGGTCTTCAGGAAGGCACGTCGGTTGGTATTCATGAATGGTCTTCTTTCTGGCGGGGTTACTGGTTTTTTGCAATCTGAATCGTGCTCGACGCCGGGACCACGAACAGCCGATAGACTTTTCCGGTCAGGGCGTACCTGGCCACCTTGAAGCCCTCGCCGATGTCCTCGTCGAACTGGAGGAAAAATTCGCCGTTGCCCGCGCAATGGCGGTAGCCCTCGCCGCTGGACAGCTCAAAGGCGCTGCCGTTCATGGCATAACGGATCGCCACCGGCGTCTGGTTGTGCAGCACCACGTCCTTGCCGGCGCACGCGCTGGCCGGTGTGCTGGCCGGCGGCGTTGCGGGCTGGCCGGCGGTCTCAATTTTCTCCGCCTCCTCGGGCGCGGCGGGCGGCTGCTCCGACACGGAAATCTCGCCCGCCTGCTGCGCCTTCTTCAACTCCTTGTCCAGTTGCTCGGCCGCCACCTTGGACAGCACGGCCACATCGCCGCTGAAAATGGCGCCGGCCTCGGCCACCCGCTGGCGCAGCTTGCTGGTCTGGAACGTGACGCCGCCGGCCTTGACATACAGGCTGTCGCCCTCGTATTTGAGGATCGGCTTGCCCTTGTGGACAATGGAGACGCGGGTGGGATCGATCTTCAGCGGCTTTTTTCCGGCGAGGATGGGAGCCACCTCGTTCCTGAGCCAGGACCCGATGCCCGCATGGCACTGGGTGGCGGCGAGCAGCACGAGGAGAGTCATTCTTTTTTTCAATTTCGCTACCTCCGGACACAATCAGTGAATGGATCGTAGCCACGCCGTCAAAAACGCCCATCCCATGTTCATGGGATGGCGTTGTACAGTCATGCCAGCATGAGCCGCCTCCCGCTTGCCCTTGCCCTGCTGCAACAGGACGCCCGTCCGGCCGAGCTGGCCGGCATGGCGCGTTTTGGCATCGATGTGCGGCAGCGCCTGGGCCTGTCGATGCCGGCCATGCGGCGCGCCGCCAAGACCCTGGGCCATGACCATGCGCTGGCGCTCGAACTGTGGAACACCGGCATCCCCGATGCCCGCATCGTGGCCGGCATGGTGGCCGAGCCGGCCCGGCTGAGCTCGCGCCAGATGGATGCCTGGGCCAGGGACTTCAACTCCTGGGACGTGTGCGACCAGGTCTGCGGCAGCGCCTTCCTGGCCTCCCCGCTGGCCTGGCGCAAGGTGGCGGCCTGGGCCGCGCGCCGCGATGAATTCGTGCGCCGCGCGGCCTTTGCCCTGCTGGCCACCCTGGCCGTGCATGACAAGGCCGCCAGCGACGAGCGTTTTGTCGCGGCGCTGCCCCTGATCGAGGCCGCGGCCGGGGACGAGCGCAACTTTGTGAAAAAAGCGGTGAACTGGGCCTTGCGCAACATCGGCAAGCGCAACCCGGCGCTCAACGCCGCGGCCATCGCCGCCGCACGGCGCATCCAGCAGCAAGACAGCCGGTCCGCGCGCTGGATCGCGGCCGACGCGCTGCGCGAACTCAGCAGCGAGGCGGTGCGCGCACGCCTGCACGGCTAGTGCAGTTCATGCATTGTTAAGGCGGCTCGGCTTCCCCCGCGCCGCGCAAAACCCACGCCGGCGAAGGGGGTTGGCCTGTGCGCACCCTTGCATGCCGCCACCCCTTGCCGCCACAATGACACGACTTGAAGTCGACGCACCGAACGCCAACGCGCAGGAGGTATTGCCATGACGCAGCAGATGCAGCCTCACCCATTCCAGCTCACCCGCCGTGCCGCGCTGGCGGCACTACCCCGTGTGGCGCTGGCGGCACTACCCCGTGCCACCCTGGCGGCGCTGCCTGGCATGGCCTGGGGCACGCTATGCAGCACCGCCCTGCTCCGGCCCGGCGCCGGGCACGCGCAGGCCCTCGGGACCACGCGCCTGCAGTCCTGGCCGCTCAACACGCCACGCCCCACCGGCATCCATGACCTGGCGCCCGCGCCCGATGGCGGCGTCTGGTTCTCGGCGCAGCGCAGCGGGCACCTGGGCTGGTTCGACCCGCGCACCGGCAAATCGGAGCTGATCTCTTTAGGCAGCGGCTCGTCGCCGCATGGCGTGATCGCCGGACCGGATGGCGCGGCCTGGCTGACCGACGGCGGGCAAAACGCCATCGTGCGCGTGAGCTGGCCCGCGCGCGAAGTCAAGCGTTTTCCCCTGCCCGCCGGCACGCCCTACGCCAACCTCAACACCTGCGCCTTCGATGGCGACGGCGACCTCTGGTTCACCGGGCAAAGCGGTTATGTCGGCAAGGTGGCCGTGCGCGGCGGCGCGGTCAGCGTCAAGGAGTCGCCGCGCGGGCGCGGACCCTACGGCATCTGCGCCACCCCCAAGGGGGAGGTCTGGTGGTGCTCGCTGGCCGGTTCCTTCATTGCGCAGATCGACCTCAAGACCGGCAATTCGCGCATCGTCGAGCCGCCCACGCCGGGCCAGGGCGCGCGCCGCGTCTGGTCCGACAGCCGGGGCCGCCTCTGGGTGGCCGAATGGAACAGCGGCAACCTCTCCATGCACGACCCGGCGCTGGGCAGCGGCGCCGGCAGCTGGCGCACCTGGAAAGCGCCCGGCGCCAACCCGCGCGTGTATGCCGTGTACGTGGACGACAAGGACATGGTCTGGGCCGCGGAGTGGAGCAACAACGCCATGCAGCGCTTCGACCCGAGGGCAGAAAAATTCGACGTGCTCCCCCTGCCCCGCCCCGGCGCCAGCATCCGCCAGATCCTGGGCCGGCCCGGCGAGGTGTGGCTGCCGGAAAGCGGCACCGAGTTCATTTCGGTGATCCGGACAAGCTGAACATCGTCGCAACGTCCGCCTGTACCCACCCGCAGCACCCAGCCGCGCCCGCCTTACAAACGCGCCGCCAGCCGCGCGGCCTGGTCGATGGCGCGCTTGGCATCCAGCTCGCCGGCCTCCAGCGCGCCGCCCACCAGGTGCACGGTTTTGCCCTTGACCTGCAACTCATCGGCCAGCGTGCGCAGCGGCAGCTGGCCGGCGCACAGCACCACGGTGTCGCAGGCGATCCAGGTCGGGTTTTCGTGCTGCTCGCCATAAGACACCAACAGCCCTTCGTCGCCGATGCGCTCGTAGTTCACGCCGCCGATCATCTTCACCTGTTTCATCTTCAGCGCGGCGCGGTGGATCCAGCCCGTGGTCTTGCCCAAGCCATCACCCAGCTTGCCGGCCTTGCGCTGCAGTAGCGTCACCTGGCGCGCCGGCGGGCTGACCTGCGGGCCATCCGCGCGCAGGCCGCCGCGCTCCAGCGCCGGGTCGGTCACGCCCCACTCGGCCTGCCAGGCCGGCAGGTCCAGCGTGGTGGAGTGGCCCTCGCTCACCAGGAACTCGGCCACGTCAAAGCCGATGCCGCCCGCGCCGACGATGGCCACGCGCTGGCCCACCGGTTTTTTGTACCGCAGCACGTCGATGTAGCTCAGCACCTTGGGGCTCTCCTGCCCCGTTATCTTCGGGTCGCGCGGGATGACGCCGGTGGCCACCACCACCTCGTCAAAGCCTTGCAGGTCGTACGCCTGCACCTGCTGGTTCAAATGCAGCGCCACGCCCGTGGCCTCCACCCGCCTGGCCAGGTAGCGCAGCATCTCGTGAAACTCTTCCTTGCCCGGCACCACCTTGGCCATGTTGAGCTGGCCGCCGATCTCGGGCGCGGCGTCGAACAGGTGCACATCGTGCCCGCGCTCGGCGGCGATGGTGGCGGCCGTCAGGCCGGCCGGGCCCGCGCCCACCACCGCAATGCGTTTGCGCTGCACGGTGGGGCGGTACACCAGCTCGGTCTCGTGGCAGGCGCGCGGGTTCACCAGGCAGCTGGTGAGCTGGTTCTTGAAAATATGGTCCAGGCAGGCCTGGTTGCAGGCGATGCAGGTGTTGATCTGGTCGGCCTGCCCCAGCGCGGCCTTCTTCACAAAGGCGGCATCGGCCAGCAGCGGGCGCGCCATCGACACCATGTCGGCGCAGCCCTCGGCCAGCACGGCTTCGGCCACCTCGGGCGTGTTGATGCGGTTGGAGGTGACCAGCGGGGTGCCGATGCCGGCCGCCGCGAACTCGGCCTTCATCTTCTTCGTCACCCAGGCAAAGGCCGCGCGCGGCACGCTGGTGGCAATGGTGGGCACCCGCGCCTCGTGCCAGCCGATGCCGGTGTTGACGATGCTGGCGCCGCCCTGCGCCACCGCCTTGCCCAGCGTCACGATCTCGTCCCAGGCGCTGCCGCCGGGCACCAGGTCGATCATCGAAAGCCGATAGATCAGGATGAAGTCTTGCCCCACCGCCTCGCGCGTGCGCGCCAGGATTTCGATGGGCAGGCGCATGCGGTGGCTGTAGTCGCCGCCCCACTCGTCGTCGCGCTGGTTGGTGTGCCGGGCCAGGAACTGGTTGATGAAATAACCCTCGGAGCCCATGATCTCCACGCCGTCGTAGCCGGCCTCGCGCGCCTTGGCCGCGCAGTTGACGAAGGCGCGGATCTGCCGCTCCACGCCCCGCGCGGACAGCGCGAAGGGCTTGAAGGGCGAGATGGGGGACTTGATGGCCGATGGGGCGACGGCCAGCGGGTGGTAGGCATAACGTCCGGTGTGCAGGATCTGCAGCGCGATCTTGCCGCCGGCCTCGTGCACCGCGCGCGTCACCACCTGGTGGCGCCGCGCCGCGCCGGAGGTGGCCAGCGTGCCGGCAAAAGGCTTGGCCCAGCCGGCGATGTTGGGCGCAAAACCGCCGGTGACGATCAGGCCCACATCGCCTTCGGCGCGCTCGCGGCAGTAGGCGGCCAGCTTGCTGAGGTCGCGCCCGTCTTCCAGCCCGGTGTGCATGGAGCCCATGAGCACGCGGTTCTTGAGCCGGGTGAAGCCCAGGTCCAGCGGGGCCAGCAGGTGCGGATACAGGGCCAGGCCGGGAAGCGGTGTGTTCAAGGTGGTGGACATGGGCAACTGCCTGGAATGATCAAGGGTGCCGGCATCATATGCGCCCGCAGCTCATGCATGCCTGCGCAGAACCAGCAGTTGCCGGGCACCTGGAGGTGCCCCCCTGAACGCCATCATTAAAAGACGCGACACCGCCCTACTTCTCGATCACCGAATGCCACCAGATCCTGAAGTCGCGGCACAGGCCGCTGGCTTCAAACTCGACCACCGCCACGCCATCCAGGGCCAGTCGCGGCAGCGGGTCGCCCGGCTGGCGTGCGAGCTGGTTGGTGCCGGTGGCGGCGGCCCACATGGCAAACAGCTCCTCCGACGTCACCTGGTAGGTGGTGCGCCAGTGGGCGATGCCGCTGAGCGCATCGGCGTGAAGAATCTCGAAGGTGAGCAAAATGTCGGACTGCAGCTTGGTGCGCTGCCAGTACTGCCTGATCTGCTCAAGCCCGGTTTGCACCGAAAACGGCGTGTTGTGATAACGGCCGTCATCGACAAAAAGTGAGGCCAGCAAATGCTCGTCGCCGGTCTCCCATGCCTTTTTGTAGGTTTCCATGAAGTTTTGGATCAGCATTTCGACCTTTCTGAGAAGAACCGGCGTATTTTCGTCGCGTTGCCGCGAACAAGGATAGGGCGGCTACTGTGATTACCCTGATATCGATTACCGCTGAATAAGCGTATGGTTCATGCAATCACCTGATTCGGCCGCACCATTGGCGTGGGTTGGCCCTTGGGCTTCCCCATCCCATGAATTAGGGATTGAAAGTATCCGTTTGGCACCTAGAGTTCACCCAGGTTGGGTGAGTGGCGGCCATATTGGTTATCGAGCCTGGGAATTAGCGCCCAGCCGAAATAGATTTAGCACGGAGGGGCATCATGTTTCGAATTTTGCTCGTGATAGCGGCAACCGTCTACCTGAGTGCCTGTGGTTCACTTTCTAACTATGGCCCTTTTTATACTGAACTAGAAACTACTTGCAGCGCTGCAGGACAGACCGGAAGCTGCGCCAGTACCGACTCGAAGTCCTTGGAATTTGCCAAGGACAAACTGACAAAGTATGCCAAGCACTTCACGGACACTGCCTCGACCAGGGCCGATCGTAATTTCATGGTTGGCAATATCGGCGTTGGCGCTGCGATTGTTGGCGTTATTTCAGCCATCGGGCAGTCTCGGGATGGCGTGATTGCATCCACACTGGTTGGTGTTCCGTCTGCATTGTTCGGGCAACGGTACAACCTTTCTGGTCAGTCCACGATATACCTGCGCGGGGCGGACGCTTTTGAATGCATGAGGCAATCCGTCAACGGCCAGGAGGATTTCCAAGGCTTGGTGGACAAACTCCGCGCAAGTGGTGCCACCCTATCTCAAGATGCCGCCAATGCAGAGAAAGTATTGGTCGCCCTTCCCCGGGAAATCGATATCAGGATTTCTGTTCTCGTCCGCCGGACTGTGCGTGACCTGATTAATGGAATTAATGCAGTTGACACGGCAGCCATTGGCAGCGCCTTTGAACGGTACTCCACCGACTTGAACAACGCCCGCAACAAAATTTCAACATCTCCACTCTTTACACCAGGAAGTACAAAGTTTCGGGATGGAGATAAACCTCCCGCTCCACCCTTATCGGAGACAGAGATAAACAAGCTCAATGCGCTTGCGATCAGCCTCCTGGCATCGAAGACAGAGTTGGATAAATGCGTGTCCCAATAGGCACTGGTTTTGCGCGAAGCACTTATCAGGAATGAGGCACCGAATGCCTGCCGTGCCGAGCGGGCCTGGGCCGGTCGGGCCGTTTATCACAGTGAGGGGGTTAGTCAGTCCCAGGTGAGGTTGTTGCAGGCCTCGCAATCTTCCTTGAAGACGCCCATCCAGACCAGCAGCGCGTGGATCTTGCAGCCCACGCAAACGCCCAACACCGCTTCCATCCACATGAAACCCAGGCAGACCCAGACCAGCACCAGGGGAAGCCAGCGCGGCATGAAATTGGAGGTGGTGCTCAGCAGGGCGTGGCCGGTCAGCCCGTTCACCCAGCCGGCAAAAACCTCGGGGTTGAAGAAGACCAGACAGACCGCGATCATCGTGGCCCCGATCGACCAGGCAAAACGCTTGGGCAGCAAGGGCTTCCAGACCGGCTTGCTGCCCTGGGCCAGCAGGCTGCTGATGAAAATGGTGGGCGACAGCCGCGAAGTCCAGACGAACATGCCCGCGATCATTTCAAACAGGGCATAAAACAGCAGGTAGGTCTGTTTGGAGTATTCATACGTGCGGCGGACCGCTTCGACGTTGTAGAGAATGCGCCCGTCAAAATCGGTCTCGAAGGTGTCCTTGATGACATTGCCCGTGACCACCCAGTGCGACGAGAACACCACGTCATACAGCGTCAAGCCCATGTAGAGGGGAATCACCAGCATGAGCCCGGCACGGATGCGCACCGCCACATCGTTGATGAAGACATTGGGCTCGCCCGGGTCGCGATACCAGAGCTTCTGAAAAGTGGTCTTCAAACCTTTGAATGCAGTCATCATGATCAAGCAAAAACCCCATGCCTATTTATAACCAGCATCTTATATAGTTTTTGCCGCTTTGTTTCAGCGATGAAGTAAAGCCGATGCGGCTGAGCGGGCCACTCGGCAGAATGAAGGCGCCGGCAGCCGCGGTTTCAGTGAAAAATCAGGCTGTAGCCCTTGTCGGCATTGTGTGGAAAGCTCTGTTTTTTATAGCAAAAAGACCTCCGCCAGCATGGCGTTCTGCGGGGAAGGGGCGCCACGCGTCTGCCCACTGCGCCCTGCCCGCCTGACGGTTTGACCGTGTGGCCCGGCTCGCGCAGCAGCGGCAGGCCGCGCATCAGCTTGATCACTCTGAAAAGAACCGCCGTACCTTCATCTCGTTTGCCGTGAGCGACGACGTGGCTCGGCTGCTGTGATTAATTGGAGTTTGATTCCGAGTACTCGATAGTTCGAGCCGGTACCAGCTCCCCGATGTGGTCGATTCTGAGAACTGGCATGTAGTTGTCTTGACTGGCTAACCGGACGCTATGTGTCCTAAGCGGTCTGAAACTGGGTCAGGTTCATTCAGAACATGGTTTGGTGGTGCAATTAAGGGCCTTGCCGCTGACCGTAAACTCTAAGACTCGAAAAAGCGTAGGACAACATAAAGCATCGGATGATTTGTGCATAAGTAGCTGTACTTTGACTTTGCCTTCGGCTATCGAGACGCTGCGGAACTCAAGGCGGTCACCGATAACGACCGCAGGACCATGCACCTTGGGTGCCCCGTGATCGTTGAATACGGGGGCAAGGTAGTAATAGATTCCGCTCCCTCCGTCTGAGACTTGCAGTACAGCTACGGCGTCGACATTGCCGTCGCCGTCAAGATCACCAAAGGCATGGTCGACGAGATGAGCGAATATTGCCTTTTCAAGAATCGGCGTCGCTTGGCCTGAATCCGGATTAAATTCGCGATTCCCGTCTTGGAGCGTGATTTCGTCTTTGTCGATCCGATAGGTAAGGTTTTTCAGCGTATCAAGAGTAATCGGCGAGAAAATCTGTGGCAATGTCGCTGGCGGCGTGCTGGCTTGAATTGTGCCAACGGTCTGCACGGGCTCAATTGTCTTACCAAAGGGCCACAGCGCAAAAAACAAGGCGCACGCACTCAAAATTCCTCCAGCAATTACATTGCTCAAGACTGGATCGTGCCAAAGCGCCTTTACGGTGAGAACAAGTTGAGGTGGTTGATCTGGATTTTTACTTTCATCTAAGACTATTTTTTTATCTTCTGCCGGTAGTGCATCGCGTCGTCGCTTTTCTGCCTCCACAACAAGGAATCTTGGCGAGCCACTTTCACAAGAGGAAAGCAATGCGGCCAGTTGAACGTAAGACATTTTTTGAAGATTCGCGTCGTCTGGGATGTCGTGAAAGCCACGAAGGAACGCGTCTTCTGCGGCCTGTTGCTCAATCTCGGTTGGCGTCATGGGCAATCCTTAACGTTTGACCTTACCGGCAGACGTCGGTGAGGGATCGTTATACCGAGAGGTTATCTCAATAGCATGCGTTCACGGCGGCGAACAAGGCTTTAAACCGTGCCGCAGTTGCTGCATCAAGCGACTTGGGTGGTGAGGAAGCGAATCGCGTGGCAACTGCGAAATGGTTGAAACCGCCAGATGGCCGAATCTTCAGCCCCTTGTCCTCAATATACTTTTCAAGTCGTTGCACAATCCGATCCCCAGCAGGTAAGTCAGTTTCAGCCACGATGGTCCCCGAAAGCTGAGTTGCAAAGACTGCACTGAAATACTCAAGATATACGTTTGTAGAGAATAGGTCTTCAATATCGCTGGGCTTGCCGTTCTCGCCCACGTTTGCAAGTTCACGAAATTGAGAAACATTGAATAGAGCTTTGCCTGCGAGTAGCTTCTGCCGCACGAGGCCAGTCAGTTTCTGCTCAGGTGAGCCGCGATAGTCATGGAGCACTGCCAGCTTTAGGCCGCTAGCTCCGAGCAACGAGACGAACGTCGCAACGTTGTCAAGGCCGCCTGTTGGCACGATGGTGACATCATCGCGCAATCCCCCTCCGCCATCGGCCTCAAGAAGGGTCGAGGCAATCTGCAAGTAGATCAGTTCCGAGGGGCCTTCGACAAGGAGGTTACGCTCAGAGATGAAAAGGTTCTGGGCTATGGTCCATCCGAGCGCAGCTTGCAAAGGAAAAATGGTTCTCGGGTCAGAACCAGACAAGTTGTCGGAGACTACGGTCCCAATCTTGACCTGATCCTCGACCAAGCGGACCTGGTGCAGGCGGTCCGAATGAACCATAAAAGGCGAATGGGTGGTGTATAGAACCTGATGATCTTGCGCCAAACGATCAATGTAGCGGAGAAAATCTGCCTGTGCGAGCGCATGGAGCGCCAAACCAGGTTCATCAAGAAGCAGGATCAATTTCTGACCAGCCTTCTTCCCAGACGGATCAATCTGATACTGGACACTATCGAACCATACAAGGAAACTGAAAAACCAGATGAAGCCGCGGCTACGTTGATCAAACGGTGTGCTCACACCGCGGTGCCTGCGGTTCTTGATACGCAGGTAGAGATTGGGACCGTTGTTGTATGGCGCTTCGTCGGTTGCATCGGCCTTTATGTCGACCTCAACTTCCAGATCCTCGTTCTGTTTCCAGAACTCCATGATTTGATCAGTCAGGCTGATCGAGACGGCTTCGATCTTCGCTTTCAGTTCTTCGTACCCGCCGGGATTCGCCAAGTCAGATATCGAAATATCAGCCATGCGAAGAAGCGCCAAAACCGCACGATGATTCGGCTTTAAGTGTTTTGGATCGGTTTTGGCTTGTTCGACGCGCGCCGTCAAGTCAGCAAGATTGAGCTTGCCCGGCAGCAAGTCGTAGTCACTGAAATACAAGAACCTCGGGACTTCTGCGCTAATGAGCGACCATGCTTCCCACTGAAAAACGTTGTGCCACTTTGTTGCCGCGATACGACTGTTTATGGCGGCGAGTGCGGTCTGGTCGGCCTCGGTCAAACTGACGCCGTTAAGAGCATCCGGCACTGCTCGCAGTGTCTTGCAGTCCTTGAGCGCGCTTGCGGCGTCTGTACTAAAGGTCTTCGCCAGAGCTTTCACAATCGGAGATTCGTCGATCTCAAGACCAATGGTTCGCACGTCGTCGTACTTGTGGGTTATGGTGATCTGACAACCAGGCTTGATTGTCATGCCCAGTTTCTCATTTATTTTGCCGATTTCAGCAGCGGTCAAAGCATAGGTTAGAACCGTCACCACTGCAGGTTCTGTCTTGTGATGTTTGAGATAAACGGACAAGTCTTTGCGCGGATAATCTTCGACCGGATTAAACGACTCTTCGCCCAGTGCGTCGGCTGACTTATGTAGGGCTTTGAGCAGAACTGTCTTGCCAGCCTCATTCATTCCGACGAATACGGTGACGGTTGGTTCTACCACCACTGTTTGAGTGGTGTTCATTGACCGAAACGGGCCCACATTTGCTGAAACTAGGATCATTGCAACCTCCTGAATAGTTCTTATATTAGATTGAGACAGAAAACGGCGCTTCGGAGAAAGCTGAGAAAATCGGCAGCTTGGCGGCGCTAGTCGAGTATGGCTAGCCCTTTTCACCGAAAAGCGTTTTGCGGTTTTTAACAATTGAATTGGTTAGCTTCTCCCTTAACTCAGCGAGGTTGGAGAAGTAGTTCATATTCATGTGAATATCGAAGTGAATCACTGTCTTAGTGCCTGGTCGTGCGACGCTTTGTTTGCTTGCAACATAGATGACTTGCTTACCTAAGGCTTCGGCGTAGCCTGCCTCAAAGTAACAAGATGGGCGCTCGTCGGTAAGATCGGCAACGACGAAGAGGGCGCCGTGAATTTCTTTCTTTATACGACCTACTAAATCTTCTAACGCATGCTCTTTGTCGATTCGAATAGCCACGCCTCCAGCTTTGGAGATAACGTTCTCCACTGCTTTGAACCGTTCGTCGTACTCCCGCAAGATGCGCTGCTGCTCTTGGTCACCGTGCTTCTCCCCCTGAATCGGGGTTATTACAAAGACCCTCGGCTTGTTTGCTGACAATAGCTGAATTGCCTTGTCTCCCAACCGCCTGAATAAGTTCTTCTTGCCTTTAAGAAGATCATTCAAAGGGCCTTTTCGCTTGTCCCATGGGTCTTTGGTTTCGTAAACGCGGAGTTCTAGCACTTGATATGACTGCGTTTTATTTCCCCATTTAGAGGTAACTACGCCGCTCGCAATGAACGGAATTACAACCTCAGATAACAGCTCACCTTCGGAACGATTCGGGATGGTTTTTTGCCTATCACCAGACAGGATCGCAATTGCATGAAAGGGCACGATTTAGTCTCCTGAGCGCGAACGGGTGTTGCGGCCAATGGGTTTTCCCCCCGTTCAAGTAACACGGGGGGCTGTGAATACAAAGTTGGATCGTAAGGCCCTTACTGCATCCTGTCATCCCCCAAAGGAGGGGATAGGCAATCGGCTGTCTCGCTGCAACCGCACAAAAAAATGGGCGCCTCTCTGGCGCCCATTTCCGTAATTGATTAGCTCCCCGTGCCAGGCTCGAACCACGCCCTTCAACGCCGACTCAGCAAGGCCAGCGCATCCGGTTAAAGCGCCTGCCTCAGCCGCGCCATCCCCTCCTCGATCTTCGCCACATCCGCCGTGGCAAAGCTCAGGCGCAGGGTGGCCATGTCGGGGTTGTTCGCATAAAACGGCGCGCCGGGCACGAAGGCCACGCCCTTCTCGATGGCGCGTTTGGCAAACTCGCCCGCGTCTTTCAGCTTGCCATTGGCCCCGGTCAGGCGCGCCCAGAAGAACAGGCCGCCGCCGGGCTGGGTAAATTCAATCGCGTCGCCCAGCTCGCGCTTCAGGCTCTCGCCCATCACACGGGCGCGCTCGGCGTAGACCTGGCGCACGTTGGCCAGCGTGGCGGGCATGCGGCCGGCTTTCAGGTACTGCGCGGCGGTGGCCTGGGCCAGGGTGCTGGTGTGGGCGTCGCTGAACTGCTTGCACATCGTTGCCTTGGCCAGCAGCTCGGGCGGGGCAATCATCCAGCCCACGCGCAGGCCGGGGCTCAGCACCTTACTCAAACTGCCGCAGTGCACCAGCCAGTCGCGGCTGCCCGGCATTTGCGCACTCAACGCGAGGATGCTCGGTGGTGGGGCATCGCCAAAATACAGGTCGCCATAGGGGTCGTCTTCCACCACGGGGGTCTGGTATTTGACGGCCAGCGCCAGCACCTTTTTGCGGCGCTCCAGGCTCAGCGTGGCGCCACTGGGGTTGCCGAAGGTGGGGATGAGGTAGACGAACTTGGGCTTGTGCTCTTTGATGAGTTGTTCCAGCTCGTCCACCTTGACGCCGTGTTCGTCGATCGGCGCGCCGATCACTTGCGCGCCGTAGAGGCGAAAGCACTGGATGGTGGCCAGGAAGGTGGGGGCTTCCACAATCACCTTGTCGCCGGGGTTGATGAGGGTCTTGCCGATCAGGTCCAGCGCCTGCTGGCTGCCGGTGGTGACGATCAGGCCATCGGGCGCCACCGTGACGCCGGTGCCGGGCCGGCCCTCGCCCTTGGTGGCCATGAAGTGGGCCAGTTGCTCGCGCAGGGGGTTGTAGCCCTCGGTGGCGCCGTATTGCAGCGCGCCGCCGGGCTCTTCGGTGAGCGCCTGGTTGACGGCCTCCCTGATGCCTTGCACGTCGAACATGGCGCTGTCGGGAAAGCCGCCCGCAAACGAGATGATGCCGGGCTTGCCCAGCAGCTTGAAGAGTTCACGGATGGCGGAGGTTTCAACGCTGTTCAGGCGGTCGGCGAATTGCATGGTTTTCTGGTTGGGTGGGGAATGACTGGCTGCAATGGTAGCCAAAGAAAAAAACCGCCGGCCCGGGGCCGGGCCGCGGGCGGACGGCGCCACGCGGCAAGGCGCCAAAGTTACTATCTATTTAATAGCGACTTGCGCTTATTCCACAAGGGCTGCAGCCCGATTTTTCATTAAAAACCCAGGGGCAGCAGCTTGCCCTCGGAGGCCGCCGGCGCGGGCACGCCCAGCCAGCGCGCCACGGTGGGCGCGATGTCCACCACTTCCACGCGGCTGTCCACGCGCCCGGGTTTCACCCAGCGCGGGCCATAGGCGAGGATGGGCACCTGGGTGTCGTACGCATAGGGCGAGCCGTGGGTGGCCACGGCCGTGCTGGAGGCGAACATCCAGTAGGGTTTGAGCACGTATTGCACGTCGCCCGACACGGCGGGGTGCCAGGCTTTTTCCATCTGTTCGAAAAACGGCGCGCCCGCCATTCCAGCATTCGGGCTGCCGCTTTGCAGCTCGCGCCGGGTGTAGGCGGCGGCAAAACCGGGCTGGGCCAGCAGCAGGGTGCGGGCTTCCTCGGCCAGGGCGTTAGCGTCCACCCGCTGTTGCGCCACCAGCTGTTTGTTCAGCAGCAGCGACGAACCCGAGAAGCTGACCCACTTGCCGGGGCCAAAACGCTGCTCCAGCCCGGCGTTCACGCGGCCCAGCGTCTGGCCGCCGTTGACCCGGCCCGAGGCCTGGCCCTGCGCCGCGCTGGCCTCGGGCGCGGGCATGAAGCCGTGGTCGGCGGTGAGTATGGCGATGTAGTTGTCCTGGCCCACGGTGGCGTCCAGGTCGGCAAAAAAGGCCTGCAGCAGGCGGTCGAGCTGCAGCAGGTGGTCTTGCGACAGGCGCGATTCGGCGCTGTAGAGGTGGTTCACATAGTCGTGGCCCGACAGGCTGATGGCCAGGATGTCGGGCGCGTCGTCCCGGCCCAGGCCCTCGCCCGCGATGGCCGCGCGCGCAAACCGCAGCGACAGCGCATCGGCGAACGGGCTGCGCAGCAGCTGGCTGTAAAAGGCCGGGCCGGGCGCCTCGTCCGCCGGGGCGCCCATCATCATGGGCAGCTTGCCGCCGCGCGGGCCATACCAGGTCTGGCCGTCGGGCAGCGAGCGCGCGTAGGCGGCCTCGCTCAGCAGCGGCGTCCACTGCGTCTTGAAGTAGCTGTCGGCCGGCTTCTGGCCGTTGAAGGCGTTGACCCAGGCCGGGTGCGCGGCCATGTAGTAGGTGCTGGAGGCGAACTGCCCGCTTTGCGCCATGTACATGTAGGCGGTGCCGCTCTTGCCCGCGGGCAGGATGGCGCCGCGGTCCTTGCCCGAGATGGCGATCACCTTGGAGCGGGCATCGACCCGCCTGAGCACGTCGCCCACGGTCTCGGCCTTGAGGTTTTTCGGGCTGGTGCCGTCCAGCGGCTGGGTCTTGTGGCCGATGTAAGTGGCCGTGGTGTCGCCGGTGCAGTACTCGGGCTCGCCGGTGGTGGCATCGCGCCACTCGTTGGCGATGATGCCGGTGCGGTGCGGGTAGGCCCCCGTCAGCACGGTGGCGTGGCCGGCGCCGGTGACGGTGAAGGAATGGCCATAGTGGGCGTCGGCAAACCAGGCGCCGCGGTCCAGAAAACGCGCCAGGCCATCGGCGGCAAGCTGGTCGCGGTAGCCAGTGACCTGGCGCTGCGGCAGGCCGTCCACCACCAGGAACACCAGCAGCTTGGGCCGGGGCGCGGGTTCGGGGGCGCTGGCGCAGCCGGCCAGCAGCGCGCCCAGCAGCAGGGCCCAGGCATAACGCAGGCTTGAGCTTGTTTTCATGGGAAAGAGCCTATGGGGTTTCGTGTGGTGGCACAAGCCGGGTTCACCCTCATGGGGGCGGCGTGCCAGCGATGATGCCATGTAAAAATCAGCCCATGACCAAAGACCAGATCGAAGCCTTCTTCGCCACGCTCAAGGCCGCCAACCCGATGCCCGTGACCGAGCTCGAATACACCAGCGTGTTCGAGCTGCTGACCGCCGTGCTGCTGTCGGCCCAGGCCACCGACGTGGGGGTGAACAAGGCCACGCGCAAGCTGTTTCCCGTGGCCAACACGCCGCAAAAGATGCTGACGCTCGGGCAGGAGGGGCTGGAGAGCTACATCAGGACCATCGGCCTGTACCGCAGCAAGGCCAAACACCTGATGCAGACCTGCCGCCTATTGCTGGAGCGGCATGGCGGCGAGGTGCCGCGCGAGCGCGCGGCGCTCGAAGCCCTGCCCGGCGTGGGCCGCAAGACCGCCAATGTGGTGCTGAACTCGGCCTTCGGCGAGGCCACCATGGCGGTGGACACGCATATTTTTCGCCTGGGCAACCGCACCGGCCTGGCGCCGGGCAAGACGCCGTACGAGGTGGAGATGAAGCTGCTCCAGCGCGTGCCGCCGCGTTATCTGGTGGATGCCCATCACTGGCTGATCCTGCACGGGCGCTACGTCTGCCAGGCCCGCAAGCCGCTGTGCTGGCAATGCGCGGTGGCGCCCTGGTGCGACTTCGAGCCCAAGACCGCCGCCGCCTGAGCCTGGCGGCCCGCCGGGCCGATCGGCCACAATGGAGCCCCTTGCCCTCGTTCCCGTATGTACCCCATTGAACCCCGCACCGTCATTCTGCTAACCGGCCTCATGGGCGGCTTGATGTCGCTGGTGCTGTTTTTTCTGAGGCGCAATTTTCCGGCCTCCATCCGGGGCCTGAGCGAGTGGGCGGCCGCGATCTTCATCCTGTTCCTCAGCGGGGTGCTGGCCAGCCTGCGCGGCCTGGTTCATGAAGCCTTGTCGATCGTCGTGCCCAATGTCCTGCTGTTCGCGGGCGTCTACATGGGCTATCTGGGCAGCCAGCGTTTTTTCGGCATGGCCCCGGCCCGGCCCCGCTGGATCGCGGCCACGGCGGCCGTGGCGCTGGTGGCCTTCTGGTTCACGCTGGTTGACCCCAACTACCGGGTGCGGCTCATGCTGGTGACCCTGCCGCTGGGGCTGTTGTTCGCGCTGCATGCCTTTCTCGTCTTCCGGCGGGCGCCACCCCGGTTTTCGAGCTGGCTGGCCCTGACCGTGCTGCTGTGCGCCGCCGTGATCCAGGTCCTGCGTTTTGTCACGGTCTGGGCCACGCCCGGCGACACCGGCGTGTTCGATCCGTCCTCGCCCCAGCCGATCTACCTGGCGGCCTATGCCGTCGTCATGCTGCTGTTCGCCATCAGCGTGGTGCTGATGGCCACCGACCGGCTGCGCACGGAGTTCGAGCATCTGGCCGCGCACGATTCGCTCACCGATGCCTTCACGCGCCGGCACATGAACGAGGCCTGCCAGCAGGAACTCGAGCGCAGCAGCCGGCAAGGCCATGTCATGTCCCTGCTGCTGATGGATCTGGACCACTTCAAGAGCATCAACGACACCTACGGACACCAGGGCGGCGACCGCGTGCTGGTCGAGTTCGTGAGCCGGATCAAGGCGCTGCTGCGCCGGCCTGACCAGCTGGGGCGCTTCGGCGGCGAAGAGTTCGTGCTGCTGCTGCCGGAAACCCCATTGGATGTGGCACTGATCGTGGCCGAGCGCATCCGCGCCATGGCCGACCAATCCGGTACAACGCCGCACTGCACCGTCAGCATCGGCGTGACGACCAACCGCCTCGATAACGACACGCTGGACACGCTGCTGGCCCGTGCCGACACGGCCCTGTACCGGGCCAAGGAAAGAGGCCGCAACCGGGTCGAGACCGCCTAGGACAGGCGCCGTGCTTCAGCCTTGCCGCGCGCCGCCTACAGCCGCACCTGGCGCCACTGGCCCCAGGCCGGCGCGTCCCGCGGCCACTGGTCGGCGCGCTCGATCCGGTCCAGGCCTTGCGCCAGCAGCGACACGGCGCGCACCACGCCCGCGTGCGTGATCCAGACCACCTCGCCCGCCAGCTGCGCGCTGTCGGCCCGCGCCGCGGCCACGCGCTGCATCAGCTCGTGCACGCTCTCGCGCCCGCCAAAACGCAGGCTGCCGAATTCGGCGGTCCAGGCCTCAAAAGCCGCCCGCGGAATCTCGTCCCAGCGCGTCCCCTCCCAGCAGCCGAAATCCATCTCGGCCAGCCGCGCGTCGCGCACGGCCGGCAGGTCCGGCCGCAGCGCTTGCAGACAGCGGGCCAGCCGCTCGCAGCGCCGCAGCGGCGACGTCATGACCGGCAGGCCCGGCGGCAGCAGTTGGGCCAGCGCGCGGGCGCAGGCCTGGGTCGCCGCCTCGTCGGCCGCCACATCGGTGGCGCCGTAGCAAACGCCGGCATCGATCAAGGGGCGCGCATGGCGCACCAGCCACAGCTTCATGACGCCAGGGCCAGCCCGAGATAAAACGCCAGCTCGCACACCTGCTGCGTGGCGCCCAGGCAGTCGCCCGTGAAGCCCTGCAGCCGGCGCGCGAAGAGGCGCCACATCCACAGCAGGGCCAGGCTCGCGGCCGCCACGGGCGCTATCAAATTGATATCGTCATACGCCCATTGCACCAGGGCCAGGGCCAGAAAAAGCCAGACAAAAGCGGTGAGCAGGCTGGCCATGCTGATCTGCTCGGCCAGCGGCTTGGACTTGGAGCGCCGCGTGTCCCCCACATGGGGCAGCAGGCGGATCAGCAGCAGGGGCAACGTGCGCGAGACCACATGCGCCGCAAACAGGCCGGCGCAGACCAGCTCCAGGCCGATGCCGCCCAGCAGCACCAGCAGCGCCACCTTGGCCAGCAGCGCCAGCACCAGCGCCAGCACGCCAAAGGCGCCGACGCGCGAGTCCTTCATGATGTCCAGCGCCCGCTCCCGATCCTGCGCGCCGCCCAGCCCGTCGGCCACGTCGGCCAGGCCGTCCTCATGGAAGGCACCGGTCAGCAGCACGGTGGCCACCGTGCTCAGCACGGCCGCCACCAGGAGCGCGCCCTCGACCTCGGGCAAGAGCACGCGCAGGGCGTAAAAAACCAAGCCCGCCACGGCCCCCACCAGCCAGCCGACGCCGGGAAAATGCGCGGCGCTCTCGCGCAGCATGGCCGGGCTGTAGCCGACCCAGGCGGCCAGCCGGCCCGTGACCGGAATGCGGGTGAAGAACTGCAGCGCCAGCAGGTAGTGCCGAATGAAGTTCATGCGGGTCAGTCCGAGGATTTTTCCGACACGCCGGCCGACTCGAAACTGGCCATCTCGCGCAGCACCGCGCAGGCCGACTCCAGCAGCGGCCAGGCCAGCGCGGCGCCCGAGCCCTCGCCCAGGCGCAAGCCCATCTCCAGCAGCGGCTGCGCGCCCATCTGCCGCAGCATCAGGGCGTGCGCGTGCTCGTCCGAGCGGTGGGCGAACACGCAGCGCTGCAGCACCCGCGGCTGCAGGGCCTGCGCCGCCAGTACCACGGCGCTGGTGATGAAGCCGTCGACCACGATGACGCGCCGCTCCTGCGCCGCCTGCAGCACGGCCCCCAGCATGGTGGCCATCTCGAAGCCGCCGAAGGCCGCCATGGCGGCCAGCGGCGTGGTGGCCGTCTCATGCTGCGCCAGCACCTGGCGCAGCACCTCGATCTTGCGCTGCACGGCCGCGGCGTCCAGCCCGGTGCCCGCGCCCGTGCAGTCGGCCACGTCGCGCCCGCTCAGACGGGCCAGCAGCAGCGAGGCCGCCGAGGTGTTGCCAATGCCCATTTCACCCAGCAGCAGCGCGTTGCCCGGCAGGGCCTTGACGATGTCCATGCCGCTGGTGACGGCTTGCAGGCATTGCGCCGCGCTCATGGCCGGGCCGGCAAAAGAGTCTGCCGTGCCGGGCGCCACCTTGCGGATCAGCAAACGCGCCCCGGCACGCGGCGCAAAGTCGTGGCGCACGCCGCAGTCCACCACGGTAAGCGCGATGCCGTGCTGGCGCGCCAGCACGCTGACGCAGGCGCCGCCGGCCAGGAAGTTCTCCACCATCTGCCAGGTCACGTCGCTCGGGTAGGCCGACACGCCGCGCGCGGCCAGGCCATGGTCGCCGGCGAACACCAGCAGCTGCGGCTGGCGCAGCTCGGGCGACTCGCTGTCCAGGATCTGGCCGATTTGCAGGCCCAGCGATTCCAGCTGGCCCAGCGAGCCTTGCGGCTTGGTTTTCTGGTCCAGCTTGTGCTGCAGGCGGCGCGTGAGGTCCGCGTCGGAGATGTCGGCGATGGGCGGGATGACGGCGTGGAGTGCAGGGGTCATGAGGTATGTCTTTTCAAAAAATAAGCAGGGGCCATGCTGTTTTGGTTGCCGTTCGGGCGAACGGGGAAAAGTGAACACGGTCAAGGCGAGGCTCCAGGCTCAAGCAGCGACAGCAGCACACCCGGCGCGAAGTGCCGCTCGATGTAATCGGCCATGCCGTCAAACACCGACTCCAGCGTGGGCACCTGGGCGGCGCCATGCCCCCCGAACAGGGCCTGCAAGGTAGCCGGGTCTTCCAGCAGGCCGTGCAGGTACAGGCCCAGCACATTGCCTTGCCGGTTTTGCCAGGCCAATCCCTCGGGCATGACGGGGTGGGCCACGTCGCCCGCCGCGGCCATGGCCGGGTGCTGGGCAGTCTGGCCGTGGTGGATTTCATAGCCCCGCACCGTCACGCCCGAAAGCGCCGCCCACGGGCCGGTGAGCGCGCCGAAGCGGGCCTGGCGGCGCTGCACGGTTTTGTCGGCTTCGAACACGGTGACCAGCGGCAGCAGGCCCAGGCCGGGCGCATTACCGTCGATGCCATGGGGGTCGATCAGCGCCTCGCCCAGCATCTGCAGGCCGCCGCAGATGCCCAGCACCGCCCCGCCCTTCTCGGCATGGGCGGCGATGGCGCGGTCCAGCCCCTGCGCGCGCAGCCAGGCCAGGTCGCCGCTGGTGTGCTTGGAGCCGGGCAGGACGATCCAGTCCGCATCGACAAGCCCGGCCCCGCCGCGCACCCAGTTCAGGCGCACGCCGGGGATGTTCTTGAGCGGCTGGAATTCATCGAGGTTGCTGATGCGGGGATAGACGATCACCGCGATGTTGACCACCGGCGTGAGCGGCGCTGGGCCGCCCCGAGCCGCGAAGGCCCCCTCGGGGGGCAGCGAGGACACGCCAGTGCCGAGCGTGGGGGTCATATCAAAAACACCGTCTTCCTCGGGCAGTCCGTGCTGCCACCACATCGGCAGCGTGGCCACGGTGGGGATGCCGGTGAGGTCCTGCAGCATCTGCGGCGCGGGCGCCAGCAGCGCGGCGTCGCCCCGGAACTTATTGAGCACAAAGCCGCGGATCAGGGCCCGGTCCGGCTCGGCCAGCAAGGCCCAGGTGCCGTACAGATGGGCAAACGCGCCGCCGCGGTCGATGTCGGTCACCAGCAGGCAGGCGGCCTTCGCGTGCTGCGCCACCCGCATGTTGACGATGTCGCTGCTCGTGAGGTTGATCTCGGCCGGCGAGCCCGCGCCTTCGATCACCACCACGTCGTTTTCGGCCAGCAGCTCGTCCAGCGCCTTGGCGATCACCGGCCAGACTTTTTCGCTGCGGCCACGCCAGTCCATGCGCGTGAGCGCCTCATCCACCTGCCCCAGCAGCACCACCTGGCTGTGGGTGTCGCGTTCGGGCTTGAGCAGCAGCGGGTTCATGCGCACCTCGGGTTCGGCGCGCGCGGCCAGCGCCTGGAAGTACTGGGCGCTGCCGATCTCGCCACTTGGCGTGGCCCCATCGCTTGCTGTATTCCGTTCGTCCTGAGCCTGTCGAAGGATGTCCCCCGAGGGGACTGATTGTCCTAGGGGCGGCCCGTCGGACAATTGCCTTCCAGCAACCACTCTGGCGTTGTTGCTCATGTTCTGCGCCTTGAACGGCGCCACCTTGAAGCCCTGGCGCGCGTACCAGCGGCACAAGGCGGTGGTGAGCCAGCTCTTGCCCGCGCCGCTGGTGGTGCCCAGCACCATCACTGCTCTGGCTGTCATGCCGATTCCTTTTGAAAATTCAAGTTCAAGCCCGCGCACACGGCTTGCCACGCCTGCCGGAACGCATCCTGCGCATCGGGCGCCAACACGCCCAGGCGCACATGGCCGGGCAGGCCGAAAGAGGCCGTATCACGCAGCTTGATGCCCTGCGCGCGCAGCACCGCCAGCATGTGCGCCAGCGTCGGGGTGCCGTGGGGCAGCAGCGGACGCGCGCAGAAAAAATTGGCCTCGCCGGGCAGGCAGGTCCAGCCCAGCGACTCGCACAGCGTCAGCTGCCGCGCCTTCCAGGCGCGCAGGGTCTGGCGGCTATGTGCCAGCCAGGCCTGCACCTCGGGCTGCGTCCAGGCCTGCAACAGCGCCACGCCGTGCGCGCCAATGGGCCAGGAGGGACACAGGCGCTCCAGCGCGGCCACCGCGGCATCCGCGCCAAGGGGTGCGATGGCATAGGCGGCGCGGATGCCGGTCAGGCCCAGCGCCTTGTTGGGCGTCCAGAGCTGCCACACCCGCTGCAACTGCGCCTCGGACAAGGCCAGCGCGCCGCTCAGGCGCAGGGGCTCGTAGGCGCGATCGAGCACACAAACCGGCCATGCGCCAGCCGGCGGCAAGGCCTCGACCAGGCGCGCCAGCCCCGGCTGCGCCGCACCCAGCGGACTCGACGGGTCGCAGCACCACAGCAGTTGCGCGTCCTGCGGCTGGGCGGCCGGCGCCAGGCCCCAGGCCTGCGCCGCGTGGGCATAGTCGCCGTAGCTCAGCGGCGGCAGCCAGACGGCGCGGGCGCCCTGCTGCGCCACCCAGGCCGTGGCGCGGGCGATGAACTCGCTGGCGCTGGCGGCCAGCAGCACGCGCTGCGGCGCCACGCCGTGCCAGGCGGCGAGCTGCTCGCGCAAGGCGCTGTAGCCCGCGTCCGGGTAACGACTGACGTCGGCCTGCTGCACGAGAGAGAGCGCCGGCGCGCAGGGGCCGCAGGCATTGCTGTTGGTCGAGAAGTCATGCCGCGGCACGCCCAGATGGTCGGGGCCGCCATGATGGCGCTGCTGCGTCTGTGGCGTGGTGGTCATTACCCCGGCCCTCCGGTTTTCAAATTTGCTATTAATATGATAGCTGTTGACGCAATGATCATAAAGGCCAGCAGCACTTTCGATGCAAGAAACGCGGCGTGCGCGCTATCCGCCAGTCCGGGCGGGTGGCCCTGGGCGTGCAGCACATAGACCCCGGGCTTGCGCAGGCTCACGCCCAGCGCCAGCGCCATGGCCGCCATCGGCCAGCCGCTGTTGGGCGAGGGGGTGCGGCGTGCCTGCTGGCGCAGGGTTTGGAAGGATGCGCCACCGCCCAGAACCCACAGCAGCCCGGCCGTCAGCCGCGCCGGCAGCCACGACAGCACATCGTCGGCGCGGGCCGCCCATTTGCCGGCCCACTCCCAGCGCCCGCGGTAGCCCCACATGGCGTCCGCCGTGTTGGCGAAGCGATAGACCGCGGCGCCCGGCAAGCCCAGCAGCACAAACCAGAAGATGGGGGCGACCACCGAATCGTTGAGGTTCTCGGCCAGCGACTCGATGGCGCTTTCACGCACTTCGACCTCGCTCAAGGCCGACACATCGCGGCTCACCAGACGCGCCAGGCGCGCGCGCCCGGCCGGCAGCGATTCAGTCAGGGCGACCTCGACCGCCAGCACTTCCTGGCGCAGCATGCGCCAGGCCAGCAGGGGTTTGAGCAGCACGGCCAGCAGCATGGCGGCCACGGCCGGATGCAGCTCGCGCAGGATGATTCCTTGCGCCCACGCAGCAAGCCAGCCCGTGCCCAGCGCACCGGCCAGCCAGGCCAGCGCCCCCAGCATGAAGGCCAGCCAGGGCCGCTGCCTGAGCAGCCAGCCGCCCCACCACGACAAATAGTGGCCCATCCCCACCACGGGATGCAGCCAAGCCGGCGGCTCGCCCCAAACCACGTCGATCAACAGTGCCAGCCACAAGGCCGCCACCGTGATCCCGACCGGTGTCCATCCCTCATCCATGCTCAGTCCTCGATGCCGCGCTGCGCCGGGATGCCGGCGTTGAAGGCGTGCTTGATCTTGACCATCTCGGTCACGGTATCGGCCAGCTCGATGATCTCCGGCGGGCAGCGCCGCCCGGTGATGACCACGTGCACATGGGTGGGACGGTCAAACAAGGTCTGCACCACCTCCTCGACTCCGCCGGCCGGCTCCATCCAGCCGTAAATCAGCGGGTAGGTGAACTCATCCAGCACCACCATGAAATACTCGCCGCCCATGATGGCGGCCTTGGCCCGCTGCCAGCCCTCGCGCGCCAACTGCGCCGAATGCTCCAGGTCCTGGCTTTTCCAGCTGAAGCCGTCGCCCAGCCCCTCTATGGGGATACCGAGCTGCTCGAACATGCGGTGCTCGCCAAAGCGCGCGCTGGGCACTTTCATGAACTGGAAGATCTTGACCGCCTTGCCGCGCCCATGCGCGCGCAGCGCCAGGCCGAAGGCCGCCGTGCTCTTGCCCTTGCCGTCCCCCGTGTTGACGATGACCAGACCGCGGCGCTCGCCCTCGGATTTCTCGTAAGGCTTGTCTGAAGGCGGAGTTTCTATCTGCATGCTTCACTTTTCTGATTGTTCTTGACCGGCGCCGGATTTCAAGGGGTTGATTCGGGGCAGCGCCACCCACTGGCCGGCCAGGGGGTGCACGTCAATGCGGTGGTCGAACACGTCTTCCAGCGCGCGGTGCGTGGCCGCGTCACTGCAAGCACCCTGGTGCGTCACACGCCCCTGCGCCATGATGACCATGTCATGCGCATGCAGCGCCATGGAGATTTCATGCAGCACGCTGACCACGGTTTTGCCGCTCGCCACCAGCTCGCGCACCATGAGCAGCCAGTCGGTCTGGTGCGGCGGGTCCAGGTTGGCCAGCGGCTCGTCCATCAGCAGCACCCGCGCCTCGACCGCCAGCGCGCGCGCCAGCAGCACGCGCTGGCGTTCGCCGCCGGAGAGATGGCCCAACGGCCGGCCGCGCCAGTCCCAGGCCTGGGTGCCGCGCAGCGCGCGCTCCACCGCCGCGTGGTCCGCGTCGCTGGGCGGCGCCAACCAGGGCTGGTGCGGCAGGCGGCCCAGCATGGCGACGTCGTACACGGTGAGGTCGTCGGCCGAGCTTTCGTTCTGGCCCAGCCAGGACATCTGCCGGGCGCGCTCGCGGGCTCGCCAGACGCCCAGCGGTTGCCCGAGCAAGGCCACCTCGCCGCGGTGCGGCAGCAAACCCGCCAGCACCTTGAGCAAGGTCGACTTGCCCGCGCCGTTGGGGCCGACGATGCTGGTCCAGCGGCCGGCGGGCAGTGCCAGCGAAATACCGTGCAATACCTCGACATTTCCAAGGCTGGCCCGGATGGAACGGGCGTCGATGGCGACCGGATTGATGGCAGCCGTCATAACCCGGCCCCTCGTTGGCCGCCTTGCCGGGTATTGCGGTGCATCAGCCACAGCAGGTAGCTGCCGCCCAGCACGGCCGTGAGCACGCCCACGGGCAGCTCCTGCGGCGCGATCAGCCAGCGGGCCAGGATGTCGGCCGCCGTCAGCAGCACCGCGCCCATCAGGCTGGACAGCACCATCAGCCGGCCATGCGTGGTCTTGACCGCCGAACGCACCAGATGGGGCGCGGCCAGGCCGACAAAGGCAATCAGACCGGTCTGCGCCACGGCCGTGCCCGTGGCCAACGCCAGCACGACCACCAGCGCGGCCCGCATCTGCGGCAGCCTCAGCCCCAGGCTTTGCGCCGTGGCCTCGCCCAAAGCGAGACCGTCGAGCACATGACTCATCATCCAGGCCGCCAGCAGGCTGCCGGCGAAGACCGCGGCCATGACCGCGCACGCCGTCCAGCCGACAAAACCGGTGCTGCCCAGTATGAAGGCCTGCATGGCCCGCATGATGTCCGGGTTCAAGAGCAGGGTCAGCGAGCTCAGGGCACCCAGCACCACCCCGACGATCACACCGGCCAGCAGCAACCTCAATGTGTGCTGCACGCCCTTGGCCAGCAGCAGGGTCAGCAGCACGGCGAGCACGGCGCCAATGAAGGCCGCGCCCGTGAGGCCCAGGCGCGCGAGCCAGTGCGTGGCCAGTGGCGACACGCCAAACAGCGCCATCGCGCCGGCCACGCCGAGCAAGGCACCGGACGCGCTGCCCAACAAATAGGGGTCGGCCAGCGGGTTGCGAAACAGGCCCTGGGCCACGGCACCGGCCAGCCCCAGCAAGGCGCCCGCCAGCCAGGCGCCCGCGGTGCGCGGCAGGCGAATCTCCCACACGATCTGCAGGGCCAGGGGATCGCGCCGCAGGTTCAGCACGCTGTCCAGCCCGGTGCTGCCCACGCTCATGCCCAGCAGCAAGAGGGCCGCGCTGACGAGCAGCAGCGCGCCGCCCAGCCAGCAGGCTTTGCGGTGTTGATCGATGGAGGCGTGGCTCATCGTGTTTTGTCTTCCAGGCAGTTGGCCATGATGCGGGCCGCCTCGGCCATGCGCGGGCCGGGGCGCACCGCCACGTCGGACTCGTCGACGCCGAACACGCAGATGCGCTGCTCGCGCACCGCCTTGATGCTGGACCAGCCCGGGTACGGCACCAGGGGCTGCATGCTGCGGTTGCCGATCATGATCACATCCGGATTGGCGCGCACCACGAACTCGGGATTGAGCCGGGGAAAGGGGCCGAGCGCGGCGGGCACCACGTTGCGCACCCCCAGGCGCGCGAGCGTTTCGCCAATGAAGGAGGACTCGCTGGCGGCATAGGGTCCCCGGCTGACTTCGAAATACACCCGGGCCTGCCTGACCCGGGGCGACAGTGACTGGGCCGCGGCCGACACGCTGGCGTCAATCACGCGCCAGACGCGCTGCGCATCGGGTACATCGAGCAGCACGCCCAGCGCCTGCAGCACGCGCCGCACATCGGCATGGCTCTTGGGTTCGAGCGCCACCACCTTGATGCCCAGCGACTCCAGGCGCAGGCCGGCATCCGAGGAAACAGCCAGCAACACCACATCGGGCCTGAGCGCCACGATGCCTTCGATGTTCGGATCCAGCCCGCCGCCCAGCACCGGCAGGCGCCGCACGCTGGCCGGGTAATTGGAATAGCGGTCCACACCGACCAGGCGCTGGCATTGCTCCAGCGCGCAAACGCTCTCGGTCAGCGAAGGCAGCAGGCTGACAATGCGCTGCGGCGTTTGTGCAAACGTGACGGTGACGCCCCGGTCGTCGGTCAGTTGCAGGGCGCGGGCCGGCGCCGTCAGCGCCAGGCCCAGCAGCAGCAACGCAGCGGCTATCCGTTTCATGGCTGGCCTTTCAAGGTGAGCGGCAAACCGGCCGCCATCAGGGTGACGCGCTCGCAGGCCTGCGCCACGTCCTGGTTGAGCTGGCCCAGCGCATCGACAAAGGAACGCACTTCGCGCCCCAGCGGAATCACGCCCAGCCCGATCTCGTTGCCGACCAGCACCAGCGGCCCCGCACTGCCTTGAATTGCTTCCAAAAGCATAGCGGCCTGCGCTTGTGGATCAAGGGCTGGCGCCTTGTTCTCTTCAAAATCACGGACGGGCATCAGCAGGTTCGTCAGCCACAGCGTGAGGCAATCGACCACGACCAGCGTGTCTGGCGAGCTGTGGGCACGAATGGCATCGGCCAGCAGCAGGGGCTCTTCCACCGTGATCAGGCCCGGCACCCTTTCGGCGCGGTCGCGTTGGTGCCGCGCAATGCGTGCATGCATCTCCTCGTCCAATGCTTGCGCCGTGGCAATCAGCACGGCCCGGTGCTGCGGCGAGCGCGCCAGCCAGTCGCGCGCCAGGGCCTCTGCGCGGCGCGACTTGCCGCTCTTCTGTCCACCCAGAATGAATTCGCTGTAGGCAATGGGCAGCAATTCAGCCATGGCGTTCACTCCAGTTCTTGACGATGCGGTGCAACTGCGCCACGCCATCGGTCAGCGCGGCCGGCCCCGGCTGCAGGATGTCGGCCGACTTGATTTCGAACAGCTGGCCGTTTTTCACGGCATTGACATCCTGCCAACCCGTGCGTGCCGCCACCGTCTCGGGCCGGAATTTCTTGCCGCACCAGGAGCCGATGATGATGTCGGGGTTGCGCCGCACGATCTCGGCCCCGTCGGCAATGATGCGGTCCTTGCCCAGGGGCCGGGCCGCCAGTTCGGCAAAGCAGTCGTCGCCGCCGGCGATGCCGATGAGTTCGGACACCCAGCGGATGGCGCTGATGTGCGGCGCGTCCCACTCCTCGAAAAACACGCGCGGGCGGCGCGGCAGGCTGGCGGCGGCGGTCTGGATGGCGCTCAACTGCTCGCGCATCGTGCCCATCAAGGCCAGGCCCTGTTCGGCCTGCCCCACCATGGCCGCCACCTGGTACAGCATGGAAAAGATCTCGGCCACGCTGCGCTGGTTGAAGATGGTGACCTGGATGCCTTGGCGGACCAGCTCGGCCGCGATGTCGGCCTGCAGATCGGAAAAACCGAACACGCAGTCGGGCCGCAGCGCCACGATCCGCTCGATCCTGGCATTCAAGAACGCACTGACTTTCGGTTTTTCCGTGCGCGCGCGGCGCGGCCGCACGGTGTAGCCCGAGATGCCCACGATGCGCCGCTCTTCACCGAGCAGGTACAGCCACTCCGTGGTTTCCTCGGTCAGGCAGACGATGCGTTGCGGGCCCATGGCCGGCAGCGAGAAAATGTTGTCGGCCATGGGGGGCTTAAAACCGCAGGCGCACCGACGCTGTCAGCGTGCGCCCCGCCTCGGGGTAGATGGACGTGGTCACGCCGGCCGTGCAGCCGAATGCCTGGGTGTAGTACTTGCTGTCGCCCAGGTTGTTGATGCCCAGCGCGAATTCGGCATTCTTGTACTGGTAGCCGTAGCGCAAGTCCATGGTGGTGTAGGCCGGCATGGTGCAAAGGTTGGAGAAATCCGGATTTTGCGACGATACCCAATTCAGGCCGCCGTCCACCCGGTGCCCCGGGGCCGGGCTCCAGTCGGCGCGCAGGGCCAGCGTCCTGGCGGGCACCAGGGGCACATGGTTGCCGGCATAGGCGCCGCTGACAAACCGGGCCTCTCGCACCGCCGCGTTCAGGCGCAGGTTGACGGCCGCATTCAGCGCGTAGCGGCCCTCCAGCTCCAGGCCCTGGCGCAGGGTAGGGTCCAGGTTGACATTGGCGCCGGTCCCCGCGCCATAGGGGCCATCCGCCTTGGAGTCATAGCCGATTTCGTCGGTCAGCTCACTGCGGTACCAGCGGATATCGAGCTGGGCCGCGCCACGGTTCCAGCGCGTGCCCAGTTCGGTATCGCGCGAGGTTTGCGCACGCAGGGGGACGCCGGGCGTGGTGAATCCGAATTCATCCACGTTCGCCAGGCGATAGCTCTGGCCCAGCCGGCCATAAAGCGAAGCCCCCGCGGCTACCGGATGCGAGAGCCCCAGTTCCCAGGCCTGGGGGCGCTCTGAAATTCGCGTCGCGACACCGGAGACATCCTTGCGGATGTCATCCGTGCGCCAGCCTGCGCTGAGCCGGGTGCCGCCAGCCAGGATGAAGTCATCCTTCAGATAAAAACCCTGGTTTTCCTGCTTGCGCACGCCCTTGCTCGACCCCAGGTCGGTGCGGGTCCAGTCGGCCTGGTCAACGCCGACGATGGCGACGTTGGCATGGCCGCCTATTTTTCGCTCGTTTCTGGCCCGCAATGACAGGGAGTTCGCGTCGATGTCGTATTGGGTGATCCAGGTCGGCGAGTAGCTGTACAGCGTCTTGTTTCGCGTGCCGGCATCCAGCGCGAGCTGCCAGTCACCCAGCATCGCTTCCGCGAACACGCTCTGGCGCGCGTTCTTGATATGGGCGGAGTTATTGGGAGTGCTGGCTTGTTGCGGATTGGCCGCGTACTGCGCCGCGCTCAAGGAACCCGGCAACCCGGTCTGGAGCTCGTCGCGCGCATAGCGGGCGCCCAGGCGCAGCCAGTCGTTGCTCCATTGCCCGGTGACCGCCGCACCGTCCACATCGGACTTGAAGTTGTCGCGGTGGTTGTCGGTCTGGCGCTTGTTGGCCGCCAGGTCAACCGAAAACCCGCCCGCGGCCACCGTGCCGCTGGCACGCACCTCACCCAGGCCCAGGCTGCCCGCCGCGGTGTAGATTTCCGCCGAGTTTTTGCGGGCGATCCCGCGTCCGGCCTTGGTCGTGATCACGATCACGCCGCCGCTCGCGCCCTCGCCATAAAGCACGGCACCGCTGCCGCGAATCACTTCGATGCGTTCCACCGAGTCAATCGGTATGCCGGCCAGACGCGTGCCGCCCAGATCGGCCTCATTCATCTTCAATCCGTCGACGATGACCACCTGATTGCTGGCGGCGGTGGTGCCAAAGCCGCGCAAGTCCAGCGCATAGTCACCGCCGCCATAGAAGTCCTGGCGTCCGGGGACACCCAGGAGCTTCATGAGGGCCTCATTGACCGTGCTGGCGCCGGAGCGCTTGATCTCGTCGGACGTGATGACGCTCACGCCAAAAGGCAGATCGCTGGCCGTGTCGGCGAAACGGCTGGCCGTGATCAGGGTCTCCTTGATCGTGGCCTCGGCGACTTGGGTTTGGGAAAAAGAAGGAAAGACGGGCGCAAGAGCCATTGACAACGCCAGCAGGCGTACTCGGGAACGATGGTTTTTCATGAGATAAAAGAAGCAACAAAAGCCCTCCCCGGCTTCCCCGCCAGGGCCTGAGCGTCACGGCCGCACGCACGCGTGCAGCCACCTTGTCGGCCGGTATCCGGGCTGGTGGAGCAACTTCCATCGCCTTCCCAAGCGCGTGTTCAAAACGCTCAGTGGCCGTGATGGAAGCGGAGTCGAGGGACTCGTCCACTTACCGTTGCGGGGGCAGCGCAGGTTAGGTCTGACCGTGGCGCACGCCGAACTAGCCCAGTGCGCACGACCCGACCCTCCTGCTTCCCGTTGAACTGCGGCGTGTGAACCACACCGCGAGCACCAACGCCTGCATTTTAACCATCGAATGCCGCCGCAAACCCTACAATGCTGGGTCTATGTCGAATCCCTCCCCCATCGACCCCATTGCCGAACGCGTTGAGCGATTGCTGGTGCGTTACGAAGAACTGCAGCGCACCAATGCCTTGCTGGCGGCCCAGGTGGAGGCCCTCACCAGCGAGCGCGACTCCCTCAAATCCCGCCTGAGCGCGGCCCGCGCCCGGGTCGACGCCCTGCTTGAACGTTTGCCAGAGACCACCGGAGCCAGTGCCCCGAAGGGCTCAACATGAAGCAACTCGAAGTACAAATCATGGGACAGAGCTACCTGCTGGGCTGTCCCGAAGGCGGCGAAGCCCGCCTGCTGGAAGCCGTGGAGCGCGTGGACACGGCCATGTGCAAGATCCGCGATGGCGGCAAGGTCAGGGCCCGGGACCGCATCGCGGTGCTGACGGCACTGAACCTGGCCTTCGACCTGGCGGACCGGAGCACCGCCCCAAGCGCCGCCGCCATCGTTTCGCCCACGCCAGCCCCGCCAGCCGCCGCACGGCTGCCAAGCGCCGCACCGGGCAGCGACGCCCCGCTGCGGGCATCACTGCTGGCGCGACTGGACAAGGCGCTGGGCGACGATGGCCGCCTGATTTAAAAATCCGGTTTGTCCCGGGACAAGATGCCCTGCCAGCGCCTACAATTCCTATTGTCTGCGGTGCCATCGGGCTTTAAATTCCTTGAACCAATGCTCATTGAGCCCGGGCTTGGAACATTGCCTGGCAGGTGTGATCATCTCGCGTCAGATGAACCCGAAGCCAATGCTGACCTCGCCCACCTGAACCCCGGTTCAGGATGCGGCCCGGTGGCACTTGCAGACACCTTGTTCACTCCCCTTGCCTGTTGCATCCGTTCGGGCTGACCTGTCGAAGCCTCGGGGCAACATGCGCCCTTCGACATGTCGGCGAGAACGGACCGGGCTCATCACTGCCGCATGTCCATCGAACCCCAGTTGATCGTTGAACTCGCCCTGCTTGGCCTGTGTACCGGCTTTCTCGCGGGCCTCCTGGGCATAGGCGGCGGCATGCTGATGGTGCCTTTCATGACCATCATCCTGACGGCCAAGGGGTTCCCGGCTGAATACACCGTCAAGATGGCCGTGGCCACCTCGCTGGCGACCATCAGCTTCACATCGCTGTCCTCCGTGCGGGCGCACCACCAGCGCGGTGCCGTGATGTGGAACGTGGCCCGCCTGCTGGCACCGGGCATCCTGCTCGGATCGCTGCTGGGCGCCCAGCTGGCCGTGGCCCTGCCGGGCAAGGTGCTGGGCGTGCTGTTTGCCCTGTTCGTGGCCTTCTCGGCCACCCAGATGTTTCTCGACCGCAAGCCCAAGCCGACGCGCACGCTGCCGGGCGCCGTGGCCATGTTCAGCGTGGGCGGGCTGATCGGCTTGCTGTCAGCCCTGGTCGGCGCCGGCGGCGCATTTGTCTCGGTGCCCTTCATGACCTGGTGCAATGTCAAGATCCACAACGCGGTCGCCACCTCGGCGGCGCTGGGCTTTCCCATCGCGCTGGCGGGCACGCTGGGCTACATCTGGGCCGGACAGGACTTGCCGCAAATGCCGGCCGGCTCCGTGGGTTATCTGTATCTGCCCGGCCTGGTCGTCATCTCGCTGGCGAGCATGAGCACCGCACCCCTGGGCGCGCGCACGGCCCACCGCATGGATATCCGGCCCCTGAAAAAGGCTTTTGCGGTGGTTCTGTACATGCTGGCCGCCTATTTCCTGATGCGATGAATTTGAACCGCGCGCGGCGCCGTCGCGGCGCCCGGCATCCGCCAAGCTATATTCCTCACCCATGAAAATCGCATTCATCGGTCAGCAAGATTTCGGTAAAGCAGCGCTCGAAGCGTTCCTGGCACGTGGCGACGACATTGCCGCCGTGTTCTGCAAACCCGAAAAAGCAGGGGAAAAACCCGATGCCTTGCGCGCGGCAGCCCAGGCGCATGGACTTCCGGTATTCCAGTTTGCCAGCCTCAAAAGCGAAGAGGCCGAGCAGGCCATGCGCGGCTTGAACGCCGACATCGGGGTGATGGCCTATGTGCTGCAGTTTGTGCCGCAATCATTGGTCAATATTCCCAAGCACGGCACCATCCAGTACCACCCCTCGCTGTTGCCGAGCTACCGGGGCCCCTCGTCCATCAACTGGCCCATCGCGCGCGGCGAGACCCGGACGGGACTCACCATTTTCCGTCCCATGGATGGCCTGGACGAAGGTCCGATCATCCTGCAAAAGTCCTGTCCGATCGGTCCCGACGACACCTTGGGCGATGTCTACTTCAAGCAGCTTTTTCCGCAGGGCGTGGCTGCCTTGCTGGAGGCCGCCGATCTGGTGGTCGCGGGCCGGCACCGGGAACAGCCACAGGATGAATCACACGCCAGTTATGAGGGCTGGTTTCAGGCGGAGGAATCCAGAATCAACTGGGCCAACCATGTGGATCAGGTCTACAACCTCATTCGCGCCTGCAACCCGGCTCCGGGAGCCTGGACGATGCTGGCGGGCAGACAGGTCTGGCTGTTTGACTGCCGCAAACTCCCGGCGCGGAAATTTACAGACGTGATGGGCAAGCCCGGCGAGATTGCAAGCATCAGCGACACGGCCATCTGCATCAACGCGCAGGGCGGACAGATTGAAGTCCTCAAGCTCAGGCCGGAAGGCGGAAAAAAAATGAGCGCAGCCGACTTTGCCCGCGAGCAGGGGCTGGCAGCGGCGTCTGGCCCCGCAACCAGGGTGTGACGAGGGCCGGCCCCACCAACGCAGCGCCGGCACGCAGCAGAAAACCATCGAAGGCTTGGCGCCACTGGCGCCAAGCCTTCTGTTTTTCCGATGCACGACATGGCCGTTGATCGGCACCGCGCATCAACATCACCTGGTACTTTTCCACTCGAGCACGGAGACGAAAGCACAGGCTCGACGCGCGCATGCTGCAACGCAGCAAACAAAAAGGCACCCACTTCGAGCCACCTCGGAGAAACCCTAGGATGGATGAAAATTTCCACAAACTTGACCCCCATCAAGAGGTTTTTCCGCGAATATTCAGACTATGCGCTAACCAAGAAGTTTGTCATCACGCTTGGGATCCAAATAACGGTTGGCGACGACTACACACAGGAGACAACACCATGAAAATCCTTTCCTCAGGATTGCGATCCACATTTGTGCGGACTTGCGCCGGTGCGCTGGCAGCGATGGCGGTGGCGGTACCGGCACTCGCGGCGTGGGAGCCGACCAAACCGGTGGAGTTTGTGATACCAGCAGGCACCGGCGGCGGCGCTGACCAGATGGCACGCCTGATCCAGGGCATCGTCATCAAGCACAAGCTGATGAAAGAGCCCTTGATCGTCGTGAACAAGTCGGGCGGAGCGGGCGCGGAGGGCTTTCTTGCCGTGAAGGAAGCCAAGGGCGATCCCCACAAGATCATCATCACCTTGTCCAACCTGTTCACCACCCCGATGGCGACTGGCGTGCCCTTCAACTGGAAGGACATGACCCCCGTGGCCATGCTGGCGCTGGACCAGTTTGTGCTGTGGACGAATGCCGAAGCCCCCTACAAGAGCGCCAAGGAGTATCTCGACGCGGTGAAGGCGGGCGGCCCCAACAAGTTCAAAATGGCAGGCACCGGCTCCAAGCAGGAAGACCAGATCATTACGGTCGCGCTTGAAAAAGCCACGGGCACCAAATTCATCTACGTGCCGTACAAGGGCGGTGGCGAGGTGGCGGTGCAACTGGTGGGCAATCATGTCAACTCCACCGTCAACAATCCGATCGAGGCCGTCGCCCAGTGGCGCGCTGGCAAGCTGCGCGCCCTGTGCGTGTTTGACGATGAGCGCATGCCCTACAAGGCCAAAGTCACCGACACCCAGTCCTGGAACGACATTCCCACCTGCAAGGAAGCAGGCGTTCCCACCGACTACGTGATGCTGCGCGGCATTTTCATGCCGGCAGGCGTGACCCCCGATCAACTGGCGTTCTATGTGAATCTATTAAAGAAAGTCCGCGAAACGCCGGACTGGAAGGAATACATGGAAAAGGGCGCATTCAACCAGTCCTTTATGAGTGGCGCCGAGTACACCAAGTGGCTTGAAAACGCCGAACGCACGCACCGCACGCTCATGACGGAAGCTGGCTTCCTGGCCAAGTAACAGGCTCTTCCAAGAGCGCGAGTGGATGGGCGGGGTCAACCGGCACGGCCGGTTGACGCCTGCGCCCGAGTACACCCGATCAACCCCCAAAAATAGAGTGAGGTTCCCGATGGAACATAACGAAGCAACCAGCGAAGGTGGCCGCGCAGGCGTTCCCACCAACCTGGTGGAAGCGGTGGTCGCCTTCATCCTTTTGATCATCGGCGGCGTGGTCGTCTATGAAAGCCGAAAGCTGGGTAACGGCTGGACCAGCGATGGTCCGGGCGCGGGCTACTTCCCCTTCTACATTGGCATCATCATCACCATTTCCAGTGCCGGCGTGCTGTACCAGGCCTTGTTGGGAAAAAACAAGAACACCAAGGTGTTCGTTGATCACGAGCAGCTAAAACAGGTCTTGTCGGTTCTGATACCTGCGGGAATCTATGTTCTGGTCGTCCAGTTCCTGGGGCTTTACGTGGCATCGGCGATCTATATCGCCTTGTTCATGATCATCCTTGGCAAGTACTCCTGGATCAAGAGTGTGATCGCCGCGCTTGCCGTGAACACCCTGTTTTTCTTCATGTTTGAAGTGTGGTTCAAGGTGCCTCTCTTCAAGGGGCAATTCGAACCGCTGAGCTTCCTGGGCTACTGAGTCACCCAGTCCACTGGGCACCCTCGCTGGCCCGCCCCAAAAACACAACACCATACGGAATTACAAATGGATGAGATCAGTTCGTTGATGCAGGGGTTTGCGGTCATCCTGACCCCCATGAACATCGGTTTGATGTTCGTTGGAATTATTCTGGGCGTCCTGATTGGGGTCTTGCCAGGACTTGGCGGCGCCAATGGCGTGGCCATCCTGCTGCCCTTGACTTTCACGATGTCCCCCACGTCCGCCATCATCATGCTGTCCTGTATTTACTGGGGAGCACTGTTTGGAGGGGCCATCACGTCCATTCTGTTCAATATTCCGGGTGAGCCATGGTCCGTCGCGACGACCTTCGACGGTTACCCCATGGCCCAAAACGGGAAAGCCGGAGAGGCACTCACGACTGCGTTTACCTCATCGTTTGTTGGCGCTTTCCTGGCGGTGGTGATGATCACATTCCTGGCGCCTCTTGTCGCCAGGTTCGCATTGAAGTTCGGCTCCCCCGAGTTCTTCGCGGTGTACTTGCTGACCTTCTGCAGCTTTGTCGGCATGGGCAAGGGCTCCCCTTTCAAAATCCTGATTTCCATGGCGCTCGGCTTTGCTCTCGCTGCCGTGGGCATGGACACGGTGACCGGCCAGTTGCGGCTGACATTTGGCCAGCCCGAATTGATGCGTGGGTTTGACTTCCTCATCGCGGTCATCGGCTTGTTTGGCATCGGCGAGATCCTGCTGTCCATGGAGGAGGGATTGAATTTTTCCGGCAAAAGCGCCAAGATCAATTCCAAGGTGGTGTTCGAGACCTGGAAGCAGCTGCCCCAGTATTGGATGACATCACTGCGCAGCGCCCTGGTCGGGATCTGGATGGGCATCACCCCGGGCGGTGCCACGCCAGCGTCCTTCATGAGCTATGGCCTGGCCAAGAAAATATCCAAGAATGGCGCCAAGTTTGGCACGGGGCAGATGGAAGGTGTTGTCGCACCTGAAACAGCGGCCCATGCGGCGGGTACCAGCGCCTTGCTGCCCATGCTGGCCCTGGGCATCCCGGGTTCCCCCACGGCAGCGGTGCTGCTGGGCGGTCTCCTGATCTGGGGTTTGCAACCCGGTCCGCTGCTGTTCGTTGAACAAAAGGATTTCGTCTGGGGCCTGATCGCCAGCATGTACCTCGGCAACATCGTCGGCCTCATCGTGGTGCTCACTACCGTGCCGCTGTTTGCGTCCATCCTGCGCATTCCCTTCTCCATCATCGCCCCCGTCATCATCGTCATCTGCGCCATTGGCGCCTACACGGTGCACAACGCGATGCTGGACATCTGGTTCATGCTGGGCTTCGGCATTGTGGGCTATCTGTTCAAGAAGCTGGACTACCCGCTGGCGCCGCTGGTTCTCGCGCTGGTTTTGGGCGACAAGGCCGAGGATTCGTTCCGCCAGGCCATGCTCGTGTCCCAGGGCGACCTCATGATCATGTGGTCCAACCCCCTGGTCGGCAGCATCACCACCCTGGCGCTGATACTTTTGCTCTGGCCCGTGATTTCGAAGATCATCGCCTTGGTTCGCCCGGCCAAACCGGACGAATTCGCTGCCGAGCGGCCTGTCGATTAAACGGAGAAAAATATGCCAGTGATCGCAATGACCCAGGAAATGGGCTCCCTCGCCAAGGATGTGGCGCTGGAGCTGGCCAGCACGATGAATCTCTCCGTGTTGCGCCATGAGGTGGTAGAGCACGTGGCAGGGAAGATGCACGTGCCCAGCAGTCTCATCAACCGTTTGCGGGAAGGCAAGGCGGGGCTGATCGAGCGGGTCACGACCGACAAGGAGCGCGTTGCGCTGTTCTCGGCCGAAGAGGTCTTCGAGCTGGCCAACCAGGGAAATGTGGTGATTCGCGGCTGGGGGGCCACCTGCCTGCTGCGCCCGGTGCCGCATATCCTGTGCGTGCGGATCACCCGATCCTTCCACAAACGGGTGGAATGGCTCATGCATCATCTGGAGACCGATGACCGCGAATTCGCCGAATCCGAAATTCGTCGCAGCGACAGCGCCCATGCCAGCCGCATGCACCAGCAGTTTGGCGTCACTTGGGGCGACCCGGTGCTTTACGATCTGGTTTTGAACACGGATCGTCTTAGCGTTCCGACCTGCGTGGAACAAATCAGGCTGCTGAGCCTTCGCCCGGAGTTTCAGGAATCCGAGGAGTCACGCAAGCTGCTGACCAACTTGACGCTGACAGCGCGGGTGCGCGCCGCATTGAAAACCCATCAAACCACACAGAACGTCAACATCACCATTGAATCCCGCAACGGAAAGTTGACCCTGAGCGGCATCGTCCTGAATCCCGATGAGAGGTCGGAAACCGAAAAGGTGGCGGCCCAGGTGGCGGGCGTAACAAGCGTCGAAAACAAGCTTCGCATGATGGGACCCACCCGACTTTTCACTTACGCCAAGACCTGAGCCTGCGGCAATGACCTGGCTCCATCCCCGGCTGGCGCCTGGTCAGATTTTTCCGCGCTGCTTGAGGCGACTCAGTGTTTCGGCGGACAAGTTCAGGTAAGAAGCCAGCTCTTTCTTCGGAATGCGGTCAAAGAGCTCGGGGTGCTTGCGCAAAAACCGGTGCACCCTGCCCGGCGCATCCAGCAGATGCAGGGTAATGGTATGGGCCATGATCTCGCTCATCAAACTCATCACGTAGTACTCGAACGATTTCTTGATCTCGGCGTGTTGATCCATGAACGCGACCCATTGCGGCATCGGCAGCTTGGCCACCCGCGCCTTGGTCACGCTCACGATGCTGTAGGGGGTTGGGGTTTTCAGGCACCAGGCCGCATAGCTGGTTTCCATGTCGCGCTCATCGGCAAAGCGCAAGATCATTTCCTTGGCCTGCAGGTTGCTCACGACCCGCTTGAGAACACCATCGAGGATGAAATACTGTTCCATTTCGTGAACGCCCTGGTGCAGCAGGTAGTCTCCCTTGTGGCACTCCACGATGCTGAGCTGGGACTCCAGCTCGGCATGCGCGCTTTCGCTCATGTCCTTGAGGATCACGTTCTGCTTCAGCTGAACACGGATGATGTTTTTTTCGGGATGACTTTCAATCGACGACATGGGGACGATAGTGCGCTGGCGCTGTTGCAGCCCGAGGTACTAGGCTGAAAAATTGTCTCGAAAATTGACCACGGTCAATGGCGGAACCTGAATCGCTTCCTATGATACCTTGACAGTGTAGATGACTCGTCTGAAACACGAGCGAAGCGGCGAAATCCAGCGCCGGAGTCCTTGGTCGCATGCTCCTCAGGTCCATACTTTTCCGGGAGCTGCCCGATCCTTCCAACCGCGAAGCTCCACCTTTACCGAAGTCAAACGAAGAGACATTCCATCATGACAAACGACTCTCAATCACCTGAACAGATCGACGGATTTCATCTCGTCATCGAGGCCCTGAAACTCAATGGAATCGACACGATCTTCGGTCTGCCCGGTATTCCCATCACGGACCTCACGCGCATGGCACAGGCCGAAGGCATGCGGGTTATTTCCTTCCGTCACGAGCAGAACGCCGGCAATGCCGCCGCCATCGCCGGGTTCCTGACCCAGAAACCCGGCATCTGCCTGACGGTGTCCGCCCCCGGCTTCCTCAACGGCCTGACCGCGCTGACCAATGCGACCACGAATTGCTTCCCGATGATCCTGATCAGCGGCTCCAGCGAGCGCGAGATCGTCGACCTGCAGCAGGGCGATTACGAAGAGATGGATCAACTCGCCATTGCCAAGCCCCTGTGCAAGGCGGCCTTTCGCGTGCTCCATTCCGAAGACATCGGCGTTGGCATCGCACGGGCCATCCGTGCGGCCGTGTCGGGCCGCCCAGGCGGTGTCTATCTCGACCTCCCCGCCAAGCTGTTTGCGCAGACCATGGACGCCGCCGCCGGCAAGAAATCACTGATCAAGGTCGTCGATCCGGCCCCGCGCCAGATTCCGGCGCCCGATGCGGTCCAGCGCGCCCTGGCCTTGCTCAAGGGCGCCAAGCGCCCGCTGATCGTGCTGGGCAAGGGTGCGGCTTACGCTCAGGCCGATGCCGACATCCGCGCCCTGGTCGAGAAGACCGGCATCCCCTACCTGCCGATGTCCATGGCCAAGGGCCTGCTGCCCGACACCCACGAGCAGTCCGCCGCCGCGGCCCGCTCTTTCGTGCTGCCGGAAGCCGACGTGGTGATGCTGGTCGGCGCGCGCCTGAACTGGCTGCTCTCGCATGGCAAGGGCAAGACCTGGGGCGGCAAGGACCACAAGGACTGGGGCGGCCAGAAGTTCATCCAGATCGACATCTCCCCCACCGAGGCCGACAGCAACGTCGCCATCGACGCCCCGCTGGTCGGCGATATCGGCTCCTGCGTCTCGGCCCTGCTGGCCGGCATCGGCTCGAACTGGGCCAAGCCGCCGGCCGACTGGACTGGCGCGATTGCCGAGCGCAAGAACAAGAACGTGGCCAAGATGGCCGAGACCCTGGCCAAGGACCCCTCGCCCATGAACTTCCATAGCGCGCTGGCCGTGGTACGCGACGTGTTCAAGGCCAACCCGGAGACCATCATGGTGAACGAAGGCGCCAACGCGCTGGACTTCACCCGCAGCATCGTGGACATGTACCAGCCGCGCAAGCGCCTGGACGTCGGCACCTGGGGCATCATGGGCATCGGCATGGGCTTTGCCGTGGCCGCCGCCGTGGTCACCAAGAAGCCGGTCGTTGCCATTGAAGGCGACAGCGCCTTCGGCTTCAGCGGCATGGAAGTCGAGACCATCTGCCGCTACAACCTGCCGGTCTGCGTGGTCGTCATGAACAACAACGGCGTGTACCGCGGCACCGACGTCAATACGTCCGGCACCCCCGATGTGGCGCCCACCGTGTTCGTCAAGGGCGCCCGCTACGACAAGCTGATGGAAGCCTTTGGTGGCGTCGGCGTCAACGCCACCACGCCGGCCGAGTTGCGCAAGGCGCTGAACGAGGCCCTCAAGTCCGGCAAGCCGACCCTGATCAACGCCGTCATCGATGAAACCGCAGGCACCGAAAGCGGCCGCATCACCAGCCTGAATCCGAGCACTGCGAAAAAGAAATAATTCAATTGAGCCATCCACAAGGAGATATGAAAATGTCAGTCAAACCGCTTAACGGCATCAAGATCATCGACTTCACGCACGTGCAAGCCGGCCCAGCCTGTACCCAGATGCTGGCCTGGTTCGGAGCTGACGTGATCAAGGTCGAGCGCCCCGGCGCCGGCGACGTCACCCGCAGCCAGTTGCGCGACATCCCCGATGTCGACGCGCTGTACTTCACCATGCTCAACAGCAACAAGCGATCCCTGACGCTGGACACGAAGAAACCTGAAGGCAAGGCCGTGCTGGAGAAGCTGATCAAGGAATCCGACGTGATGGTCGAGAACTTCGGTCCTGGCGCCCTGGACCGCATGGGTTTCACCTGGGACTACATCCAGAAGCTCAACCCCAAGATGATCCTGGCCTCGGTCAAGGGCTTCAGCGATGGCCACCACTACGAAGACCTCAAGGTCTATGAGAACGTGGCCCAATGCGCCGGCGGCGCGGCCTCCACCACCGGCTGGTGGAAAGGCGAGCAATCCGGCCCCATGATTTCTGCCGCAGCCCTGGGCGACAGCAACACCGGCATGCACCTGGCCATCGGCATCCTGACCGCCATCATCGGCCGCCAGCAGACCGGCAAGGGTCAGAAGGTCGCTGTTGCGATGCAGGACGCCGTGCTCAACCTGTGCCGCGTGAAGATGCGCGACCAGTTGCGCCTGGACAAGCTGGGCTATCTGGAAGAGTATCCGCAATATCCGCATGAGTCCTTCGGCGACGTGGTGCCGCGCGGCGGCAACGCCGGCGGTGGTGGTCAACCCGGCTGGATTCTGAAGTGCAAGGGCTGGGAAACCGATCCCAACGCCTATATCTACTTCACCGTTCAGGGTCATGCCTGGGAACCGATCTGCGACGCCCTGGGCAAACCCGAGTGGAAGACCGACCCGGCCTACACCACGGCCAAGGCCCGCCAGCCGCACATCATGGACATCTTCGGCACGATCGAGGCGTGGCTCAAGGACAAGACCAAGTACGAAGCCGTGGACATCCTGCGCAAGTTCGACATTCCCTGCGCGCCGGTGCTCTCCATGAAGGAACTGCTGCATGACGAATCCCTGCGCAAGAGCGGCTCCATTGTCGAAGTGCCCCACAAGGCGCGCGGCAGCTATTTCACTGTTGGCAGCCCGATCAAGTTCTCCGACCTCAAGCCCGAAATCACCGGCTCCCCCCTGCTGGGCGAACACACCGACGAAGTTCTGGCCGAGCTCGGTTACAACAAGGAACAGATTGCCGCCATGCATGCTGCCAAGGCAGTCTGAAGACAGCAAGTCCGGCAAGCGGTTCTTCACCTGTGAACGGCGCCCCATCCAGGCGCCGTTTTCACTGAACACCGTGTTCAGTCAAAACTCGGAGCAGGCATATGCATTCAGCCGTCGACTTTCAACAACTCGTAGCCGTCGTGGGCGATGCCATCGTCGTCTGTGACGCCAGCGGCGCCATCACTCTGTGGAACCCGGCGGCAGAGTACATTTTTGGCTATACGGAAAGCGAAGCCTTGGGCCAATCGCTTGACTTGATCATTCCGGAACGTTTGCGCCAGCGCCATTGGGATGGTTATCACAAGACGATGCAAACGGGACAAACCCGTTACGGGCATGATGTGCTGCGGGTGCCCGCCACGCACAAAGATGGGCGCGCGATGTCCATTTCCTTCACTGTCGCCCTGCTCTATTCAGCCGATAAAAAAATAACAGGTATTGCCTCCGTCATCCGGGACGAAACCGCCAAGTTCAACGAGGACCGTGCCCTGCGCAAACGCCTGGCGGAACTTGAAGGCAAGTCGGGTGCATAGACAAGCTCGTGTTTCACGGGCCAAGTATGATTGATTCTGCCTTGGTTCGTGCTCCTGAAACCGTCCAGAAAATACATCACTATGCTGCCATTGATATCTGGGTTGGTCCGGGTGCTTTCGCACCAGGCACCATGCACAAATCATTGACAGAAAGAAGCTACCCATGAGCAAGGCATTAGACGGCGTTCGCATTCTTGACTTTACCCACGTCCAGTCAGGACCCACCTGCACTCAATTGCTGGCCTGGTTTGGCGCCGACGTCATCAAGGTGGAACGTGCGGGCGAAGGCGATGCGACGCGCGGACAACTGCGCGACATTCCCGGCGTGGACAGCCTGTACTTCACGATGCTGAACCACAACAAGCGATCCATCACGCTGGACACCAAGAAGCCCAAGGGCAAGGAGGTTCTCGACACACTCATCAAACAGTGTGACGTGCTGGTCGAGAATTTCGCCCCCGGTGCGCTGGATCGCATGGGCATCACCTGGGAACACATCCAGAAGCTCAATCCACGGATGATCGTGGCATCGGTCAAGGGTTTCGGCCCTGGACCCTATGAGGACTGCAAAGTCTATGAAAATGTGGCCCAGTGCGCTGGCGGCTCCGCATCAACCAGCGGTTTCGACGACGGTCCGCCGATGGTGACCGGCGCCCAGATCGGGGACAGCGGCACCGGCCTGCATCTGGCACTCGGCATTGTGGCGGCGCTTTACCAGCGCAACACCACCGGACGAGGGCAAAAGGTGCTGGCGCCGATGCAGGATGCCGTGCTGAACCTGTGCCGCGTCAAGCTGCGCGATCAGCAGCGCCTGGAACGCACGCACACCTTGCATGAGTACCCGCAGTATCCTGACGGCAGTTTCGGCGATGCGGTACCGCGTGCCGGCAACTCGTCCGGTGGCGGTCAACCGGGTTCGATCCTCAAGTGCAAGGGCTGGGAAACTGATCCCAATGCCTATATTTATTTCATCACGCAGGCAGCCGTCTGGCCGGCGGTGTGCAAGGTGATCGGAGAAGAAGGCTGGATCACCGACGAGGCCTATGCCACGCCGGCCGCGCGACTGCTGCATCTCAAGCCGATCTTCGCGAGGATCGAGAAGTGGACCATGACCAAGACCAAATTCGAGGCCATGGACATTCTCAACCAGCTCGACATTCCTTGCGGACCGATCCTGTCGATGAAGGAAATCGCCGAGGAGCCGTCCCTGCGCGAGACCGGCACGATCGTCGAAGTGGATCACCCCACCCGCGGTAAATACCTGACGGTGGGCAACCCGATCAAGATGTCCGACAGCTCCACCGAGGTCACCCGCTCTCCCCTGCTGGGCGAACATACCGATGAGGTGCTGGCGCAGCTGGGTTATAGCGCAGAGCAGGTGGCCCAGCTGCGTGCCGAACACGTGATCTGACCCCGCGCCATTTGCACGTGCATGGCCTCAAGCGGTGCAATAAGCAACAGGCATGACATCGGGACAACCGCGCCGACAAGGAAAAAAATGAACCCGAAAATTATTCCCATCGCTGTGCAACAGCCCTCCAAGGAGCGCAAGCGCCAGGCTCCCAAGGGGCGTCGCGTTGACCCCGTCGCCCTGACCGAGGTGCAATCGCTTCTCGGCACCGAACCCCGACAAGCGGATTTGCTCATTGAGCATCTTCACAAAATCCAGGACCGTTTTGGCCATTTATCCGCGGCGCATCTCGCCGCCCTGGCGCAGGAGATGGGTCTGGCGCAAACCGAGGTGTATGAAGTTGCGACCTTCTACCACCACTTCGATGTGATCAAGGAAGGCGAGGCTGCACCCGCGGCCCTGACAGTGCGGGTCTGCGATGGCTTGTCATGTGAAATGGCCGGCGCGCGCGACTTGTTGGCAAAACTTCCCCGAATTCTGGGCAAACAGGTTCGCGTCATCGCGGCGCCCTGCATTGGCCGGTGCGAGCAGGCACCAGCCGTCGTGGTGGGGCAAAACCCCGTGTCCAACGCCACCCTTGACACGGTGATGGCCTGGGTCGCGGCCAAAGACGTGACGCATGTTCCCGGCAGCTACGTCGATTACGCCAGCTATCAGGCAACGGGTGGTTATGCGCTGTTGAAAGGCTGTTCGACGGGCGCGCGCGATGTCGAATCTGTCATCAAAACCATGGAAGACTCGGGCTTGCGGGGTCTGGGTGGCGCGGGTTTTCCGGCCGGACGCAAGTGGCGCATCGTGCGCGCAGAACAGGGGCCGCGCCTGATGGCAGTCAACATCGACGAGGGTGAGCCCGGCACGTTCAAGGACCGCGTCTATCTGGAGCGTGACCCTCACCGTTTTCTGGAAGGAATGCTGATCGCCGCATGGGCCGTCGGAATTGAAAAGATTTACATCTACCTGCGTGACGAATACCATGGTTGCCGCGCGCTACTGCAAACCGAGCTGGAAAAACTCCGGCTTGCCCCCCCGGTTCATGGCCTGCCCCAAATCATTTTGCGGCGTGGTGCCGGCGCCTACATCTGCGGCGAGGAATCCGCGATGATCGAGTCCATCGAAGGCAAGCGCGGCATACCGCGGCTGCGGCCGCCGTATGTCGCGCAGGTCGGCCTGTTCGGTCGCCCGACGCTGGAACATAATTTTGAAACCCTGTTCTGGGTGCGTGACATTCTGGAAAAAGGCGGTGCCTGGTTCACCTCGCAGGGCAGAAATGGCCGCAAGGGTTTGCGCTCGTTTTCCGTGTCGGGCCGGGTCAAAAACCCGGGCGTCAAGCTGGCGCCAGCGGGCATCACGATCCAGGAGCTGATTGACGAGTATTGCGGCGGCATGCAGGATGGACACACGTTCTATGCCTATCTGCCCGGCGGTGCTTCGGGCGGCATCCTGCCCGCCTCCATGAATGCCATTGCACTTGACTTTGACACCTTGCAAGCCTACGGTTGCTTCATTGGCTCCGCCGCGGTGGTGGTGCTGTCCGACAAGGACAGTGCCGTCGCAGCGGCGCGCAACCTGATGCAATTCTTCAAGCACGAATCTTGCGGTCAATGCACGCCTTGCCGAAACGGAACGGCGAAGGCGGCTCATCTGATTGAGCGTCCCCAATGGGATATTGCACTGCTGGCGGAGCTGTCGACCGTGATGCGCGACGCATCCATCTGTGGTCTGGGCCAGGCGGCCCCGAACCCGGTCGATTGCGTTGTCAAGTATTTTCCGCATGAATTGACCTGATCGCCAGATCAGGCATGCCAACGCACAGAGGAACATCATGAACGCGATCACGAGAAATGAAATGGCGCAGCTTGATGCGCCGCTTGTGGCCTTTGATCTCAATGGCCGCGAGGTCACTGGACGCGCCACGGAAACCCTGCTCCAGATTGCCAAGCGTGAGGGCATTGAAATACCCCATCTCTGCTACAAGGAGGGGATGGAAGCGGTCGGCAACTGCCGTGCCTGCATGGTTGAAATCCAGGGCGAACGGGTGCTGGCACCCTCTTGCTGCCGCTCGCCGACCGCGGGCATGAAGGTTCTCACCCACAGCGAACGGGCGCTTGGCTCGCAGAAAATGGTGCTGGAGCTGCTGCTGTCGGACATGCCGGAAACCGCCATCACGCGATACAACGAAGTGGATATGTGGGCAGAAAAACTGTCTGTCGGCAAGCCCCGGTTCGAAGCGCGCGAACAGGTCGCGCGGGACCTGTCCCATCCCGCCATCGCAGTCAATCTGGACGCCTGTATCCAGTGCACCCGATGCTTGCGCGCCTGTCGCGACGAGCAGGTCAATGATGTCATTGGCCTGGCCTTTCGCGGCGATCAGGCCAAAATCGTGTTTGACATGGACGACCCCATGGGCGCATCCACCTGCGTGGCCTGCGGCGAATGCGTGCAGGCCTGCCCTACCGGCGCGCTCATGCCGGCGCGCGAAGCGGCGCTGCAGGTGCCCGACAAGCGGATTGATTCAGTGTGCCCCTACTGTGGCGTCGGCTGCCAGCTGACCTACAACGTCAAGGACAACAAGATTCTTTATGTCGAGGGCCGGGACGGCCCGGCCAACCATGCCAGGCTGTGCGTCAAGGGACGCTATGGTTTCGATTACGCCAACCACCCGCAGCGCCTGACCACGCCACTGATCCGCCGCGCGGATGCCCCCAAGCGCGGCGACTTCACGATGGATCCTGAACGTGTCATGGACGTGTTTCGCGAAGCAAGCTGGGAGGAGGCCCTGGCACTGGCCGGGGATAAGTTCCGCCAGATCCGGGACCAGCACGGCAAGAAGTCCCTGGCCGGCTTCGGATCGGCCAAGGGCAGCAACGAGGAAGCCTACCTGTTCCAAAAACTGGTGCGCACCGGCTTTGGCAGCAACAATGTGGACCATTGCACACGGCTGTGCCATGCCTCATCCGTGGCCGCCCTGCTCGAAGGCATCGGCTCTGGCGCCGTCTCCAACCCGGTGATGGATGTCACCAAGGCCGAAGTCGTCATCGTCATTGGCGCCAATCCGACGGTCAATCATCCGGTGGCGGCCACCTGGATCAAGAACGCGGTCAGAAACGGCACCAAACTGGTCGTATGCGACCCACGTCGATCCGACATGGCACGCATTGCACACCGCTTCCTGCAGTTCAAGCCCGATACCGACGTGGCCTTGCTCAACGCCATGATGCATGTCATCGTGACCGAGGATCTGGTCGACAAGGCCTTCATCGCCAGCCGCACGATCGGTTTCGATGAGCTGAGAAACAATGTGGCTGGCTACAGCCCCGAAGCGATGGCCCCCATCTGCGGCATCGATGCCGACACCATCCGGTATGTGGCGCGCCTGTACGCCAGCTCCAAAGCTTCCATGATTTTGTGGGGCATGGGCATCTCCCAGCATATCCACGGCACCGACAATGCACGCTGCCTGATCGCTCTGGCGCTGATGACCGGTCAAATCGGCCGTCCCGGAACAGGCCTGCACCCGCTGCGCGGACAAAACAACGTGCAGGGCGCCTCCGATGCGGGACTGATTCCGATGATGTACCCGGACTACCAGCTCGTGGCCGATCCACAGGTGCAAGCCCGTTTCGAGGCCGCCTGGAACCTGGCCCCGGGCATGCTGGACAGCAAGCCCGGCTTGACCGTGGTCGAAGTGATGCACGCGATCAAGAAAGGGGAAATTCGAGGCATGTATGTGATGGGTGAAAACCCCGCCATGTCCGACCCCGACGCCAACCATGCGCGCGAGTCGCTTGCCGCGCTGGAACATCTGGTGGTGCAGGATATTTTCCTGACCGAGACCGCCTATCTGGCCGATGTCATCCTGCCGGCCAGTGCATTCCCTGAAAAAACGGGCACCTTCACCAACACGGATCGACTGGTGCAGATGGGGCGCCAGGCCCTCGACCCGCCGGGCCAGGCCAGGCAGGATTTGTGGATCATCCAGCAGATCGCCAACCGGCTTGGGCTGGACTGGCATTACACGCATGTGTCCGAAGTATTTGATGAAATGCGCCACACCATGCCGAGCATTGCCGGCATCACCTGGGACCGGCTGGAGCGCGAACATGCCGTCACCTATCCGTGCCGTGTCGAGGGAGACCCTGGCCAGTCCGTGGTTTTTGTTGACGACTTTCCGCGAGAGACGGGCCGAGGCCGCTTTGTGCCCGCAGACATCATTCCCGCCGACGAGCGCCCGGATGCAACGTATCCGCTGGTGCTGATCACCGGGCGCCAGCTTGAGCACTGGCATACGGGCAGCATGACACGCCGCGCCTCCGTGCTCGATGCCATCGAGCCGGATCCGGTTGCCCTGGTGCATCCGCTCGATCTGGTTGCCATGGGCGGCCAACCTGGCGACGTCATCACGATCGAGTCACGCCGCGGCAGCGTATCGCTCTACGCGCGGGCCGACGACAGTTCCCCGCGCGGAGCGGTTTTTGTACCCTTCTGCTTTTACGAGGCCGCCATCAACAAGCTGACGAACGCGGCGCTGGATCCGTATGGAAAGATCCCGGAGTTCAAGTATTGCGCGATCCGCATCAGCCTGGGAGGAATCCCACCCGTGCAAGGCAGCTATGGTGGTGGCCAGGCCCTGGAACGGCTGGCTGGCTAGTTAGCCGTGAAACCCGCGCCAGGCGAACTGGCGCGGGCATTGCCCCGTTCTTGAGGTATCAGCTGACGTACGCCGGCCACGTTTGCAGCAGCTGGTCAAATTCAACCGCCGGCAAGCCCGGGGAGCAGAGGAATCCCTGGAAAGCATCGCACTGGCACGTCGACAGGTAGTCACGCTGCGCCAGCGTCTCAACCCCCTCTGCAACCACCATGAGCTTGAGTGCACGTGCCATTCCAATGGTTGCACTCACAATAGCCCGGTCACTTTCATCATCGGGGAGTCCCATGACGAACGAGCGATCAATTTTCAGCTTGGAAATAGGGAATTTTTTCAGGTAGGCCAGACTGGAGTAACCGGTCCCGAAATCATCAATGGACAGGCCCACGCCCAGTGCCGCCAGGGAATGCAGGCGCTCCAGGGCCTCGTCGGCGTCCTTGAGCAGAATGGATTCGGTCATCTCCAGCTCCAGCAGCCTGGGATCGAGTCCTTCGCGCTCAATCTCATTGGCGATGCGCTCGACAAAGTCCGGTTGCTGGAACTGCATGGCCGATACATTGATGGACACAACCAGTGATTTTTCGGACCTTTGCCATGCCGCCGCCTGCCTGACAGCTTCTGCCAGCACCCAGTTGCCGATCGAGACAATCAGGCCAGATTCCTCGGCCAGCGGAATGAACACCGCTGGAGAAACATGGCCCAGCTCACCATCAAACCATCTGATCAAGGCCTCCGCGCCCACCACGCGTCCGCTATCCAGGGAAATCTGCGGCTGATAATGAAGCTTGAATGTCCTTTGCTCCATGGCTTGCCGCAGGGCGTGATCCATTTTCATGCGCGAGAGCAAATCCACATTCATCTGGGGTCTGTAAAAACGGAAATTTCCCCGCCCGTTCTCCTTGACCCGGTGCATGGCCGCATCGGCATGCTTGATCAGTTCATCCAGTGATGTACCGTCTTCCGGGTACATCGCCACGCCCATGCTGCATCCTATCGAGAAACTCATCTCATCAATCTGGAACGGGCGCGCCAAAGCATCCAGTACCCGGCGCGCGGCGGTCTCCGCTCCGTTCGCATCCGCTTTTTGCAGCAAGATCGCGAATTCATCTCCCCCCAGGCGGCACAAGGTGTCCACATCACGCAGGCAGCCCTTGATGCGTTCGGCCACCTCGATCAGCGCCCGGTCGCCAAAGGTGTTCCCCATCGAGTCATTGATGTTTTTGAAACGGTCGAGGTCCAGGATAAGAATCGCAAAATGACTGCCATTGCGCTCGGCAATCGGGAGGACAAACTCAACCCGCTGCGACAGCAAAAGCCTGTTGGGCAAGCCGGTCAGAACGTCGCTGTATGCCAGTTCCTCAATGCGCTTCCTGGCAGCCAGCCTCTCCGAGATGTCCTTGAAAAAGCAGATCGTGTGCAACAGGACGCCACGGTCATCACGCAGCGAAACCCAGGACACATGAACCGCGCATGATGCGTTGCCTTTGTTTCTGTGCCAGGCCTCCCCTTCCCAGAAACCCTCTTTCGCAAGATGCTGCTCCACTCGCGGGAAAAACGCGGTATCCAGGGCGTCATAAAACAAGTCCCTTGCCGAGGTCCCCATCATCTGCGCCTGCAAACGTCCCGTCAGGCGTTCATAACCCGGGTTGATGGCAAGAATCCGGTATTGCGGGTCGGTGATGAAAATCGCATCCGGGCTCGACTCAAGCACCTTATCGGCAAGGCGCAGGCGGGACTCGGCCTCGAGCCGCTGCGTGATGTCCCGAAACGAATACACCCGCCCGCAAAGGCTGCCGTGATTGAACTGGGGCACGCTCACCCGCTCCAGCACGCGACCGGAGCGCAATACCAGCACATCCGACGTTTCAAGCAAGGGTTCGGCCGCAATTTCCAGCAGGCGTTGCGCATACTGGACAGGATTCACCACGCGCCTGGCAAGATGGGCATAAACTGCCTTGTCGTTGCGACTCGAGAGCAGCGCTGGTGGCACCTCCCACTGCTGTTCAAAATGCTTGTTGCAGCTGCTGATGACGCCGTACAGATTGGTAACGAGAATTCCATCTGCCGTCGCTTCCAGCGTCGCCCGCAATTCCTCGGCCCGCTTGCCAAGCTCGTCCTGCATCGCCCGCTGCGGGCCCAGGTCATGAAGCTGCATCACGTACACCGGATCGGCCGCATCTGGCCGAACCAGCCGGACCTTGCGCTCCACCTGCATGGCAACCCCATCCGCGCGCCACATCCGGGTCTCCGAATGAATGCCGTCTGCCAGACCGCTTGTCACGCTCTTCCAGAAAACAGCATCTTCCGGCGCGGCCGCCAGCTCAACCACTGGCGTGCCCACCATGTCTTGCGGCGCCCTGCCCATCAGTTCCCCGGCGGCACGATTGGCTGCGAGGATGCGAAGGCTTGCGGCATCAATCAGCCAGACCGCCTCCAGCAAACCCTCCATCAGGAAAACGCAGTCCGATGGCGTCAAAGCTTGCTCTCCGTGTGCTCTGACTCGCGGGCCTTCTCGAAAAAATATGAAATACGCTGCCGGGGCAGCAGATAGTCTGCGGCAGCCTTTGGAAGGCTCGCTGGTTTCAGGCTGCGCCGGATTCCGATCGCAGGGGCATGTTCCAGATCCAGAATCAGCGCCTCCTCCTGTGGAACACCGGGCTCATGGACAATCACCCTCGGCTTCAATGGCCGCGAAGAGTTGACCGAAACCACCATGGCAAACCGGTCATCCACCAGTTGCACAACAGAGCCTGGCGGATACACTCCCATCATGCGGATGAATGCGTTCAGTACCTCGCTGTCAAAACGCGCCTTGAATTGCGAAAAAATGAGCGCCAGTGCGTCGTGGGGAGTCAAAGCCGAGGCAAGCCGCCTCGGGTTGCATAAATTGTCGTACCGGTTGACCAGCGCCAGGATTCTTGCAGACCGTGAAAGGCTCTTGCCCGTCAGCCGGGCCGGGAAACCGCTTCCATCAACCATTTCATGATGCTGGGCAATCGCCGACAGCGCGCCGGCGGAAAGCATCATGCGCTTGCCAAGAATGACACCTTGCGCGACGTGTTCCTGGTAAAGCCTGTACTCGACTGTCGAGAAATCCTCCTCCAGCCAGCGCACCCGCGCCGACAGCCGTGATTTACCGATGTCGTGAAGAAAAGAGGCCGCCCCCAGATCGAGCATTTCCTCCCGGGGCAAACGCAAGGCCTTGCCCAGCAGCAAGGACATGACTGTGACATTGACCGGATGCATGGCGGCCCCGCTGCCCACGCGCTCCGACAACAAACGGATCGCGGTCTCGCCATCGTCAAGCATTTCCTTGACAAGTTCGGTCACCAGTCTGAAACATCGTGTTGCGGCTGCCAGTGGCTGCGACTCGATCTGGTCCACAAGCTGCGCATACAGACTACTGGCTTCGCCAAAGCGCCGCTCACACGCCAGGAGGCAGCGCTGTTGCAGGGCAAGACGCTCCCTGTATAACCAGCGCTGATGTTGCTCCCCTGATGCTTGCGCCTGAGGGGCATGGCCCGGCATCACCCCGGCTGACGCCACATCCTCCACGGGATCGCTCTTCTCCGGAACAAGCCGAACGCCCGCCAGCCCAAGCTCGCGAATGGCCGCGATCTGCTTTTCAGAGGAGATTTTGAAACTGTTTTTGAGAAATGGATGTGCTATCCAGTCGAGTTCCAGTTCGACGAACATGCCCACCCGAAGCTGGGTGACATCGACGAACCCAGGTGGATTTTCTTTCATGAACGGCAGAACACAGGGGCGCAGTCTTCCCCTGCCGCACGAAAATCATGGCGGCCCCACAGCTCAATACAGTCCAGACCCGATGCCATCACTTCACTTGCCCCATAAAACGCCACAATTTTCACGTTCATCACCGCAGTGACTGTTATTTCAGATCGCCTTATGCCGTAGCAAAAGCCTCCCAGATCATAGCGTCACAAAGCTGCATTCAAGCTCGCCCCCCCTTGCTTTCCACTAAAAAAAACACGCCCGAGTTATGCGCAGCCTCCTCCAGCGGGTCGTCCGCTTGTGGGTCGAGTACAACAATCGCGGCAGTAACCAAACGCCCACCCACCATGCAGGGGAAGAAGGCAGCCGCTCGGGCCCTGCCTTGCGCTCCACGGACCTGGCGCTAACATCGCGCCAGCCCACATCCACACGCAGCAAAAGGATGCCCCATGCCTGTCAGCACTGAAAGCAACTCACCCTGGTGGGCACAAAGCCTGGCAGACAGCCTGCGCGCGCTGGATGCCTCCAGCGCGGGGCTCAGCGGCCCCCAGGCCGCCGAGCGACTGCGACGCCACGGCCCCAACACGCTGCAAGGCCAGCCGGCCCTGACCGTGCTGGCCCTGCTGCTGCGCCAGCTCGGCTCACCCATCGTGCTGATCCTGATCGCCGCGGCACTGTTGTCGTTTGCCATGCGCAGCGCCACCGACGGCATCATCATCCTGGCCATCGTGGCGCTGAGCAGCCTGCTCGGCTTCTGGCAGGAATACCGCGCCGCCACCGCCGTGGCGCGCCTGCAGCAGATGGTGGAGGTGCGCGCCGAGGTGCTGCGCGACGGCCAGGCCATCACCGTGCCCGTGGCGCAGGTGGTGCCCGGCGACGTGGTGCTGCTCTCGGCCGGCGCCAGCGTGCCGGCCGACTGCCGGCTGCTGGAGGAACGCGACCTCTTCACCGACGAAGCCACGCTGACCGGTGAAACCTTCCCTGTGGAAAAGAACGTGGGCGAGCTGCCGGCCGACACGCCGCTGGCGTGCCGCAGCAACGCGCTGTTCCAGGGTACGCATGTGGTGAGCGGCTCGGGGCGGGCGCTGGTCATGCGCACCGGCAATGCCACCCAGTTCGGCGCCATTGCGCAGCGCCTGCGCATCCGGCCGGAAAAGACCGATTTTGAACTCGGCGTGCGCTCCTTTGGCAACCTGCTGATCCGCATCACGCTGCTGCTGGTGATGCTGATCTTCGCCTTCAATGTCTTTCTGCAGCGGCCGGTGCTCGATTCCTTCCTGTTCGCGCTGGCGCTGGCCGTCGGCCTGACGCCGGAGCTCTTGCCCGCCATCATCAGCGTGAACCTGGCCAGCGGCGCGCGGCGCATGGCGGCGCGCAAAGTGATCGTCAAGCGCCTGGTGTCAATCGAGGATTTCGGCAGCATGGACGTGCTGTGTTCCGACAAGACCGGCACCCTGACCGAAGGCATGGTGCACCTGGCCGGCGCGCTCGACATCGAAGGCGCCGCCTGCGAACGGGCGCTACGCCTGGCCGCCATCAACGCCGCCTTCCAGACCGGCTACCACAACCCGATCGACCTGGCCATCACTGCTGCCGCCCAGCCGCTGGCGGCCGATGTGCTGCGCCTGGACGAGCTGCCCTACGACTTCACGCGCAAGCGCCTGAGCGTGCTGGCCCGCGTGGACGGCCAGCCCCTGCTCATCACCAAGGGCGCTTTAAGCCAGGTGCTGGAGGCCTGCGGCAGCGTGGAGCTGCCGAACGGCGAGGTGCGCCCCCTGGCCGAACAAGCATCACGCCTGCACGAACACCATGCCGCCTTCAGCGCACGCGGGCTGCGCACACTGGGCCTGGCCTGCAAGCCCCTGGCCGGACGCACCACCATCAAGAACGAGGACGAGACCGGCCTGGTCTTTCTGGGTTTTCTGGTCTTTGCCGACCCACCCAAGGCCGGCATTGCCGACACCATCCGGCAACTGCAGGGCCTGGGCGTCGCGCTCAAGGTGATTACCGGCGACAACGTGCTGGTGGCGCGAGAGGTGGCCCGGCAGATCGGCCTGCGCGATACGTACATCGTCAGCGGCCCCGAGCTGCGCAGCGTGAGCGACGAAGCACTGCCCCAGCTGGCGAGCAAGACCCATGTCTTCGCCGAGGTGGAGCCCACGCAGAAGGAGCGCATCATCCGCGCGCTGCGCCAGGCCGGGCACGTGGTGGGCTACATGGGCGACGGCATCAACGACGCGCCGGCGCTGCATGCCGCCGACGTGGGCATCTCGGTGCAGGGCGCGGCCGACGTGGCCAAGGACGCGGCCGACATCGTGCTGCTGGAACGCGACCTGGCCGTGCTGGCCAGTGGCATCCGCGAGGGGCGCACTACCTTTGCCAACACGCTCAAGTACGTGTTCATGGCCACCAGCGCCAACTTCGGCAACATGTTCAGCATGGCCGCCGCCTCGCTGCTGCTGCCTTTCCTGCCGCTGTTGCCGAAGCAGATTTTGCTGACCAACCTGCTGACCGACTTGCCCGAGATGGCCATCGCCACTGACCGGGTGGACACCACGGCCATCGAGCGCCCGCGGCGCTGGGACGTGAAGTTCATCCGCAACTTCATGCTTTATTTCGGCTTGCTGAGTTCGGTGTTCGACTTCCTGACCTTTGGCGTGCTGTACTTCATGCTGCAGGCCTCGCCCACCCTGTTTCGCAGCGGCTGGTTTGTGGAGTCGGTGGTGTCGGCCTCGCTGGTGGTGCTGGTGATCCGCACGCGCGGCCCGTTCTGGCGCAGCCGTCCCTCCATGACGCTCACGCTGGCCACCCTGCTGGTGGTCTGCGTCACCATGGCCTTGCCCTACACGCCGCTAGGCCAAGTCTTCGGTTTTGCGCCGCTGCCCACCTTGTTCATGGCCATGATGTGCCTGATCGTGCTGGCCTACATCGTGTCCGCCGAGATCCTGAAGCGGGTGTTTTACCGCAGGCACAGGCTCACGACCCGAAGCCGCAGTCGTTGAGTGATTTGCCGGCGATGGCCATGGCCCTCACCCCATGTGCAATCCGCCGTTGACCGAGAAGTCCGCCCCGGTGGAATAGCCGCCATCCTCCGACGCCAGCCACGCGATGATGGAAGCAATCTCGCTGGGCTCGCCCAGGCGCTTGACGGGGATGGTGGCCACAATCTTGTCAAGCACGTCCTGGCGAATGGCCTTGACCATGTCGGTACCGATATAACCCGGGCTCACGGTATTGACCGTCACGCCCTTGCTCGCCATTTCCTGCGCCAGCGCCATCGTGAAACCGTGCATGCCGGCCTTGGCGGCGGAATAGTTGGTCTGGCCGGCCTGGCCCTTCTCGCCGTTGACCGAGGAAATATTGATGATGCGGCCCCAGCCCTTTTCGACCATGTCGGCAACCACCTGCTTGGTGACATTGAACATGCTGTTGAGGTTGGTCTCGATCACCGCGTCCCAATCCTCGCGCGTCATCTTGAGGAACATGCGGTCGCGCGTGATGCCGGCATTGTTCACCAGCACATCAATGCTGCCGTGCTCGGCCTTGGCCTTGCTGAAGGCATCCACCGTGGAATCCCACGAACCGACATTGCCGACGGAAACATGAAAGGTGAAGCCCTGCGCTTTCTGCTCGTCCAGCCACTTTTTAAAGTCGCGGGTCGGGCCGCAACCGGCGATGACCTTGAAGCCTTCCTTGTGCAGACGCTGGCAGATGGCGGTACCGATGCCACCCATGCCACCCGTCACATACGCTACTTTTTGACCCATCATGTTCTCCTTCTTTATCGTTTAGCTATAAATTTAATAGCACATTACGCCCATCCCTAAAGGGCCAGCAACCAAAAAACCATTTACTTACCCGTGCCACCCACTAGCGGCCGCGCCCAATGAACGCCGCCCCTGCCAACCATTGTCCGCTGCCACGTCAGCGCTCGATAGTTAGGGCAACCCCCATGCCGCCGCCGATGCACAGGCTGGCAATGCCGCGCTTGCTGTCGCGCCGCTGCATTTCATGCAGCAGCGTCACCAGAATACGGCAGCCGGACGCACCAATCGGGTGCCCGATGGCAATCGCGCCACCGTTGACATTCACCTTGGCTGTGTCCCATCCCATCTCCTGGTTGACCGCACAGGCCTGCGCGGCGAAGGCTTCATTGATTTCGAGCAAATCCAGATCGGCCGCCTTCCAGCCGGCGCGCTGCAGGGCCTTGGTCGATGCCGCCACCGGCCCCATGCCCATGTAGGCCGGGTCCAGCCCGCTGGTGGCAAAACTCGCGATGCGGCCCATGGGCTTGAGACCCAGCGCCGCGGCCTTCTTGGCCGACATCACCATCACGGCGGCCGCACCGTCGTTGATGCCCGAAGCATTGCCCGCGGTCACGCCACCGGCCTTGTCAAAGGCGGGACGCAGGCCCGCCAGCGCCTCGGCATTGGTCTTGCGGTTAACGAACTCATCGGTTTCGAAGATGAGCGGATCGCCCTTTTTCTGCGCAATGCCAAAAGGCATGATCTCGTCCTTGAACTTGCCCGCATCCTGCGCCGCGGCGGCCTTTTGCTGGCTGGCCAGCGCCAGCGCATCCTGCATGTCACGGCTGATGCCGTACTTCTTGGCCACGTTCTCGGCCGTGATGCCCATGTGGTATTGGTTGTAGACGTCCCACAGGCCGTCCACGATCATGGAGTCGATCATCTTCCAGTCACCCATGCGCTGGCCGTCGCGCGAGCCCGGCAGCACATGCGGCGAGGCGCTCATGTTTTCCTGGCCGCCGGCAATGACGATCTCGCTGTCGCCATAAGCCACCGCCTGCGCGGCCAGCATCACGGCCTTGAGGCCGGAGCCGCACACGGCGTTGATGGTCAGCGCCGGTGTTTCCTTGAGCAAGCCGCTCTTGATGAGGGCCTGGCGTGCCGGGTTCTGGCCGGCCCCGGCCGCGAGCACCTGCCCCATGATCACTTCGCCGATCTGCTCGGCTGCCAGCCCGCTGCGCGCCAGCAGTTCCTTGATGACCGCGGCGCCAAGCTCGGTCGCGGGCGTCTTGGCCAGGGTGCCGCCGAACTTGCCAACGGCGGTGCGGGTGGCGCAAACGATGACGATGTCTTCCATTTCGACTCTCCTTTATTGAGCTTTGACTTTCACATAGCGCCCGGGTGCCGCTTCGATGGCCTTGTATTTGCCTTTGCCGTAAGTCCTGGGCGCAGCAATTTGCTTGCCAGCATGCGCCTTGAGCCAGGCCGACCAGTCCGGCCACCAGCTGCCGGGGTGTTCCTTCGCGCCGGCCAGCCATTGCGGCAGTGTCTTGGGCAATTTGCCGTCGCTGCGTATCCAGTGGCTGCGCTTGTTCTTGGCGGGCGGATTGATCACGCCAGCAATGTGGCCGGACGCCCCCATCACGAACCGTTTTTTCCCGGGCAGGCATTGCGTCGAGGCATAGGCGCCGCCAATGGGAACAATGTGATCCTCGCGCGAGCCGTAGATGTAGACCGGCAAGTCCACCTTGCGCAGGTCAATCTTCTCGCCGCACACCTCGGCCTTGCCGGGCTTGACCAGGTTGTTCTCCAGATAGGTGTTGCGCAGGTACCAGGCATAGAACGGGCCCGGCAGGTTGGTGGCGTCGCTGTTCCAGTACAGCAGATCGAAGGGCGGCGGCGTTTCCCCCTTGAGGTAGTTGTTCACCACGTAGTTCCATACCAGCTCGTTGGGACGCAGAAAGCTGAAAGTCGATGCCAGGTCGCGCCCCTTCATCAAGCCGCCCTGGCCCATCTCCATTTCGCGATGCTTAACGAAAGCCTCGTCAATAAAGACATCCAGGATGCCGGTGTCGCTGAAGTCCAGAAAGGTGGTCAGCAAGGTGGCACTGGCCACCGGTTTTTCCCCGCGCGCGGCCAGCACGGCCAGCGCCGTGCCCAGAATGGTCCCGCCGACGCAAAAGCCCAGGGCATTGATGGCCGGGGCGCCGCTGATGGCCTGCGCCACGTGAATGGCCTGGATGGCCCCCTCCTCGATGTAGTCGTCCCAGGTCTTGTGGGCGAGCGACTCGTCGGGGTTGCGCCAGCTCACCACAAAGGTGCGGTGCCCCTGCGCCACGCAGTAGCGGATGAGCGAGTTATCGGGCTGCAGGTCCAGAATGTAGAACTTGTTGATGCACGGCGGAATGAGCAGAAAGGGTTTTTCATACACCTTGGTCGTGAGCGGCTTGTATTCAATCAGCTGGAACAGCTCGTTCTCGAACACCACGGCGCCTTCGGTGGTCGCCACATTCCTGCCGACTTCAAACAAGCTCTCATCGGTCATGGACACATGCCCTTGACGCATGTCATGCAGCAGGTTGTGCATGCCCTGGGCGATGCTCTGCCCCTGGGTTTCAATCGCTTTTTGCTGCGCTTCGGCATTCAGGGCCAGGTAGTTGCTTGGCGCCGAGGCCGCCATCCATTGCTCCACGGCAAAGCGGATGCGCGCCCGGGTCTTGGCATCCGCCTGCACGGCGTCGGCCAGCCCCATCAGGGTACGGGCATTGAGCAGGTAAAGCGCGGCGGAAAACGCGGCCAGCGGATTGGCACTCCAGGCATCCGCCGCAAAGCGCCTGTCATTCGTGGCGGGCACGGCCTGCAGGCCATGGCTCCAGAGTTCGGCCGCGTCCTTGAGATACTGCTGTTGCAGCGCCTGCAATTTCTCGGATGAAAAAAGTGGCAGCGAGGGCGGCGCGCCCGCTGCGGGCCAGTTGCCGGGATTCATCCCCTGGAAGGACTGGAACGCCTTCATCCAGCTGTCGCCAAAGGGCTGCTGGAATTGCTGAGCCGCCTGAGCCCAAAATTCTGGAGAATCCTGTGTCACGCTGTCTCCTTGTACATTAGATTTAGGGGTACAGGTTCCAGTATCTCAGGTAATCCCCTTCGCAAAGCTGACATTCATCAAATCCGCACTCCATGTACCTCATCCCTCTGGCCTGGTTGTATGTCGCGCTCATGATGGGCATCGCCGAAGCCACCCATCCGAACGGCACTGTCCTGGGCGCAATCATCACCTTTGTACTCTATGGCGTGGGGCCGGTGGCATTGGTGGTTTACCTGATGGGTTGGCCCGCCAGGCGCCGGGCCATCAAGGCCAGGGAGGCCGCGCAAATGACGGCTGCCCGCATTACGACGCCGCCGGGCCAGGCCAGCCAGAGCAGCCCGGATGGAACGGCGTCCGGTTCAATCGAGCCAGATGCAGGCAGCCATGCGGCCGCTGACCCGGTCGCGCCGGTGCGAAAAGAACCTTGAGGGGTTGCCCACTGTGCACCAAGCGGGGCTACCGTCATTGCCATAAATCTGCGTCACTCCCTGGGCACGCAATCGCAAGCGAGCCAGGCCCGGCAAATCCGCCAGCCATTTCCCCTGGGAAAGAGGCTTGAACAGGCTGGCGACCCGGGGATCGTTCTGCTCGAACGCCGACTTGACCTCCGCCCCCACCTCGAACGCATCCGGGCCGATGCAGGGGCCCAGCCACGCTATAATTTTTGTAGCGCCTTGCGCCCGATTGGCAAGGGCTGACGCCTTGAAACGTTCCACAATGGTTTCGAGAACACCCTGCCCCCGCACCCCGGCCAGCCCACGCCAGCCCGCGTGAGCCGCCGCCACCCGCGTTCCCTCTTCATCGGTCAGCAGCACCGGCAGGCAATCCGCCACCATGATGGCGCAGGCCACGCCCGGCTCGCTGGTGAGGCAGGCATCGGCTTCGGTGCCATGCGGTGTTGTGGCATCCAGCTGCACGACCCGGGTACCGTGCACCTGGGACAAAAACACCGGCGCCGCCCGGACGGCCGCGTGCAGGATCGCCCGGTTCGCGCCGACGTCGAGGGTGTGGTCCCCCACATGGTCGCCCAGGTTGAGCGAGTCATACGGTTCAGCCGATGTGCCACCGGCGCGCGTGGTGCAAACCGCATGCACATTCCCCGGCACCGGCCACGCCGGAATCAGCCAGTCAGGATGCGCGGGCATGCCGCTTCAAGCCTCGTTGTCAGGGCAATTGGCCGGTTGCGCCCGCTGGAAAGCGTCAAGCTTCATGCAGGCATCAAACACCGCCATGGTCAGCGGCAGTCCGTCCAGATTCGCCTCGAAACGCTTGCCATTGAAGATCTGCGGCACCAGGCAGCAATCGGCCAGCGTGGGCGTATCGCCATGGCAATAAACGGAAGCCGGCAAGCCGCGGCGCTGGCGCTCCCCGGCCAGAACAACAAGCTGGCGCTCAAAGCTCACCAGCCCCTCGCGCACCCAGTGGCGGTACCAGGTGTTTTTGGCTTCTTCGTCCACCTTGAGCTGCTTGACCAGGTACTTGAGCACGCGCAGGTTGTTGAGCGGGTGAATCTCGCAGGCAATCGACTGCGCCAGCGCCCTCACCTTGGCGCGGCCCAGCGCGTCCTTGGGCATCAGGGCCGGCGCGGGATGGGTTTCGTCCAGGTACTCGATGATGGCCATCGATTGCGACAGGCGCTCGCCGTCCGTTTCCAGCATCGGAACCAGGCCTTGCGCCGAGACCTCCGCATAGGCCGGCAGCTTGTGCTCCGCGCGCGCCAGATGCACCGCCATGTACTCATAACCCAGGCCCTTGAGTTCCAGTGCAATGCGCACCCGGAACGAGGCGGAAGAACGGAAGTAATTGTGAAGTTTCATGAGCGAAGGATAAACCGGAATGGGGCCCGGCATGAGCTGACGCTAGACTTGCCGATCCGCCCGCCTTGCCTTGTGGCAAGGCAGCAATTCAATACGGCTCGCACCCATTCACCGGAGGTTTTCATGATTCTCGAACTCGCCGACATCCGCATCCAGCCTGGCCGCAACGCCGCTTTTGAAGAGGCCATTGAGCGCGGGCTCAAGACCGTCATCCGCAACGCCCAAGGATTTGAGGGCTTCAAGGTCAACCGCGGCATCGAGAGCCCCGAGCGCTACATTCTGCAAATCTTCTGGGCCACGCTGGAAGACCACACGGTGGGCTTTCGTCAATCCCCGGCTTTTGCCGAGTGGCGCGCCGTCGTGGGGCCGTTTTTCGCGGCACCTCCTGTGGTGGAGCACTTTGAACTGGTGGTCAAGTCCGCCTAGATACACCGCAAGCTATTGACCGGCTTCATGGCCGGACACCAGTTTTTCCAGCAGGCTCGCCAGTTGCGCGCGTTCGGCGACATCGAGCCGGCCCACGATGCGCGCCTGGGCCTTGTCAACGGCACGCTTCATCTGCAGCACCGCGGTTTCGCCCGCGGGCGTCACCCAGAGCAGCTTTCTGCGCCGGTCCTGCGTGTCAGCCTCCCGCCGCACCCAGCCCTTGGCTTCCAGCCGCCCGATCACCGAGCCCGAGGTGGCCGCATCGAACGCCACCCGCCCGGCCAACGTCACCTGGTCTTCGCCTGGTGTGTCCATCAGCGCATTGAGAAGCGCGAACTGCACCGGCGTGACATCAAAGCCAGCCGTCTCCTCCATGAAGATCGCCACCGCCAACTGGTGCGCACGCCGGATCAGGTGCCCCGGCGCACGCTGGAAGTAAAAACTTTTGGACATGGATGCAGTTTATCCAGTGTTTCCCCGGGAAAACCCGATGGCGCAGGCACGCATATAGTATGCATACTTATGAATTACCTTGCAACCTGTTTCTGAGACTTTCCCCATGACGCAAACGCTCCCCATCCTGCTTGCCGGCGGTGGCATCGGCGGCTTGGCCGCAGCCTGCGTGCTGGCGCAGGATGTCACCGTGCTGGAACAGTCCCCCGCCTTCGGGGAAAACGGCGCCGGCATCCAGCTCGGCCCCAACATCTTCAAGATATTTGAGTCCCTCGGGCTGACGGAAGCGGTCAGCCAGGTGGCGTTCTTTCCGTCCGGCCTGGGGATGAACGATGTGCTGTCCACCCTGTTGGAGGCACCATGAACGCCCCTCACCCAAGCACCCCGCTGCGCCAGCAGCTGTATCGGGACATGTCGCCGCTGAACCTGACCCCCCTGTGGGAGGTGCTGCATGCTCTGGTGCCGCCCCAGCCCGCGTCCCCCTGTCTTCCCGCGCTATGGAAATATCAGCAGGTCAAGCCCTTCCTCAAGCGTGCCGGCGAAGTCATCACGGCCGAGGAGGCGGTGCGCCGCGTGCTGATCCTGGAAAACCCGGCGCTGCGCGGCCAGTCCGCCATCACGCAGTCGCTTTATGCCGGCCTGCAGCTCATCCTGCCCGGCGAGATCGCGCCGAGCCACCGCCACACGCAAAGCGCGCTGCGCTTCATCGTGGAGGGCTCCGGCGCCTACACCGCCGTGGACGGCGAGCGCACCACCATGCACCCGGGTGACTTCATCATCACGCCCAGCTGGACCTGGCACGACCACGGCCACACAGGCCGTGGTCCTGCTGATCCGCCTGGCAACGAACCCGTGATCTGGCTCGACGGACTGGATATTCCGATGGTCCGCTTCTTCGACGCCGGCTTTTCCGAGAACAACAGCGCCAAATCACAAGCCGTGTCGCGCGCCGAGGGCAGCAGTTTTGCCCGCTATGGCCACAACATGGCCCCGGTGCGGGGCGACGCCCCGTTTGGCGCCACCTCGCCGATCTTCAGCTACCCCTTTGCGCGCAGCCGCGAGGCACTGCGCACGCTGGAGCGCGACACGCCACTGGACGCCTGGGACGGCTTCAAGCTGCGCTACATCAACCCCGCCAGCGGCGGCTCGCCCATGCCCACCATGGCCGCCTTCATGCAGCGCCTCCCCGCGGGCTTTGACGGCAAACCCTGGCGCCAGACCGATGGCGCGGTGTACAGCGTGGTCGAAGGTGCGGGTACTGCTTATATCGAGGCGCCCACGGGTCCGGTACGATTCGACTTCGAAGCACGCGACCATTTTGTCGTGCCATCGTGGCAGACGGTGCGCCTCCAGTCCGACGACGGATGCGTGCTGTTCAGTTTTTCCGACCGCCCGGTGCATCAGGCTCTGGGCATTCACCAAGAAGAAAGGATTTCATGAGCTATGTCATCACTGCGCCAGCAGCCGTGTCCGTGCCCGTCGTGGGAAGCAGCGCGCGCTTTCCCGTGAACCGCATCTATTGCGTGGGCCGCAACTACGCGGAGCACGCCAAGGAAATGGGTTTCACCGGTCGCGAGGCGCCCTTTTTCTTCCTCAAGCCGGCGGATACCTGCCTGGTGGTCAACGCCGGGGAAACCGGTGCCATGCCCTACCCCAGCCTCACGAAAGACCTGCACCATGAGATCGAACTGGTGGTGGCCATCGGCACCGGCGGCAAGGACATCAAGGCGGTCGATGCCAAAAAGCACATCTACGGCTACGCCGTGGGCCTGGACATGACACGCCGCGACCTGCAGGGCGAGATGAAAAAACAGGGGCGTCCCTGGTGCATCGGCAAGGGTTTTGACCATTCCGCCCCGATCGGCCCCATCACGCCGGCGTCCCAAGCCGGTACCGTGGAACACGCCGAGATCTACCTTCAGGTCAACGGAAAAGACCGCCAGCGCAGCAATGTCTCCAAGCTGATCTGGAACATCGGCGAAATCATCGAGCACGTGAGCACCGCCTGGGAGCTTCAACCCGGCGACCTGATCTACACCGGCACGCCCGAAGGCGTGGCGGCCGTGGTGGCGGGCGACACCCTGGTGGGTGGCGTGGCGGGCTTGGAGCCGCTGTCCGTCAAAATCGTTTGAGCCGATCCCCTGCTTGCGCGGAGACGAGATTGAAGCTTCTTGAAAACCTGGCCAAACTTTGCGCCGTTCTGGCCGGGCTGCTGCTCACCGCCGTGACCCTCATGACCTGCGTCAGCGTGATTGGCCGCAACACGACCGGCGCCACGCTGGCAGGCGACTTCGAACTGACCGGCGTGGCGGCCGGAGCGGCGATAGCGCTTTTCATGCCGTGGTGCCAATTGCGGCGTGGCAACATCATCGTCGACTTCTTCACCGCCAAGGCCAGCGAACGGACTCAGTCCACGCTGGACCGGCTGGGTGCGCTGCTGCTGGGCCTGAGCATGCTGCTGCTGGCCTGGCGCACCACGCTGGGGGGCCTGGGAGCCTACAGCACCCAGTCAGGCACCATGATGCTTGGTTTTCCCGAGTGGATCGTGTACTGCTTCATGGTGCCTGCGCTCATCCTGACGGCAGTCATTGGCCTGTGGCAGGCCATGCGCGGGTTTGAAACGAGCGCCCATTCATGAGCCCCCTCTCGCTCACCCTGATGATTTTTGCCATCATGCTGATGCTGATGGCCCTGCGCATTCCGATTGCAATTGCCATGTTTGTCGCGGGCTGCGCGGGTTATGTCACCCAGGCCGGCTGGGGGCCCCTGTCCAACTTCCTGAACGCACAGGCCTTTGCCCGCTTTGCCAGCTACGACCTGTCGGTCATTCCCCTGTTCATCCTGATGGGGAACTTTGCCACGCAGGGCGGTATTTCCAAGGCCTTGTTCGGTTTCGCCAGTGCGGTGATGTCGCGCTTTCGGGGCGGACTGGCCATGGCCGCCGTCATGGCCAGCGCGGCCTTCGGCGCCATCTGCGGCTCGTCCGTCGCCACGGCAGCCACCATCACGTCCGTGGCGCTGCCCGAAATGAGGCGCCATGGCTATTCCGGCCGTCTTGCTACGGGCACGCTCGCGGCCGGCGGCACACTGGGCATTCTGATCCCCCCCTCGGTGCCGCTGGTGATCTATGCCATCCTGACCGAACAGAACATTGCCAAGCTCTTTGCGGCGGCCATGGTGCCGGGCCTGATTGCCATGGTGGGCTACCTGATTGCCATTGCGGTCTACGTCCGCCTGGTGCCAGGCCACGCGCCCGCGCAAGACGCCATCGGCGAAAAGATCACCCTGCGCGCCATGATGGGCGTGGTGCCCATCGGTATCATCTTCCTGATCGTTTTCGGCGGCATTTATGGCGGCGTGTTCTCGCCCACCGAAGGGGCTGCGGTGGGTGCTGCCGTCACTTTCTGCGCCGCGCTCATCAAACGCGAGCTGACTTTCGAAAAACTCAAACACTGCTTTTACGCCACGGCCGAGGGCTCCGCCATGATCTTCATGATCTTCATCGGCGCCGACATGATGAACGCCGCGCTGGCCCTGACACAAGTCCCCAGCCAGCTCGCCGGCGTCGTATCCGGCTGGGGCCTGTCGCCGCTGATGGTGGTCTCGGCCATCCTGCTGTTCTATGTGGTGCTGGGCGCCGTGATGGACGAGTTGTCCATGATTCTTCTGACCATACCCATATTCTTCCCCATGGTCATCGGGCTTGACTTCGGCATGCCCAGGGAATCCGTGGCGATCTGGTTCGGCATCATGGTGCTGATGACCGTGGGCTTTGGCCTGCTGGCGCCGCCCGTGGGCCTGAACGTCTACGTCGTCAACGGCATGGCCAAGGACGTGCCCATTTCCGAAAGCTACCGCGGCGTCATGCCATTCCTGCTCAGCGATGTCATGCGCACCCTGCTGCTGCTGTTCTTTCCTGCCATTTCGCTCTGGCTGGTGAAATACGTGGGGTGAGGGTAAGCACCAGAATCACGAGCGCCGGTTTTCCGTTACGTTACGCACACCAACCATTCAGGAGACCGTGATGATCCAGCGCCGCACCCTTCTCAAATCAACCGCCGTCGCAGCCGCGCTGGGAGCGCCAGCCTTGAGCGGTTTCGCCCAGCAGGCGGTCACACTCAAGTTTCACACCTTCATGTCTCCCATGTCCGCTGTCTGGCTGGGCATGCACAAGCCCTGGATGGAGAAGGTGGAAAAGGAGTCAGGAGGCCGCATCAAATTCGAGGCCTACCCGGCCATGCAGCTTGGCGGCACCCCGGTGCAACTCTACGATCAGGCCAAGGACGGCGTGGTCGATGTGGTCTGGACCCTGCCCGGCAACACTGCAGGACGCTTTCCGCGAGTCGAGGTGTTCGAGCTGCCATTCATGATGAACAATGCGGAGGCCACCTCCAAGGCCTACTGGGAATATGTGCAAACCATGGCGCCGGACGAGTTCAAGGACACCCATGTGCTGGCCCTGCACGTGCATGGCCCCGGCATGTTCCACGCCAAGGACAAACTCATTAAGTCAGCCGCCGACCTCAAGGGCATGAAAGTGCGGGGGCCTACCCGCCAGGTCACCAAGATGCTGCAGTCCGTGGGCGCCACCCCGGTGGGCATGCCCCTGCCGCAAATTCCGGACGCCCTCTCCAAGGGCACCATCGACGCCTGCGTCATACCCTGGGAAGTCGTGCCGGCGGTCAAGGTGAACGAGCTGACCAAGTTCCATAGTGAGTTCCCGGCCAACAGCCCGGCGCTGTACACCACCACTTTCGTCATGACCATGAACAAGGCCAAGTACGAATCGCTGGCGCCCGACCTCAAAAAAGTGATCGACAACAACTCCGGCATGGCCACCTCCGCCTGGTTGGGCAAGACACAGCAGGGCAACGACGTGCCCGGCCGCAAATCGGCCTCCGATCGCGGCAACACGATTTACGCCATCACGGCTGCGGACACCCAGCAATTCGTCAAACTCTCCAGCCAGGTGGACGACGAGTGGGTCGCCGACATGAACAAGCGCGGCCTTGACGGAAAAAAATTGCTCGAAACAGCCAAGGCACTGATCGCGAAGCACGGCAAGGCCGGCTAAAACCCGGTCTGCGTCCATCCAAGGACTCCCTCGCGGAGTCCTTTTTTATTTTCAATTTACACTTCATACCATGCTTCGCAGCCCCATCAAACATTGCAAAAACTGCGGGACCGCCGTGGTGTACCGCATTCCGGATGATGGCGACACCAAGGAACGCGCCGTCTGCCCCGCCTGCACCACGGTCCACTACGAGAACCCGCTCAATGTCGTGGGCACGGTGCCTCATTACGGCGACAAGGTGCTGCTGTGCAAGCGCAATATCGAGCCCCGCAAGGGCAAGTGGACATTGCCGGCGGGCTTTCTTGAGCTGGGCGAGACCACGGCCCAGGGGGCCGAGCGCGAAACCGACGAAGAAGCCGGCGCGCAGATCGAGATGGAGGGCCTCTTCACGGTCATCAGCGTCGCGCGGGTGGGCCAGGTACACCTGTTCTATCGCGCCAAATTGCTGAGTGACCAGTTCAACCCCGGCTACGAGACCATGGAAACCCGGCTCTACACCGAAGCCGAGATTCCATGGGACGAGATCGCTTTCAGGACCGTCAAGGAAACCCTGGAACGCTTTTTTTCGGATCGGCGCACGGGCCAGTTCCAGGTGCACAACGTGGACATCGTCTGAAGCCATGCAGCAGGCTTTCTTGTGTCACGGGCCGAGATGGTGCTGCACGCCCAGCTGTGGGGCTACCGTGTCGGCGGCTACCTGCTGTTGCAGGTTGCCGATGATCCGGCATGGCTGGCGCTGATATTTTGCTAAAGAAGATTAAGCGGGCGTTTCCCGCTCAATTTGACGCACTGCATATCTGGCAAGCAGGGTATAACCTCAAACTGCATGGCCGCCTGTTGCAGCGAGGACCACCCCAGGAATGTCCCGAGGATTGAGAATATGAAACAAAGATTTTGGAACGTCGATCTCAAGGATCTGTTCCGGGTCTGGCTGGACCAGATGTGGACTTTCCTGCTGACACTCCTGACGTTTGTTGCCATGTCATTGCCAGTTGTCATTCCGGCACTGATCATCTGGTACATGGCTGGATTGCCCCGGCTTTTTTAAATGCTTTCGAGCGTTCACCCGACGTTCAAAAGCATGCCTCCTCCTCTGGCAGCATCACTTCCATATCGATTCACCCCGCCCATCGAGCCGTCATTCCATCCGAACGCGGGGTTTCATGGGCCTTGCGATTTTCCACCGGCGCGGGAATGGCCTGGGCTGGGGGAATGTCGTTTACAAGCCCTTCCGTGAGCAGGTTTTTATGCAGCAGCTCGGCGTAAGCCTGCCGGTCACTGGCATAGCAGCCGCACGACGCCATCTCGAGTCCCCCACGGTCGAGCACCGTGAGCTCGCCATGGTGGTATTCGATCAACCCGCGTCGTTGCAAGGCACCGGCGGCGGTCGTGATCCCGACGCGGCGCACCCCGAGCATGTAGGAGAGGAACTGGTGGGTCACATGAAAACTGTCGGAGTGGGCACGGTCCTGGCTCATCAGCAGCCAGCGCGCCAGACGCGGACCGATCTGGTGAAAGCGCAGGCAGGCGGACGATGCGGCCAGCTGTACCATCAGCACATAGATGTAGCGGTTCAGGACGCGTTGCAGCGCCGGACTGTGTGCCAGCTCGCTGCGGAAGGCGGCGGTGCCGATGCGCCACGCCGCGCCCGGCCCTTGCACCAGCGCATGCAATGGCGCGCTTACCACCCCCAGGGCCAATTGCGCCCCGAGCATGCCTTCGCGGCCCACCATGCCAACCTCCAGTCCCGGCCTGCCGTCGACCAGCGTCACCAGGGAAATGAAGCCGTCGGTGGGGAAATAAACATGGCGTGTCGGCTTGCCAGGCTCGCACAGCACTTCGGACAACACCAGTTGGACCGGCTCGCATAGGCCCAGCAGCCGCAGACGATCTCTGCGTGGAAGCAACTCGATCAGGTGGTTCTCGACGGTGGCCAAACGAGCTCTCCGGTATGTTGCTGGCCCTTCCAGGGGCGGGGGGCGCTGACGGTCGCCCTGCTATCGGATGCCGTCCGGCTCCGCATTGGCAGTTTGCGCGGGACCCGGCCACGCGACTGTGCGACAGCGCACATAACATTGAAATAAATTGCCGCGTCATGCAGCGAGTGGCGTCGCCGACAACTGATCGCATGCCTTCGCTGTCACTGCGCAGAATTCGCGAGTGCACGGTTCGAGCTCGCTGACGGACGAACATGACGGGGACGTGTCCCCCTGGACCGGCGGCGCCGTTCGCAACCCGGCGTTGCAGGGCTACGTCGCCAACATATCGGGAAGCAGCCGGTCGTATTCCTTCTTGACCACCGCATAACATTCGCAAGTGCGTTTCTCCAGCCCCTTGCGGTCCAGCACAGAGATATGACCACGCGCATAGCGGATCAGTCCGGCCTGCTGCAACCTGAGCGCGCCCTCTGTCACGCCTTCGCGGCGCACGCCGAGCATGTTGGCGATCAGCTCCTGCGTCATCACGAGTTCGTCGCCCTGCAGACGGTCCAGGCTCAGCAGCAGCCAGCGGCACAGTTGCTGGTCCAGCGAATGGTGCCGGTTGCACACCGCCGTTTGCGTCATCTGCGTGATCAGCGCCTGGGTGTAGCGCAGCAGCAGGTGCAGCACCGGCCCGCCCCGGTTGAACTCGTCTTTCATCGGATCCGCCTTGAGCCGAAAACCCCAACCGGCACTTTGCACCACCGCGCGGCTGGGCGTGGACTCGCCCCCCATGAACAACGAGATCCCGACGATGCCCTCGTTGCCGACAACGGCGATTTCGGCCGAAGCGCCGTTTTCCATCACGTACAGCAGCGAGACGATGGCCGTCGTTGGAAAGTACACGTGTCTCATCGTGCTGCCCGACTCGTACAGCACCTGGCCCAGCGGCAACTCGACCGATTCAAGCTGCGGCAGCCAGCGTTGCCACTCGGCATCGGGCAGCGCGGCGAGCAGGTGGTTCTTTCTTGGATCGGCGGAAATGGCCAAGACGGAACTCGTGGGCGATTTTGACTTCAAAAATGACCTCGAGAGTGGCCTTGTAAAGAGTTCCAGTATAGCCAGTCAAAATCATTTTTCCTGTTCGGTACCGTACCAACATGAGGGTGTCCAGCATGAGCGAGCGCCTGGCACACAGCGTGCGTTGCCGTACAGACTACACGGGACGGCGCGGCTAATCTGAAAACCATGTTGGGGTGCCTAGTTCAACCCAGACCATCACCAGATTAAGCAAAGGAAATGCATGGGTCTCTTCACTCTGGAACACAGCAAGATGGCGTACCGCGCCGACTTCGCTCTGTATGGCACCGCTGTGGTGGCGTTGGCCGCTTTGCTGCTGATCGCCGGCCCACGCGCGCAGCGGCTGGAAATCTTGGCCTTCGCGTTGGCTGGCCTGGGGAGTTGGAGCGCCATCGAGTACGCATTGCACCGCTTCGTGCTGCATGGCATGCAGCCGTTTCGTCGTTGGCATGAGGAGCATCACCAGCGGCCGATGGCCTTGATCTGCGCACCGACGATTCTGAGCGCAATGCTGATCGCCACGCTGGTTTTCCTTCCTGTACTGGTGCTGGGCGACCTGTGGCGCGCCTGCGCTCTGACGCTGGGCGTTCTGATCGGTTATCTGGCCTACGCCATCACGCACCACGCCACCCACCATTGGCGCGCCGACAACGCCTGGCTGAGACGGCGCAAGCGCTGGCATGCGCTGCACCACTACCTCGTGCAACCGGGTTGCTATGGCGTCACCAGTGCGCTTTGGGACCATGTGTTCGCAAGCAGCCACCGGCCAGCCCTGCGACGGGCGATGGACAGGGCCTGGACCGACGCCTGACAGTTCAACCGCTGCATCGATCTCGGATCGATCTGCACAAGGCTTGTTTGGAATGCAGCCAAAGTCGGACAGTCACGTCAAAACGAGTGGGCCCCTTGGCCCAGGGACAAAGAAAAAGGGTTAGCAGACGCTAATCTGCTAACCCCTATCATTTATGGTCGGTGTGAAAGGATTCGAACCTTCGACCCCTTGCACCCCATGCAAGTGCGCTACCAGGCTGCGCCACACACCGACAAGCCTTGCATTATAAACTGTAGAAATGCCTGTTTTTCAATAAGTGGGGGAAAGCAGGTCGCGAATTTCAAATAGCTCGCGTCTGACCAGTAAAAGCTGGTCTGAAGCATCCGCTGACAGTTCATCGGGCTGACTGTCCTCAAAGTCATCGAGAACCGAGTCACCGGCGTCCATCACATCAACGCCATCGAGCATGACCTCGCCATTGCGGCGCTTGTCACGCTCGGCCTGTACCAGTTCCTGCATCTTGTTGCGCGCACCACTGATGGTAAAGCCCTGGTCATAGAGCAAGTCGCGAATCCGCCGAATCATCAAGACCTCATGATGCTGATAGTAGCGGCGATTGCCACGCCGCTTCATCGGGCGCAGCTGCGTGAATTCCTGCTCCCAATACCGTAGCACGTGGGGTTTGACGCCACACAAATCCCCCACTTCACCGATGGTGAAGTAGCGTTTGGCAGGAATGGGGGGTAAAGCTTTCTCCATTGAAATCAATGTGGTAGGAGCGAAAGCTTCTAGGTTACTCTAAGTTTTGGCCGGATGCAAAGCCTGTTTGCCCCATGACCCTCAAATAAACCGGCAGATCCGTCTTAAAGCACCATCAGAGTGCGGCCTTCGTCCTGGATTTGCTCTTTGAGTTTGTGGCTGGCATGGAAAGTCACCACGCGCCGCGCCTGGATGGGAATGGCCTCCCCGGTGCGCGGATTGCGTCCGGGACGCGGCGCCTTGGTTCGGATCTGGAAATTGCCAAAACCTGAAATCTTGACATCGTTGCCTTCCACCAGGCTGTCGGCAATCAGATCGAAGAAAGCATCGATCATGTCCTTGGATTCACGTTTGTTCAGGCCAATCTGCTCAAACAGCAGCTCCGCCAACTGCGCCTTCGTCAGCGCCGGCGTTTCCAGGCTCTCCACAGCAATTTCCATGATGTCCCCGATTTCTCTTGTAAGGTAAAACAGTGTTTCAGACCCGCTGGCGGGCACCCAGCCCGTTGACCAGCCGCTCGACCACAGCCCGCACCACCACGTCGATTTGCTCTTCAGTCAGCGTCGCCTCATCGCTGTTGAGCGTCAGGCGCACGGCCAGGCTCTTTTCGCTGGCCGCCAGACCGCCTGCGCCGGGCGATACGGCCTCGCCGCCCCGCACCGGCTTGGCGCGGTAAACGTCAAACAGGACCGCCTCGCGCAACAAGCCTTGCGCGGGTGCCGACCACACCGCCTGCATCAGGGCAGCATGCGTCACCGCCTCATTCACCACGACCGCAATATCGCGCTCAACCGGCTGGTGTTTGGCGACCGCACTGAAGGCCGGCACCTCGCGCAGCAACACCGCATCAAGCTCCAGCTCGAACATCACGGGTGCCTGCGCCAGCTCATGGCCCTGGCGCCAGCGCGGGTGCAACTCACCCACAAAACCGATGCCGCAGCCCTGCAACACCACCCGGGCACAGCGCCCCGGATGCATGGCGGGGTGCTCGGCGGGCTCAAACACCGGCTTGAGCGGCGCCAGCAGGGCCTCGACATCCCCCTTGACGTCATAGAAGTCGACACCCTGCTCCTTGCGCCCCCACTGCAGCGCATCGGCACTGCCCCAGGCCATGCCCGCCACCCGCATGGGCTGGTGAAAGCCTTCCACCGTGCTGTCGGTGTTTTTCACCTTTGCGTCGCGCAGGAACACCCGGCCCAGCTCGAACACCCGCACCCGCTGGGCCTTGCGGTCCAGGTTGAACTTCAGGACCTGCAGCAGGGAGCCCAGCAGCGAGGAGCGCATCACGCTCATCTGGCTGGCAATCGGGTTGAGCAGCTTGATCGGCGTGGCGTTGCCCGCCAGTTCATGCTCCCAGCGCTCTTCGACAAAACTGAAATTGATGGTTTCCTGGTAACCCAGGGCGGCCAGCGCCCGACGCACTGCAAACGGGCTGCGCTGCGCCTCTGGGCGGAGTTTCGCGGTAATGGGCGCCAGCGGCGGCGTATGGGGCAGTTTGTCGTAACCCAGCATGCGCGCGACTTCCTCGATCAGGTCTTCCTCGATCTGCAGGTCAAAGCGGTAGGGCGGCGGCGTGACCGCGATGACCCCTTCGCCCTGTGTCAGCGGCAGGCCCAGGCGCGTCAGTGCATCAGCACATTGCGATTGCGTCAGCGGCATGCCGATGATCTTGGCGGCTCGCGCCACGCGCAGCGTGACCGGCTGGGCCTGGGGCAGATTGACCCGCAGGTCATCGACCGGACCACACACCGTATCCGCGCCACCGCAAATGTCGATGATGAGCTGCGTGATGCGCTCGATGTGCTCCACCGTCTGGCTCGGGTCCACCCCGCGTTCAAAGCGGTGACCAGCGTCGGTCGAGAAGTTGTAGCGGCGCGAACGGCCCGCTATTGATCTGGGCCACCAGAAGGCCGCCTCCACGTAGACGTTTTGGGTGTCGTCCGACACTGCAGTGGCGTCGCCGCCCATGATGCCGGCCAGCGACTCCACCTGCACGTCGTCGGCAATGACGCCGACCTGGCCGTCCACCGTCACGGTGTTGCCATTAAGCAGCTTGAGCTGCTCGCCCGGCTTGCCCCAGCGCACGTCCAGCCCCCCGTGAATCTTGTCCAGATCGAAGATATGCGAGGGACGGCCGAACTCGAACATGACGTAGTTGGAGATGTCCACCAGCGCGGTGACGCTGCGCTGGCCGCAGCGTGCCAGACGATCCACCATCCACTGCGGGGTGGCCGCCTTGGGATTGACCTGGCGCACGATACGGCCGGAGAAGCGGCCGCACAGATCGGACGCGCTGACCTTGACCGGCAGTTTGTCGGCATTGCCCACGGCCACCGCGGGGAAGTTCGGTGCTTTCAGCGGCGCGCCCGTCAGCGCAGCGACTTCGCGCGCCACGCCATAGACGCTCAAACAATGCGCCAGATTGGGCGTGAGCTTGAGGGTGAACAGCGTGTCGTCCAGGTTCAGGTGGGCACGAATATCCTGGCCCAGCGGCGCGTCGGCCGCCAGTTCGAGCAGGCCGCCGTGGTCTTCAGACAGTTTGAGCTCGCGCGCCGAGCACAGCATGCCCTGGCTCTCCACGCCGCGCAGCTTGCCCAGCTTGATCAGAAAGGGTTTGCCGTCTTCACCGGGTGGGAGCTCGGCACCCACCAGGGCGCACGGCACCTTGATGCCGGCGCGCGCATTGGGCGCGCCGCAGACGATGTTCAGCAGCGACCCCTGCCCCACGTCCACCTGGCACACGCGCAGGCGGTCGGCGTTGGGGTGTTGAGCGGCTGACCGGATCTCGCCCACCACGATCTTGCTGAATGGCGGCGCCACCGGACGCAGTTCCTCCACCTCAAGGCCGGCCATGGTCAGGGTGTCGGCCAGTTGCTGGGTGGAGAGCGGCGGGTTGCAGAATTCGCGCAGCCAGGATTCCGGGAATTGCATGAAAGATTCTCAGAGTAATTCGTTAAAGCGCATGGATCGCAAAATCCCCCATGCGCGGAACACCGCGGAACCGGCTTTGCCGGGCCACTGGTGTTGCTCCCTTGAGGGGGTGACGCGCCCCCAGGCGCGGCTCAGGGGTGTAGCTCATCATCGGAACTGCGACAGGAAACGGATGTCGCCGTCGAAGAACAGGCGCAGATCATTGACGCCATAGCGCAGCATGGTCAGGCGGTCCAGGCCCATGCCGAAGGCAAAGCCGATGTGCTTCTCGGGGTCCAGCCCCATGTTGCGCACCACGTTGGGGTGCACTTGGCCGGAACCAGCCACTTCCAGCCAACGGCCGGCCAGAGCACCGCTCTGGAACTGGATGTCGATCTCGGCGCTGGGCTCGGTGAACGGAAAGAAGCTGGGGCGGAAACGCAGCACCAGGTCGTCGCGTTCAAAGAAGGTGCGGCAGAAATCGGTGAAGACGAACTTGAGGTCTTTGAAGCTGACGTTCTCGCCAATCCACAGGCCTTCGCACTGGTGAAACATGGGCGAGTGGGTGGCATCGCTGTCGACGCGGTAGGTGCGCCCGGGCGCAATGACACGGATCTCGGGCATGGTCTGCCCCGCTTCGATTAGCGCGCGGTGCTGCCTGACGTGCTGCACGGCATGGCGCACCTGGACCGGACTGGTGTGCGTGCGCAGCAGGTTGGGCGCCTTCTCACTGCCGCCTTCGACATAGAAAGTGTCATGCATGGAACGCGCCGGATGATCCTCCGGCGTGTTCAGTGCGGTGAAGTTGAACCAGTCGGTCTCAATCTCGGGGCCCTGCGCCACCTCGAAGCCCATGGAGCCAAAGATCGCCTCGATGCGCTCCAGCGTGAGCGACACCGGATGCAAACCACCCGGCCCGCGCTGGCGACCGGGCAAGCTCACGTCCAGCGCCTCGGCCTGCAGCTGGGCCTGCAATTCGGCGTCAAGCAGCGCCTGGCGGCGCTCGTTGAGGGCGGTTTCGATCGCCTGCTTGGCCACATTGATGGCCGCGCCGCGGGTTTTCTTCTCCTCCACGCTCAGCGCCGCCATGCCTTTCATCAGCTCGGTAAGCCGGCCGGCCTTGCCCAGAAAGCGCGCCTTGGCGTTTTCCAGATCGGCCGGGGTGGCTGCCTGCGCGAAGGCAGTTTTCGCGCTGTCAACGATTGGGTCCAACTCGTTCATAAGATCTCTTCTCTGAAACTGCGTTTTCCATGAAAAAGGGCTAGCGCCTTTTAAAGCTCTAGCCCTTGTTTCTTGTGCGCAGGATGCTACTGAATTTGTAGCAACCCGGCGTGAAAATCAAGCAGCCAGCTTGGCCTTGACTTGCTCCACGATGCCTGCAAAGGCAGCCATGTCATGCACAGCGATATCAGCCAGCACCTTGCGGTCGATCTCGATCTCGGCCTTCTTCAGGCCGTTGGCGAACTGGCTGTAGGTCATGCCGCACTGACGGGCTGCGGCATTGATACGGGCAATCCACAACTGGCGGAAAACACGCTTTTTGGTACGGCGGTCACGGTAGGCATATTGCCCAGCCTTCATCACCGCTTCTTTGGCGATGCGGAAGACGTTGCCGCGGCGGCCGCGGAAACCCTTGGCAAGGGCGAGAACTTTTTTGTGGCGGGCGCGAGCCGTTACACCACGTTTGACGCGAGGCATGTGATTACTCCTTGTTCGTCGTTAATTAAATACCGAAGCCGGGCAGCATCTGCGCCATGTGACCCATATTGGTCTCATGAACAGTCACCGAACCGCGCAAATGGCGTTTATTTTTGGTGGTCTTCTTGGTCAGAATGTGACGTTTGAAGGCTTGACCGCGCTTGACGGTGCCACCTGGACGTACGCGGAAACGTTTCTTCGCCGCGCTCTTGGTCTTCATCTTGGGCATTTGAATGCTCCTTTTCATTGTGCTCGTGAGGCGTCCGGAAAACCGATTCCGGACTTGTTGGCCCCGAGCCACTTGTGTGGCGAGTGCGACCTCACCACTTGTGTGGCGAGTTTCTAGGCTCACCACTGGTGTGGCGAGTTTCTAAGGCTCGCCACGTTTCGGGAAAGCTTTCGCTCTCCCGGCATTTTCTGCCGGCGACCAAACCAGCAAAAAAAGAAATCTTCAGGCCGTCTCGCCGGCGGGCTTGGCAGCAGCACCGCCGCCGCCCTTTTTCTTGCCCGGCGCAATCATCATGATCATCTGCCGGCCTTCGAGCTTGGGGAATTGCTCGACCACGATCAAATCCGCCAGGTCGTCACGCATGCGATTGAGCAGCGCCATGCCAATTTCCTGGTGCGTGATCTCGCGGCCCCGAAAGCGCAGCGTGATCTTGCATTTGTCACCCTCTTCAAGAAAGCGCTTGATATTGCGCAACTTGATGTTGTAGTCGCCATCGTCGGTACCGGGCCGGAACTTGATTTCCTTGACCTCGATGACCTTCTGCTTGGACTTCGCTTCGGCCGCTTTTTTCTGTTCCTGGTACTTGAACTTGCCGTAATCCATCAAACGACAGACCGGCGGATTCGCCGTGGCAGCAATTTCGACCAGATCCACATCCAGCTCACCCGCCAAACGCAGCGCTTCCATCAGGCTAACCACTCCAAGCGGTTCATTTTCGACCCCAGAGAGTCGAACTTCCGGGGCCATGATTTCCCGATTCAGGCGATGTTTGCGTTCCTCGCGCTGGCGGCGATCACGAAATTCAGTAGCGATGGCTTAATCCTTCACAAATTTTTGCTACAAAACGAGTAGCTACCGCCGTTCATCAATACGCGCGAAACAAGTGCGGCCGGCTTAAATAGCCGAGTCAGCAGACTTGTGAGTGATGTCATCTGCGATTTTTTGCACGAATGCATCGAGGGACATCACACCGAGGTCAAGATTGCCCCGGGCGCGCACTGCAACGGCACCAGCGGCCTTCTCCTTGTCACCCACGACCAGGATAAATGGCAGCTTTTGCATTGAATGCTCGCGTATTTTATACGTAATTTTCTCGTTGCGCAGGTCCGTGATCACCCTAAGTTCTTGATTTGGCAGAGATTTCTTCAATTTTTCCGCAATTTCGAGACAATAGCCGGCCTGGGAGTCGGTGATATTGAGCACCGCCACCTGCACCGGCGCCAGCCAGGTTGGCAGGGCGCCAGCGCTTTCCTCGATCAAAATTCCGATGAATCGCTCCAGGCTGCCCACGATGGCACGGTGCAGCATCACCGGATGATGGCGGCCGCTGGATTCGGTCACGAACTCTCCGCCCAGGCGTTCGGCGGTGTTGAAGTCCACCTGCATGGTGCCGCACTGCCACTGGCGGCCAATGGCGTCTTTCAGCGTGTATTCGATCTTGGGACCGTAAAAGGCGCCATCGCCGGGCGAAATGATGAAGTCCACGCCCGAGCGGCGCAGCGACTCCATCACGGCAAATTCGGCCTTGTCCCACAATTCGTCGGAGCCCACGCGGTTCTCGGGCCGCGTGGCCACCTTGTAGATGATGTCGGTGAAGCCGAAGTCCTTGTAGACCTTCTGCAGCAGCGTGGTGTAGGCCACGCATTCCTCCAGGATCTGGTCTTCGGTGCAGAAGATGTGGCCGTCATCCTGGGTAAAGCCACGCACGCGCATGATGCCGTGCAGCGCGCCGCTGGGCTCGTTGCGGTGGCACTGGCCAAACTCGCCATAGCGCAGCGGCAGGTCGCGATAGCTCTTGATGCCCTGCTTGAAGATCAGCACATGGCCGGGGCAGTTCATGGGCTTGAGGGCGTACTGGCGCTTTTCGCTCTCGGTGGTGAACATGTTGTCGCGGTAGTTGTCCCAGTGGCCGGTTTTTTCCCACAGGCCCTTGTCCAGGATCTGCGGGCCCTTGACCTCCTGGTAGCCGTTGTCGCGGTAGACCTGGCGCATGTACTGCTCCACCTGCTGCCACAGCGCCCAGCCCTTGGGGTGCCAGAACACCAGACCGGGGGCGTGGTCGTCGATGTGGAACAGGTCCAGCTCGCGGCCCAGTTTGCGGTGGTCGCGCTTTTCGGCCTCTTCCAGCATGGTCAGGTACTGCTGCAGCTCTTCCTTGCTGGCCCAGGCCGTGCCATAGATTCGCTGCAGCATCTCGTTGCGGTGGTCGCCGCGCCAGTAGGCACCGGCCACCTTCATCAGCTTGAAGAATTTCAGCTTGCCGGTGCTGGGCACGTGGGGGCCGCGACACAGGTCCTCGAATTGGCCTTCGCGGTACAGGCTCACGTCCTGATCGGCCGGAATGCCGGCAATGATCTCGGCCTTGTAGTGCTCACCCAAGGACTTGAAATAGGCCACGGCCTCATCGCGCGGCAGCACGCGTCGCACCACGGGTTCGTCCTTGGCCGCCAGTTCGGCCATTTTCTTCTCGATGGCCGCCAAGTCCTCGGGCGTGAATGGCCGCTTGTACGCAAAGTCGTAGTAAAACCCGTGCTCGATCACCGGACCGATCGTGACCTGCGCGTCGGGAAACAATTCCTTGACCGCGTAGGCCAGCAGGTGGGCCGTGGAATGGCGAATGACCTCCAGCCCCTCGGCATCCTTGGCCGTGATGATGGCCAAGGCACTGTCGGCGGCCATGGTGTAGCTGGTGTCCACCACCTTGCCCGAGCCCTCAGGCTCACCTGCAAGCCGGACCTTGCCCGCCAGGGCGGCCTTGGCCAAGCCCGAGCCAATGGAGGCCGCCACCTCGGCCACCGTCACCGGGCCGGGAAAGTCGCGCTTGGAACCGTCGGGAAGCGTAATCTGAACCATGTTGCTCACTTCTGAAAATAAAAAAGCGCGGTGGGTACCGCGCCTTGCTCTTGATTTGATAGCACTCTGCGCCCGGGGCGCGCGGACTAGCAACCCCTGGGGCGTATCAACCTCGTGGCGGTAGTTCGCGGTGTCATAACCAGGGTGCCTTTCTCGCTCTTGCAGTGGATGGGCTGATTTTAGCGGGTCTTGAGTCATCCGTCGCGCCCGTCCGGCACAAGCACCCGGCGCCGCCATGAAAAAAGCCCGGACCTGGGGCCCGGGCTTTTTTGCTGGAAAGAGATCAATCTCAGTGGAACTGCTCTTCCTCGGTCGAGCCGGTCAGCGCCGTCACGCTGGACTTGCCGCCCTGGATCGCGGTGGTCACTTCGTCGAAGTAACCGGTGCCCACTTCCTGCTGGTGCGACACAAAGGTGTAGCCGCGGTCGCGGGCCGCGAACTCGGGCTCCTGCACCTTCTCGATGTAGGCCGTCATGCCGCGCTTGACGTAGTCCTGCGACAGGTCGTACATGTTGTACCACATGGAGTGGATGCCGGCCAGCGTGATGAACTGGTACTTGTAACCCATGGCGCCGAGCTCGCGCTGGAACTTGGCGATGGTCGCGTCGTCCAGGTTCTTCTTCCAGTTGAACGAGGGCGAGCAGTTGTAGGCCAGCATCTTGCCGGGGTGCACCTTGTGCACCGCATCGGCGAACTTCTTGGCGAAGTCCAGATCCGGCGTGCCGGTCTCGCACCACACGAGGTCGGCGTACTGGGCGTAGGCGTTGGCGCGGGCCACGGCCTGGTCCAGGCCCTTGCGGGTCTTGTAGAAGCCCTCGCTGGTGCGCTCACCGGTCAGGAAAGGCTTGTCGATCTCGTCGTAATCGGAGGTCAGCAGGTCGGCCGCTTCCGCGTCGGTGCGCGCAATCACCAGCGTGGGCACGCCGCACACGTCGGCCGCCATGCGGGCGGCAATCAGCTTCTGGCAGGACTCGCGGGTGGGCAGCAGCACCTTGCCGCCCATGTGACCGCACTTCTTGACGGAAGCCAGCTGATCTTCCCAATGCACGGCACCGGCACCGGCCTTGATCATGGACTTCATCAGTTCGAACGCGTTGAGCACGCCGCCAAAACCGGCTTCGGCATCGGCCACGATGGGGGCGAAGTAGTCGATGTAGTCCTTGTCGCCGGCATCAATGCCCTTGGAGTGCTGGATCTCGTCGGCGCGGCGGAAGGTGTTGTTGATGGTCTCCACAACCTTGGGCACCGAGTCCACCGGGTACAGCGACTGATCGGGGTACATCGAGGAATAGGTGTTGTTGTCGGCGGCGACCTGCCAGCCCGACAGGTAGATGGCCTTCACGCCGGCCTTGACCTGCTGCATGGCCTGGCCGCCGGTGAGCGCGCCCAGCGTGTTGACATAGGGCTCGGTGTGCAGCAGGCCCCACAGCTTCTCGGCGCCGCGACGGGCGATCGTGTATTCAATCGGGAAGGAACCGCGCAGGCGCACCACATCGGCCGCGCTGTAGCCCCGTTTGATCCCCTTCCAGCGGGGGTTGGTCGCCCAGTCCTTTTCCAGGATGGCGATCTGTTGTTCGCGGCTGAGTTGTTCTGTGATATTCGGCATGAGTCACTCCTTGGGTTGATTGAAACGGGACGATTCCTGTGTCCTGCATTTCCGGAATCGATGAAAAAATTCTAGTCTTATAGAAGACTAAAATCAATTCTTATGTCTTATACAAGACATAAATTTAATTCAATTAATTCAACGGGTTACGAATATAAATTCACACTATGAAAATCAATATCTCGTATTGAGAAAAATTGCGGCGATGCATCAAGACAAAATTTCTTGATATGAAATGAAATTTTATGGATTTGAACTGCCGCAAAACTCATCGCGTGATGCACCGGGGCAAGTAATGCCTTGGCTGCCGGCGTCTGGCGCGCCAAGCACCAGTGCGTGAACGGTGTGACCGGGGCGCGGGGCCCGCGAATCGTTGCGGCGTCAGACCAGCCGCTTGGCGCTGATCACGATGCCGTCCGCGTCGGCATAGAGCCAGTCGCCCGGACGCACGCGCACCCCCTGGATCTGCACCGCCACATCACGCAGGCCTTCGTTGCGTTTTTCGGTCGGCAGGGGCATGCTGGCCAGCGCACGGATGCCCACCTGCTGCGTGGCGAGCTCCCCGACATCGCGCACGCAGCCGTCAATCAGCACGCCGGCCCAGCCATTGCGCGCCGCCGCCGCACCCAGGTTGCCGCCCAGCAAGGCACGGCGCAGGGAAGCGCCGCCGTCCACGACCAGCACGCGCCCCTCACCGGCTGAATCCACCATGAGCTTGACCAGCGAATTGTCCTCATGGCATTTGACCGTCACCACCGGGCCGCAGAATTGGCGCACCGCGCCATAGTCGCGAAAGACCGGCGGCAGCACCCGCAGGTCGTCCGAGGTGTCGGCCTTGTGGGCATCGCACAGGTCGCAAGTGGCAAAGGAGATGCTCATTTTTTTCTGTTTCCTCTCGAAGATGATCGGGCCCCAGGGGCGGAAATACCGAGCCGTGGCGAGCAGTTGATGTCGGCACCTCCTGCACTGCCTGAGCAATTTTCACCCATTTCAGAGGGGAACGCCCCTGAAAACAAGCAATGAAAAAACAACAGCCTAGAGTGAAAAAAACGAATTTTCTCTTTGAAATGCGATTTTTCTCCAGTAGCATCCGCAATGCCAGTGAAGAAGCAGTTCTTCGCTGGTGATTAATCAACTTCTAGAAGGACAATCAATCATGGCAACTGCAAAGAAAGCTCCGGCTAAAAAAGCGCCTGCAAAAAAGGCAGCTCCGGCGAAGAAAGTAGCTGCGAAGAAAGCAGCACCGGCTAAGAAAGTAGCCGCCAAGAAGGCCCCTGCGAAGAAAGCAGCACCGGCCAAGAAAGTAGCCGCCAAGAAGGCCCCGGCCAAAAAGCCGGCAGCCAAGAAGGCACCCGCCAAGAAGCGCACTCCGAACGCCGCGTTCATGAAGGCCTTGACCCCCAGCGCCGCTCTGGCCGCTGTGGTGGGCAACAGCCCGCTGCCGCGCACCGAAGTGGTCAGCAAGCTGTGGGCCTACATCAAGAAGAACAAGCTGCAAGACGCAGTCAACAAGCGCATGATCAACGCCGACGCCAAGCTGAAGGAAATCTTCAACAAGGCCCAGGTGTCCATGTTCGAGATGGCTGGCCTGATCGGCAAGCACCTCAAGTAATCGGGTCTCCCCGTTACGCCAAAGGCCGACGCGAGTCGGCCTTTTTTTTGCGCGCCCCGCTCAGGGGGCGGCCTCTTTCATCAGGTCCGCGCCTTGTCCAGCGCCGCCTGCGTCACGGCAGACAAGGTGCCGCGCGTGGTGATCACTTCCGGGTCCAGCGTCACCTCGATCAGCGTTCCTTCGGGTCGCGCCAGCGCCGCCAGCAGCTCGGGCTCGAACTCGGCCGTGCGGCCGATGCGCACCCCGGCATAACCATAGGCGCGCGCCAGCGCCACGAAATCGGGGTTGTGCAACTGCGAGCCGCTCACATGCCGCGGGTACTCGCGCTCCTGGTGCATGCGGATGGTGCCGTACATGCCGTTGTTGAGCAGCACGATGATGGTTTTGGCGCCGTGCTGCACCGCCGTGGCCAGTTCCTGCCCGTTCATCAGGAAGTCGCCGTCGCCGGCGATGGTGAACACCGTGCGTTTTGTCGTGATGGCCGCAGCGATGCCCGCCGGCACGCCGTAGCCCATGGCGCCATTGGTGGGCGCCAGCTGCGTCTTGCATCCCTTGGCCAGTCCGTGATGCCGGAAGAAGCGGTGCACCCAGCTGGCGAAGTTGCCCGCGCCGTTGGTCAGCACCGCATCGGCCGGCAAATGCTTTTGCAGCGTGGCCACGATGGCCGGCATGTCGATGTCGCCGGGAAGCTTTTGCGGCACCAGATTGGCCAGGTAGTCGGCGTGGCAATCCTGCGCCCAGGCCTCCCACGCCAGCGTCGCAGGCGCGGCCAGGACTTCGAGCGAACGGGCCGCGGCATTCATGCTGGCGTTGATCGCCAGATCCGCCCGGTACACGCGGTTGAGCTCTTCCGCGCTGGCGTGGATGTGCACCAGTTGCTGCCTGGTGCGCGGCGCCTCCAGCAGCGTGTAGCCGCCGGTCGTCATCTCGCCCAGGCGCGGGCCGATGGCGAGAATCAGGTCGCTGTCCTTCACGCGGGCCGCCAGCCTGGGGTTGATGCCGATGCCCACGTCGCCCGCGTACAGCGGGTGGTGGTTGTCGAAGGTGTCCTGGAAACGAAAGGCATTGCCCACTGGCAGCTTCCAGTTTTCCGCAAAGCGCTGCAGGGCCTGCGCGGCCTGCGGCGTCCAGCCACCGCCGCCGGCGATGAGCAGCGGACGCTCTGCCTTCAGCAGCATCTCTCGCAGGCGGCGCAAGGCGCCGGGGTCGCTCCAGGCCTCGACCGCTTCGAGGCGCGGCAGCGGCGCCACATCGACCTCCTGGGTCAGCATGTCCTCCGGCAGCACCAGCACCACCGGGCCGGGCCGGCCGTTCATGGCCGTGGCAAAGGCGCGCGCCACGTATTCGGGAATGCGCCGCGCATCGTCAATGCGCTCCACGCGCTTGGCAAAGCCTTTGGTGCTGGGGCCAAAGAACGCCCCGTAGTCCACCTCCTGGAACGCTTCGCGGTCGCGCATGTCGCTGGCCACGTCGCCCACGAACAGCACCATGGGCGTGGAGTCCTGGAAAGCGGTGTGCACGCCGATAGAGGCATTGGTGGCGCCCGGGCCGCGCGTGACGAAACACACGCCGGGCCGCCCCGTCAGCTTGCCGTGCGCTTCCGCCATGAAGGCGGCCCCGCCCTCCTGCCGGTTGGTGATGAAGCGGATCCGGTCGCGATACGCGTGAAAGCCATCGAGCACGGCCAGATAGCTTTCACCCGGCACGCCAAAGGCGAACTCGACACCCTGCTCAATCAGACACTCGACGATCAGGTGTCCCGCTGCTTGCTTTGCCATGTAGGTTTCCGTGTTGTTGGTAAGAATCGCGATGATTATCCCTGTACCCTTGTCCCCTCCAGTGGCCACGGCACGCGGGGACAGGCTGTGCCGCCCTCTTTACATTAATTCACTGATTAGTTAAATTAAGACCCATGAAAGCCCCCAAAGCCACGCCCGCCGAGCCGCGCTCGCGCGATGCCGACCGGTCCCAGCAAGCCATCCTGCTGGCCGCTCGCGACGAGTTCGCCCAGCACGGGCTGGCCGGGGCGCGCGTGGACCGCATCGCCGAGCGCGCCGACGTCAACAAGCGGCTGATCTACTACTACTTCACCAGCAAGGACGAGCTGTTTCTCGCCGTGCTGGAAAACGCCTACGCGCACATCCGCCAAGCCGAGCAGCAGTTGCACCTGGTCGACATGCCGCCAGCCCAGGCCATCCGCCGCCTGACCGAGTTCACCTGGAACTACTACCTCGAGCACCCCGAGTTCCTGACCCTGCTCAACAGCGAAAACCTGGACCACGGGCGGCATCTGGCCAAGTCCTCGCGCGTGCGCAAGACCAACCTGCCGTTGATCGAGACACTGGCAGACATCCTGGAGCGCGGCCGGCGCGAGGGCATCTTTCGCGGCGGCATCGATGCGGTGCAGCTCTACATGTCGATCGCCGGCCTGGCCTATTTCTACCTCAACAACAAGCACACCCTGTCGGCCATTTTCGGGCGCGACCTGATGACACCCAAGGCCCGCCACGAACGCCTGTCGCACATGTGCGACGTGATCCTAGGGTATGTCCTTAGAAACTAGCGGCGAGCAGCGGTTGACGCGCTGGCACGGGCATTTCTAGAATGCGTCTATTCACCTTCTGGTGAATTAAACTCGGCAGAAAAACGCCCCCCGAGCGCCCATGGGCGGGTCGTGGCCTGCCGCGGTGTGTGTCCATCCATGCCCCCACAACCAGGAGACATCATGAAAAAACTCGTCCGCGTCGCCGCCCTTGCCACCCTGGGCTGCCTGTGCACCCTGCTGCCCGTCATGGCCAGCGCACAGGCCGCCTACCCCAACAAGCCGATCCGCGTGATCGTGCCCTTTGCCGCCGGCAGCACCACCGACATCATTGCCCGCGCCATAACCGACAAGATGGCGGCCAACCTGGGACAGCCGCTGGTGGTGGACAACCGCGGCGGCGCCAGCGGCACCATCGGCCAGGCGGCGGTGGCCAGCGCCGCGCCGGACGGCTACACACTGATGATCCACTCCTCCTCGCACACGGTCAGCCCGTCCACTTTCGCCAAGCTGCCCTTCGACACGGCGGGCGACTTCGCCGGCGTGACGCCGATCTCATCGCTCTCCAACGTGCTGGTGATCGCGCCCTCCAGGAACATCAGGACGCTGCAGGAACTGCTGGCCGCCGCGCGCGCCAAGCCGGGCAGCCTGAACTTCGCCTCGGCCGGCCAGGGCAGCGCGACGCACCTGAACGCCGAGAAGTTCAAGATGGCCGCCAACATCCAGGCCACCAACATTCCGTTCAAGGGCTCGGCCGAGGCGGTGACCGAGGTGATCGCCGGCCGCGTGGACTACTACTTCTCGCCCGTCGCGCCCGTGATCGGCCAGATCAAGAACGGCCAGCTGCTGGCCCTGGCCGTGGGCTCCCCGCGCCGCTCCAGCGCCCTGCCCGACGTGCCCACCACGGCCGAGGCCGGCGTGCCGGGCTCCGAGTTCAACTTCTGGATCGGCATGATGGTCCCGGCCAAGACCCCGCGCGACATCGTCAACCGCCTGAACGATGAAGTCGTCAAGGCACTCGCTTCCCCGGAAGTCAAGGAACGCTTTGCCAAGCTCGGCGCCGATGCCTGGACCCTCAAGCCCGAGCAGTTCGACGCCTACATCAAGGACGAGATCGCCAGCAACGCCAAGCTGGTCAAGGCCGCCGGCCTGCAACCCCAGTAAACCCAGAGAGGAGAACCCCCGACATGCCTATCCAAAAACTCGGCATCATCATGCACGGCGTGACCGGCCGCATGGGCATGAACCAGCACCTGATCCGCTCCATCGTCGCCATCCGCAAGCAGGGTGGCGTGACGCTCGCCAATGGCAGCAAGGTCATGCCCGACCCCATCCTGATCGGGCGCAACGCCGAGAAGATAGAAGCACTGGCGAAGGCGCACAGCATTGCGCGCTGGGGCACCGACCTGGCCAAGGCGCTGGCCAACCCCGAGGACACGGTGTTCTTCGACGCCGGCACCACCCAGATGCGCCCCAAGCTGCTGGCCCAGGCCATCCGCGCCGGCAAGCATGTCTACTGCGAAAAACCGATCGCCACCAACCTGAACGAGGCCGTGGAAATCGCCCGCCTGGCCGAAAGCTCGGGCCTCAAGCACGGCGCGGTGCAGGACAAGCTCTTTTTGCCCGGACTGCGCAAACTCGACATGCTGCGCCGCGCCGGCTTCTTCGGCCGCATGCTCAGCGTGCGCCTGGAATTCGGCTACTGGGTCTTCGAAGGCGACCTGCAGCCCATCCAACGCCCCTCGTGGAACTACCGCAAGGAAGACGGCGGCGGCATGATCCTGGACATGATGTGTCACTGGCGCTATGTGCTGGACAACCTGTTTGGCGAAGTGCAGTCCGTGTCCTGCCTGGGCGCGACCCACATCCCCCAGCGCTGGGACGAAGATGGCAAGCCCTACGCGGCGACCGCCGACGACGCCGCCTACGCCACCGCCCAGCTCAAGGGCCACAACGGCGAGACCGTCATCGCGCAGATCAACATGTCCTGGGCCACCCGCGTGCGGCGCGACGACCTGGTCACCTTCCATGTCGACGGCACGCATGGCTCGGCCGTGGCCGGCCTGTCGTCCTGCCGCGCCCAGTCGCGCGTGGCCACGCCGCGCCCGGTCTGGAACCCCGACGAAAAGCAGACCATGAACTTCTTCGACCAGTGGCAGGAGATTCCGGACTCGCAGGTGTACGACAACGGCTTCAAGATCCAGTGGGAGCATTTCATCCGCCACGTGGTGGAGAACGAGCCCTACCGCTGGACCCTGCCCGAAGGCGCCAAGGGCGTGCAGCTGGTCGAGGCGGCGCTGCTAAGCTGGAAGGAGCGGCGCTGGGTCGACCTCAATCCGCTACGAATTTAGTAGCTGTCCACGCCCGTTTTCAAAGGGCTGGAGGCCGGTTTGGCTTGTAAAAAAGAAAGGAACCCATGCCCTTGACATTGCCCCTGCCCACCGCCGCGGGAACCTTGTTGGCTTACACACTGCGCGGCACCACGCCGGTGAAACCGCTCCCCGGCGTCAAGTTCAACCGCATCGCCTACTCGGCCGCCCATGTGGTGGCCGACCCGCGCGCCGCGATCGACCCCTGGCTGCAGTGCGCGGTGGACTGGGACTCAACCATAGCCTACCGGCGCCGCCTGTGGTCGCTCGGCCTGGGCGTAGCCGAGGCCATGGACACGGCGCAACGCGGCATGGGGCTGGACTGGCCCACCTCGCTCGAACTCATCCGCCGCTCGCTCGACGCGGCGCAGGATTTTCGGGGCGCCGCTTCGACAGGCTCAGGACAGGCGCTGGTGGCCTCGGGCTGCGGCACCGACCACCTGGTGCTGGACGAGGTAAAAAGCGTGGACAACGTGATCCGCGGCTACGAAGAACAGATGGAAGCGATCGAGAAACTCGGCGGCAAGCTCATCGTCATGGCCAGCCGCGCGCTGGCGCGCGTGGCCAAGGGCCCGGCCGACTACGAGCGCGTGTATGAGCGCATCCTCACGCAGGCCAGGCAACCCGTGGTGCTGCACTGGCTGGGCGACATGTTCGACCCGGCCCTCACCGGCTACTGGGGCAGCCCTGATCTGGACCGCGCCATGGACACCGCTTTAGGCATCATCGCGGCGCACGCCGGCAAGGTGGACGGCATCAAGATCTCGCTGCTGGACAAAGGCAAGGAAATCGCCATGCGCCGGCGCCTGCCCGCCACCGGCGGCACCGATGGCCAGGGCGTGCGCATGTACACCGGCGACGACTTCAACTACGCCGAGCTCATCGCCGGCGACGGTTTCGGCAGCAACCCCAGGCATGGCCAGAGCGACGCGCTGCTGGGCATCTTCGACGCCATCGCGCCGGCCGCCAGCGCCGCCTTGGGCGAGCTGGCGCAAGGGAATGTGCAGCGTTTTCACGCCATCCTCGGCCCCACCGTGCCGCTGTCGCGCCACATCTTTGCCGCGCCCACGCGTTTTTACAAGACCGGCGTGGTCTTCATGGCCTGGCTCAACGGCCACCAGAGCCACTTCAGCATGGTGGGCGGCCAGCAGAGCACGCGTTCCTTGCCGCACTTGGCCGAACTGTTCCGCCTGGCCGATGCCGCCAATCTGCTGGAGCAGCCCGAACTGGCGCTGCACCGCATGAAGACCCTGCTGGCGCTGCATGGCATTGAAAATTGAGACAACACCGATGCGCGACTTTTCCGCCGACCACCGCTGGCTTTCCATCAACACCGCCACCGTGCGCCGCCAGCGCGGCGTGGAGCAGCCCCTGCCCGACATCCTGCAAGCCTGCGCCCGGCGCGGCATCAAGGCGATTTCACCGTGGCGCGACCAGGTGGCCGCGGCCGGCCTCCCGACCATCTCCAAACTGGTCAAGACGCACGGCTTCGAGCTCTCCGGCTACTGCCGCGGCGGCATGTTTCCGGCCGCCGATGCCGCGGGCCGGCAAGCCGCGCGCGACGACAACCGCCGCGCCGTGGACGAGGCCTGCGAACTGAACGCCGCCTGCCTGGTGCTGGTGGTGGGCGGCCTGCCCGGCGCCCTGGCCGGCAAGGCCGCGCACAAGGACATCGCGCTGGCACGCAGCCAGGTGATCGACGGCATCGCCGAGCTGCTGGAATACGCCCGGGCCCACCACATGCCGCTGGCCATCGAGCCGCTGCACCCCATGTACGCGGCCGACCGCGCCTGCATCAACACGCTGGAGCAGGCGCTCGACGTCTGCGACCGGCTCGACCCGGTAAAGACGACGGAACCCGGCAAGCCCGCGCTGGGCGTGGCGGTGGACATCTATCACACCTGGTGGGACCCGAAGCTGCAAGCGCAGATTGCACGTGCCGGTCTGCACAAACGCGTGCTGGCCTTCCACGTGTGCGACTGGCTCACCCCCACCATCGACCTGCTCAACGACCGCGGCATGATGGGCGACGGCGTCATCGACATCCCGCGCATCCGCGGCTGGGTGGAAGACGCCGGTTTTGCCGGCTACAGCGAGGTGGAAATCTTCTCCGCCCACAACTGGTGGCAGCGTGACACAGCCGAGGTGCTGGACACCTGCATCGCGCGGCATCGCAGCGTGGTGTAGTTCGTATCCCGTGGCTGTCGCACAGCACACCCGGAGCCCGGTACGCCGGGTTTTTCTTATTTCAGGGCTGGTTTTGCGCCCAAGGCGGACCGCTATTATTTCGCCTCGAATGAGCGCAAGGCAGCGGGAGGTGTCATGCAGTTGCGCTGTCTGCTGGAATATAGTCAGGCAGCGAATTGGCTCAGGCGAGCCCTCAAGCGACCTGATTGACTTAAAACCTGCGTTTATTTTTTTCTGGAGGTGCTCTCATGCATGAGCTGGAACTGGGCAAGGCCTTTACCCTGATGGAATCCGGGCCTGTTGTCCTGGTGACGACCCATGATGGGAAGAAAGACAACATCATGACGATCTCCTGGACCATGGTGATGGATTTCACGCCGGTATTTGCCATCACCACGGGCGAATGGAATCACTCTTTCGCGGCGCTGCGAAAAAACAGGGAGTGCGTCATTGCCATTCCCACGGTTGACATGCTGGACAAGGTGGTCGGCATAGGGACGTGCTCCGGGAAAGACACGGACAAGTTTGCCAAGTTCAAGCTCACGCCTGTGCCGGGCAAATTCGTCAGGTCGCCCTTGATCAAGGAGTGCCTCGCCAACCTGGAGTGCACGGTCATCGACATCGTCAAGAAGCACAACATTGTCGTGTTGGAGGCGGTTGCCGCCTGGATCGACACCACGCGCAAGGAGAAGCGCACGGTTCATGCTGTTGGCGACGGAACGTTCATTGTTGACGGGCGCAAGCTGGACCGCAGGAAGATGATGGCCTCCAAGCTCCCAAACGGCGTTTAGCGTCGTTATGTCGAATTCGCCACCGGGCACGATTCCATGGTCACCGAGCCGCCGGCCCTGTGCCAACTCATCCTGAGCCTGGCCTGAGCGCCTCTTGCCTCTTTCAGGCGCCCGGCACCCGCGCTGGGGTGTTACGGGTTTCTCCGAAGAGGCATTGGCAACAGGGAGCCGTACATGGCATCATTCCTTGCCAGCAAAGGAGAAACTCGTGTCCCGTCACCTGCTCACCCGTGTCGCAACCCTGCTCTGTGCGCTTGCCGTCCTGCTCTGGATCCCCATGGTCCAGGCTCAACCCAGCATCGGCGTGCTGATGCTGCACGGCAAAAACCCCGGTGGCCCGCAGGACCCCAACTTCGGCGTGCTCAAAACGCGGCTGGAACGCGAAGGTATGACGGTGCTGATGCCCGACATGCCCTGGTCGCGCAACCGCTACATCGATGTCTCCTGGGACCAGGCCATGGCCGAGATGGCGACGCATGTGAAGACCTTGCGTGAGCGTGGCGCCCGCAAGATCGTGCTGATGGGTCACAGCATGGGCTGCCCCGCCGCCCTGAGCTTCGCCGCGCGGCAGGGCGATGTGCAGGCCCTGGTACTGCTGGCCCCCGGCCATGTGCCGCAGGGCTACTTCACCTCGCCCCGCCTCAAACCGGTACGTGACAGCATTGAGGAAGCGCGTGCCCTGGTGGCCGCCAACAAGGGGGATTCAAAGGAGCGCTTTACCGACATCAACCAGGGCCGGCAGCAGACCGTGATCATGACGGCGCGCGACTTCCTGAGCTACTTCGATCCGGCCTCGGATGCCGAGATGTCGGTCACCGCACCACGCGTGCCGGCGCAGACACCCAGCCTGGTGGTCATCGGCGACCAGGACCCGCTGTTCGCGTATGTCCGAAGCTACTTCGTCGACAAGCTGCCGATGAATCCGAAAAATGTCTACCTGGAAGTCAAGGGCACCCACTTGAGCACGCCCGGCGTGGCCAGCGATGCGGTGGTGGAATGGGTTCGCAAGGCCTTGGCGGACTGAACCCGGCCAATGCCTCTCAGGCCGAGGCCCGGATGGTGCGCCGCACCCGCCGCACATTGAAGGCGCTGACGATCAGCACCGCCTGCACCAGCGCCAGGCCGAGGAACACGCCGCGGTACTGCTGGTGGTCCATCAGCGTGCCAAAGACCAGCGGCGAGACGGCCTGGCCGATGTCCAGCCCGGAGTACACCACGCCGTAGACGCGGCCGGTGGCGTTCTCGGGCGTGGAGCGCTTGACCAGCAGGTCGCGCGACGGGCCGGCGATGCCGGCCGAAAAGCCCATCACGCCAAACAGGACCGGCACGACAAAGGCCGCAAAATCCGCCAGGCCCAGCACCAGCGCCACCGTTGCGGCAATGGCAAAACCGGTGCCGACCACGCGCTCGCAACGCGCCGGATCGGAAGCCAGAAAACCGCCCAGCACCATGCCCGAGGCACTGGCCAGCATGTAGGTGCTCAGGCAGATCGCCACCAGCGACAGCGGCACGGCGTGCAGCTGGCGCGCCGCCTCGGGCGCAAAGGCCTGCACCACGCTGAGCGACATGGCATAGACCAGGAAAAAGGCAAAACACATCCAGACGGCGGGAATGCGCAGGAAGTCGAAGCGGCCTTCAGGCACGGCCTGCGCCGCATGCGGCGCATCGGGCCGGGCGGCATGGCTGATTTTGAGCGCCAGCCGCTCGCGCTTGAGCCACAACACCGCCAGCACGCCGAACGCCAGCGCGCCCGCCGCGGCCAGCGCCACGCGCCAGGAGAACGCCAGCGCCAGCGGCACCAGCATGGCCGGCGCCAGCGCCCAGCCCAGGCTGCCGCTGATGCCGTGCACGCTGTAGGCATGGCCCAGGCGCGGCGCGCTGACCTTGCGGTTGATCAGCGTGTAGTCCACCGGGTGGAACACGCCATTGCCCGTCCCCGCCAGCACCGAGAAGGCGGCCATCATCCAGTAGCTGGTGCTGAGGGCAAAGCCGAACGCCGCCAGACCCAGCATGGCCAGCCCCGCGAACAGGATGGGGCGCGGGCCGAAACGGTCCACCACGAAACCGGACAGGGCCTGCACCGCGCACGACACCACGAAAAAAATCGTCATCAAAAACCCCAGCTCGGCATAACTCGCGTTGAACGCCTCCTTCAGCCAGGGGAACAGCGGCGCCAGCAGCAACTGGCTGAAATGGCTGATGCCGTGCGCCAGCCCCACCAGGCCGATGACGCCGGCATCCTGCCGCAGGCTCACGCCGCCGGCGGGAGGAAAGGGGTTCAAGGTGCTTGCATTGCTCATGGCCCTATCGTAGTGGCCCGGTTCGCTGTATAAATGCGATGAAATGCCATGTTTCATCGAATTTCAGACAAATCCGCCATGCCACGCCCTCATGCCTTCAACACCAGCCGGCACAGCCTGACCCCGGTCGGCAACACCGACCGCTTCACGCCCAGCCCGCGGCGTCCGGTGCGGGTGCGGGCGCGTTCCTTGCCGGTGGACACCCATTTCGAGCCGCACCGCCATGCCTGGGCCCAGCTGGCCTACTGCGCCACCGGCATCGTGCAGGTCACGGCCGCCACGCCGGACGAGGTGACCTACATCGTGCCGCCTTCGCGCGCCGTGTGGATCGCGCCCGGCGCCCGGCACTCGATCACCGTGCTGCAAGCCGCCGAGCTGCGCTCGCTTTACATCGACGCCATGGCAACGCCAAACGGCTGGAGCGGCTGCCGCATGATCATGGTGTCGCCCCTGCTGCGCGAGCTGATTCATGCGCTGGACGCCGCGCCGGACCAGCCCCTGACAAAAACCCGCGAAGCCATGCTCAGCGCGCTGGTGCTCGACGACATCAGCCACGCCCCGACCCAGGCGCTGGGCGTGCCGCTGCCTCACCCGCAAACCGGCGACAAGCGCCTGCGCGCCCTGTGCGAGGCGGTGCTGCGCTCGCCGGCCGAGCGCGCCACGCTGGCCGAATGGGTGGCCGATATCGGGGCGAGCGAGCGCACCGTGGCGCGGCTGTTTCGCGACGAGCTGGGCCTGAGCTACCAGCAGTGGCGCCAGCAGGCCATCCTGGCGCACGCCCTGCCCATGCTGGCGCGCGGCACGCCCGTGAGCCAGGTGGCCGCCGCCAGCGGTTATGCCAGCGACAGCGCGTTTTCAGCGATGTTCAAGGCCGCCATGGGGCAGCCTCCCCGTTTTTTTCATCATCAAAATGAGGCCTAGCCCTTGTAGAATGGGCGCAGTAAGCTATTTATTTGATAGCAACCGTCGGGGCATAACCATGACGGCGCCGCGCGCGGCTGGCCCTGCATAACAACACCCTGACCCACACCACCATGAACGATCTCTCTGCCTACCCCATTACCCGCAAATGGCCCGCCCAGCACCCCGAGCGGCTGCAGCTTTATTCGCTGCCCACGCCCAACGGCGTCAAGGTCTCGATCATGCTGGAAGAAACCGGCCTGCCCTATGAGCCGCACCTGGTGAACTTCGAGACCCAGGACCAGATGTCGCCGGAATTCCTCTCGATCAGCCCCAACAACAAGATTCCGGCCATTCTTGACCCCAACGGGCCGGGCGGAAAACCGCTGGCGCTGTTCGAGTCCGGCGCCATCCTGGTTTACCTGGCTGGCAAGACCGGCATGTTCATGCCGGCCGACGACGCGGGTCGCTACGAAACCCTGCAGTGGCTGATGTTCCAGATGGGCGGCATCGGCCCCATGTTCGGCCAGCTCGGCTTCTTCCACAAGTTCGCCGGCAAGGACTATGAGGACAAGCGCCCGCGCGACCGCTACGTGGCCGAGACCCGGCGCCTGCTGAAGGTGCTGGACCAGCGGCTGGAAGGCCGCGCCTGGATCATGGGCCGGGACTACACCATCGCCGACATCGCCACCTTCGGCTGGGTGCGCAACCTGATCGGCTTTTACCAGGCGGGGGACCTGGTGGGCATCCAGGACTTCCCCAACGTCACGCGGGTGCTGGCGGCATTTGTGGCGCGGCCAGCGGTGGCCCGAGGCTTGAACATCCCCAAGCGCGCCTGATCGCGGCACCCGCTGGACGGAACACGCGCATGCCCATCCCTTCGGAATACCAGCGCGCGTCGCTCGACTTCGACAAGTTCATGGCCGATGCGCGCGACATCTCGGGGCTGGTTACCACCAACATGGCCTGGAACATGGTGGCGGGCGTGCTGCGCACTTTTCGCCGCCGCCTGGACGTGCGGGACGCCGCACGCTTTGCCAATGTGCTGCCGCCCGTGCTGCGCGCCATCTTCGTCGCGGACTGGAACACCGACGAGCCGCGCCTTGCCTTCGGCGACCGCGCCGCCATGACCAAAGAAGTCCAGGCCCTGCGCGCCGCGCACAACTTTGCGCCGGAGACGGCCATCCACGACGTGGCGACGGCCCTGCGGCGCAACATCAATGAAGAGGATTTTGACCGTGTGCTGGCTGAGCTGCCGGAGGGTGCGGTGGATTTCTGGCGCGTCTGACGGGATTGAAAATGGCCTGTAGCCCTTTAAGAATGGGCGCAAGCAGCTACAAAATGTATAGCAGATTTCAACGTTGAACGGATTGCGTAAGAGCTTTGCGGGCAAGGAACTTCGTCAAGTTGACGTCGATCTCATATCACATAGTTATCGACAGCTAGAAAACGCGAGCGACGTCATAGGGTCCTTATCGACTGGGCAATAACATCTTAGATGTTTGGTCGGCTGAGGAAGATGAGTGAGGAGCAGCGATCAAACAGCAGAAGTTCAAGTACGCTTCACATCCATGCACTTTAAACCCTACCCTGGAACGCGTAAGGAGATCGATCTAGTTACAGGGATAGCCCCGGTGTTTCGGCTTGATCCTGTCACTGGCGCTACGAGTCTAGTTGGAACCGGCTTCTGGGTGACTCAAAGAGGGCATCTGATTACCGCACAACATGTTGTGCAAGAAAACATCGGGGTAGACAGTGTAGATCGAGGCCCAATATTTGCCATTCAGACCTTTTCGGATAGGAGCGTCGTTGTCCGAAATTTTAGAAAATCGGATTTGCATCCGGAGTTTGACTTGGCGCTAAGCGAGACCATAACCGCGCCGCCGTTTACGGAGCGTTCAACTACGCCCATCGCAATGACACTCGATGTGTTATCCGTTGGCGACCCCGTGTTCAGCTTTGCAGTGCTCGATGATGATCAAGGATTTCATGAAGAACGGCTCCCAGGTCACACCGCGTTCAATTTCGTGGGGGAACTGCACAGCGACCTTGGTGCGGGGACAGGCGTGATTAAATTTGCGGTTCGGCTGAGCTTCGGCAATGTCAAGGAGATATTCAAAAAGATGAGGGACAGTGTGATGATGCCCTTCCCGTGTATTCAGTCCGATGTCCCTATCTATGGAGGCAATAGTGGGGGACCACTGTTTGATATCCGCGGGAGAATTTGCGCTGTTCACTCCTCCAGCTTCGAAGGCACTGACATCTCCTATCACCTACCCATCGAAGGTGTGCTGCACCTTACTCTGCGTGCCCAATCAGTTGGATTCGAGAGCATCCCAAGAAAAAGCCGTTCAATACTTGAACTCGCAGCGTTGCAGACAGTGCGCTTTGACCCCCCAATCTTGGATGCGGACAGACCGGTACGTTCCTTTTTTCTTTGGTTGCGGTATGCGATGGGTTGCGTACTTCGGCGCGAACGACCGTCCCTACAAATTCACTGCGCTACGGTCGATTAGCAAAGCCTACAACACTGGTCATGGGGGTTGACAACATCGCCATTTCCGGCGATGCTTCACGTCCATGCGATACCCGGGCGGAAAAGGCAAGTGTTACCAGCACGTCATCAACCTGATGCCGCCGCATCGGGTCTATATCGAGACTCACCTTGGGGGCGGTGCCGTATTGCGGAACAAGAAGCCGGCCGAGCGCAATATTGGCATCGAGCTGGATGCGCGCGTAATTGACGTCTGGAGGGCGCAGTCCCTCCCAGATTTCGAACTCATACATGGACGCGCAGAGGATTACCTCAATCAGTTCGCATTTCGCGGCGACGAGTTGGTGTACGTCGATCCACCGTACCTTCCAAGCACACGCCGAAGAACACGCGTTTATGCGCACGACTACTCGCAGCTGGACCATGTGCGCCTCGTAGAACTTCTCGTGAAGTTGCCCTGCAAAGTCATTCTCTCTGGTTACGCAAACCAGCTCTATGCAGAGGTGTTGTGGAAATGGCATCAACGCACCTTCGACGCAAAGACTCACACAGACGTGCGTACCGAGACGCTGTGGCTGAACTACGAGCCCCCTGTCACTTTGCACGACGTAAGTTTCTTGGGCGATAACTTTCGCGACCGCGAAGTTCGAAAACGCAGGCTGCAACGCCTACAGGAACGTCTAGCCCATATGGACCCCACTGAGCGCGCTGCTATAGCGCAGTGGCTACGCGAGTCATACCCCGAAACTGCTTGGAGTGACCAATGAATCAGACACCTGCGGTCCTGACCCGCAACGGCGCAATCCAAGTGGAACTCCCAGCAGTAAATGCGCAATTGCTGCCAGGTGTGAGGTGGGGAGCCGTTGAAGCGTTTCCTTCACCGGCCTACTTCGCCTTTCAGGTCATTGCTCGGCGACTGATCGGACAGCCAGCCCAATACAGCCTTGGGCGCAGCCTCGCCGAGGAGGTCGGAGCTTGCTTGCTTGGCGGACACGGCATCTCTGGAGAGGTAGGCATCGCCGCCTACGAGAACCTACGCGCCAAAGGTGCCTTCCGCGCGGAGTTGCCTAGCCAAGAACAGCTTGAAGCGTGGCTGCGAGAGCCGATTAATGTGGGAACGCGCGTGGTGCATTACCGCTTTGCTGCGCAAAAAGCTAGGTACCTGGCGCAAGCCCTTCCCATGTTACACAGCGCACCAACGTTTACCGTGGGCAAGCATCTACGCGACTGGCTACTTAACATTTCAGGCATCGGACCGAAGACAGCATCTTGGATTGCTCGAAACTGGTTACATGCTGACGACGTTGCCATCCTGGACATTCACATTATGCGTGTCGGCCAGCTTGCGGGGCTGTTCCCGAAGAACCTCACTGTCGAACGCCACTACCTCCAGCTCGAAGAGCTTTTCCTCAAGTTCAGCGTAGCGCTTGACGTGCGGCCGTCAGAGCTCGACGCAGTCATTTGGTATGAAATGGCTTCGTCTCCGGCCAGCGTGCGCCACGTGCTCGATCATCTAGAGGGTAGACCGCAGAAAGCCTCACGAACCGCTGCGCCCGAGCCACAAAGGCCGTTGCAGCTCGCGTAGTCCTCAGAGAACTCCGAGAACTGCCAGCCCGGCCGCTTGCACGCGCGAGTCGCCCCCGACCGCGGCGCTCACGTGCGATTCGCCTAGGATACCTAGTGGGCAAAATGACAACCTCAACGCTTCAGCCACGACGGACATAAATCCCAAGACAGTTCCAGCATCGCGCCAAACGAGACTGTCGGCATTCTCATATTTGGCGGCTGTTCTGCCAGGCTCCGCAGCCAACGCAATCACCACGCCGCGATTTAGAGGCACCAGCGCATCTGCTGCTTCGCGTGCTAAGGTTGCCGCGACTCGGCTCCCGGAAATTTCGATGAGCGCGTGTTCTAAAGGGTCGTATCGCATCCAGCATTCTTCCGCACGGGCAAGCAGCACGTGGATGGGATGCATCCCGCCGGCGGATGGGTACGGGCGCGATTCTTGGAGAAAGCCATAGGGTCCTGGCCGAGCAGTTCGACTTCGACACGCCAGCCAGAGGAAGTCACTTAGCTCGTTGGCTGTCATGTCTCGGCTGAAGTCACGGCGGCTTTGTCGTTGCTCTAGCAATTCGACCACGTCCACGTGCAGCGGCTCGGACCGAGGCGTCAACGCTGTGAGAGCACCGTCAGGCCACTGCAGCGGCTCGTAAAAACTAGGAATCGTTCGAGGCAGAGGATCAATCACCCCAATACTCCGCTCCGAGCTCAAGGTAAGTTTCACGGTACTTATTGCAGCCGCGGCAGTCGCCGCATGGAATATTTGCCTTATGGCAGCTGTGGGCCCATGCAAGAAGTCCAGGCGGTACACCCGCAAGGCGTACTAATTCGGCGGTCGAGTGCTCAATGGCAGGGGCTGAAACGTGCATATTCCCCTCTTGATACGCCATTAGGTCGTCCATCTTGTGGACGAACTGCGGTGTGCCATCCACATGATTCTCTCCATCGGAGCGGACAGTGCCGATGTACAGAGTGCTCACCTGACGGGCGAGGGCGCGCATCCCCACAAGCGTGATGAGCATTTGGTTGCGATACGGCCACCACTCTGTTGTAGGAGCTGCCTGGTCTGCAGCCACGCCTGCCATGTCACCGGAGCCAAGCTGTGAGCAATCCACCCGAACGACTTCGTGGGCGATGCCCAATTCTTTTGCAACTTGGGCAGACGCTTGGATTTCGCCCGCGGCAGCGCGTTGGCCGTAGTCGATGGTGATAGCCAGGTCAGGGCGTTTCCACCAGGCTATGGCGAGGGAGTCCATTCCGCCGGACAGAAGGAGTGCTGTTTTCAAATCTGCACCGCTTCCCAAAGCGCGGTATAGATTGCCGTCGTGTAGTCCTTGCAGAGTATGCAGCCAGTGCCTTCCATCATCTTCAGGCTCTCGCCTCCATGATGCCGTTCGCTGTAAACCACAACCGGAATCTTACGGGAGCGGGCATGCCCAATTTCAAAAATGGTTCCGGCGTCCAACCCGTCGCAGACGGCAAAGACAATATGTGACTCGTCCAAAGCTTCCAGGTCTTTGACCACCACGTCGTTCGCACTACCCAAGCCGATGTCGTGATAGGGCGAGAATACGGTCAGCCCCATTTCATGCAAGCTGGAGCGAGCCTGCTCGATCATCCAAACCTGGCTCAGGTCAAAGAAGGGGCCCGCCAAGTAGACTTGGCGCGCCTGGCCAGCCAGATAGCCAACGGACGGCGTTATGGGTGAGTACTGAAGGGCAGCAAGCTTATCGGCCGTTACGAAATCCTGAGTCTCGCAGTAGTAAGCCGTCGCCAAGGATGCGCGGGCTGCGGCCTCTGCGGGCGTGCGACGCTCTTGCATCCATGCATTTGCAAAATGCGCGACGAAGCAATCACCGGAGCCCACCTTCCACACACGATTGGTGCGGTAAGCTGGCACTTGAATCTGCTCAGAAGCTGTCCACACGTAGGCGCCTTGCGGCCCCATCTTGACAACGACGACCTCGGCTTGATGTGCGGCGGCCAAGATGGGTGCCACCTCGGCTGCCAGCGCCCCTGGGCGGCCTGCCATGTGGGCGGCCTCCCAGGAGTTAAGTACCAGCGCGAGGTGCTTGGCGGTAGACCCGTTCTCCCGGAAAGGTTTGCCGTCCTGCACATTCTGTGGGTCGTACACAGCCCATTCGGCGTCGACACGCGCGTCTCCATCTAGCATGCCGAACCGCACCACTTTCTCCTCCCGAACGGCCAGTGTTCCGAAGAGAGGCTTGGGCACGTCGGAGATGAGCGGGGTAGCTAGATCGTGCAGGTATCGAAAGCGCACGATAGCAGGCACTGAAGAGGGTCGCATCTCGAACGCATCAAGGTAAACCCCCTTGGCTGCAAAGACGTCATGCGCCTCCGAATCCACATAGGAATGCAGAACAACGGAAGTCCCCATGGTGGCAATTGCCAAGGCTGCGCGTCCCGCCGAGCCGTAGATTTCGTTCCAGCGCGGATGGACGCAGTATTCCCGGTACACGCCGCCCACGACGTGGATCGCCATTAGACGTGCTCGACGCGAACTCGAACCTGGCCGCCGTTGACCGTGAGGACGGTGGCTTTGAAATCATGTCCGTCCTCGATACAGACTCGCAGGCGGTTGGCATCCAGCCCCGTTAATCCGCCCACCACCTGCCCATTGCTGAGCACTTGGACAATTGTCTGCCCTTTAAGCACTGCCAAGGCGACGTCAAGCACGTTACCAAGATGCAGGGTTGAGACTACCGCCGGCTGAGTGCTGACCAGCTGTGCGTCGAACCGAAGTGTTTCACATGCGGACGGCTGCGAACCGCCACCACCGCCACCGCCGCCTCCAGAACCGGACATACGCGCCTCCTGATGTTATTGGAATCGAACCTTACGCTTTTGTTACAGATTCTGCAAGACTTGGATGATGATCTCAATGCGTCACGATCCACCATTAAAGAATTTCACCTTCCTACTTGAAGCAATGAACGTTCAAAAATAAGCCACCTATCGATAAGTACATATTGTCGCTAGCCAGCAAAATCACCATTCATAAAAAAACCCGACGCCTGCCTGCGCAAGAGGGGGTTTTTCTGTTTCCAAGTATAAAAAATGCCTGTCGCTATCGATAAACGGGCGCAAGCAACTACTAATTCAATAGCACCTCTCGCCGCAGCACGTGAGTGAACGTATGGGTGTATAAACAAGTCCCCCCGGTCATGCGCCATGTCTTTCAACTCGTGCGCATGCCCTCATCACAAACAGAACAAGCCAGGCGCCTTCGAGCGCCACAACAGCAAGGAACATCAGACATGGGCGCGCAGTGGAAAGCAAAAGGCAAGGCACAGGCCGCGGATGCCAGAGGAAAACTGTTTGGACGATTGGCCAAGGACATCATGGTCGCGGCGCGCAGCGGGGCCGACCCGGCCTTGAATTCACGTCTGCGGCTGGTGGTGGAGCAGGCGCGCAAGGTGTCCATGCCCAAGGACACGCTGGAGCGCGCCATCAAAAAAGGCGCCGGCCTCACCGGCGAGGCGGTCAACTTCGAGCACGTGATTTACGAGGGTTTTGCGCCGCACCGCGTGCCGCTGATGGTGGAATGCCTGACCGACAATGTGAACCGCACCGCGCCTGAAATGCGCGTGCTGTTCCGCAAGGGGCAGCTGGGCACCTCGGGCTCGGTGGCCTGGGACTTTGACCATGTGGGCATGATCGAAGCCGAGCCCACGGCGGCGGGCGCCGACCCCGAGCTGGCCGCCATTGAAGCCGGTGCCCAGGACTTTGAGCCGGGCGAGGATGGCACCACGCTGTTCCTGACCGATGCCACCGACCTTGACCTGGTGAGCCGCGCGCTGCCGGCCCAGGGTTTCACCGTCTTGTCGGCCAAGCTGGGCTACAAGGCGAAGAACCCCGTCAACCCCAAAGCCTTGAGCGCCGAGGCGCTGGAAGAAGTGGAGGCCTTCCTGGCCGCCATCGACGCCAACGACGATGTGCAAAACGTGTTTGCGGGCCTGGGGGATTGAAGCGGATGCCCCGCCCAAATCAGGGAAAATGGCCACCGATTCGCGCTACCTAACCAGATGTATCCATGACCGACACCATTGAACACCCTCCTCTGCCCGACCATCTGTCCATTGACCCGCGCAGCCCCCATCACGTCGCCGCCGTGTTCGAGCATGACATTGGCATTCGATTCAACGACAAGGAGCGTTCGGATGTCGAGGAATACTGCATCAGCGAGCGCTGGGTCAAGGTGCCCGCGGGCAAGACGCTGGACCGCACGGGCAAGCCGCTGCTGATCAAGCTCAAGGGCAAGGTCGAGGCCTTTTACCGCTAAGGCGTCTCAACCCCGGCTGTAGGCCAGGCCTGAGGCCACGCCGCCAAACAGGTCGCCCTCCACCAGCGGCACGCCGGCAAACCCGGCCTGCAGGGCACGCTGGAACGGCCGCAAGGCCGAGGAGCCGCCGGTCAGGTAGATGGCGTCCGGCGCGCCGTTGGCAAGGCCCGCGCGCTGCACGCATTCGCGCGCGCACGCCACGGTGCGCGCCAGCAAGGCGGCCAGGTGCTCTTGCATGTCGGCCACACCCATCCGCGCGGCCAGGCCCGCCTCGACATAAGACAGGTCCATCGGCGCATCGCCATCCAGCTGGGAACAGCGAATCTTGGCCTGCTCCACCTCATGGGCAATGCGGTGGCCATAACGGTGCTTCAGCACGTGCATCAGGCGCTGGTGCAGGCGCACATCGGCGTAGTTGGTCCACAGCGCCTGGGCCTGGCTGAGAGCGCGCTGCGTGTACAGCCAGTTGATCAGGTGCCAGGTGGACAGGTCAAAAAAGATGCGGCTGGGCACCTCGCGCTGGTCCGGCCCCAAGTGGCGGTAGCCCAGCAGGGGCATCACCTGCTCCAGGCTGAGCTTGTGGTCGAAGTCCGTGCCGCCGATGTGCACGCCGGTGGTGGCCAGCACGTCCTGCATGCGGTCGGCCTGCGCTATTCGATCTGGCCCCAGGCGCACCACGGTGAAGTCCGATGTGCCGCCGCCCAGGTCCACCACCAGCACCGTGCTCTCTTTGTTCAGGCGGCGCTCGTAGTCCAGCGCCGCGGCGATGGGCTCCAGCTGGAACGATATCTCGTCAAACCCCACCGCCTGCGCCGCCTGCAGCAGCGATGCTTGTGCCAGCGCATCGCGCTCGGGGTCGTCGTCCACAAAATGCACCGGCCGCCCCATCACCACGCGCCGTGGCTGCGCGCCCAGCGCCTGCGTGGCGCGCTCGCGCAGGGCCGCAAGAAAGGTGGCGATGATGTCCTGGAAACTGATCTGCCGGTGGTTGACGACCGTGGTCTCCAGCAGCAGCGGGCTGCCCAGCAGGCTCTTGAGCGAACGCATCAGCCGCCCCTCGGTGCCCCCCAGGTACTGCGCCACGGCATCGCGTCCGAAATGGGTGCTCAGGTCCTCGCTGTTGTAGAACACCGCCGTGGGCATGGCCACGGCCTCGCCCTCCAGCGCAATCAGGCGCGCCGTGCCATTGGCATCGGCCCAGGCCATGGCCGAATTGGAGGTGCCGAAATCAATGCCGAGGGTGCCGTGGAGTGCAAGTGTCATGAATAAGGGGAACGTGATGGCCCGGACTGTCTACCAGACCGTGGGAAGTCCAGGGTATCCATAAGGAAACCCGCTCATGCGAAGGCAGGAACGGGTTTCCTATATTTTAATCATAAAACAGGCCGCTAGCCCTTGAAAAACGGGCGCAAGCAGCTATCAATTAAATAGCAACTCGCGCCGCCCTGGACACTCAGGCCACGGCGCGGTCGAACTTGAACACGCCGGGCGCGCGCACCGGATCGACATCGACGGGAATCGTGCTCTTGGGCAGGAACTTGCCTTCCAGCAGCAGCTTGGACAGCGGGTTTTCGATGCGCTGCTGGATGGCGCGCTTCAGGGGCCGCGCGCCAAACACCGGGTCGAAGCCGACCTTGGCCAGCTCGGCAATGGCCGCTTCCGACACCTCCATCGTCAGGTCCATCTTCTGCAGGCGCTCCATCAGCACCTGGAGCTGGATGCGGGCGATGGATTCGATGTTCTTGGCGTCGAGCGCGTGGAACACCACGGTCTCGTCGATGCGGTTCAAAAACTCGGGGCGGAAGTAGTTCTTCAACTCGTCCGTCACCGCTTCCTTGATTTCTTCCGTCGGCTTGCCGACCATGGCCTGGATGATGGGCGAGCCGATGTTGCTGGTCATCACGATCACGGTGTTCTTGAAGTCCACGGTGCGGCCCTGGCCGTCGGTCAGGCGGCCGTCGTC